>JBPCOI010000091.1:0-9342 GCA_051000395.1 Jatrophihabitantaceae bacterium
CCCCCACCGCCTGAGCGCCGCCCCCGCGTACCGGCTCACCTACACTCGGCGTCGTGGCCGGCCAGACGCTGCTCTACATCGGCATCGTCCTGGTGCTGATCGTCATCGAGGGCGTCTTCGTCGCGGCCGAGATCGCGCTGGTGTCCCTACGCGAGGGCCAGGTGCGCGCGCTCGCCGAGACCGGCCGTCGCGGTGCCGCCGTCGCCAAACTGACCAGCGACCCGAACCGGTTCCTCGCCGCAGTGCAGATCGGCGTCACGTCCACCGCCTTGCTGTCCAGCGCCTTCGGCGCGGTGACGCTGTCCGAGCAGGCGAAGAAGGCGCTCGTGGCTCGCGGCGTCGACACCAGCCTGTCCAGCGTGATCGGCATCGTCGGCGTCACGCTGCTCATCTCCTTCGTGACGTTGGTGCTCGGCGAGCTCGCGCCCAAACGCCTGGCGCTGCAACGCGCCGAGTCGGCCGCAGTTCTGTTCGCCTCGCCGCTGAACCGCATCGCCCGCGGGTTCCGGCCGGTCATCTGGCTGCTGTCGCGCTCCACCAACGGTGTGGTCCGCCTGCTCGGCGGCGATCCCACGGCGCGGCGCGAGCCGATCGGGCAGGACGAGCTACGCGGGCTGGTGGCCGCGCACGAGTCGCTGTCCTCGGACGAGCGGCGCCTGATCGACGACGTGTTCGCCGCCGGGGAGCGTTCGATCGACGAGGTGATGGTGCCGCGCACCGACGTGACGTTCCTGGAGGCGTCCATGACCGTCAGCCGGGCGGCCAAGATCGCCGGCGAGTCGACGCACTCGCGCTACCCGGTCGTCGGGCGCGGGCACGACGACGTGCTCGGCTTCGTGCACATCCGTGACCTGCTGCTCGGCGACCCGCGCACCGACCGCGACCGCACGGTGCGCGACGTCACGCGTGAGGTCAAGGCGATGCCCGGCTCCAAGCGGGTACTCGCGGCGCTGTCAGAGATGCGGCGCGAAGGCCACCACCTCGCGATCGTCGTCGACGAGTACGGCGGCACCGACGGCGTGGTCACCCTCGAGGACCTGATCGAGGAGGTGATCGGCGACATCCGCGACGAGTACGACGCGGCCGACCGCGAGGCGCGGCCCCTCGGCGGCGGCGCGGTGGACGTCGACGGCAAGCTCAATCTGGACGAGGTGGCCGAGGTCTCGGGCCTGGAGCTGCCCGACGGGCCGTACGCGACCCTCGGCGGCTACGTCATGGCCGAGCTGGGCCGGCTGCCGCAGGTCGGGGACCAGGTCGAGGTAGCGGGTTTTCGCCTCGACGTCACCGAGGTCGACGGCCGCCGCGCCGCACGGGTGCTGGTGACTCCCAAGCCGGCGGAGGACACGACCGCGGAACGAACCGATGCGCCCGGTGCTGCCAGAATCGGGAGTCATGGCGCCGAAACCTGAGCACCGCTCCCGTCCCCGCGTACTGTCCGGCATCCAGCCGACCTCGGAGTCCTTCCACCTCGGCAACTACCTCGGTGCCGTCAAGCAGTGGGTCGCCCTGCAGGACAGCCACGACGTCTTCTACTGCGTCGTAGACCTGCACGCGATCACCGTCGATGCCCCCGCGCCCGAGGTGCTCCGCGCCCGCGTGCGGGCCTCCGCCGCGCAGTTGCTAGCCGCCGGTCTCGACCCGTCACGCTGCGCGCTATTCGCCCAGAGCCACGTGCCCGAACACACCCAGCTGAGCTGGGTGCTGGAGTGCATGACCGGGTTCGGCGAGGCCAGCCGCATGACGCAGTTCAAAGATAAGTCCGCCCGCGCCGGCTCCGAGCACATCGCCGTCGGCCTGTTCACCTACCCGGTGCTGATGGCCGCGGACATCCTGCTCTACCAGGCCGACGAGGTGCCGGTCGGTGAGGACCAGCGCCAGCACGTCGAGCTCACCCGCAACCTCGCACAGCGCTTCAACGCGCGCTACGGCCCGACCTTCACCGTGCCGGCGGGCTTCATCCCGAAGCAGACGGCGAAGATCCTCGACCTGCAGGATCCGACGGCGAAGATGAGCAAGTCGCGGCCAGCCGCCGGAACCCTCGACCTGCTCGACGATGCCGACGCGCTGGCGCGAAAGATCAAGCGGGCGGTCACGGACACCGACGGCGAGCTGCGTTTCGACCCGGTCGCGAAGCCGGGCGTCTCGAACCTGCTGAGCATCCTCGCTGCGGTCAGCGACCGCCCGGTCGAGGACGTGGTGGACGATCTCGCCGGCGGCGGCTACGGGGCGCTGAAGGCGGCGGTGAGCGAGGCCGTCGTCTCGTTGACGACGCCCCTTGCCAAGCGCACCGCCGAACTGCTGGATGACCCCGCCGAGCTGGACCGCGTCCTCGCGGCCGGCGCGCAGCAGGCGCGGGCCGTGGCGTCGGTGACGGTGGCCGACGTGTACCGGCGGGTCGGGTTCCTGGCACCGCGCGGCGAGCGGTGAGCTGATGCCCGACGAGGTGACGCTGGGCGTCGCGATCGCGATCCCGCAGCCGCACGCGAGAGTCGTGACGACGTGGCGGCGCCGGGTGGGTGACCCCGCCGCGGACCTGATCTGGCCCCACGTCACGTTGCTGCCACCGACTCCGGTTCCGCGCGAGAGACTCGACAAGCTCGAGCTACACCTCGCCGAGGCGGCTGCGGCCGCGCAGCCCTTCGTCATGCATCTTGCGGGGACGGGCACGTTTCGCCCGGCGTCGCCGGTGGTCTTCGTGCAGGTGGCCCGCGGGGTCGCCGACTGTGAGCTGCTGGAGCGTTCGATCCGCTGTGGTCCCCTGGAGCGCGAGCTCGAGTTCCCGTACCACCCGCACGTCACCGTCGCGCAGGACGTGGGCGACGACGCGCTCGACCGCGCCTACGACGGGTTGTCCGGGTTCATCGCGCGTTTTCCCGTCTCGCATTTCGTGTTGTTCACCCGCGACGCGCAGCGCCGCTGGCAGTGGCGCAGCGAGTTCCTACTCGGCGCGCGATGAACGTCTTCGTCCGCGCCAAGAACGCTGCCGGCACGCGCTGGGCGGCGGTCAAGGCGCGGCGCCCGGCTGTGCGCCACGCCGTCGCCGCCTGGAAACGCACGCAGGACACCAACGCGAATCAGTACGCCGCCGCGATCACGTATTTCAGCTTCCTGGCCCTGTTTCCGTTGCTGCTGCTCGCGGTCGCGGTCACCGGCTTCGTGCTGCATTCCCACCCGGCCACGCTGCAGAGCCTGTTCGACCGCATCACCACCAAGGCCCCGGGGACGGTCGGCACCACGCTGCGTGAATCGATCAAGACCGCAATCGCGGCGCGGACCAGCGTCGGGATCGTGGGCCTGCTCGGTGTCCTGCTCACCGGACTGGGCTGGATCGGCAACCTGCGCGCGGCGATCGATGCGGTCTGGGAGCGCAAAGCGGCGTCCCGCAACTTCTTCGTGCAGAAGCTGGCCAACCTGGGCGTCCTCGCCGGGCTCGGTCTGGGCATCCTCGTCTCGCTCGGGCTTACGGTGGTCGGGACGGCGCTCACCGGCGAGATCCTGCGTGCCCTCACGCTCGGCGGCCTGCCCGGCGTGCACGCGCTCGTGACGGTGCTGGGCCTGCTGCTCGCGGTGCTCGGCGACATGATCATCTTCTGGTGGCTGCTCATCCGACTGCCGGGCGTGGCGGTGACCCGATCACTCGCCCTGCGCGGCACCCTGCTCGGGGCGGTCGGCTTCGAGGCGCTCAAGGTCGCCGGGACGTACACGATCGCCAGCACTGCGCACAGCGCGACCGCCGGTCCGTTCGCCGGGCTGCTGGCGATCCTCATCTGGATCCAGTTGGTGGCGCGGTTCATGCTCTATTGCGCGGCCTGGATGTCGACGTCGACCGGCGCGGCGACGCTCGCGAACGTCGCGGTCGGGGAGGTCGGCGTCGTGCCGACGATCAGCCCGGCCGCGGACGTCGCCCCCGGGCCGGCGATCATCCCGGCCGCTCTGGGTGCAGCCCTGGTCGGCGCGGGAGCGGTCGCCGGCGCTGCTGTCGTCTGGACGACCGCACGCGTCCCGTTCGCCCGGCGCCGCCTCAGCACCGGGGTACCGCGCAGGCCCTGAGCGTGCGCGCACCAAGGCCGGTCCCGGCAGGTTTACGCCCGTGCCGCCGACAACGGGTCGATTACTTCGGCGGTTACCGGGGAGTCATGGGCGTGGCCTACCTCGCCCTGCTCGTCGTGTAGACGCAGCATCCGCGACTGGCATCAGGCGCTCGTCCGCAAGCCGAACCGCTTGCGCGCGACGACACCCGTTCGCGACGTGCGGGATTGAGTCTCTTGCTCAATCCCGTAGCGGGAGTGTTCAGCGGGCCTGTGGCGCGGGGTCTGCGTGCGTGCGGCTACGGGTGGAGCGCGCGGCGCCAAGGATGGCTGGGCAGCGTAAGGCTGAGTGCGTCGTCGAGCCAGGCGCGTTGCGTCGGGTCCAGCATTGGGAGTGCGGCGGTGAAGTCGATCTCGTCGTTCGCGAGTTGGTCGGCCGACGTGGCCTTGTAGAACAGCTGCACCTCCGGGGCGAGGTACGGCCATCCCTGCCGCGACACACGGCCGAGCTGGTGCACGGGGCGACGCACCCGTGGATCGCGGCGCGAGAACCACTCCTCGCCGTCGGCGTCATCGAGCATTACTTGCAGCCGCCAGGGTGCGGACGAGCCCTCTCGGCACCAGATGTCGTGCACGTGCTCGGGCAGGATCTCAGCTGGCGGCCACGGCCGCAGCTGTCCGGGCGCGTCGGCTGCCTGGATATCCCATCCCGGAAGTACCTCGTGCACGACGTGTTGATCTCGGCGGAGCACCAGGATGTCAATGTCGCCGTGCTCGCGGACTGAGTGGCCAAGGAAGAGTTCGATCGCGTAACCTCCCGCGATCCACCAGCGTGTCTGTTCGCGCCGTCGCGCCCACAACCCGGCCACCTGGCAAGGCAGCAAGGCATCCCAGGGGCCAAGATCCGTCACGCCGTCAGCCTGCCAGGTGTCCAGGCAGCTCAGCGCCGCAGCTGACGGGATGCAGGGTCCTGGCACTGATCACGCACCCATCCGGGTCACTTGTGTCGCCGGAAGCGGAATCTTCGGTGACGAATCGGCCATCCTTCGATCAGGTGCCGACGAGCCCGAGGTCGTCACCGTTGGCGGATCGTCGTCCGGACATTACTTGTACGATCCAGGTGGTGAACTGTACGATTCAGATATGGCCACGATGAACATCAGCGATGCGCGAGACCACCTGCCCGACGCGATGGAGACAGCACGTACCGAGGCGGTGTTTGTCCAGCGTCGCGGCCGCCTGGCCGGGGTGCTGGTGAGTCCCGAGCGCTACGAGCAGCTGATGACCGCTTTGGAAGACGCAGAGGATGTTGCGGCCTTCGACGCGGCGATTGCCGAGGAGGGGCCGAACATCCCCTGGGAGCAGGTCAAGGCTGACCTCGGCTGGGAGTGAGCGCGTATCGGATCGAGCTTCGTCCGGCGGCAGTCCGCGCCTTACGCAAGCTTGACCCTCAGGTTCGTCGTCGGGTCCAAGGTGCGATCGCTTTGCTCGCCCAAGATCCGCGCCCGCCAAGCGCACGCGCCCTCCGAGGGCGCCCCGGTCTCCGCGTTCGGGTCGGCGACCACCGCATCGTCTACACGGTCGAAGACGACGTGCTGTTGGTGGTCGTCGTGAGGCTTGGTCATCGACGCGACGTCTACGACCAATAGCGGCAAGTGGGTCGCTGACCGATCGTCACCCGGTCAGGTGACTTCAGCCCAGCCGCGTACCGGCTGTGTCTGACTGAAGTTGCCGATGTCGCCGTAGAGCGCGGCGGCATGCTCACCGAGCGCGGCGCCGAACGCCTCCGGCGACATCACCCAGAAATAGGCAGCAGCGCCGAACGGCGGCGGCGGGGCGCCCGGGGTCGCAAGGCCGCGGTGCACTTCGAACCGCACGCAGTTGTCGCCGAGCATCTCGGCGAACATCGGTGCATGACGGGTACGGAAGTAGTCGAAGTCAAAGCCTTCGGCGTCGAGTGGATAGGCGACAGACGCGCAGTACATGCCTACATCCTGCACCGGTCACCGATCGCAGCCCTCGCGGCCACGCCACGATTTCGACGCTGGATCGACGGTTTGCGTCTCGAAACGCCGCGGATCTTCCTCGACGCCTCGCTTTGCTGCTCGCATGCCGATCCACTGTGGGACGAGGCACGCCTCGATGAGCGGGTTTCAACGCCAGTCTCGACGTCGTGCCGTGATCAACCACGAGCGCGAATCGAAGAGCACGCCGTGCTCATCGCTGTAGTGCGCGGCGAGCGCTTGGCGCAGGCGATCAACGATGCGACGGGTCTTGTGGTCGTTGAGCGAGGGCTGCCCCGCCGTACAAGGTCTTCTGGTCGGCGGACGGTCCTCGCATCGAAGCGGTCTTCCCTCATCCGTAGGCGGTGGATGAGGGTGACTGGCATCCCCGTCTGCAGACCCGTGACCGTGCAACCTGGAGGACCCCCGGCCCCGTTTGTGCGGGCAGTCCTCAACGCGCCCGCGCTGCCTCCCCAAGAGCACATGGTGCGATCCGGCAGGTAGCCCGGCTAACGGCCGGCGGCGTAGCCCTGCATGCCGCGCGGGTTGGCGGCGGCCCTGAGCACGTGGCCGTCGCGGCCGACCGCGCACATCCGACCGAGGGACCAGGGGGCGCTCCGCACGACGTCGTGCCCGCGGCGGCGTAGATCGGCCAGCACGTCGGCACCGACTCGGTCCTCCACCACGACCTGTCGGGGGAAGGCCTCGCGGGGGTAGAAGGAGCTCGGGAAATGCGTGCTGTGCCAGGTCGGCGCGTCGATGGCCTCCTGCAGGTTCAGGCCGCCGACGATGTGATTGAGCAGGAACGTCAGCTGCCACTGGTCCTGCTGGTCGCCGCCCGGCGTGCCGAAGGCGAGGATCGGGTCGCCCGCGCGCAGGACGAGGCTCGGCGAGAGGGTCGTTCGCGGGCGGCGCCCGGGCGTAAGCGAGTTAGGCAGGCCGTCCTGCAGCCAGGTCATCTGCAACCGGGTGCCGAGCGGGAAGCCGAGAGCCCCGATCACCGGAGCGGACTGCAGCCAGCCTCCGCTCGGGGTCGCCGCCACCAGGTTCCCCCATCGATCCACGACGCTGACCTGGCAGGTGTCCCCGCGGGTCACGCCGCCGCGCGAGACCGTCGGTTCAGCCGTGGCGCCGTCGTCGCGGTCCGGGGCCGCGGCCACGGTGGGCAGCCGGGGAGCGCGCCCGTCCGGACTGCCCGGTCGTAGCTCGGCGTCCGCGCGCTCACCGAGCAGCCTGCGGCGCGCAGTGGTGTAGTTCACGCCGAGCAGGGCGTCCACCGGGACCTCGGCCGCGTCGCCGTACCACGCCTCGCGGTCGGCGAAGGCGAGCTTGGCGCATTCGACGACGGTGTGGACGAACTCGCCGGTCCCCGGTCGGAGATCGAATCCGTCGAGCAGCGCCAGCTGCTGCAACAGCACCGGTCCCTGACCCCACGGCCCCGTCTTGCACACCGTCCAGCCGCGGAAATCGAACGTGACGGGACGCTCGTAGCCCGGCTGCCAGCCGGCTAGGTCATCGCCGGTGAGCACGCCGGCGTTGCGCTCGCCCGAGGAATCGCGCCAGCTCAGGCGGCAGAATGCGTCGATCGCGTCGGCCACGAAGCCGTTCGACCAGGAGCGGACGGCGTGCTCGAGCTGCTGCTCGCGGCTAGCAGAGGCGGCCTCGGCCTCGGTGACGAGGCGCTCCAGCGTGGCGGCCCAGGTCGGGTTGCGCAGCCACGAGCCGGCGGCCGGGACGTCGCCACCGGGCAGGAACTGCGCCGCGGACGTCGTCCAGTCGTCGCGGAACAACTCCGCGACGCGCCCGATGGTGGCCGAGATCTGCGGCAGCACCGGGATGCCGTTCCTCGCGTAGTGCAACGCGTACTGCGCCACCTCGCGCAACGTCCGCGTGCCGTGCTCGCGCAGCAGGGTGAGCCACGCGACGGTCGCACCGGGAACGACCGCCGCCAGCGGGCCGGAGCCGGGGACGAGCTCCATCCCGAGCGCGCGGTAGTGGGCGATCGTCGCTCCAGCCGGCGCCGGACCCTGCCCGCAGAGCACGGTCGGCGGGGTGGACGGCCCCGCGAAGAGCAGTGACAGGTCCCCGCCGGGCCCGTTGAGGTGCGGCTCGACCACCTGCAGCGTGAGCCCGGCCGCTACCGCCGCGTCGAACGCGTTGCCGCCGGCTTCGAGCACGGCCATGCCCGCCGCCGAGGCCAGCCAGTGCGTCGAGGAGATCATCCCGAAGCTGCCCTGCAACTCCGGGCGCGTGGTGAACACGTCCGCCGACGCTATACGGTCGGCCCATGACGTCTTCGGTGGACTGGCCCGGACTGCGGCGCGCGGCGCTCGAGGCGATGGGACACGCGTACGCGCCGTACTCTCAGTTCCCGGTCGGTGCCGCGGCCCTCGTCGACGACGGGCGAGTGATCGTCGGCTGCAACGTCGAGAACTCCTCCTACGGGCTCGGGCTGTGCGCCGAATGCGGGCTGGTCTCGGCGCTGCACGCGTCCGGTGGCGGACGGCTGGTCGCCTTCGCCTGCGTCGACTTCCACGGCGAGTTGCTGATGCCGTGCGGCCGCTGCCGGCAGCTGCTGTGGGAGCACGGCGGCCCGGACCTGCTCGTCGACACCGTCGAGGGGCCCAAGTCGATGCTCGAGGTATTGCCGCTGGCCTTCGGACGTGAGGAGCTCGGGCCGCCGCGTTGAGGGTGGCTCGAGGCCGGACGCGCGGGCATCACTAGGGTGTGAGAATGCCGACCGCAGTTGGGGAAAGTGCGATCCGGCGGGCACCGAAGGTGCTGCTGCACGATCACCTCGACGGCGGGCTGCGCCCGGAGACGATCGTCGAGCTGGCCGGTGAGATCGGCTACCGGGCGCTGCCGACGCCCGAGCCGCTGCAGCTGGGCGCTTGGTTCGTCGAGGCGGCGGCCTCCGGCTCGCTGGAGCGCTACCTCGAGACGTTCGCGCACACGGTCGCGGTGCTGCAGACCTCGGCCGCCCTCACCAGGGTGGCGCGCGAGGCGGCGGAGGACCTCGCCGCCGACGGCGTCGTCTACGCCGAGGTGCGCTGGGCTCCCGAGCAGCACACCGACAGCGGCCTGTCCCTCGAGCAGGTCGTGGACGCGGTGCTGGACGGCTTTCGCGCCGGCGAGGCGGCGGCGGCGGCGCGTGGCCAGCGGATCCGGGTCGGCGCGATCGTGACGGCGATGCGGCACGCGGCTCGCTCGCGCGAGATCGCCGAGCTCGGGGTCGCCTCCCGCGCCCCCGGGGTGGTGGGCTTCGACATCGCCAGCGCCCAGGCCGGCTTCCCTCCGACACAGCACCCCGG
>JBPCOI010000001.1:0-4051 GCA_051000395.1 Jatrophihabitantaceae bacterium
GGTTTTCTCATCGCGAGCCGGGGCAAGCACTCCAGAATTCGTTCAGAAGTCGCCGAGCACGGCCGAGCGCAGCACGTCCAGGCCTACCGACCCGATGTCGAGTGCGCGCCGGTGGAAGGCCGCGAGCTCGAAGTCGGCGCCCTCCTGGGCGCGGGCGTCCTCCCGCAGCTGCAGCCACAGCCGCTCGCCGATCTTGTACGAGGGCGCCTGTCCGGGCCAGCCGAGGTAGCGCTCGAGCTCGAAGCGCCGCGACTTCTCCTCCATCGCGCAGTGCGCGCCGAAGAACTCCCACGCCTTGTCGTAGGTCCACTCGCCGCCACCCACCTCGGCCGGGGCCAGCAGCTCGCAGTGCACCCCGATGTCGAGCACGACGCGGGCGGCGCGGGTGGACTGTCCGTCGAGCATGCCGAGGTAGTCGCCCGGGTCGTCCAGGTAGCCGAGGTCGGCCATCAGCCGCTCGGAGTACAGCGCCCAGCCCTCGCCATGGCCGCTGACCCACGACGCCAGGCGCCGCCACCGGTTGAGCAGCTCGCTGCGGAAGACGGTCTGCCCTACCTGCAGGTGATGGCCGGGCACGCCCTCGTGGTACACCGTCGTGAGCTCGCGCCAGGTGGCGAACTCGTCGACTCCGTCGGGGACCGACCACCACATGCGGCCCGGGCGGGAGAAATCCTCGCTGGGTCCGGTGTAGTAGATGATCCCGGTGCCCGACGGCGCGATCCGGCACTCGATGCGGCGGACGGGCTCGGGGATGTCGAAGTGGGTCCCGGCAAGGGCCGCGATGGCCGCGTCGGCCTTGCCCTGCATCCACTCGACGAGCGCGTCCCTGCCGAGGACCTTGCGGGCTGGGTCGGCGTCGAGGTGCGCCATCGCCTCGGCGACCGAGGAACCGGGCAGGATCCGCTCGGCGGTGGCCTGCATCTCGGCGGTGATGCGGGCGAGCTCCTGCTGGCCCCACTCGTAGGTCTCGTCCAGGTCGATCACCGCGCCGAGAAAGGAGCGGGAGTGCAGCGGGTACTTCTCGCGCCCCACCGCGTCGGCCGAGGGTGCCTGGGCCGGCAGCTCGTCGCGCAGGAATGCTGCGAGCGCCTCGTAGGCGTCGGCCGCCGCCCGCGCGCCGCGGTCGAGATCGGCTCTGGCAGCCGGTGGCAGGCCCTCGGGAGCCGACGCGGCGAACGTCGCGAAGAAGCCGTCGCTGCCGGCGTTCTTCGCGGCCTGCTGCGCCGCTGCCCGCACCTGCCGTGCCGCGCTGACGTCGCCCCGCGAGGCAGCCAGGCGCAGCGAGGCGGTGTAACCGGCGAGGGCCTGCGGTACGCGCGTGAGCCGCGCGGCGACGGTGGCCCAGTCCTCGGCGGTCTCGATCGCCATCAGGTCGAAGACCTCGCGGACGCCCTGCACGGGCGAAGCGATGTTGTTCAGCGCCGACTCCTCGGCACCGCTCGCGCGCAACTGCTCGGCCAGGCCGAGCTCCTCGCGCATCGCCGCGAGCGTGACGCGGTCGTTGGCGTCGGCCGCGGTGGCGCCGTCCAGGGCGGCGAGGGTACGGCGGCGCTGCTCGGAGCGCGCGGCGAGCCCGTCGGGGGAGAGGTCCGGCAGCTGGTCGTCGTAGCCCTTGATCCCGAGGTAGGTGGCCGCGATCGGGTCGAGGGCGACGGCTTCGGTGAGGTGCGTGTCGGCCAGGGCGTCGACGGCGGTGGGGGTCCTGCCGGCGGCACGGGCGGGGTCGGTCGGGGACGGCGTGCGGACTTCGGTCATGCCAGCACCCTATGGGTCGCCCTCGCCCCGGTGCCCCGCGCCCACCGTCCGCGAGATATCTTGATACCAAGAGAACTCACCCGGAGGTAGCGGCGCATGGCGAAGATCAAGGTGCAGGGCACCGTCGTCGAGCTCGACGGCGACGAGACGACGCGCATCATCTGGCAGTTCATCAAGGACAAGCTGATCGTGCCGTACCTCGACGTCGACCTCGAGTACTACGACCTGTCCATCGAGCACCGCGACGCCACCGACGACCAGGTCACCGTCGACGCCGCCAACGCGATCAAGAAGCATGGCGTCGGCGTCAAGTGCGCGACCATCACTCCCGACGAGGCGCGCGTCGAGGAGTTCGGCCTGAAGAGGATGTGGAAGTCGCCGAACGGCACGATCCGCAACATCCTCGGCGGGGTAATCTTCCGCGAGCCGATCGTGATGAGCAACGTGCCGCGCCTCGTCCCGGGCTGGACGAAGCCGATCGTCATCGGCCGCCACGCCTTCGGCGACCAGTACCGCGCCACCGACTTCGTCGTGCCGGGCCCCGGCGCGCTCACCATGACCTTCACCCCCGAGGACGGCGGTGAGCCGATGCACTTCGACGTCTTCGACTTCCCCGGCGGCGGGGTCGCGGTGGGCATGTACAACCTGGACGCCTCGATCCGGGACTTCGCGCGCGCGTCCATGCGCTACGGCCTGGACCGCAAGCTGCCGGTGTACCTGTCGACGAAGAACACCATTCTCAAGGCCTACGACGGCCGGTTCAAGGACCTCTTTGCGCAGGTCTACGAAGCGGAGTTCCAGGCGGACTTCGAGGCGGCCGGCCTGACCTACGAGCACCGGCTCATCGACGACATGGTGGCCGCCGCGCTGAAGTGGGAGGGCGGCTACGTCTGGGCGTGCAAGAACTACGACGGCGACGTGCAGTCCGACACGGTCGCGCAGGGCTTCGGCTCGCTCGGCCTGATGACCTCGGTGCTGATGACGGCCGACGGCAGGACCGTCGAGGCGGAAGCCGCGCACGGCACCGTCACCCGCCACTTCCGCCAGCACCAGCAGGGCAAGGCGACCTCGACGAACCCGATCGCGTCGATCTTCGCGTGGACGCAGGGACTGCACCACCGTGGCCGGATGGACGGCACGCCGGACGTGGTCGGCTTCGCCGAGACGCTGGAGCGGGTCTGCGTGCAGACGGTGGAGAGCGGCCGGATGACCAAGGACCTCGCGCTGCTCGTCGGCCCGGACGCCCCGTGGCTCACGACCGAGGACTTCCTGGACGCGATCGAGGCCAACCTGCGCACGGCGATGGCCTGATCCGGCTTGGCGGGCGCGCCAGCCGGGTAGAACCCTGGCGAAGCGGTCCGCAGGGGGTAGCGTCCGCTCGTCCGGCGCAGGCGTGCCGGGAGGGGCGAGGAGGCAGCATGCTGGCGTGTGAACGTCACGGATCGGGCGAGCCGCTGGTGCTGGTGCACGGCGTCACCCACCGCCGCCAGGCGTGGTACCCGGTGTTGGAGCGCCTCGCCGAGCAGCGCGAGGTCATCCTCGTCGACCTGCCCGGTCACGGCCAGTCCCCGCCGTTTCGCCCGGACGGATGCTCGGTGGCCGAGGCGTTGCGTGCGGAGTTCAAGCAGTTCCTCGCCGACCAGCACCTCGACCGCCCGCACGTGGCCGGCAACTCGCTCGGCGGCCGGATCGCGTTGGAGGCCGGCGCCGCGGGAGACGCCCGCAGCGTCACCGCGCTCTCGCCGGCTGGCTTCTGGCGCACCGACGCGTCCTTCGCCTACACGCGGAAGATCTTCACCTCGGCGGCGGCGGTCGTGGAACGCGTCGGGCCGCGCGCGGAGTGGCTGGCACGCAGCGCCGCCGGACGCAAGATCATGTACGGGATCCTGATGGCGCACCCGGCCCGGGTCTCGCCGGACCACGCGCTTGGCGACTTCCGCGCGTTCGCCTACGCCCGCCCCGCGCTGCGCCTGCTGCTCGACGCCGCCACGCCGTTCACCGACGAGATCGCCGCGGACGTCCCGGTCACGGTCGCGTGGGGGGCCCGGGACCTGGTGCTGCCCCCGTGGCAAGCGGAGGTCGCCAAGGAGGTCCTGCCACATGCCACGCATGTCATGATGCGCGGCATCGGTCACGTGCCGATGTGGGACAACCCCGACTTCGTCGCGCGCGTACTGCTACGCGGCAGCGCCCCGAGCGCCGCGGTCACCCCGTTGGCGCCCGGCGGCGGTGGCGCGTCGTCCGGCGGTCGAGCGCGCAGCCGCAGCGCGAAGGCCGCCACCGCCTGAGCGCCGCC
>JBPCOI010000068.1:0-36419 GCA_051000395.1 Jatrophihabitantaceae bacterium
GACAGCCCGGGACCGAGCCCGGGCGATCAACCACGCCCACAACACACCCAACCACAAGCAAGATCGACTCATGCGACAGCGGTCACTACGCGAACCGACCTGAATAAGCGAGGCTAGGCGTAGTTACCGCGTTCAGTCTGGTGATCTTCTACTACGCGGTGAGCCTGGCCATGGAGCCGGAGAAGGTCAAGGCCGCGATCAAGATGGAGGAGCGCCAGAACGCGGCGGAAAAGGACAAGGACCTCAACCTGCCCAGCTGAGCTGAGCTGAGCTGAGCTGAGAACACCCAGTTCACACGCCTGGCTCGAGTGCCGCCACCGGGCCGATCCTCGGCATCGACCCACGGCGTGCTTTTGGGTCCAGCGCCGCGAACCCCCGATCGTTGAACGCCTTGATCAGCTCCCGCACTGTTTCCTGCTTCGCGGCGAACATCACCGCGATCTCCGGCACCGACCGGCCGTGCATCGACGCCAACGCCATGCCCGCACGGCGCAGCCGCACCCTGTCCCTCGTCGACCGGGCGATCTTCACCAGTCGCTGCACCTCGTCCGGATCAAGATCACGAAGGAAGATCTCCGGCTTCCTCGCCATGCCGCATCACCTCCGGCGCCAGCCTTAAACACCCAAGCTGGATCGCCAAGAGCGACACGCGATTACCACCGCAGATCAACTGGACGCGGCACTAGATTCGCGGCGTGGTCACGTCGATGTCGCAACTGGAAGGGATGACGGTCCAGCTCTTGAGGCCAAGTCCTTCGGCGTCTGGCCTCTGACTCAGGCTGCGCAGGCCTGGTGCGGCACGCCTGTCTGGCCGGTCGGTCGTCCGGTGCCGCGGGCGAGCGTCGAGTTCGAGGTCGCGGACGTTGGCACCGTCCAAGTCGCTCCGCACGAGTTGAAGGACAGAGGCTTCTCGCTGCCACACGAGGCACGTGCCGCGTGGGGACAGACGGTCGCTCGACTTCAATCCAGCGCGGGAGCGATCGTCGGCCTGTCCCACGGTCCTCGATGCATGCGTGGTCGACCGCAACAGGAACACCATGATCGCTCTCCTCTCCGAGCAAGATCGACGCTGTGCGGACGCGTTGTGGAAATCGGGCTATGATGATGTGTTGCACGTCACATTCTGCTCGGATCGGCAGTAGGTCACCGGGTGCGGAGGTAAGGCATGAGAACCAGGCGCCGACGCGGCAGGCTGGGCACGAAACGGGGAGGGGGCGGGACGCGCATCGCAGCTGCAGTGCTGGTGGTGTGGCTGATCATCGGCGCGATCGCAGCCGGCCAGCGGCACTACTACTCCGGTTCCTCCACGAACTGCGCCGGTGTGGGAACCGTCCTCGTGACGATCCTCGCCGGCCCGCTCAACTACCTGGGCGTGAACCCGAAGATCCACTCCTGCGACGTGCCAACGCCGAGTAAGTGAACCAGCCAGGCAACGGGTGCGATACTGCACCACGCGAAACCGTCGGAAAACGTCGGCACGCTGGGCATCGGTGACATGAGAGTGCAGTGGGGGCCATGACACAAGTCGGATCAACCGCGAGGCGCGCATCGAACAGTAAGACCATGGCTGGTCTGGCCCGCTTCGGGCTCGCGGCCCGAGCGTTCGTGTACCTCGTCATCGGATGGCTCGCCATCCAGATCGCGCGGGGTCACGGCAGCCATCAAGCCAACCAGCGCGGCGCACTGGGCGACATCGCCCAGCAGTCCTACGGCATCGTGCTGCTGTGGATCCTCGCGATTGGTTTCGCCGCCTACGCCGTCTGGCGTCTGAGTGAGGCAGCCTTCGGAACTGCCGCCGAAGGCAAGAAGGCGGGTCCCCGCGCGCAGTCCCTGGTGCGCGGGATCGTCTACGCCGCGCTCGCCGTGTCGACCGTCGGCTTCATCGTCGGCACCGCCCAGCAGGACCAATCCCAGCAGCAGCAGACGCTGACCGCCCGGGTCATGAAGCACAGTTACGGCCGTTGGGCAGTCGGGCTGATCGGGCTGATCGTCGTGCTGGCCGGCCTGGGCATGATCGTCGAGGGGGTACGGAAGAAGTTCGAGAAGCAGTTGCGGATGAACGAACTGACGGGCCCCGCCCGCACCGTCGTCGTCGGGTTGGGGATCGTGGGCACGGCCGCGCGCGGCATCGCATTCTCGATAGCCGGCACCCTCGTGGTGGTGGCGGCGCTCACCTTCAACGCCCGCAAATCAACCGGTCTGGACGGCGCTCTGCGAACGCTCGCCGACCGCGCCTACGGGCCATGGCTCCTCGGGGCACTTGCCCTCGGGCTCGTTGCGTTCGGGCTCTTCGGATTCGCTGTAGCCCGCTGGGCCAAAACCTGACATCTGCCCGGGCGGTCATGCACCGAGCACCCCGCACAACGTCTTTCCCTACCGCAGTCCGTCCCGTGGGAACGCTCGTCCCGCCCGGAAACCCAGCACGACGCCAAACGCCTTCTGATCGGCGTCCCACCGCGGCGCGGCCCCGCCGGGTCGGTCGTCCCGCCGCCGCGACGGGTCGAGGCGCTCGGGCGCCAATCGCGCATACTGCAGCGCTCGATGCGTGGCTGGGACTGACCCGCGCGGTTAGATGGTTAGGTGGGTGCCGCTGAATGGTTCTTGAGCGCGTCCGGGCGCGGCAACGACGCCACCGAGTTGGATCGCCGGCGCGATGACGGGCTGGCATGGTCGACCGGCAACTCGGTGACACCGCTGATCCACGGACAGGCGTACTTCCCTGAGCTGCTGCGCAGTGTCGGGCTGATGCAATCCGGTGACCTGCTGTTGTTCACCGATTGGCGCGGGGACCCCGACGAGCGCCTGGCTGGTGCGGGCAGCGAGATATCGCGGGTGCTCTGCGCGGCGGCGGGCCGAGGGGTCGTCGTCAAAGGGTTGGTTTGGCGTTCGCATCTGGACCGCTTCGCCTTCAGCGAGCAGCAGAACCGCCATCTGGGAGAGGAGATCGAGGCCGCCGGCGGGCAGTGTCTGTTGGACATGCGGGTGCGTCCCGGCGGTTCCCATCATCAGAAGTTCGTTGTGCTGCGTCACCCGGGACGACCTGAGCTCGACGTGGCATTCGTCGGCGGCATCGATCTGTGTCACAGCAGAAACGACGGGCCGCACCATCACGGAGATCCACAGCCGCAACCGATCGCCGCGGTCTACGGCCCGCGTCCGCCATGGCACGACATCCAGCTCGCGGTGCGCGGGCCCGCCGTCGCCGATGTCGAGACCGTCTTCCGGGAACGATGGACCGACCCGCACCCGTTGACCCGCAACCCCATCGACAGACTGAGCGAGCTCATCAGACGCGACGAACGCCGCGCCGGCCCACTGCCGCCTCGGCTGCCCGACCCGGCCGGGCGCGGCGCCGAGGCCGTTCAACTGCTGCGCACCTATCCCAACCGCCGCCACGGCTACCCGTTCGCACCGGACGGCGAACGCAGCGTGGCGCGCGGCTACAACAAGGTCATCGCCCGCGCACACAGCCTGATCTACATGGAAGACCAGTACCTGTGGTCGACCGAAATCGTGGACTGCTTCGTTCAGGCGCTGCGCGCCGTTCCGACACTGCACCTGATCGCCGTCATCCCGCACTACCCCGACAACGACGGCCGTCTCTCCCTGCCGCTCAACCTGATCGGGCGTCAACAGGCCCTGGACGAGATCTACGCCGCCGGCGGCGAACGGGTCGCGGTCTACGGAGTCGAGAACCACGCCGGCACGCCGGTCTACGTCCACGCCAAGGTGTGCGTCGTCGACGACGTCTGGGCCTCGGTCGGCTCGGACAACGTGAACCGGCGATCCTGGACCCACGATTCGGAACTGTCCTGCGCCGTCGTGGACGACGAGTCAGACGAACGCGAACCCCTCGTGATCGATAGATTCGGCGACGGTGCTAGGAAATTCGCGCGCGAACTGCGGCTGGAATTGGCCCGCGAGCACCTCGACCGCGCATCCGGTGAGGACGCGGACCTGCTCGACCCCGGCAGCGCCTTCCACCGCTTCGCCGACAGCGCCGCCACACTGCAAAGCTGGCACGACATCGGACAGACCGGTCCTCGGCCGCCCGGACGGCTGCGCCCCTACAGCACCCCACGCCTCTCCCGCCGCACCCGCACCTGGGCCACACCGCTGTACCGAATGCTTCTCGACCCGGACGGGCGGCCCGCGAACCTCCGTCGCGCCAGCGAGTTCTAGCCGACACCATCGGCTCAAAGAGCGCCCGCGCATAACCACGGCCTCCCCAACGTCGGCACTACTGGGCCTTCGCACCGATTCGGCGATCGCGGCTGACCGTGCCAGCTCCGGTGAGCCCGGGGGGATCTCTTCCTGGAATCGAACAATCCCGGCTGTTCGGGTTCATCGGGTGTCGCGCGCGAAAATCGAACGACGTCGCGATTGGACATAAAATGGCCGAAACAAGTACGCAAGATTGATCCTGATGTGTACCCGATGTGTATCCGCGGCCCTTTTCGTGATCATGGAACAAGTCCAGAAACAGCTACAGGCCCCGTAATTCGGGACCTGTAGCGTGGTGCCCCCGGCAGGATTCGAACCTGCGCCACCGCCTCCGGAGGGCGGTGCTCTATCCCCTGAGCTACGGGGGCGGCAAACGCGGCCAGCCTAGCAGCGGCGACGGGCCCGTCGGGTGGGCACGATTAGCCCTGCGGCGGGGGCAGGGGCGCGCTGCCGAGCTGCCGCAGCAGCTGCTCCATCTCGATGATCTCGTTGCTCTGCACGCTGATCATCGCCTGCGCGGTGACCTGGACGTAGGGCTGCGTCGCGTGCGCGGCGGCGTACTGCGCCATCGGAAGCCCGCCCTGGTGATGGTGAATCATTAGCTGCAGGAACAGCACGTCCAAGGCCTTGCCGTGCAGCGTGATCAGTTTGCTCATCTGCGCCGGCGTGGCCATGCCAGGCATCAGCCCGTCGCTCTGCATGTGCATCTGGCCGCCCATCCACGCCATCCGCGGCAGCGACGACTCCCGCGAAAGGCCCCACCCGTCCAGCCAGCCGGACATCTGCCCGAGCTGGAACTGCTGGGAGGTCTCGATGTCGTAGGACAGCAGCTTCAGCGACGGGTTCGTGGTGTTGTCGCGCTCGTAACCGGCCATCGTCACGGCCTGGGTGTGATGGGTGGACATGTCGCGCGCAAAGCCCGCGTCGACGGAGGATGCGCTGACCCCGCCCGCCGCCGCAACGCCATCGCCGCCGCGGACCAGCCAGCCGGCAGTTGCGGCGACCACCACGGCCGCTGCCGCGAGCATTGCGATGAGCACCAGCCGCAAGCGCACCGATGGCGCCGACGGCAGCGACGGCACCGACGGAGCGACGGCGTGCGCAGTCAGCTCGCGGGTAGCCACAGCGGATGTCCCGGCGTGCTCGGGTGCTGGATGAAGCTCGGCTGCGAGCAACTCGCCCCGTACTCCGGCGTCGTCTTGGGGTTGTAGCGCAACGCGGTGATGAACTCCTGGATTCGTGGGTCGCTCGCCTTGTCGACGAACAGCTGATAACCCCATGCCTGCAACGAGATATTGGACTTGAGCCCGGGGTAGGGGCTCAACGCCATGCGGTCGACACCGCTGACCAGCTTCTTCAGCACGGCGAGCTGATCAGCCGGCAGGCCGGGCTTGTAGGTGATCCAGATGGCGCCGTGCTCGAGCATGTGCACCGCGTTCTCGTTCGCGATCGCATTCGGGTAGACCGTGCCTGTGCAGTCGGCCCAGTACTGGCTGTGGTTGCCCCCGACCGGTGGCGAGTTCTGGTAGGTCAATACCCCCTGGACGTGCTCGTGCTCGGGGATGACGGTGTAGGTCACGCCGGGAATCGCTTTGGCGGCAGGCAGTTCCGGCTGCGAGTAGCGGTCGCCGGCGTTCACCGGACCGCTGGAGTCGGCGAGGGCCTTCGGCGAGGACGGCCCGTTAGACGACTTGTGCTGGGTGATCGCGAACGTGACGATCCCGACGGCGAACAGCACGATCACGGCGGTCGTGATGATCAGTCCCCAGGGCGTCTGCTTCTGGTTGACGATCGACTTTCCCGGCCGTTTCGCCGGCGGCCGGCCGGCTACCTTCGGCGGCGACCCGGACGCCTTGTTCGACGCGGTCGACGGAGTCTTGCGCTGGGCCATGGGTCTGCTTTCTCGCGGCCGGGAACAGGCGGGACTGGCGGAACGCGCCAAGTCTAGGTCGCGGGCCTGAGAACCTGTCCGCACACGTGCTCCGGCACCGCGAAGGCGAGGAAATCCGGGCCGCGGCGGCCACTACGATTGCCGGGTGACCCCCGCCGAGCTGTCCGCAGCCGTCCGTGCGGCGGTGGCCGCGTGCCTGGACGACGCGGACTTCACCGGATCGCTGCCGAGCGAGGTCGTCGTCGAGCGGCCGAAGGACGCGGCGCACGGCGACTACGCCACCAACGTCGCCCTGCGGCTGGCGAAACCCGCCGCAAGGCCGGCCCGCGAGGTTGCCGAGGCTATTGCCGCGCGGCTGCGCAAGCACGACGGAATTGCCGGTGTCGAGGTCGCCGGCCCCGGGTTTCTCAACATCACCCTGGGCGCCGAAGCCCTGGCCGGTGTCGCGCGCGCGGTCATCGCGGCCGGCGACGCCTACGGCCGTGGCGGGGCGCTCGCCGGGCAGAACCTCAATCTCGAGTTCGTCTCGGCCAATCCCACCGGCCCCGTCCACATCGGCGCGGTGCGCTGGGCGGCGGTCGGTGACGCGCTCGCGCGGTTGCTGCAGGCCAGCGGCGCCGACGTCGTCCGCGAGTACTACTTCAACGACGCGGGCTCGCAGATCGAACGATTCGCTCGCACGCTGCGGGAGGTTGCCAACGGCCGGCCGGTGCCCGAAGACGGCTACGCCGGTCAGTACATCGACGAGATCGCCACGTCCGTGGTGGCCCGGAACCCCGGTGTGATGGACCTGTCCGCCGACGAGCAGACCGAGGTGTTCCGCCGCGATGGCGTCGAGCTGATGTTCGTGGAGATCAAGCAGTCGCTGGCCGGCTTCGGGGTGCGCTTCGACGTGTTCACCAACGAGCGTGACCTGGAGGACGGCGGCGCCATCGACGCGGCGCTGGCCCGCCTGCGCCAGCAGGGCAACGTGTACGAGGCCGACGGCGCGACCTGGCTTCGAACCAGCGCGTGGGGCGACGACAAGGACCGGGTGCTCGTCAAGGCCGATGGCGCGTGGACGTACTTCGCCAAGGACTGCGCGTACTACCTCGACAAGCGTGAGCGCGGCTTCGACCGGGCCGTGATCATGCTCGGCGCGGACCACCACGGTTACGTGAATCGGCTGCGGGCCATGGCGACCTGCTTCGGCGACGATCCGGATCGGACGCTGGAGATCCTGATCGGCCAGCTCGTCCACCTGGTGCGGGACGGTGAACCGGTCAAGATGAGCAAGCGCGCCGGCACCGGGCTCCTGCTCGCCGACCTGGTCGAGGACATCGGCGCCGACGCGGCCCGCTACGCGTTGGCGCGCTACTCCAGCGACCAGCCGATCGACATCGACCTGGACGTGTGGACGCGCAGGACCAGTGACAACCCGGTCTACTACGTCCAGTACGCACACGCGCGCCTCGCCTCCCTGCAGCGGCACGCCGCCGAGCTGGGCATCACGCGTGACGAGCAATCCGAGCTCGGCCTGCTGACGCACGCCCGCGAGGCCGATCTGCTCGGCGTGCTCGGTGAGTTCCCGCGCGTCGTCGCGTCGGCCGCGGAGCTGCGGGCCCCGCACCGCGTGGCCCACTACCTCGAGGCGCTCGCCGGCACGTACCACCGCTTCTACGACGCGTGCCGGGTGCTTCCGATGGGCGACGAGCCGGCCACCGAGCTGACGTCCGCGCGGCTGTGCCTGTGCGAGGCCACGCGGATCGTCCTTGCGAACGGCCTGCGGTTGCTGGGCGTCTCGGCGCCGGAGCGGATGTAGTGAGCCGCTCCGCGCATCCGGCCGGGCCGCGGCACGCGGACGTTCTGCCGGAAGCCCACGCCGCCGCGGTGCCCGCCGACGTCAACGCCCTGGACCCGGCGATCTGGCCGGGTTCCGCGACGCGGATCGGCGGCGTGCTGTGCCTGGCCGGGGTGTCCGTGCCGGATCTGGTCGCCGAGCACGGCACCCCGGCGTTGTTCCTGGACGAGGAGGATCTGCGCGGGCGCGCACGGGCCTATGCAGCGGCCGAAGGGGTCGACACCTACTACGCCGGCAAGGCGTTCCTGTGCACCGCCGTCGCGCGGTGGATCGCCGAGGAGGGACTGGGCCTGGACGTGTGCACCGGCGGCGAGCTTGCACTCGCCTTGGCCGCGGGTTTCCCGCGCGAACGGCTCGCCGTCCACGGCAACAACAAGTCACGGGCCGAACTGCAGCTCGCCGTCGACGCCGGAGTCGGTCATGTCGTCCTTGATTCCTTCGACGAGATAAGGCGATTGGCCGAGATCGCGGCGGCCGCGGGCGTCCGGCAACGGGTTCTGGTCCGAGTGACAGTCGGCGTCGAGGCGCACACGCACGAGTTCATCGCGACGGCTCATGAGGACCAGAAGTTCGGGTTTTCGCTGCGTGGCGGGACGGCCGCGCAGGCCGCCGCGGCCGTGCTGGCGAGCGGGTCGCTCGAGCTGGCCGGCTTGCACTCGCACATCGGCTCGCAGATCTTCGACACCGCCGCGTTCGAGGTCGCGGCGCACCGCGTCGTCGGGCTGGCAGCGGCTATCCGCGACGTGCACGGCGTCGAGGTCGACGAGCTCGACCTCGGGGGCGGCCTCGGCATCGCCTACGTCGCCGGAGACGATCCCGAGGCACCGAAGCAGACCGTCGAACGTCTCGTCGCGATCGTGGAACGCGAATGCCGCGCGGCCGGCCTGCGAGTGCCGCGCCTGTCGGTCGAGCCCGGCCGCGCGATCGCCGGGCCGAGCACGATCACCGTCTACGAGGTCGGGACGGTCAAGCCCGTCATGCTCGACGGCGGCATGACCCGCAGCTACGTCTCGGTCGACGGCGGCATGAGCGACAACATCCGCACCGCCCTCTACGACGCCGACTACACCTGCGTGCTGGCCAACCGCGCCTCGAAGGCCGCGCCACAGCTGGCCCGGGTGGTCGGCAAGCACTGCGAGAGCGGAGACGTCGTCGTGCGTGACGCGTGGCTGCCCGGCGACGTGCGTCCCGGTGACCTGGTTGCCGTTGCCGCCACCGGGGCGTACTGCCGCAGCATGGCGAGCAACTACAACCACGTGCCGCGGCCGCCGGTCGTCGCGGTCAAGGACGGCGCGTCGACGGTGCTCGTCCGCCGCGAGAGCGACGACGACGTCCTGCGCCTGGACACCGGCTGGCCGGGGGAGGCGTAGCGAGGATGGCGGACGCGTTGCGCGTGGCGCTGCTCGGCTGCGGCGTGGTCGGCTCACAGGTCGTGCGGCTCATGCACGGGCAGGCCGACGACCTCGCCGCGCGCATCGGCATGCCGTTGGAGCTGGCCGGCATCGCGGTCCGCCGCCCGGCCAGGCATGCCGACGTACCGCTCGAGCTGCTCACGACCGACGCCGAGGCGCTGGTGTCGCGCGCGGACGTCGACCTGGTCGTCGAGGTCATCGGCGGCATCGAACCGGCACGCTCGCTGCTGCTCGCGGCCCTCGCAGCCGGCAAGAGCGTCGTCAGCGCCAACAAGGCGTTGCTGGCCGAGGACGGCGCCACGCTGCACGACGTCGCGGCGCGGGCCGGCGTCGACCTGTACTACGAGGCGGCGGTTGCCGGTGCGATCCCGCTGCTGCGCCCGCTGCGCGAGTCGCTGGCCGGCGACCGGATCACGCGGGTGATGGGCATCGTCAACGGCACCACGAACTTCATCCTGTCGCGCATGGACGCCACTGGCGCGGGCTTCGACGAGGCGCTGGTGGAGGCGACGGCGCTGGGCTACGCCGAGGCCGACCCCACCGCCGACGTGGACGGATTCGACGCCGCGGCCAAGGCCGCCATCCTCGCCGGGCTCGCGTTCCACACCCGGGTGACGGCCGCAGACGTGCACCGCGAGGGCATCGGCGAGGTGAGTGCCGCCGACGTCGCCAGCGCCCGCGCGATGGGCTGCACTATCAAGCTGCTCGCGATCTGCGAGCGCACCTGCGGCGCGGATGACATCGAACGGGTCGCGGTGCGGGTGCACCCGGCGATGATCCCGCGCAGCCACCCGCTGGCCGGCGTGGGGGACGCGTACAACGCGGTCTTCGTCGAGGCCGAGGCGGCGGGATCGCTGATGTTCTACGGGCGCGGCGCCGGTGGCGCGCCGACCGCGAGCGCCGTGCTCGGCGACCTCGTCGCGGTCGCCCGCAACCGGGTGAACGGCAGCCGCGGCGCGGGGGAGAGCGCGTACGCCGACCTGCCGGTGCAGCCGATGGGCGCCGTCGGCACGCGCTACCACGTGGCGCTGGACGTCGCCGACCAGCCGGGCGTGCTCGCCGCGGTTGCCGGCGCGTTCGCCGAGCAGGGCGTCAGCATCCAGACGGTCCGGCAGGAAGGCCGCGGCGACGCTGCGACGCTGGTGCTCGTGACCCACCGCGCGAGCGACGAGGCACTGTCGCAGACGGTGGATCGCCTGGCCGGTATGCCGTTCGTGCGCCGCGCGGCCAGCGTGATGCGGGTCGAGGGCATGGCCGCCGACTAGGAGATGCCGATGTCGAATCGCGTGTGGCCGGGGATCATCGAAGCCTTCCGTGAGCGCCTGCCTGTGGACGCTGCGACACCTGTTGTCACATTGTTCGAGGGCGGTACGCCGCTCGTCCCGGCCGGGACGCTGTCCGAGCGCACCGGGTGCGAGGTCTATCTCAAGGTCGAAGGCGCCAATCCGACCGGGTCGTTCAAGGACCGGGGCATGACGATGGCGATCTCGAAGGCCGCCGAGGAGGGCGCGTTGGCGGTCATCTGCGCGTCCACCGGCAACACCTCGGCCAGCGCGGCGGCATACGCCGTGCGGGCCGGGATGTCGTGCGCGGTGCTGGTGCCGCAGGGCAAGATCGCACTCGGCAAGATGGCCCAGGCTCTGGTGCACGGCGCGAAACTGCTGCAGGTCGACGGCAACTTCGACGACTGCCTGGAACTGGCCCGCAAGCTGGCGATCGACTACCCGGTGGCCCTGGTCAACTCCGTCAACCCGTACCGCATCGAGGGGCAGAAGACGGCTGCCTTCGAAATCTGCGACGCCCTCGGCCGCGCGCCGGACATTCACTGCATCCCGGTCGGCAACGCCGGCAACATCACCGCTTACTGGAAGGGCTACCGCGAGTACGCGGCTGACGGCGTCGTGGCCGCCCCCCCGCGCATGTTCGGCTTCCAGGCGGCCGGTGCGGCGCCGATCGTCAACGGCACCCCGGTGCTGACGCCGACCACCATCGCCACCGCGATCCGCATCGGCAACCCGGCCTCGTGGCAGTTCGCCGAGCAGGCGCGCGACGAATCCGGCGGGTTGATCGACGCCGTCACCGACAAGCTGATCCTCGAGGCTTACCGGCTGGTGGCCCGCAGCGAGGCGGTCTTCGTCGAGCCGGCGTCGGCGGCCAGCGTCGCCGGGTTGCTGCTCACCGCGGCCGACGGCCGGTTGCCGAGAGGCGCGACGGTGGTCTGCACCGTCACCGGCAACGGGCTCAAGGACCCGGACTGGGCGATCTCCGGCGCGCCCAAGCCGATCACGGTGCCCGTCGACGCACACGCGGCCGCGGCACGGCTCGGACTGTCGTGAGACCGGCGCTGCGGGCCGGTCCGGTGCGCGTGCGGGTCCCGGCAACCAGCGCCAACCTCGGGCCCGGTTTCGACGCCCTGGGCCTGGCGCTCGGGCTCTGTGACGACGTCGTGGTGCGCGCAGGTGAGGACGGGCTGCGCGTGGACATCGCCGGCGAGGGCGCCGCGCTGGCCCGCGACGAGTCCCACCTCGTCGTGCGGGCCATGCGCGCGGCCTTCGATCGGCTGGGCGGCCAGCCACGTGGTCTCGAACTCTCCTGCGCGAACCGGATTCCGCACGGGCGCGGGCTGGGCTCGTCCGCCGCCGCGGTCGTTGCGGGCGTGCTGCTCGCGCGTGCTCTCGTGCTCGGCGGCGAGCGGGTGCTGCCGGACGCTGCGGTGCTGGCGCTGGCCGCGGACCTGGAGGGCCACCCGGACAACGCGGCCGCCTGCCTGCTCGGCGGGCTGACGATCGCCTGGACCGACGCTGCCGGTGCGCAGGCCCTGCGGCTGGACTGCGACCCGCGGATCCGCCCGGTGGTGCTCGTCCCGCCGTTCGCGGCGTCCACGGCGCGGGCCCGCGCGCTGCTGCCCGACAGCGTCCTGCACGGCGCCGCGGCCGCGAACGCCGGACGAGCCGCATTGCTCGTCGCCGCCCTGTCCGCCGCGCCGCAACGGCTGTTCGCGGCAACCGAGGACTGGCTGCACCAGGGCTACCGGGCAGCTGCGATGCCGCAGAGCGCGGCACTCGTCGACGAGCTACGGGCCGACGCTCTCGCGGCGGTGATCTCCGGTGCCGGGCCCACCGTCCTCGTCCTGGCGCAAGATCAGGCGGAGCTCGATCGTGCGCGCAGCCGCGCCCCGTCCGGCTGGGAGGTCCACGCCCTCGACGTGGCCGAGCGCGGGGCCCAACTCGCGCCCTACCGGTGAGCTGCCCGCGACACGCCGGGAACACCACGCCGGCCCCGGGTGTTGCTGCAGCTGATATGAGCGTCTAGGCTCATCGTTGTCAGTCCCGGCGCCACCGATGTCTCGGTACGCGCCCAGCCCGTTCCCTCGTTCTGATCGGCGCTCACCACAGTCCAGCCGGCCGGAGCGGTTCAGTGGCCGGGAGCTGACTCACCACAGGAGCTCACCGAGCCGAAGTGCCTCACGGGCACAGGCTCGGGAGAACGGGATCGATCCGGTTTTGGCCGGTACCCCGTGCAACGGGTCGTGCCGCGCGCTTGCGTGCGCAGACCACTTCCGAAAGGTTCCGACACCACGTGACAGACACCCAGGAGCAGACCCTGCCTGCGGCCAGCGAATCGAGGCCGGCCGCGGCCGCGGCCACCAACGGTGGCGCCGGGGGGCCCGACCCGGCCCGCGCCAGGCGCGGATCGCTCAGCACGATGCTGCTGCCCGAACTGCAGCAGCTCGCGAGCGGGATGGGCCTGCCGACCGCCAAGGTGAAGAAGAGCGATCTCGTCGCCGCGATCCAGGCCGCCCGCTCGGCCAACGGTTCGGCGGGCGGCGCTGCGGCTCCCGAGCGCGCGGGCCACAGTCAGCAACACGCCGAACGCAGCGCCGACCCGTCCGCCGGCGAGCGCCGCACCGATGGCGCCGGCGAACGACGCACCGAGCAGCCGCCACGCGACCGGCAGCAGAACGAGCGGCAGCAGAACGACCGGCAGGGCGCCCAGAGCGAGCGCCAGAATGCTCGGCAGAATCAGGGCAACCAAAATCAGGGCAGCCAGAATCAGGCCAACCAAAATCAGGGCAGCCAAAATCAGGGCAGCCAAAATCAGGGCAGCCAGAACCAGGGCAGCGGCAACCAGAGCAGCCAGAGCCAGAACAGTCAGAACCAGAACAGTCAGAACCAGGGCGGCAACCAGCACCAGAATCGTCCGCAAGCTGCCGGTGAGGACGACGACTTCGACGGCGGCCGGCGCCGCGGTCGGCGCTACCGCGATCGCCGCGGGCGTAACCGTGACCGTGCCGGCACCCCGGCCGGCGGCGGCAACCTCGACGTCGAACCCACCGTCTCCGAAGACGATGTGCTCGTACCGGTCGCGGGCATCCTCGACGCGATCGAGGAGAAGAACACCTGGTTCGTGCGCACCGAGGGCTACTTCGCCAGCCCGGAGGACGTCTACGTCGCGAACTCCTACGTGCGCCGCTTCGGCCTGCGTCGCGGCGACGCCGTCACCGGCGCTATTCGCCAGCAGCGCGACGGGGAGCGCCGCGAGAAGTACAACCCGCTCGTGCGCCTGGACACCGTGAACGGCACCGACCCGGAGAAGTCCAAGGCCCGGATCGAGTTCACCAAGCTCACCCCGCTCTACCCGCAGGTGCGGCTGCGGCTGGAGACCGAGCCGCACATCCTCACCACCCGCGTCATCGACCTGGTCATGCCGATCGGCAAGGGTCAGCGCGCGCTGATCGTCTCGCCGCCCAAGGCCGGCAAGACCATGGTGCTGCAGGCGATCGCGAACGCGATTGCGGTGAACAACCCGGAAGTGCACCTCATGGTGGTGCTCATCGACGAGCGTCCCGAGGAAGTCACCGACATGCAGCGCTCGGTGCGAGGCGAGGTCATCGCCTCGACGTTCGACCGGCGCCCGCAGGATCACATCACCGTTGCCGAGCTGTCCATCGAGCGCGCCAAGCGCCTCGTCGAGATGGGTCACGACGTGGTCGTGCTGCTCGACTCGATCACCCGCCTCGGCCGTGCCTACAACCTGGGCGCCCCGGCGAGCGGCCGCATCCTGTCCGGCGGCGTCGACTCCACCGCGCTGTACCCGCCCAAGCGGTTCCTCGGCGCGGCGCGCAACATCGAACACGGTGGCTCACTGACCATCATGGCGACCGCGCTCGTCGAGACCGGTTCGGCCGGCGACACGGTGATCTTCGAGGAGTTCAAGGGCACCGGCAACGCCGAGCTCAAGCTCGACCGCAAGATCGCCGACAAGCGGGTGTTCCCGGCAGTCGACGTCGACCAGTCCTCCACGCGCAAGGAGGAACTGCTGCTCTCCCCGGACGAGCTGTCGGTGACGATCAAGTTGCGGCGGGTGCTGCACTCGCTGGAGCAGCAGCAGGCGATCGACCTGCTGCTCGACCGGCTCAAGAAGTCCCGGACCAACCTGGAATTCCTGATGCAGATCGCGAAGTCGACGCCGGGCCAGGAGTAGTTCGCCCGGCGGCTTGCCCGCGTGTACTCCCGCGCCGACACTGGACGGGTGGGCACGGTGATCGGGCTGGCCGCGGCGGTGCTGCTGCCGACGGCCATCGGCTACGCCGTCGTCCTTGCCGCCCGCTCGAAGCGGTGGCTGGCGGGCCGACGGGTGCCGCTTCCCGAGGAGCCGCTCGAGCGGGTCGGCGCCGACCTGTGCCGCCTGCACGAGCAGCTCGAACTCAGCGAGGGTCCCACCGCGCTGCCCGGCAAGAACCTGCGCCGCACCGCGGTGCGCGCCGCGTACGTCGACGCCCTCACCTGCGCTTGCCGCCGCCTCGGCGTCGCGCCGCCGGCGGCCGCGCGGGGCACCGCCGTCCCGATCACCGAGATCTATCGCGCGGAGGCGGCCCTGCGCAGGCTCGGGCTGGACGTGCGAGGGGCGCGGCGTTCCTGACGCGCACAATGCAGGGATGGTCCGGGTGCTCGCGGTCGCAGACGAGGTGGACGAGGGCCTACGAGCCGACATCGGCCCGGCGCGGGGCGTGCAGCTGATCCTCGCCTGCGGCGACCTGCCCTTCGATTATCTCGGCTACCTGATGGATGCTCTCGACGTGCCGCTGGTGTTCGTGCCCGGCAACCACGACCCGGATCTGAGCGGCTACCGCGCATCGCGTACGGGCCTGGTGCTGCGCGCCGGACTGCCCGATCACGCACCGTGGCCGAGCGGCGCGGTGAACGCCGACGGCCGCGTGGTGGACGCCGGGGGGCTGCGGATCGCCGGGCTCGGCGGCTGCCTGCGCTACCGGGGCGGACCCAACCAGTACAGCGAGCGCCAGTGCGCGCGGCGCGCCTGGCGCCTGCGTGCCCGAGCGAGGTGGCGGTGCCGCAACGGCCGCCCGGTGGACGTCCTGCTCAGCCACGCGCCGCCCCGGGGCGTCGGTGACGGCCAGGACGCGCCGCACGCGGGCTTTCAGGCGCTGCACCGCGTCGTCGCCGGGCTCGCCGTACCGCTGCTGCTGCACGGTCACGTCCACCCGTACGGCGCGGTGGCTGCAGACCGCCGGCTCGGCGCCACCACCGTGCGCAACGTCGTCGGCCGGCACGTCTTCGACATCGCCGGCGCTGCGGCGTATACCCAGTCCCGTGCGCCAAACCGGATTCCCCAGAGCTGACGTCGAGAACGACTTCCTGCGCGCGCGGCGCCGGCAGGTGCTGTCGCGGCTGGCGCACCGGTTGCGTGGCGAGCCCGACGACGTCAACCTGGTGCTGCCTTTCGACGACGTGGTCGCCGCGCTCGGCCGCCGCGGCGAGCGCTCGCTCGGGCTGCAGGTCATCCGCCTCGACAGCGTGGTAGGCACGGTCGACTCGCGGCGCGACTTCGATCGGCGTTTCCGGCCGACCTCCAGCCGAGTACGGGCGCGGTGGGAACGCCTCGCCCTCGCCCAGCGGATGGGCGAATCGGTCCCGCCCATCGACGTGTACCGCATCGGTGACCTGCACTTCATCAAGGACGGTCACCACCGCGTCTCGATCGCGCTCGCCACCGGGCAGCAGACGATCGAGGCCTACGTGACGGAGGTGCTGACCACGGTGTCCGCGCGGGGGATCCGCCGCCGCGGCGACCTGCTCGTCAAGAGCTACGAGCGGATGTTCCGCGCCCGCGTACCCCTTTCTGCGCAGGCCTATCAGAAGCTGGTGGTGGGCGATCCGTGGTTGTACGCGGAGCTGGGTGAAGCGGTCGAAGCGTGGGGGTTTCGCTGCATGCAGGACGACGCCGGCTTCCTCGATCGCGAAGCGGTGGCGCGCCGCTGGTTCGCCGAGGAGTACACGCCGGTCGTGCGGATGCTGCGCGAGGCAGACCTGCTCGGGGACGGGACGGACACCGAGGGTTACCTGCGGGTGGCGCGGGAACGCTACCGCCTGATGCGCACGCACGACTGGAACGACGAGGTCGTGCGCAGGCTGCGCGAGGCGAGCCGCTGACCGTTACGCGGGCGCACCGGCCTTCGCGCCGGTGAGGTTCTCGCCGCTGGCGGGGTCGAAGACGTGGATGGCGCTGACGTCGGCCCACAGCTCCGCCTCGGAGCCCTCGCGCACCTCGGTGGCCGCGTCCAGGCGCGCCACTACCTGGTCCCCGCTGCCGCCGGTGTCCGAGCGTCCCGAATCGCGGGCCAGCTCGTCGAGCTCCGCGCTGGCCACCCCGCCGCCCTCCTCGAAGGTGAAGTAGGCGAAGACGTCCGAGCCCATCGACTCGACGACGTCGATGGCGGCACGGAAAGTGATCCCGTGTTCGCGCGCCTCGCGGGTCACCAGCGCGGCGTCCTCGAAGCTCTCCGGACGAATGCCGAGGATGACGTCACGTTCGCCGCTGCGGGCCTCGAGGACGCGGCGGATCTCCCCCTCGAGCGGTACGTCGCCCATGCGGGTGCGCAGCTTGCCCTCCTCCAGCCTGCCGGGCATGAAGTTCATGGCCGGGGAGCCGATGAAGCCCGCGACGAACAGGTTGGCGGGGTGGGCGTACAGCTCCTGGGGCGCGCCGACCTGCTGCATGATCCCGCCGCGCATGACCGCTACGCGATCGCCCAGCGTCATCACCTCGGTCTGGTCGTGCGTCACGTAGACCGTTGTGGTGGCAAGCCGCTTCTGCAGCCGCGACACTTCGGTGCGCATCTGTACCCGCAGCTTCGCGTCCAGGTTCGACAGCGGCTCGTCCATCAGGAACGCGGCCGGGTCACGGACGATCGCGCGTCCCATCGCGACGCGCTGGCGCTGACCGCCGGACAGGTTCGCCGGCTTGCGATCCAGGTGCTGTGTCAGGTCCAGCACGCGCGCCGCGTCGTTAACCTTCTCGTCGATCGTCTTCTGCGGGGTCTTCGCCAGCTTCAGCGCGAAGGCCATGTTCTCGCGCACCGTCATGTGCGGGTAGAGCGCGTAGCTCTGGAACACCATGGCGATGTCGCGGTCTTTGGGTGCCTTGTTGTTCACCACCTGACCGCCGATGCGCAGCTCGCCGTCGCTGATGTCCTCCAGGCCGGCGATCATGTTCAAGGTGGTGGACTTGCCGCACCCGGACGGACCCACCAGGATGACGAATTCGCCGTCAGCGACGTGGAGGTCTATGTGGTCGACGGCAAGCGCGCCGTCCGGATAGCGCTTGGTCACCTGGTCCAGGACGATGTCGGCCACGTCGGGCTCCTATCCCTTGACTGCGCCGGAGGTCAGTCCGGCGACGATGCGGCGTTGGAAGAACAGCACGAAGACGATGATGGGGATGGTGATGATGACCGCCGCCGCCGAGATCGAGCCGGTCGGCGCGGTGAACGCGGAGCTGCCGGTGAAGAACCCGATGGCGGCGGGCACGGTGCGCGCGTTCGTCGTGGATGTCAGCGAGATCGCGAACAGGAAGTCGTTCCAGCAGAAGATGAACACCAGGATCGCGGTCGTGAACATGCCGGGCGCGGCGAGCGGTGCGATCACCTTGGTGAATGCCTGGAACGGGGTGGCGCCGTCCATCTTCGCGGCCTTCTCCAGCTCCCACGGGATCTCGCGGAAGAACGCCGACAGGGTGTAGATGCCCAGCGGCAGCCCGAACGCGATGTAGGGAATGATCAGTGCCGGCCAGGTGTCGAACAGGCCCAGGACGCGCTCGATGTTGAAGAGCGGGGTGACCAGCGAGATGGCAGGGAACATCGCGATCAGCAGCGACATCCCGATGAGCAGGCCCTTGCCGGGGAACGACAGGCGGGCCACGGCGTAGGCCGCCATCGAGGCGAGGGTGACCGCGATGAACGTCGAGATCACCGCGATACCGATCGAGTTGATCAGGGCGTGGGTGAACTCCGAGGTCTTGAAGATGCCGCGGTAGTTGTCCAGCGTCCACTTCTTCGGCCAGAACGACGCGTCGGTGATCGTCGACGGGTCCTTGAATGACAGCGAGACGATCCACAGCACGGGCACGATTGCGAGGATGACGGCGACGACGTTCGCCGTACCCCAACCGACCTTCTGGCTGGCAGTCGTGGTCATGACGGCCTCACTTTCCCGCGCCGGGTGCCGCGGCACCGAACAACTTGATGAACAGGAACGCGATGATCGCGACGCTGATGAAGATGAGGATGGAGATCGCCGAGCCGATGCCCAGGTTCAGCGCGGTGAACAGGTTGTCGTAGCCCAGGATCGACACCGAGCCGGTGCCGTTGTTGCCGGAGGTGAGGATGAAGATGTTGTCGAAGATCCGGAAGGCGTCCAGCGTGCGGAACAGCAGCGCGACCAGGATGGCCGGCTTCATCAACGGCAGGGTCACCCGCGTGAAGCGCTGCCACGCGCTGGCGCCGTCGACTTTCGCCGCCTTCTGCAGGTCTTCGGGCACGAGGGCGAGCCCGGCCATGAGCAGCAACGCCATGAACGGCGTGGTCTTCCAGATCTCCGCCAGGACGATGATGGCGATGGCCTGGAAGGTGTGGGTCAGCGGCGCGCTGTTGCCGAACATCGCCGACAGGTAACCGGTGCTCGGCGTCCACGCGTACTGCCAGCTGAAGGCCGCGACGACGGTCACGATGCCGTACGGCACGAGGATGGCCGTGCGCACCGTGCCACGCCCGAACAGCGTGCGGTGCATCAGCAGCGCCAGCAGCATCCCGAGCACCAGCTCGATGACGACCGACGCCACGGTGATGATCACCGTGATGTAGAACGCGTGCCACCAGTACGAGGAGCTGAGCACGGCCACGTAGTTGCTGAGGCCGATGAACTTGGCCTGCTTCGGGAAGCGCAGGTCGTAGCGTTCCAGGGACAGGTAGACGGCGTAGGCGATTGGGTACGCGGTGACGGCGATCATCACCACCACGGCAGGCGCGCAGAGCATCCAGCCGAGGCGGCGTTCGGCTCGGGCGCCTTCGGAGATCTGCTTGCGCCGGCGCTTGGGCTCGGCGCGCGAGCTGTCGGTGACCGGCGTGGTGGTCTCGGCGTGGATGGTCATGGGATCAGCCCCTTCGACTGGAGCGCGTCCTTGAGCTGGCCGCTGATCGACGCCGCGGTGCTGGACGGGCTGATGCCCGACGGCGGCGACACCGCGTGCGAGATGACGATCGACAGGTTCTGGTAGGCCGGCGTCTTCGGTCGCACGCTGGCGTTCTGCAGGGCCGTCAGGATGTCCTTGCGGAACGGGTAGTCCGCCTGCAGCGACGGGTCGTTGTAGAGGTCCGCGATAGTCGGGGGCAGGCCGCCCAGGGTCGCGGCGATCTTCTGGTTGGCGCGGTCACGCAGGCACAGCGCGGCCTGGAAGGCAATGGCCGAGTGCTTGGAGTACGCGCTGATGGCCAGGTCGATGCCGCCGATCGTGACGTGGCTGGGCTCGTTCGCGTACACCCGCGGGTACTGCGCCCACTTGAAGTGCTTGAACAACGCGGGCTTGTCGGTCTTCATCGACGGATACACAAACGGGTAGTTGAGCTCGAAGGCGGCGGTCCCGCTCTCCATCGCGAGCCGGTTCTGGTCCTCCATCTGCACCGACAGCGACGGGTCGGCTGCCACCGAGCTCGCCAGCCGCTTCATGATCGTGAGTGCCTTGACGGCCGGCGCGCCCATCGAGACGTTGGTCGCGTCCGGCGTCAGCATGCTGCCGCCCGCACTGGCCAGCATCGTGTTGAACCACACGACGACGCCCTCGTACTGGGCGCCCTGGATCTCGATGAGGTGCGGCTTGCCCTCCTTGGCGAGCTGGATCGACATGTCGATCATCTGGTCCCACGTCGTCGGTGGCTTGGGCACCAGGTCGTCGCGGTACCAGAGCAGCTGGGTGTTGCTGTTGTACGGCGCGGCGACTAGCTGGCCCTTCCAGGTGGCGGTGTCCAGCGGGGCCTGCAGCGTTCCCTGACTCGCCTGCGCCTTGTTGGCGCCGGTCCACGGCAGGATCCATCCCGCCTCGGCGAACTCCGCCTCCCACGTGACGTCCAGGCCCAGGATGTCCAGCGAACTGTCCTGTGCCGCAAGGCGACGGACGAGCTGCTGACGCTGGCCATCGGCGCCGTTGGGCAGCTTGTCGTACTCGATGGTGTACCTGCCGCCGCTGGCCTTGGTGCAGGTGTCGACCGCCTTCTGAACGGCCCCGGAGTTGTCCGGGAAGCTGTAGAAGTGCAGCGTCGGGGTGCCCGAACCGCCGCCGCCGCAGGCCGCGAGCGCCGAGGCCGCGAGCGCGGCCAGACCCGCGCGGGCGGCGAGGCCGCGCCATCGCGGACGCGACCCGGCCCGCGCCGCGTCCGATCGACGCGACGAAGTGATCATGGTTCGCACCGGTCGTTCCCCCTTCGCCGTCGGGAGACGTGCCGCGGCCGGATGACGCACACCGGCGTGACGCGCCCGTCCTGCGATCTGATTCGGACCGTACGCACGGTGGAGTTGGGCCGCAATAGCCGCTCCCAGTCGCGGAGCGAGAACACGGGTGCTCGGGTGCGGCTGCGCGCACGTGACGTCCGTCCCGAGCCTCGGGTGCTCGCCGCGCTCACGGCGGCAGCACCGGGCGAGGAACGAACCGGACGTAACGAGTCCGTAACGGTGGCCGCAAGCGCTTCCGAGCGAGGCTAGGTTGGGGCCCGTCAGTCGACAGCCGGCCGTATGCCGGATAGGACCTCGCCGGCGGAAGGACGTGCATGGCTCGCATCGCCCTCTCGCACGTCGGGAAGGTCTACGACGACGGCACGCGAGCCGTCAGCGACCTGAACATCGAGGTGGACGACGGCGAATTCCTCGTCTTCGTCGGGCCGTCCGGATGCGGGAAGACGACGGCGCTGCGGATGATCGCCGGTCTCGAGACGATCAGCGAGGGCGAGGTGCGCATCGGCGAGCGGGTCGTGAACCACGTGCCCCCGCGCGACCGTGACGTCGCGATGGTGTTCCAGTCCTATGCGCTGTACCCGCACCTCTCGGTGCGCGACAACATCGGTTTCGGGTTGCGGCTTCGCAAGCTGCCCAAGGCCGAGCTGAACCGCCGCGTCGATGACGCCGCGCGGACGCTCGGCCTGTCGGAACACCTCGATCGCAAGCCGCGCAATCTCTCCGGCGGCCAGCGGCAGCGCGTGGCCATGGGCCGCGCGATCGTGCGCCAGCCCAAGGCGTTCCTGATGGACGAGCCACTGTCGAACCTGGACGCGAAGCTGCGCGTGCAGATGCGCGCCGAGATCGGCAAGCTGCAGCGCGACCTTGCGGTCACGACCGTCTACGTCACCCACGACCAGATCGAGGCGATGACGCTGGGGCACCGGGTGGCGGTGATCCGCAAGGGCGTGCTGCAGCAGATCGCGCCCCCGCAGCAGCTCTACGACCGCCCGAACAACCTGTTCGTGGCCGGCTTCATCGGCTCGCCTGCGATGAACTTCTTGGCCGCGACGCTGGACCGCGAGCAGGGCGAGCATTACTCGCTGCGGGTCGGCAGCGAGACGCTGGTGCTGCCCGACCTGGTCGCGGTGGCCCGGCCCGCGCTGGCGTCCTACGCCGGCAGGGAGATCGTCGTCGGTATCCGCCCCGAGGACATGGAAGACGCCGCGCTGGAAGGCGCTGGGACGGGGCGCACCGTGCAGGCGATCACCGAACTGGTCGAGCCGCTCGGCTCCGACCTGATGGTGCACTTGTCCTTGGATGCGCGAGAGGCCTCCGGTATCGAGGACATCGCCGAGCTCGCGGCCGAGAGCGGCGAGGGCATGCCGATCGCGGAGGAGCGGGCGACGGTCGTGGCGCGGTTCAGCCCGCGCAGCCGGGTCAAGGTCGGCGACGCGGTGCAAGTCCGTGTCGACACCGAGCAGTTGCATTTCTTCGACGCGTCCAGTGGAGAGGCCGTGTGGGACGCGTGAGGCACCATCACGAGAAGGAGACAGGTATGTACTCGACCAGGAAGGCGCTCGCGGCGATCGGTGTCGCGACGCTGGCAGTAGGGCTCGTGGCCGGATGTTCGTCGAGCAAGCCGAGCGCGAACAAGTCGAGCGGGACGGGCAGTAGTTCGCAGTCGAGCCAGAGCGCGAGCCTCAGCGGCAAGACGTTCACCGTGCTCGGGCAGTGGACCGGCGCGGAACAGACCGCGTTCCAAGCCGTGCTCGACGAGTTCAAGAAGCAGACTGGCGCGACCGGCGCGTACTCCCCGGTTGCCGGCGGTGACGAGGCGACCGTGCTCGGCACCAAGGTCGCCGGCGGGACACCGCCGGACGTCGCCATGCTCGCGTTGCCCGGCGCGATCTCGCAGTACGCCAAGGCCGGCAAGCTGCAGCCGCTGAGCAGCGACGCGCAGAGTGCCGTGGCGGCGAACTACGCCTCGGTGTGGACGCAGCTCGCGACGGTCAACGGCAAGGTGTACGGCGTCCCGTTCGACGCCTCGAACAAGTCCACCGTCTGGTACCGCACGAAGGCCTTTAGCGACGCGGGAATCTCCACGCCGCCGGCGACCTGGCCGGACTTTCTCAAGGACGGCAAGACGCTCGCCGCCTCAGGCGTGCCGGTGCCGATCTCGATCGGTGGCGGCGACGGCTGGACGCTGACCGACTGGTTCGAGAACGTCTACATCCGCACCGCGGGCCTGAGCATGTACGACAAGCTGACCCATCACCAGATCGCGTGGACCGACCCGTCGGTCGCCAAGGCGCTGACGACGCTCAAGACGCTGTGGACCGACCAGACGCTGATCGGCAGTCCGTCCAACGCGTTGAAGGTGACCTTCCCGGCCTCGGTGGACAACACGTTCAAGGCGAGCCCCACGTCGGCGGTCGTGTTCGAGGGCAGCTTCGTGGCCACCCAGATCAGCGGCGACAAGCTGCCGGCCAAGGTCGGCACGGACGCGAAGTTCTTCCCGTTCCCGTCCGTCGACGGCTCGCAGCCCGCGCTCGTCGGCGGCGGCGACTTCGCCGTCGGCTTCACCACCAACCCGGCCGTGCAGGCGTTCCTGAAGTTCCTCGCCTCCCCCGATGCGGCCAAGGCCATGGTCTCCAGCCCTGGCAGCGGGTTCCTGTCGGCGAACAAGAACCTCGCCTCCTCGGCCTACCCGGATCAGACCTCGGCGGCGCTGGGCAAGCAGATCGTCAGTGTCGGTGACAACTTCCGGTTCGACATGTCCGACCAGGCGCCGGCCGTGTTCGGTGGCACGCCCAACAAGGGCGAATGGCTGGACCTGCAGAACTTCCTCAAGGACGGCAACGTCTCGGCGACCCAGCAGCAGCTGGAGAAGGACGCCGCCGCGGCCAAGGGCTGGAGCTAGCCCTCGGCAACGGTGAGGACAGTACTCTGATGCCACGCCAACCGGGGGAACCGATCGCCGAGCCGTCGGCGATCGGTTCCTCCGTGCTGGTCGCGGAGGACGACGTCCCCGCCGTCGCCGCGCCGCCGCGCAAGGCGCCCCGGGCGCCCGGCCAGGCGAGGCTACTGGCGATGATCTTCCTTGCGCCGGCGCTCGTCCTGCTCGCGGCGATCTTGGTGTACCCGCTGATCTACAGCATCTACCGCAGCCTGTTCGGCGACGGGCCGGCCGGCAACACCGCAGCATTCGTCGGGCTGCAGAACTACGGCTCGGTGTTCACCGATCCCGCCACGCTGCGCGCGGTGAAGAACAACGTCATCTGGGTCGTGGTCGTGCCGACGGTGATCACCATCGTCGGCCTCGTCCTCGCCGTGCTCTCCGAGCGCATCAGGTGGGCGACGGTGTTCCGGCTGGTGCTGTTCATGCCGATGGCGATCTCGTTCCTCGCCTCCGGCATCACCTTCGAACTGATCTACAGCGACCAGCCCAGCCGCGGCCTAGCCAACGCCGTCACCGTCGGCATCCACGACACGTTCGCCGGTGCCGGCCGCTACCCGCAGGAGAGCGTCCGCAGCAGCACCGAGCTCACCGGATCCGCGTCCTCGGGCTACACCACCGCCCGCTCGTACACACCCGGGACGGCGGTGCTGATCCCGATGGTGGGGCTCAGCCTCACCGCGCCGCCGGCTGGGTTGTCCTCCGCGCAGCCGCCCACGAGCGGTCCCGGGTTGCACGGGGTGGTCTGGAACGACTTCCGTCTCGGCGGGGGCGGCACGATCGGGCAGGTTGACAAGGGCGAGCTCGGATTGACGGGGATGGCCGTCGAGGCGGTGCAGAACGGCAAGGTGGTCGCCAGCACGACGGCCGACGCGCAGGGCAGGTTCGCCTTCCCCGGGCTGACGTCCGGGCCCTACAAGATCAGGCTGCCGGCCGCCAACTTCGCGGCCCCGTATGCCGGCCTGTCCTGGCTCGGGCCGGATCTGATCACTCCCGCCATCATGATCGCCTACCTGTGGGTCTACGCCGGATTCGCGATGGTGCTGCTCGCCGCGGGCATGGCCGCGATTCCCCGCGAGGCGCTCGAGGCCGCGCGCATCGACGGCGCGACCGAGTGGCAGGTGTTCCGCCGGGTGACCGCGCCGTTGCTGGCGCCCGTGCTGCTCGTCGTGTTCGTGACCCTCGTCATCAACGTGCTCAAGATCTTCGACATCGTCTTCATCATCTCCCAGGGTGCGGGGGCCAACGGCAGATACGCCGACGTGCTGGCGACACAGCTGTTCAACGCCTACGGCCAGCAGCGATTCGGGATCGCCAGCGCCATCGGCGTGGTGCTGGTGCTCGTCGTGCTGCCGTTCATGGCGCTGAACATCCGGCGCTTCAAGCGGGAGCAGCAATGACCACCCGGTCACGTCGCCGGCGGGTCGGGAGATCCCGATGACCGCGGCCGCGTCCGACCTCGTCACCGGCGCCATCAACCGTGGCCTCGCCGCCCGCATCGCCACGCGCACGGGCGGGGGCGTGTTGCGCATCGTCCTGGTCGCGGTGGCGTTGGTCTGGTTGATCCCGACCTTCGGCCTGCTGGTGGAGTCGCTGCGCAACCCGGCGCAGTACGCCAACGGCGGCTGGTGGAACGCGATCACGCATCCGGCGCAGCTCACCTTCTCGAACTACTCGACGCTGCTGAAGAACGGTGCGATCACCGGCTCGTTCTGGAACACCGTCGAGATCACCGTCCCGGCGACCGTGTTCGTCGTGCTCATCGGCGCAGCAGCCGGATATGCCTTCGCCTGGATGGAGTTCCCGGGACGCGATCTGCTGTTCCTCGTGGTGATCGGACTGCTCGTCATCCCGATCCAGATCGCGCTGATCCCGGTCGTGAAGCTCTACACCGCCCTCGGCATCTCCGGCTCGATCCTGTCCGTGGTGATCTTCCACGTCGCCTTCGGCCTGCCGTTCGCGATCTTCCTGTTGCGCAACTACTTCGCGGGCATCCCGCGTGACCTACTGGAGGCCGCCCGGATGGACGGCGCCAGCGAGGGCCGCATCTTCTTCCGCATCATCCTGCCGCTGGGCCTGCCAGCCATCGCCTCTCTTGCGATCTTCCAGTTCCTGTGGGTGTGGAACGACCTGCTCGTGGCGCTGATCTTCACGAACTCCAACAGCCAGCCGCTGACCGTGGCCCTGGCCAGCCAGACCCGGCAGTTCGGCAGCAGCATCGACATCCTGGCGCCCGGCGCCTTCCTGTCCCTGATCGTGCCGCTGGTGGTCTTCCTGGCCTTCCAGCGCTTCTTCGTCGAGGGCGTGATGGCCGGCTCGGTCAAGTAGCGGCGGGAACACCGTGGGCGGCCGCTGCGTTCTACAGATGCTTTTGGTGCGCCGGCTCGCGGGCTGGCAGACTCACCGGCGGCACCTCACCCGGCTCCGGTTCACGTCCACTGTCTCGGCAGGGCGACCCGGCGGCCACGAACCGTCGCGCCGTGTGGCGCGACCGAAGGGATCCAGCAGTGAAGGACGGCATCCACCCGGACTACGTGGTGACGCAGGTGCTCTGCTCCTGCGGCAACTCGTTCACCACCCGCAGCACCGCCAAGTCGGGCGAGCTGCACGCGGACATCTGCTCGGCCTGCCACCCGTTCTACACGGGCAAGCAGAAGATCATGGACGTCGGCGGTCGCGTCGACAAGTTCGAGAAGCGCTTCGGCAAGCGCGTCCGCTAACACCGATCGTGCAACGTTTGGCCGCCGTACGGTGGTGAAAGTTGCACAATCGCGCGCGCGAGGAGCTGAGCGGTGTACGGACCGACTGAGGGCATGGGCAAGCTACCGGCCCTGCGCGCGGAGTACGCCGAGGTGGAGCGCGAGCTGTCCGACCCCGCGGTGCACGGCGACCAGGCACGCGCCCGTACGCTCGGGCGCCGCTTCGCCGAGCTGGCCCCGATCATCGCCGCAGCCAACGAGCTCGACGTCTCGCACCAGGACCTCGGCACGGCGCGCGAACTCGCCCCCGAGGACGCGTCCTTCGCAGCCGAGGCCGACGCGCTGAGCGCCAGGATCGCCGAGCTGGAGGCACGCCTACGGGAGCTGCTGCTGCCCAAGGATCCCAACGACGGCAAGGACGTCATCCTCGAGATCAAGGCGGGCGAGGGCGGCGACGAGTCCGCGCTGTTCGCCGCCGACCTGCTGCGGATGTACCTGCGCTACGCCGAGCGCCAGGGCTGGGATACCGAGGTGCTCGACGACGAGCCGACCGACCTGGGCGGCACGAAATCGGCGACGATCGCCGTACGTTCGCGCCGGGCCGACGCCGCGGTATGGGCGCGGCTGAAGTACGAGGGCGGCGTGCACCGGGTGCAGCGGGTGCCGGCGACCGAGTCGCAGGGACGCATCCACACGTCCGCAGCCGGCGTGCTCGTCCTTCCCGAGGCCGAGGACGTCGAGATCGCCATCGACCCGAACGAGCTGCGCGTGGATGTCTTCCGCTCCTCCGGGCCCGGCGGGCAGAGCGTCAACACCACCGACTCCGCGGTGCGCATCACCCACCTGCCGACGGGCACCGTGGTGTCGATGCAGAACGAGAAGAGCCAGCTGCAGAACCGTGAAGCGGGGATGCGCGTGCTGCGGGCCCGGCTGCTCGCCGCCGCGCAGGAGCAAGCCGACACCGTGGCCTCGGACGCCCGGCGCTCGCAGGTCCGCACGGTCGACCGCTCGGAGCGGGTGCGCACCTACAACTTCGCGGAGAACCGGATCAGCGACCATCGCGTCGGGTTCAAGGCCTACAACCTCGACCAGGTCCTCGACGGGGCGCTGGACGACGTGATCGACGCGCTGAGCCGCGCCGACACCGAGGCGATGCTGGCCGGCGAGGGGCAGTGAGCCGCAACTGTCCACGGCGGTGACGCAGACCCGCGAGCTGCTCGCCGGGGCCACCGCACGCCTGGCGCGTGCCGGTGTCGGGTCGCCGCGGGTGGACGCCGAGTTGCTGCTCGCGCACTGCCTGAACCTCGACCGTGGCCAGCTGGCGCTCGTCGGCGAGGTTCCGTCCGCTGCGGCAGCGGCCTTTGCCGACGCCGTGGGCCGTCGCGAGGCACGCGAGCCGTTGCAGCACATCGTCGGTTCCGCGCCGTTTCGCCACCTGCTGCTCGCCGTCGGTCCCGGCGTGTTCGTGCCGCGCCCGGAGACCGAGCTGCTGCTCGACGCGGTGCTGGCGGCCCTTGCCGGGATCGAGCGGCCGATCGTCGTGGACCTGTGTGCCGGCTCGGGAGCCCTCGCGCTCGCGGCCGAGGACGAGATAGCCGGCGCGATCGTCCATGCCATCGAGCTGTGCGAGGACGCGCTGGTCTGGCTACGCCGCAACTGCGCGGGGACCGGCGTTCGCACGCAGGCGGCCGACGTGCGCGACGCCGGCCTGCTTCCCGAGCTGCGCGGGCGGGTGGACGCGGTGCTCAGCAACCCGCCGTACGTGCCGACGGGCTCTGCGGTCGAGCCGGAGGTGCTCGCCGATCCCGCGTCCGCCGTCTTCGCCGGTGCCGACGGCCTGGCCGTGCTGCGCGCGGTGCTCGACCGTGCCGCCGAGCTGCTGCACCGCGGGGGAGTCCTCGCCGTCGAGCACGACGCGGGCCACGCGCACGCGGTACCCGAGCTGCTCGCCGGCGCCGGGGGATGGCAGCAGATCACCGCGCACCGCGACCTTGCCGGGCTGCCCCGCTTCGTCACTGCGGTGCGTGGCTGAGCGGGTAAGGCAGGATGGCCAGCGTGGCACTGTTCTACGACTGCAACGACCCGGCGTTGCGCACGAGCGCCATCGCCTCGGCCGCGCACGTCGTCGGATCCGGACAGCTCGTCGTGCTGCCCACCGACACCGTCTACGGGATCGGCGCGGACGCGTTCGACCGGGCAGCTGTTGCGGATCTGCTTGCTGCGAAGGGCCGAGGACGCGACATGCCCGTCCCCGTCCTGGTCGGCTCGTGGAGCACGATCGACGGGCTCGTCGCGTCTGTCGCCGCGCGCACCCGCAGTTTGATCGAGGCGTTCTGGCCGGGCGCCCTCACCCTCGTCGTGGAACACGCCCCGAGCCTGTCCTGGGATCTCGGCGACGCCCGCGGCACGGTTGCCGTGCGGATGCCGCTTCACCCGGTGGCTCTCGAACTGCTCGACGTCACCGGGCCGATGGCCGTCTCCAGTGCCAACCGGACCGGCCGTTCGGCCGCGCTGACGGCCGCCGAGGCGCGGGAACAGCTGCAGGACGACGTTGCCGTCTACCTCGACGGCGGCCCGGCCCGCACCGGAGTCGCCTCCACCATCGTCGACGTCACCGGCGAGGTCCCGCGCATCCTGCGGGCCGGCGCGCTCGGGGCGGACGACCTGCGCGCGGTCGTGCCGGACATCGCGGGCTAGTCGTGGCGATCCCGACCCACCCCAGCCTCGAGTACATCCTCGTCGGTGGTGTCGCTGCGGCGGGCAGCTACCTGCTGACCCCGATCGCCCGGCAGGTGGCGATCCGGTGGGGCGCGGTGGCCTCCCCGCGTGACCGCGACGTGCACGCGGTGGCGATTCCGCGGATGGGCGGCGTCGCGATGTTCTTCGGCTTCGCGATGGCCATGTTCGTCGCCGCGCGCCTGCCCACGCTGCACAACTCCTTCCAGAACGGCCCGGAGATCCCATGGATCGTGCTGTCCGGCGCGATCATCTGCGCGATCGGCGTGCTCGACGACCGCTATGAGCTCGATTCGCTGACCAAGCTCGCCGGACAGGTTCTCGCCACCGCGATCATGGTCACCCGCGGCGGCGTGCAGCTCGCCGAGATCCCGGTGCCGTGGGGCGCCGACAGCGGGACCTTCAGCCCGGGCCGCGACCTGGCGATACCGCTGACGATCCTGTTCACGGTCCTGACGATCAACGCGATCAACTTCATCGACGGGCTGGACGGCCTGGCCGCCGGCGTGACCGCGATCGGTGCCGCGTCGTTCTTCGTGTTCTCCTACCACCTGGCGATCGTGAACTCGCAGGACGTGGCCTCCGCGCCGACGCTGCTGACCGCAGCGCTCGTGGGTACCTGCGTGGGGTTCCTGCCGCACAATTTCTTCCCGGCGCGCGTCTTCATGGGCGACTCAGGTTCGATGCTCGTCGGCCTGCTGCTGTCCGCGGCGGCCATCACCGCGACCACCACCGCTGACCCCCAGGTGTTCACCGGCGCGTCCGGATCGGTGCCACTGGCCCTGCCGCTGCTCATCCCGATCGCGGTGCTGATCGTGCCGTTCCTCGACCTGCTGCTCGCGATCGCGCGACGGGTCGGACGCGGCCGCTCGCCGTTCGCGCCCGACAAGCAGCACCTGCATCACCGCCTGCTGGAACTCGGTCACAGCCACCGGCGCGCCGTCCTGCTGCTGTACTTCTGGTCCGCCCTGCTGGCCTTCGGCGGCGTCGGATTCTCGATCTTCCGCGGGCCGTGGGTGCTGATCGCGATGCTCGGTGCGGGCATCGTGCTCGGCCTGCTCGTGCTCGTGGTGCCGCGCTGGCAGTCGCGGCGGCGCCCGCCGGTGCCGGTCCCGCCGCCGGGGCACGTCGCGCCCACCGGCGCGGGCCGTCGGGGGCCATGACGGCCGGGCAGGTCGGCCGGTAGCGCTGTGATAGGTTCAACGCCAGGTCGCGTACGGCAGCGGATCGTCCTGCCGGGGCGCCTGTATCGCCTTTCCGGCGTAGTTGTTGCCCCCGATGTCAAGGAGCTACCTATGCGTGATACCTGCTTGCCGGCCACGTCACGGTAGAGGCTCGGGGCGACGATGGCTCGTGACGCCCCTACCTGGTCGAGCCTGCTCGGCATGGGCGCGGTCGCTGCCGTCACCCTCGTGCTCGGGCTCGCGCTCGGCTGGCTGATCGACTCGCTGTCGCACACAACACCGATATTCCTGTTCGCCGGCCTGCTTCTCGGCATCGCCGCGGCGGTGAGCTACACCTACCTCGAATTTCGCAAGTACCTCAAAGACTGACCGCCTCTAGGACAGACTGAGCACCTCAAAGATGGAAGTGGAGAGCACGACGTGGATCCGGTCGTCTACACCCCGGTGTCCGCCGCTGCCAACCTGCGCAGATCGGCGGTCATGGGCGCCGTACTCGGCGTGATCGCGATCGTTGTGCTGTCGGTCGCCGGGCATCCGCTGATGGGCGTGTTCGGCTGCATCGGACTCGCACTGGGCGCGGCCAACAACGCGCTTCTGCAGCGCTCCGTGCTGGCCTACGCCGCCAACGCGGACCTGGACAGGAAGCAGTTCCGGCACGGGGTCATGGGCCGTCTCGCCGGCATCACGCTGGTTGCGCTCGCCGTCGGCCTGCTCGTGCAACCCGACGGTCTCGGCGTGTTCGTCGGCCTCGCCGTATTCCACGTCATCATGCTGATCGGTTCCGCGGTGCCGGTCTTCCGTAGCCTGCGGCCCTCGGCGTGAGCGGGCGGACGCCGCAGGTGGGCGCGCACCTCGAAGCGATCAACATCGAGGTCGGCCAGCACGTCGTCTGGAACGTCTTCGGTGTCGCGCTGAACGTAGACACCATTCTCGGCACGCTGGTCGCGGGGGTCATCATCATCGGCCTGGGCGTGATCATGCGGCGTAAGCTCAGTGCCCGCAAGCCGACCGGCGTCCAACTGCTGTTCGAGACAGTCACCGACCAGATCGAGAAGCAGGTCGAGGGCACGATGGGCATCCGCACCGCGCCGTTCGTGGTCCCGCTCGCCACGACGTTGTTCCTGTTCATCCTGATCGCCAACTGGCTGGCGATCATCCCGACCGGCCACCATCCGGAGTACATGCCGCCGCCGGCCTCCGACGTCAACCTCACCTACGCCCTCGCATTGCTGGTGATCGTCTGGATGCACGTCACCGGCATCCGCAAGCAGGGTGTGCGCGCCTACTACCACCACCTGTTCCAGCCGTACTGGGTGATGTTCCCGATCAACTTGGTCGAGGAGATCGCCCGCCCGCTCACGCTCTCTCTGCGCTTGTTCGGCAACATGTTCGCGGGTGTGATCATGGTGTCGCTGATCGCGCTGTTCCCGGCCTACCTGCTCTGGGCGCCGGACATCATCTGGAAGCTGTTCGAAATGTTCATCGGCCTCATCCAGGCCTTCATCTTCGCGCTGCTGACAATCATCTACTTCAGCTCGGTGAAACCGGCCGAGGAGGGCGCGCACTGATCACGTCGCACGCCCGCTCACGCTCGGCAGACACGCAATCGACGCTTCATGGATCAGGAATAGAAGGAGAGAAATGGCAGCCAGTGGGATCACGACCAAGTCCATCGAACTCGCCGGTGGCTTCATCGGTGGCGGCCTGGCGCTCGGCGGCGGCGCCGTCGGCGCGGCGATCGGTGACGGCCTGGCCGGCAGTTCGCTGATCTCGGGGGTCGCGCGCCAGCCCGAGGCGCAGAGCCGACTGCAGACGTTGTTCTTCCTCACCGTCGGTCTGGTCGAGGCGATGTACTTCATCAACCTCGCGTTCGCGGTGCTGTTCGTCTTCGTCCTCGCCAAGTAGGAGGGCGACCGCCATGGCCCAGCACGTGCTCGCTTCGGGCAACTTCCTGCTGCCGAACTGGACGTTCGTCGCCGAACTCGTCGCCTTCTTGCTGATCCTCGCGATCCTGTACAAATACATCGTCCCGCCGGTGCAAAAGGCGATGCGCGAACGCCAGGAGATGATCCGCAAGCAGGTCGAGCAGAGCAGCGAGGCGCGCGAGAAGCTCGAGCAGGTGGAGAAGAAGTACCAGGAGGCGATCCACGAGGCCCGGGCCGAGGCGGCCCAGATCCGCGAGAACGCCCGCTCCGAGGCGCAACGCACCGGCGAGGAACTGCGTACCAAGGCGCAGGAGGAGTCGGCTCGCATCGTGGCGCGCGGCGAGGAGCAACTGGCCAACCAGCGCGGCGCGGTCGTCCGGGAGCTGCGCGGCGAGATCGGCACGCTCGCCGTCGAGCTGTCGGAGAAGATCGTGGCGCAACGGCTGGGCGACGAGGCACGGGTCAGCGCCACCGTCGACGCGTTCCTCGCCGAGCTCGAACAGCAGGACGACAGCGAGACCAGCGCGGGTTCCCCGACGTGATGCGATCTGCGAGCCGGGCAGCGTCCAGACAGGTGCGTGGCCCCAAACGAGCAGCGATCGAACGCGAGCAGTCGGTCGAATCGCTGCTCGAACTCGCCGCGGAGCTGTACTCCGTCGCGGACCTGCTCGTCGCCCAGCCGCGCCTGCGTCGGATCGCGGGCGATCCCGCTGCCGAGCCTGACGCACGGGCCGAGCTGGTCGGCGGCCTGCTCGCCGAGCACGTCCGGGACACCACCCGTGAGATCGTGCAGGCAGTCGTGCGAGAGCGGTGGTCCACGCCGTGGGACCTCACCGACGCGCTGGAGACCGCCGGCGACGATGCCCTGTTCGCCGGCGCCGAACGCGGCGGCGACCTCAACGAGGTCGAGGACGAGCTGTTTCGCTTCGAGCGGGTGCTGGACGCCGAGTCGGAGCTGACGACGCTGCTCGACGAAGCTCCGGTCGATGCCGATCGTCGCGTGGCGCTACTCGACGATGTGCTCGCCGACAAGGTGCATCCGGTGACCAAGGCGCTGCTCGAACACGCGATCCGCAGCCGGCGCAAGCAGAGCCTCACCCTGGCAATCGACGACCTGCTCGAGGAGGCAGCCGCGCGCCAGTCGCAGTCGCTGGCGCGGGTGATCTCGGCGATCGAGATGACGCCGGAGCAGGTCAGCCGCCTGACCGAGTCGCTCAGCGAGCTCTACGGACGCCCGATCGCCGTGCGCACCGCAATCGTCCCGGCCGTCGGCGGCGGCCTCGTCGTCCGGGTCGGCGACGAGGTCATCGACGGCAGCGTCGCGGCCCGGATGAGCGGGGCGCGCAGCGCGCTCGCCGGCCAGGCATCCAGACCACCCACCAAGACACGTACTAGGCAAGGGAAGCATTGATGGCCGAGCTGACGATCTCCGCAGACGAGATCCGGAGTGCGATCGAGAGCTACGTCTCGTCCTACACGCCCGACGCCTCGCGCGAGGAGGTCGGTGTCGTCGCCGAGACCGGCGACGGTATCGCGCGGGTCGAGGGCCTGCCCAGTGCGATGACCAATGAGCTGCTCGAGTTCGAGGGCGGCACGCTCGGCATCGCGCTGAACCTCGACGTGCGCGACATCGGTGTCGTGATCCTCGGCGACGCGTCGAAGATCGAGGAGGGCCAGCAGGTCAAGCGCACCACGGAGATCCTCTCGGTGCCGGTGGGCGATGCCTACCTCGGGCGCGTCGTGAACCCGCTCGGCCAGCCGATCGACGGCCAGGGCGACATCGCCTCCGACGAGCGCCGCGCCCTGGAGCTGCAGGCACCCACGGTGGTGCAGCGCCAGGAGGTCCGCCAGCCGCTGCTGACGGGGATCAAGGCCATCGACGCGATGACGGCGATCGGCCGCGGCCAGCGGCAGCTGATCATCGGTGACCGGCAGACCGGCAAGACCACGGTCTGCCTCGACGCGATCATCAACCAGCGTGACAACTGGGAGTCCGGCGACCCGGACAAGCAGGTCCGCTGCATCTACGTCGCGATCGGGCAGAAGGGTTCGACGATCGCCGCCTCGCGCGACACGCTCGAGGACGCCGGGGCGATGGAGTACACGACGATCGTCGCGGCACCCGCGTCGGACTCTGCGGGTTTCAAGTACCTCGCGCCCTACACCGGCTCGGCGATCGGCCAGCACTGGATGTACGACGGCAAGCACGTCCTGATCGTCTTCGACGACCTCACCAAGCAGGCCGAGGCCTACCGCACCGTGTCCTTGCTGCTGCGCCGCCCGCCCGGTCGCGAGGCCTACCCCGGTGATGTGTTCTACCTGCACAGCCGGTTGCTCGAGCGTTGCGCGAAGCTCTCCGACGACCTCGGTGGCGGGTCCATGACCGGCCTTCCGATCATCGAGACCAAGGGCAACGACGTGTCGGGCTACATCCCGACCAACGTCATCTCCATCACCGACGGCCAGTGCTTCCTCGAGACCGATCTCTTCAATGCCGGCGTCCGTCCGGCCATCAACGTCGGCATCTCCGTCTCGCGTGTCGGTGGCGCAGCGCAGCCCAAGGCGATGCGCGCGGTCTCCGGCCGCCTGCGCGTGGACCTAGCCCAGTACCGCGAGCTGGAGGCCTTCGCCGCCTTCGGCTCGGACCTGGACCGGGCCAGCCAGCAGCAGCTTGCCCGCGGCGCGCGGATGGTCGAGCTGCTCAAGCAGCCGGCGTCCTCGCCGTTCCCGGTCGGACGCGAGATCGTCTCGATCTGGGCCGGCACCACCGGCAAGATGGACGACGTCGAGGTGTCCGACATCCGCCGCTTCGAGCACGAGATGCTGGATTACGTCGCGCACAACTCACCGGAGCTCTTCGAAACGCTGGCCGACGCCAAGTCCCTCGAGGACAGCATGGTCGAATCCATGGAGAAGGTGGTCGGGCAGTTCAAGAAGCAGTTCCAGCCCACCGAGACCGACGCGGGCGACGAGCGCCGCACCGACTCCTCCGCCCGCGACAAGCGCGACGCCGATGCGAAGACCGATGGCGGCAGCCGGGATGCCGACAGTGACACCGGCAGCGACACCGGCAGCGACACCGGCAGCGAGACCGGCAGCGAGACCGGCAGCGAGACCGGCAGCACCGGCTGCCGCTCGCCCTCCGAGCCGATCCGGACGCGGCCGCCGGGACCGAGCGAGAGTGCCTCGCCCTGCGGCTGGGCCGGCAGCGTGAACGATCCGAGCGGCCGCCACGAGGGGAGAGCGACGAGCTTCGCGTTGCCGTAGCTGCGCAGCAGGACCCGGCTCCCGTCGCGCAGGAAGGAGCCGTCGGTGGCGTAGATCGGCGCCTCCGCCACGACCTGGAGCCGATTCACCCCGTCCGGGTCGAGGTGCCGCGGGGCGGCGTACACCAGACCGCCGTCGAGGGACTTGCTGACGACGTAGAGCCGCCCCGTGTGCGGGTTGCGCAGCAGCGTCTCGGCGTCGTGCGGGCCGTCGGGGTAGACCAGCCGGCACGCCGTCACGTCCACCCGGTGGTCGCCGCGCGCGATCGGCACCCGGCGTACGTCGTGACCCCGACCGTGCGGCCCCGGGCGTCGAGGACGAACACCCGCCCGGTGTCGCCGGAGTCGATGGTGACCACCGTGAGCGAGCCGAGGTCGACCATGCCGCTGAGCTCGTCGATGCGCGGTCCTGCACGGTGAAGACCGGCCCGGTGGCGGCGAGGAGCCCGGCCAGCACGAGCCTCACGCCAGCAGCTCTGCCAGACGCGGGGTGACCCGCCAGC
>JBPCOI010000083.1:0-10729 GCA_051000395.1 Jatrophihabitantaceae bacterium
CCAAGATCACGGACAGCCCGGGACCGAGCCCGGGCGATCAACCACGCCCACAACACACCCAACCACAAGCAAGATCGACTCATGCGACAGCGGTCACTACGCGAACCGACCTGAATAAGCGAGGCTAACTGGCGACCCGGAACGATCTTGATTTCCGCACCGAGGCCCGGTCCGCCCTGCCGGGCTGCCTTCAGCGCGACGGCTGCGGCAGGATGACGGCGAGGAGGTTCCACACGTGGCTACCGATGCCGACGCGATCGTGGTGGGCGCCGGCCTTGCCGGCCTGGTCGCCGCCTGCGAGCTGATCGAGGCCGGGCGTCGTGTCATGCTGCTCGACCAGGAACCGCAGCAGAACCTGGGCGGCCAGGCGTTCTGGTCCTTCGGCGGGCTGTTTCTCGTCAACTCGCCCGAGCAGCGCCGCGTCGGCATCAAGGACAGCGTCGAGCTGGCCTGGCAGGACTGGCTGGGCACCGCCGGCTTCGACCGCCTCGACGACGAGGACGTCTGGGGACGGCGGTGGGCGCAGGCCTACGTCGACTTCGCGGCCGGGGAGAAGCGCGCCTGGCTGCACGAGCGCGGCGTGCGGTTGTTCCCCGTCGTCGGCTGGGCCGAGCGCGGCGGCTACACGGCCAACGGGCCCGGCAACTCGGTGCCCCGCTTCCACATCACCTGGGGCACCGGCCCGGGGCTCGTCGCCCCGTTCGCCGACCGCGTCAGTGCGGCAGCCGAGCGAGGCGTGCTCACCTTCGCGTTCCGGCATCGCGTCGACGAGCTGCTCGTCACCGGCGGCGTGGTGCACGGCGTGCGCGGCGCGGTCCTGGAACCGTCACCCGTCCCGCGCGCCGCGCCGAGTTCGCGCGTCGAGATCGCCGAGTTCGAGTTCCACGCGCCGGCGGTGATCGTCACCTCGGGCGGCATCGGCGGCAACCTCGACCTCGTCCGCGCGAACTGGCCCGAACGGATGGGCCCGGCACCGGAGCACATGATCGCGGGCGTACCGGACTTCGTCGACGGACGCATGATCGCGATCACCGAGCGGGCCGGCGGCCGCGTGGTCAACCGCGACCGGATGTGGCACTACGTCGAAGGCATCCGCAACTACGACCCGGTCTGGACCAACCACGGCATCCGGATCCTGCCGGGGCCGTCCTCGGTCTGGCTCGACGCGCGCGGCAACCGGCTGCCCGTCCCGCTGTTCCCCGGTTTCGACACGCTCGGCACGCTCGAGCACATCATGTCGACCGGGCACGAGCACACCTGGTTCGTGCTGACGAAGAAGATCATCGGCAAGGAGTTCGGGCTGTCCGGATCCGAGCAGAACCCCGACCTCACCGGCCGCAGCGTGCGTCAGGTGATCGACCGCGTGCGGGCCGAAATGCCCGCGCCGGTGCGGGCCTTCCTCGACCGGGGCGCCGACTTCGTCCAGGCCGACACGCTCGACGAGCTGATCAGGCGGATGAACGAGCTCACCGCGGAGGCGCTCCTCGATCCGGACACGGTGCGCCGCGAGATCATCGCCCGGGACCGCGAGATGGACAACGCCTACACCAAGGACCTACAGATCGTGGCGATGCGCCAGGCCCGCAGCTACCTGCCCGACCGGCTCAGCCGGGTGGCGTCCCCGCACAAGCTCACCGACCCGAAGGCCGGACCGATGATCGCGGTACGGCTGAACCTGCTGACCCGAAAGACCCTCGGCGGGCTGAACACCGACCTGTCCTCGCGCGTCTTGGGCGAGGACGCTCAGCCGGTGCCCGGCCTGTACGCGGCGGGGGAGGTCGCCGGCTTCGGTGGCGGCGGGGTGCACGGTTACCGCTCCCTGGAGGGGACGTTCCTCGGTGGGTGCATCTTCAGCGGACGGGCCGCCGGCCGTGCCGCGGCACGGGAACTCGCCTGACGCGATCAGCCGCCGGTCTGCTTCATGGCCAGCGCCGCCAGCGCGGTGAGCCGCTTTGCCGCCTCCGCACCCTGGGCGAGGTCGGCGGCGAGGCTGACGGCGATCGTGCGCTGCCCCGACACCGCCACGATGGTCGGGGCGTTGTAGCCGGTGCCCACACCGCCGGTGAGGATCGTGGCCGGCTTCCCGTCGACGCTCGCCGGCGCCTGCGTCGCGCCGTTGGCCAGGTAGGCGGCGACGGTCGCGGGGATGCGCTGCGCCGCCAGCGCAGCGGTCTGGTAGAGGCTCACGCCGATCTCCACCCGCGGCGTCGGCGCGGTCGTGGCGCCCCCGGGCAGGCCGTAGCGGCAGTTCAGATAGCTGATGCGGCCGATGTCCTTCTCCGCGACGCCGACGACGAAAGCCGTGCGACCGGCAACCGGCCCGCCGAGCGCGGTGTCGATGCTCGACAGCGGCAGCAGGTCGTCGCAGGTGCCCGGCAGCTTGGTCATCGTCGGGACGCTGGCCGACGTCGACGGGCGAGCCGAGGTGGAGCCGGGGGACGACGAGGATGCGGTCGGCGGCGCGTCGACATAGACCGTCTTCTCCGCGCGCGGGCCGTGGTTCGTCGAGCAGCCGGCAATCAGGGCGGTGCTAGCGAGCGCGATGGCGGCCAGCCGGCGGTTAGGTGCGCGCATCCTTCGACGATAACCAGCCAACACCGGCGAACCGCGGATTCCACGCAGGCTGTTATCAGTCGGTGATGTGCCTCAGTCCCGCAGCGGGTGCGCGCCGAAGTAGGACTTGGCGCGCAGCGGGACCGACCGCAACGCGAGCAGGTTCAGCGGGTGGGCGAGGCGCAGCAGCGGCGCGGCGCGGGCGGCGGGCTCCAGCGCTGCTGTCCAGGTGAAGCGGCTGCCCGCGGCCGTCTTCTCGAGGAGGTAGTCCTCGGCGAAGCGCGCGAGGATCGGCCGGTTCGCCTGCGTGCCGTAGAACGACTTTCGGGTTCCGTCCTCCCACCGGAAGAACCTCTCGCGCACCGCCATCGCGTTCGCGGGCAGGACGACCTCCCGGGTCGTGCCGACGCCGAACGGGCGCGGGGAGGTCCATTCCAGCTTGCGCAGTCCGAGGCCCCAGGCGCCGAGGGAGCGCTCGGAGGTCAACGATTGCCAGACACGCTCCGGTGGCACGTCCAGCTCGACCGGAAACCGGTACACGTACGGCGCGCTGTCGAAGAACGACTCGTCGCAGGGCTCGAGTGGGTACCAGTGCGTCATGCGTGCAGCATGCCGCACCGGCGAGCCGTCGCGGTGCTGCGCTCCCTCAGCTGCCGGGACGTGCGCTCAGCGCGCCGAGCGCTGCGCGGATCTCCGGCGGAACGGGTACCGGGCGGCGGTCGGAGCGCGAGACGTAGACGTGCACGAAGCGGCCCACCGCCGCGGGTTCGTCGCCAGCGCCGAACAGGGCGAGGCGGTAGACGACGCTGGACGTGCCGAGCTTGTCCAGGCCGATGCCCGCGGTGACGACCTCGGGGAAGCGCAGTTCGGCGAAGTAACGACAGGACGTCTCGACGACCAGCCCCAGCGCCGGCAGTTGCCTGATGTCGCATCTGGCCGCCTCGATCAGCCAGCCGTTGACCGCCGTGTCGAACATCGAGTAATGCACGACGTTGTTGACGTGCCCGTACGTGTCGTCGTCCGACCAGCGGGTCGGCACCGAGCGCAGGACGCGAAAGTCGCTCCGGCGTAAGGCTTTCGGCTCGGATTCGGTCATGGCCTGGATGTTGCCAGCTCGTCGTCGACGAAGCGCGGCAGGCTCGCCCGCCAGCCAGCGGCGAGCGCGATCAGCACGGCCGCGAACAGCAGCGCGAGCGGCAGCGTCCACGAGCCCGTCGCGCCGTAGAGCACCCCGAACAGCAACGGCCCGGTGCCCGCGACGAGATAGCCGATCGCCTGTACGAACGCCGACAGCGCGGCCGTGGTCTCCGCCGTCCGCGACCGCAGCCCGATCAAGGTGAGTGCGACGGGGAACATGCCGCTGCCGATGCCGCTGAGCACCATCCACACCCACGCGCCGCCGGCCGGGTCGAGCGCCAAGCCGAGGTAGGCGGCGAGGTAGCACCCGCTGAGCACGGCGAGCAGCGCGCGGTGCCACCGCGCCGGCACGGTGGGCGCCAGCATCGAGACCGGGATGGACAGCGCGGACAGCACCGCCACCATCGCGCCGGCGGTGCCCTGCGCGATGCCGTGCGCGTGCAGGAACTTGGCGAACCAGCCGAAGGCGACGTAGGCCTGGAAGGACTGGAACGCGAAGAAGATCGTCAACGCCCACGCGGTGCGGCTGCGCACCAGCCGGGTCGCGGCCAGACCGCGCGGCGCGAAGGGGTTCGGGCGGTCGTGGCGCAGTGTCGGCAGCCACGGCAGCACGGCCAGCGCGCTGAACAGCGCCCAGGAACCGAGGCCGAAGCGCCAGCCGTCCCCGATCGTCCCGAACGGGACGGTGAGTCCGGCGCCGGCCGTGGTGCCGACCGCCAGCGCGGTCGTGTAGACGGCGGTCATCCGGCCGATGTGCTCCGGGAAGTGTCGCTTGACCAGCGTCGGCAGCAGCACGTTCGCGATCGCGCCGCCGCTCAGCGCCAGGACGCTCAGCAGCACGAATAGCCACACCGACGCGGCCAGGGCGCGCGTCACGAGCCCGAGCGTCATCGCGAGCAGCGCGGTCACGAGCAGGGCATGCGGCCCGAAGCGGTGCGAGAGTCGCGGCGCTGCCGAGCCGATCACCGCGAAGCAGATCACCGGCAGCGTCGTGATCAACCCGGCCAGCCCGCTGCCGGTGTGCAGCCCCGACTGCAGCTCGTCGAGCACCGCCCCGACGCTGGTCACCGCGGTGCGCATCGACAGCCCGGTGAGCACCAGTGCCGCGCCAAGCAGCCAAGGCTGTCGCGCGGGCGTGCTCACGTCCGCCATCCTGCCGGTGCTCACGCGAAGCCCGTCCCGCCGGCCTCGGCCGGCCTCCCGGTCCTCGGGCAGGACGCCGTGCTCAGGCGGTCGGCAGCACGTGATCGGCGAAGCGGTCGCGCAACGTCTTCTTCGAGAACTTCCCGACGCTGGTCTTGGGAATCTCGTCGATGAACACGACGTCGTCGGGCAGCTGCCACTTGGTGAGCCGCTCGGCGAGGAAGTCCAGGACCTCCTCGCGGCTCAACGTCTGGCCCTCCTTCACCACCACGCACGCCATCGGCCGCTCGGACCACTTGGGGTGTGCGATCGCTATGACGGCGGCCTCGGCGACCTTCGGGTGTCCCATGATCGCGTTCTCCAGGTCGACGGAGCTGATCCACTCGCCGCCGGACTTGACCAGATCCTTGGTGCGGTCGACCAGGCGCAGGTAGCCCAGCGAGGAGATCGACGCAACGTCGCCGGTCCGCAGCCAGCCGTCGGGAGCGAATTGCTCACCGGGCTCGTCGGTGCGGTAGTACTGGCTGGCCAGCCACGGCCCGCGGCATTCGAGTTCCCCGGACGCCTCGTCGTCCCACGGCAGCTCCGCGCGGGTCGCGGAATCGACGATGCGCATCTCCACCCCGGGCGGTGCGAGGCCGGCAGTGGCCCGGACATCGGCCTTCTCGTCCTCGGGCAGGTCGGCGAATTCCGAGCGCAGCGTGCACACCGAGCCCAGCGGCGACATCTCCGTCATCCCCCAGGCCTGCCTGATCGGCAGGCCGATCTTCTCGCGCCACGCCTCCGACAGGGACTTCGGCACCGCGGAGCCGCCGCAGATGATGACGCGCAGGTGCGACAGGTCGTGTTGGTCGAGCAGCGGCACCATGCCCATCCAGATCGTCGGCACGCCCGCCGCGACGGTGACCTGTTCGGACTCCATCAGCTTCAGCAGCGCGGGCGGGGTGAGGTCCGGGCCGGGCATCACCAGCGATGCGCCGGCGAGGAAAGCCGCGTACGGCAGACCCCACGCGTTGGCGTGGAACATCGGCACGACCGGCAGGACCTTGTCCGAGTCGTCCAGGCCGAATACGCCGACGGTCAGGCTGGCGTTCGAGTGCAACCACGTGGAGCGGTGCGAGTAGAGCACCCCCTTCGGGTTGCCGGTCGTGCCGCTCGTGTAGCACAGCGCGGCTGCCTGGCGCTCGTCGCTGACGCGGTCGCTGAAGTCCAGCTCCTCGACTCCGGAAAGCAGCTCGTCGTAGTGCAGGATGCGCGGGTCGTCGGGTACCTCGGCATCGGCGCCGTCGTCCATCACGATGACGTGCTTGACCGTCTCGAGCTGCGGCAGGTACCGGGCGAACAGCGGCAGGAGGGACCGGTCGACGAAGACGGCCTCGTCCTCAGCGTGGTTGACCGTGTAGACCAGCTGCTCCGGGAAGTAACGGATGTTGCCGGTGTGCATCACCCGCCCGGTACCGGGGATCGCGAAGTAGAGGCTCAGGTGCCGGGCGGTGTTCCACGCGAAGGTGCCGACCCGCCCGCCCGCCGAGAGGCCGAGGTGCTCCAGCGCAGCGGCGATCCTGCGGGTCTCGCCCGCGACGTCGGCGAAGGTGCGCCGGTCCAGACCCGAGGCCGAGCTGGTGACGACGGTCCTGGTGCCGTAATACCGCACGCCGCGGTCGAAGATCCAGTTCGTGGTAAGCGGGGTGTCCTGCATCAGTCCCAACATGGCGTGATCGTGGTCGACGTGGCGGTTCTGGGCAAGCCTTGGCGGCCGACTGCTCGCGGTGTCACACCAATCAGTACCTGCGGGTGATCACGTAACGCTCGGTGCGCACCGCCCGGGCGTCGAGGTAACCGCTCGCGCCGGAGAGGAAGGCCCGCAGCGCCGGGTCGGTGCTCGCGGCGGCGTCGGCGTCGGCGGCGCCGGGGAGGTAGGTCTCGTCGAGGTCGTGGTTGCCACCGATCGAGCCGTCGCCGCGATGGACGGTAACCGTCGTGACGTTGGCGCGGTCGGGATTGTCGGCGCCGTCGAGATGCGGCACGACGTCCTCGCGGTTCTCGAGCGCGAGCACCTGGACGGACTTGGGCACGGCACCGACGGTGCGTCCGACCGGCGCGCCCGCGGTGAGGACATGGGTCACGTTGAACTGGCCCCTGGTCGTGGCATCCTGGGCGGTCCGGACGGCGACCATGCCGCCCTCGCTGTGCCCGACCAGCAGCACCTCGTCGCGCGGACCGACACCGGCCTGCTTCATCGCCTGCAGCACCCCCCGCTCGTAGCTGGTCTGGCGGCCGGAGACCGCGCGCACGTTGGTGGCCAGGCTGGTGATGTCCGGGTTCTTCGCGTCGAGCTTCCAGTCCTTGGTTCCCGGGATGTCGACGATCACCCTGCGCCTGCCAGCCGCGCCGCTCAGGAATCGCACGTCGACCTCGCCGTGCGCGCCGGTGTTGCGCAGCGCGAGCGCGCCGAGCAGGTCGGCGAGGCAGCGCGGCGGGGTCACCGCCGCGTCGGTGGTGTCCTCGCCTGCCGCCGTCACCGCCGCGTTTCCGTCGGCGAGCAGGGAGAGGAACGCCAGTTCGGCGGCCATCGCGGCCGAGCCGGTGGTCAGCACGTCCATCAGCTGCGGGTCGGCGGTCAGCAGCGTCTGGGCCGTCCGCGACAGGCTGCCCCCACCGAGCAGGACGGCTTGAGCGCGGAGCGAGGCCACCGGCCAGCCTTTGATCGTCCCCAGGAGGTTGTCGAACAGCCACTCGACGTTGCCTGGGCCGCGGTCGCACGTGTGGTACTCCAGCGCAGCCCTGCCCAGGGATCTGCTCAGCAGCGAGCTGCCGGACTCGGCCGCCGCCAGCGAGTCGACGGCGGCCTGCAGCGAGTCCTGGGCGACGAGCAGGCCGTGCCAGTCGACGCTGGCCGGTCCGGCGAACAACGACATCGAACAACCGCGGCAGATGTCGGCGACCTCGGCGACGGTCTGCGCTGTGGCGGCGAACATGCGCCCCGCGACCACGAGATCCTCCAGCTGGGCTTCGATTCCGTCGGCGCCTCCTTTCACGCTGACGCCCTCGCTCACGAACTGCCACCCGGCCGCGCTGCCTCGGTGGCGATCCGCCCGGCATGCAGGCGCATGAGATCGGCGGCGACCTCGACCTGATCGGCGCAGTTGATCAGCGCAGTGGCGAGGTCGTGCGCCTTGGACCGGAACGCGGTCGCGGCGGGCGAGCGCCAGCGGGTAACAGCGACGAGCACGCCGATGCGGACGGCCTCGGCGCGGAGCACCTGAGCCTGCTGGGCGATCCGCGCGGCCCGGGCGTGCAGTTCACGGGGATCGGGCGCGAAGAAGGACATGTCGTGCAGGCTGGCCGCTCGCGTGCTGAACTCGTAAGCGCATGGCGCAGAATGTGGACGACGCGAGCCGCCATCCACAGCGTGCCGCGCCGTCTTGACGCGAGGCGCCGTGCTTGAATGAGCCAAGCGAATGACACCATTGCAATTCGACCGGTTCGCCGTCCGACATGGCCGCCGCAGCCGGTCGCGCAAATCGAAGGAGCACGACGCATGGATTTCGCCCACGCTGCCGCCGGACCCGGCGATGGCGTCGCCGAGAAGGTCGTGGCCGACGGGCTGGCTCGTCGCGACCGCGAGATCCTCTCCTTCGAACGGCAGTGGTGGAAGTACGCCGGAGCCAAGGAGCAGGCGATCCGCGAGCTGTTCGACATGTCGACCACGCGTTACTACCAGGTGCTCAACGCGCTGATCGACACGCCGGGCGCCCTCGCCGCCGATCCGATGCTCGTCAAGCGGCTGCGTCGGTTACGGGCCAGCAGGCAGCGTCAGCGTTCGGCCCGCCGCCTCGGTATCGAGGTCTGAACAGGGCACGCGGCCGGATGCCCCGTCAGCTGGCGCGCAGGAAGCGGCGGGAGCGTCTGGCCGGGATCGCGCTGGCGGCGCTTGGCATCGCGGTGCTCGTCATCGCCGTGATCGCGCTGCAGCACCCCGGCAACCGGGGTACGGCCGCCGGCACCATCACCCGCACCATCCCGCCACCGTCTCCACCGAGCACCGTTCTGAAGCCGCCCACACTGTCGCCCTCGACGGCGCGCACGACGACGAGAACGTCGACGAGCGCACCCACCACCGCGCCGGCGAACCGGTTGCCGCTCGTCGTCCTGAACAACACGACCGTCCACGGCCTTGCGCAGCAGGCGAAGGCGCGCTTCGAGTCCGGCGGCTGGACGGTGAGCACTACCGGCAACCTCACCAACGACATCATCTCGACCTGCGCGTACTACGACCCGGCAGTGCCCGGCGCCAAACAGGTGGCGCAGGAACTACGGGCGCAGTTCCCCACGATCAAACGGGTGGAGCCCAAGTTCGGCAGTCTGCCGCCCGGTCCGATCGTGGTCGTACTCACGCCGGGCTATTCGTAGCGCGCTGCTGTGCGAGGATGGACGGACAACCGAACAGCATCGCTCATCCAGAGGGGCAGACGGACCGGCCCGACGAAGCCCCGGCAACCGCGTGCAATGCATCCGCCGAACCGATCGGCGAGAGGCTGCTGCCCGCAGGTGCCAACTCCGGCCCAGGCGCGAACCTGGGAAAGATGAGGAAGGCTCTGCCGTGACCGCTCTTGTTGATCGTTCCCTCGCCGAGTCGCCGGCGTCCCGGCTCGTCTGCCGCAACTGTTCGGCCCAGTTTCCGCTGGGCGCTCAGCACGCCTGCTTCGAGTGCTTCGGCCCGCTCGAGATCGGCTATGACCCCGCGGCGCTCGCCCGCGTGACGCGCGAGGAGATCGAGGCGGGACCGCAGTCGCTGTGGCGCTACGCCGGCCTGCTTCCCGTCGGCCAGGATCCCGCGACCCGCGTGGACTCGGGCACCGGCATGACGCCGCTCGTGCGCGCCGACCGGCTGGGGGAGGAACTCGGCTTCACCGCCCCGTTGTGGGTGAAGGACGACTCGGCGAATCCGACGCATTCGTTCAAGGACCGGGTCGTGTCCGTGGCGATCACCGCGGCGCGTGAGCTCGGCTTCGAGCGCATCGCGTGCGCGTCCACCGGGAACCTGGCCAACTCGGTGGCGGCGCACGCCGCCCGGGTGGGGATGCCGTCCATCGTGTTCATTCCGGCCGACCTCGAGCCCGCCAAGATCGTGCAGACGGCCGTCTACGGCGGGACGCTGGTCGGCGTCGAGGGTTCCTACGACGACGTCAACCGGCTGTGTTCGGAGCTCGCCGAGACCGACGAGTTCGAGCGGACCGGATTCGTCAACGTCAACGTCCGGCCCTACTACGCCGAAGGATCCAAGACCCTGGGCTTCGAAGTGGCCGAGCAGCTCGGCTGGCGGATCCCGGCGCAGGTCCTCGCGCCGATGGCCTCCGGTTCGCTGCTCACCAAGGTGCACAAGTCGTTCAAGGAACTGGTGGCGGCAGGCCTGGTACCGGCCGCATCGTGGCGGATCTTCGGTGCGCAGTCGGCCGGCTGCGCACCGATTGCGACGGCGTTCGTCAACGGCTGGGACGTCGTGCAACCGGTGAAGCCGACCGGCATCGCGAAGTCGCTGAACATCGGCAACCCGGCCGACGGGCCGTACGCGCTGGACGCGGTGCGTTCGACCGGCGGCGCGATGGCTGCAGTCGACGACGAGCAGATCCGAGAGGGTATCGGCCTGCTGGCCCGCACGACCGGCATCTTCGCCGAGACCGCCGGCGGGGTGACCGTCGCCGTGTTGCGCAAGCTCGCCGAGACGGGCGCTATCGACACCGGCGTCGAGACGGTCGTCTACAACACCTGCGACGGGCTGAAGACCACCGACGCGATCAGCTCGGACGCGCGTCCCACGGCGATCATCGCGCCGAGCGTGAAGGGTATGCGCGCGGCGGGCCTGCTGTAGCCGCCGCGCCGGGGGTGGCTGGGC
>JBPCOI010000054.1:0-23755 GCA_051000395.1 Jatrophihabitantaceae bacterium
TAAGACCGGGTTACGGTTAGCGTATTTGGGGGCTATGAAAGAGAGGGTGGGGGGTGGGGTGGGGGGGGGTTGGGGTGGGTGGGGGTGTGGTCCACTCATCGCCACACCTTGACACGGCCAAGGCGTCGACTCCGAAGTTATCCACAGGCCGGTCGGACGCCGAGCGCGGCCGCTGCCCGGGAATTGTCCGGTCCGTGGCCGCGGGGCGGCCCATCAGTAACCCTGAAGTGGATGTCCACACCTGTGGACAGCGTTGTGGACAGCGTCTGCATAACCCGGCGAGCCCCTGTGGATAACTGCCCGGCTGCCCGACTGTGCCGATCAGCCGGACCCGGTGCGGGCGGGAGGGTAAGGCGTCGGTGGGGGCGATTAGCGTGTCCGGTGTGGACAGCGGCGAGGTGGTCGAGGTCCGGCGGAGCGCCCGCCGGCGACGCACGGTGTCTGCATACCGCGACGGCGCGCGGATCGTGGTGATGATCCCGGCGAGGTTCACCCGAGCCGAGGAGGCCCGGTGGGTGGGCAAGATGGTGGCCCGCCTCGCTCCCGTAGCCGAGCCCAGCCGACGCCGGGGCGGTGACGTCGGGTTGCAACGCCGCGCCGAGCAGCTGTCCGCGCAGTACCTGGGCGGACGTGCCCACCCGGCGAGCGTGCGCTGGGTCGCGCCGATGCGCACGCGGTGGGCCTCCTGCACGCCCGTCGACGGCACGATCCGGATGTCGCGGCGCCTGCAGCAGCTGCCGAGCTGGGTACAGGACTACGTGCTCGTCCACGAACTCGCACATCTGCTGGTGCCCGGGCACGGACTTCGGTTCTGGGCGCTACTGGAGAGTTATCCGCGCACCGAGCGGGCCCGGGGGTACCTCGACGGCGTCAGCGCCGCCGCGGGTCTCGCGATCGTCGACGATCTCGCCGACGACCTCGCCGACGACCAGGCCGAGGACGTCGAGGAGAACACCGTGGAATCGCCGCCGCTCTAGGCGCTACCCGGCTCGTCCGGCTCCGCGTGCGGTTGAGGCGGGGGTGCCGGCGCGCCCTGCGCTGTGTTCGTGCCTGGGCGGTCGTCCTCGGTCGGCGCAGTGAGCTCGTTCCCCGCGCCGACGGTGTCGGCGAAGCCGAGCGGGTCGTCGAGGTCCTCGGCGGAGGGCAGCAGGTCCGGATGCGACCAGATCGCGTCGCGTCCACTGACGCCGTGCTTCTCGGTGAGGCTCCACCACAGGGCCGCCGCCTCGCGCAGCCGGCGTGGGCGCAGTTCGAGGCCGACCAGCGTCGCGAAGGTCTGCTCGGCGGGGCCACCCGTGGCGCGGCGCCGGCGCGATGCTTCGCGCAGTGCGTCGGCTCCCGGCATCCGCTCGCCGGCAGCAGCGGCGACCACCGCGTCCACCCAGCCCTCGACGAGGGCGAGCAGCGTCTCGAGCCGGCGCAGTGCGGCCTGCTGCTCCGCAGTCGCCTCGGGTTCGAACAGGCCTCCGGACAGCGCGTTCTGCACGCTCTGCGGGTCGCTCGGGTCGATCTCGCCCATCGCCCGTTCGATCGCCGACAGGTCCACGCTGATCCCGCGCGAGTAGCTCTCGACGGTGTCGAGCAGCCGCTGGCGCAACCAGGGGACGTGAGCGAACAGCCGCTGGTGCGCCGCTTCGCGCAGCGCAAGGTAGAGGCGCACCTCCTCCGCGGGACGCTGCAGGCCCGCACCGAACGCGGCGACGTTCTCCGGGACCAGGGCCGCCACGCCGATCGTCCCGAGCGGGATGCCCACGTCGGTGGACGAGACGACCTCGCGGGCCAGGCCGCCCACCCCCTGCCCGACCTGAGCGCCGAACATCAGACCGCCGACCTGCGACATGATCGCCGCCAGCGGGTTGCCTGCTCCCAAGGCCTGCAGCTGCTCGGCCGGGATAGCCGCGGACATCGCAGCCACCACCCGCGACGCGACCGGGTCGCACAGCAACGACCACACCGGCAGGGTCTTGTCCAGCCAGTCCAGGCGCGTCCAGGTCTCGACCGTGTGCACGCCTGAGGGCAGCTCGGTGACCTCGTCCAGCCACAGGTCGGCGAGCCGGATCGCGTCGGAGACGGCAGAGCGTTCGCCGGCCTCGACCGCGCGGTTGGCCCCCGACAGGGCCGAGACGGCGATCTGCTTGGCCAGGTCCCAGTTCACCGGGCCGCCGGACCACGACAGCAGCTTCTGCAGTTCCGCGAACAGCGGCATCTGCCCGCTCAGCTCGTCCGGTCCGGAAGGTTCGCGCTCGTCGCCGCCGAATCCGAACGGCAGTTGGTTGCCCATGTTCATCACGGTAGTAGCGACGAACGATCACGGTGCGATGTTCCGCGCGGCGCTGGTGTTGCGCCGACGGCGAACGCCGCCTGGCCGGTAGCCTCCCCGGCATGGCATGGGCGCTGTGGCTGTCGGCTCCGATTCTCGCGACGGCGATCTCCGCGATGTGGGCGTGGTGGCGCGCTCGGCCACGTCGCCGGCTGGACACGCCCGACGCGATGCAGGCCCATCGGGACTACCTCGACGCGCTCGCGCTCGGAGTGCGGGGCCGCGCCGGCGCTCTCGCCGCGCAGCCGCGTGACTGACGAGCTGCCCAGGCACGGCAGATAGGCTGCCCGAGTGCGTCGCCGTGATCCGCTCGCCGTGCGCGGCCGGTGGCTTCCCGGCACCCGCGCTTTCTCCGCTCTGAGCCGCCGCGTCCGGGCGCTGCTACTGACCGCGGTGCTCTTCTTGGTGCTGTTCGTGCTGGCACTGACGTTGCCGGTGCCCTATGTGATCCTCTCGCCCGGCCCGACCTACAACACGCTCGGCACCGACGACAGCGGCCGGCAGATCATCGTCATCAACGGCACGAAGGCCAACGCGACCGACGGCCACCTGAACATGACGACCGTCGACGTCTCGACCGCGCCGCTGAACGCGTTCGACGCGATCAGCGGCTGGTTGATGCACGACCAGGTGGTCGTCCCCAAGGCGGCGATCTTCCCCCCCGGGCAGTCCGAGCAGCAGGTCAACCAGCAGAACAGCCAGGACTTCTCGCAGTCGCAGGACAACGCGATCGCGGCCGCGTCCTGTGAGCTCGGCTACCCGCGACGCTTCGGTGTCATCACGGTCAACGGTGCCGGCGCGTCCTACCAGGCGCTCGAGCCGGTGGACGAGATCCGCACGCTCGACGGCAATCCGGCCGACAACGACACGCTGCTGTTCGCCTTGCTCAGCAAGGCGGTTCCCGGCACGAAGGTGGCGATCGGGATCTTGCGCCAGGGAAAGACCAAGACTGTCTCGATCACCCTGGGCAAGCCGCTCGCGGGGCGCCGGGGCGGGTCGCTGGGCATCGTCGTCGGGCAGGTGTGCCAGCCGCCGTTCGCCGTCGACCTCGGCCTGGGCAACCAGATCGGCGGTCCGTCCGCCGGGTTGATGTTCGCGCTCGGGATCATGGACAAGGTCGGACGCGTCAACCTCACCAAGGGACTGTTCATCGCGGGGACGGGCACGATCGATCCGAGCGGGAACGTCGGCCCGATCGGCGGCATCCAGCTGAAGATGATCGCTGCACGCCAGGCCGGTGCCACCGTCTTCCTCGCCCCGGTAGGCAACTGCGCTGACGTCCGTGGCGCGATCCCGGGCGGCCTGCGGGTGGTCAAGGTCGACAGCCTGCATCACGCTGTGCTGGACCTGCAGGCGATCCAGCGCGGGCAGTCCCTCCCGCACTGCTGATCGGCGCGCGTCGCCGTCCGGTTGCGGGTCAGCGCCGCCGGAACCGTCGGAGCGGCCGGTACGTTGTGCCGGAAGCTGACCCTCACCCGTTCCAGGAGCTGCCCCGTGGCCATGCGGCCGCCGATACCGAGCCTGAGCCTGTCCCGTCGATCCAAGATCGCTCTGTCGGCGCTCGGCATTCTCGTCGTCGTGCTGATCGTCGCGGTCAAGCTCACCAGCGTGTACGTGAACCTGCTGTGGTTCGATTCGGTCGGCTACCGCGGGGTGTACCGCGACATCCTGTGGACGCGGATCATCCTGTTCCTGATCTTCGGTGTCGCGATGGCCCTGGTCATCGGCGGCAACCTCGTGATCGCCTACGTGCTGCGACCACCGTTTCGTCCGATGTCCGCCGAGCAGCAGAACCTCGAGCGTTACCGCGTGATGATCGAGCCGAAGCGCAAGGTCGTGCTCGGCGTGATCGCCGGTATCTCGCTGCTCGCCGCAGGCATGTCGGCGCAGGGCAACTGGGGTACTTGGCTGCTCTGGCTGCACGGCGGTTCGTTCGGCGTGACCGACCCGCAGTTCCACCGCGACATCTCCTTCTTCGCCTGGGACTACCCGGCGTACCGGCTGATGCTCGGGTTCGGTTTCACCGCCGTGCTGTTCTCCCTCGTCCTGTCCCTCGGCGTGCACTACCTGTCCGGCGCGATCCGGCTGCAGACCCCGGGGCCGAAGGTGACGCCCTCGGCCCGCCGGCACCTGACGATCCTGGTGTTCGTCTTCATGGCACTGAAGGCCGTCGCGTACTGGTTGGACCGCTACGGGCTGGTGTTCTCCGATCGCAGCAAGTTCACCGGCGCCTCCTACACGGACGTGCATGCCGTCCTCGCGTCCAAGACGATCCTGTTCTGGATCGCGGTGATCCTCGCGCTCGGCGTGCTCGCGAGCCTGTGGCTGCGCAGCGCGCTGTTGCCCGGCATCGGGTTCATCGTGCTGATGGTGCTGAGCGTTCTGATCAGCGGCATCTACCCGGCGATCATCCAGCAGGTGTCGGTCAAGCCCAATGCGAGCTCGAAGGAGGCGCCCTACATCCGGCGCAACATCCAGGCGACGCGTGATGCGTACGGGATCCAGACCGGTACCAACGTCGTGTACCAGCCCTACACCGCGGTGTCGCAGCCCTCGACCGCCGCGCTGGCGCAGACCAATCCGACCATCGCCAACATCCGCATCCTCGATCCGAACGTCATCTCGCCGACGTTCTCGAAATTCCAGCAGGACGGCAACGTGTACGGCTTCCCCGCGAAGCTGGACGTGGACCGCTACAAGATCGGCGGCATCACCCACGACTACATCGTCGCGGTGCGCGAGCTGGACAAGAACAACCTGACGGGCAACCAGAGCAACTGGATCAACCAGCACACCAACTACACCCACGGCTACGGATTCGTCGCCGCGCAGGCCGACAGCGACATCACCTCCAACGGCAACCAGCCGGGAGCGTTCACCGAGGGCGGCATACCGCCGATCGGCCAGCTGACGCTGAAGAACCCGGCCGCGTACTACGGCGAGCTGCTTCCGGACTACTCCATCGTCGGGGCCAACGGCGTCAAGCAGGAGTTCGACGCCGGCGGAAAGACCAAGGTCAGCTATCAGGGCGGTGGTGGCGTCCCGCTGGACAGCCTGCTGAACCGCCTGGCGTTCGCCGTGAACTACCGGCAGACGAACTTCCTGCTCAACGATGCCGCCAGTGCGAGCGGCGCGAAGATCATCTTCAACCGCGATCCGCGGCAGATGCTGGGCAAAGTCGCCCCGTTCCTCAAGGTCGACAGCGACCCGTACCCGATCGTCGACCAGAGCAGCGGCGACATCGTCTGGATGGTCGACGGGTACACGACGATGAACGACTACCCGTACTCGGAGCAGCAGTCGCTGTCCAGCCTGACCAACGACTCGCTGTCGGCGAACAACCGGACGGCGAGCCAGCCTAACGACACCATCAACTACATCCGCAACTCGGTGAAGGCGACCATCGACGCCTACACCGGCAAGGTGACGCTCTATCAGTGGGACGCGAAGGACCCGGTCCTCAAGGCGTGGATGCGGATCTTCCCGGGCCTGGTGCATCCGGTGACCGACATGCCGAAGTCTGTCCTCGAGCACGTCCGCTACCCCGAGGACTTGTTCGAGGTGCAGCGCGCGACGCTCGGCCTGTACCACATCGACGACCCGGTGACGTTCTACAACGTCGGCGACAAGTGGACGGTACCCAACGACCCCAACGACACCGCCGCCGACCAGCCGCCGTATTACGTGCTCGCCTCACCTCCGAGCGGCGGCTCTAGCCCGACCTTCCAGCTGACTTCTCCGATGGACGTCAACAACTCCACCTACCTCGCGGCGTACCTGAGCGTGGACGGTAACCCCGGCCCGGACTACGGCAAGATTACGGCGTTGCAGCTGCCGCGTGGCTCGTCCGCCGTCCAGGGTCCGGAGCAGATCTTCAACGTGCTCAACGGAAATGCCAATATCACCAAGGACCTCTCGCTGTTCAACCAGGCCGGTGGCGGATCGTCGGTGATCCACGGCAACCTGCTGACGCTGCCGGTGGGCAAGTCGTTCCTATACGTGGAGCCGCTCTACATCCAGGGCTCCGGCGGCGGCAGCGGCACCTATCCGATCCTGCAGCGCGTGATCGTCGTGTACGGCGACCGGATCGGGTACGGAGCGACGCTGGCCGACTCCTTGAGCGACCTGTTACCGGGTCACAAGACCGGCCAGACGTTGCCGGGCTTCACCGACACCAGTACCAGCCCGGTCAACGGTGGTTCGACGTCGAGCGCGCCACCGTCGTCACCGCCGGTCACGTCGAGCGCGCCGGGCTCCTCGAGCGCTCCGGGCACACACACCACTGCGCCGGCACCCCCGGTGACGCCGAGCCAGCAGGCGTTGCTGGCACAGCTGAACGTCGCGTTCGCCGACCTGCTGGCGGCGAACAAGAGCGGCGACTTCGCCAAGGCCGGCGCGGCGCAGGCGAAGGTGAACGAGCTGGTGCAGCAGTACCTCGCGAAGTACGGCTCGCTTCCTGGCGCGAGTTCGCCAGCGCCGTCGAAGTAGGGTGGTGTGCGGGCGCCGCGGCGGGCAGGTAAGCTGGACGCACCGACGCGGGGTGGAGCAGCTCGGTAGCTCGCTGGGCTCATAACCCAGAGGTCGCAGGTTCAAATCCTGCCCCCGCTACGACGACGAAGCCCCCGGGATCCGGGGGCTTCGTACATTTGGGAGATCGTCCTAGTCGATCTTAAGACGCCGAATGGCCGTCCGACCTGCAATGGGACGAGATCACGAAAATCGGGATGACTGGCGGTGACGGACGCCAGGTGTGCGTCGTCCAGTACGCCGCAATGGGGCCCGATCACGAAGATCGGGATGACCCCTCGAGGTTGGCTTGCCGGCGTTCCTGCTCGCAGCCGCAATGGGGCCCGATCACGAAGATCGGGATGACGCCGCACACTCCGCCGGCCAGCCGCTGGACTTCACGCCGCAATGGGGCCCGATCACGAAGATCGGGATGACCAGTGAACTGAGGGACGGCAACGCCGAGAAAGCATGGCCGCAATGGGGCCCGATCACGAAGATCGGGATGACCGCAGCTCGGCTGCTTCACGTTCCGAGTAGTCGCATCGCAGGACGCCGACACGGAACCGGCCCGCAGCTCCCACGTCGGTGTCCCCTACGAACTGGATGCGCACCTGGCCGACGTCGAGCGATGGGCCGGCGGACTCGCGACGGCGTGCGGCCTCTCGTCCGATGAGCGCGGCATCCTCGCCGCCGCCGGAGCACTGCACGACCTCGGCAAGGCCGACCCGCGCTTCCAGACCCAACTGCGCGAGGGCGAACTACGCGCAGGCGCAAAGCTGCTGGCCAAGTCAGCCATCCCGCATCGGGATCGCGAGCGCAGCGACCGCGCCAGGGACCTATCCGGGTACCCCGCCCGCCTGCGTCACGAACTGACCTCCCTCGCCATGCTCGACACCGCATCATTCGCCTCCGCCGAGGACGAACTCGTCCGCTACCTCGTCGCCACACACCATGGCTACTGTCGCCCGTTCTCGCCGGCTCAGGTCGACCCGGCACCGGTCCGCGTGCCGTACGCCGGGCTCTTCGGCGAACTCACTGCCACCAGCGGCCATACCCTCGGCGGCGTCGGCAGCCCTCTGCCGTCGCTGTTCACCCGGCTCATCGACAGGTACGGACACCTCCGGCTGGCCCACTACGAGGCGTTACTGCGACTGGCAGACCACGGCGCGAGCCGCAACATCGGCCGGCGGACACCGGCGACACTCCGCCTGCGCTTGCAGCCGACCACGACGCCCGCGAGCGACCGAGCCAAGGCCCTGCCGTTGCCTGGCCTGCCGGTGACCTCCGCGCACTCGTTCCTGGCCGCCCTCGGAACGGTCGAGGCATTGCACCGGGCCGGACTCGAGGCCGCCCTCTCATGGTCGATCGGGCCTTTCCCCCACGCCCAGCTGCACGGCGTGTCGTCCATGGACGAGGCGGTCGGTGCGATCTTGAGCGACCGGACCCGTCGCATGAAGGACTTTGTGCTCGGCTACCCGGCGAGAGACCCGTTCGAAACGCTCGGCCGGACACGAACCGAGACCTATGCCTGGTGGGCGCACGTAGCGGAACAGCCGCACGATCACCCGGACCTCGATCTATTCTGCGGGCTCCTCATCGACGGGGGCCGCACGGCCGAAGGCAAGGCGAAGCCGACCCACTTCGACTTCACCGCCGGACAAGCGAAGTTCCTGAAGATCGCGCGGACGATCGGTGAGGCACTCGACGCCGACATGCTCATCGAGGCACTGGCGGGGCCGTGGCGCTACACCAGCGAACTGTCAACCCTGCGGTTCGAGGCTACCGGCGAGCGGCTGGCGGCGCTGCGAGGGGTTCCCCCGGACAAGGACCCGATCTGCGGCGTCCCGGGCGCGGACTGGCTCGCGTTCCTCGGACTGTCGTACTACCCGCTGGCACTTCGCCCGAGCCGAGACCGGTATCGAGTCGTCACTGCCGCGTGTGACGCCGACTGGAATCGCTCGGCATTCCGCTGGCCCGCGTGGAATCCACCGATCGACCGCGCCCTGATCGCGGCACTCGTGACGGACCCCTCGCTTGTGGGCCAGGACCAAACAAGACGTCACACGTCACCGCCGGAGCTCCAGGCGCGTGGCGTGACCCAGATCTGGCAGTCCGGGATCGTCCGGTCCGCGCAGGGCTACGGGTCCTTCGCGCCACCGAAACTCATCGCATCGGCCATTGGGCCGGCCTGACGCGACGGCACCGTGTCGCTGTGTGCCGTCGACTCGCGGCCCCGCTGCCCGCCGACGTTCGCCAAGTCCCATCCCTGTGCGCACGACCCGTTGGGTCATCCAGCCGAAGGTAGCGAGAGTCGCGCGCCGTTGCTGGCGTTCGCAGGGTAAGTCCGGACGTTGCTGGCCAGGGTCGTCCAGATCAACGGTGCAGATTCGAAGATGCGCGCGGGCGGCCATGTACTTGGCGGCGAACAAGACGCCTGAGTCCCGAGGCTCAACGCTGCACCCAAGTCAAGAGCCGATCTTGCCTTCACGATGAACATGCTGAGCTGGCTCGCGGTGAACGGCACGGCGGTGATCATCGAGTTCCCCGGGTGTGCCTATCGCGGCGGTGGGGAGCAGAAGACTCGCAACTACCTGTTGGACGACAACTACGTCGACACCGTGATACAGCTGCATACGGACCTGTTCTTCGGCAACAAGATCAAGCTCACCGAGGCCAACCACGTGACATCCGGTTCGGGTCGCCGTCGACGGCGGGCGCGGTTGCGCTGGGCCGCTCGTGCAACGGCATGCGCGAGCGGGCGGACTGCACAGGCAGTGCGTACCGGAACTGGGAGAACCGCGAGGTCGCGACCGCTTTCCGTAAGGACGCACTACGGGTCGAACGGGCTGGCGCGCAGGCCGCGGACGTTACGCAGCGGTTTCCGGGCGGGGTCGACGAATGCGGGCGGGATGAACCACGGTACGCCGTTGCGCATGACGATCTCCCAGCCCTGGGACGCGAACCGGGCGTGGTGGTACGGGCAGAGCAGGACCAGGTTGTCCAGATCGGTCGCGCCGCCGTGGCGCCATTCGCGGATGTGATGGCGTTCGCACCACTCCGGTGGCTGATCGCAGCCGGGGAACGCGCAGCCGGCGTCGCGGACGAGTAACGCGTCCGCTTGGGCTTGGGTAGCGAGCCGGCGGCCGCGGCCGTGGGCGAGGATGCTGCCGGTGGAGTCGTGCACGGCCCAGGCGATGCAGGCCTGGTCTGTCAGGCGCAGGGCGGTGCTGACCCGTATGCGTTGCCCGAGGCTGGTCAGTGCGTGGCCGGTGCCGGTCTGGAACTGCTCGGCGGTCATGGTCAGGTGGACGGTGACCGGGCAGCCGGTCGCCGCCGGGAACTCGTCTGCCCGCAGCCCGAGCGAGAGCAGCTCACCGAGGGCGTCGTGGCGCCGCTGCCCGGCGGTCCGCGAGTCACGGCCGGTCGCATCCTCCGGCCGCGGCCGGCTGCGCACGGCCAGCCACGCGTCGAACGCTGCTGTGGTCTGCGGATCCAGCAGCCCGGCCAGCCGTCCCCACCCGTCGCGTCGGCGGTGCAGAATCACCTCGCGGCGCGGGTCGGGCTCGTCGTCCTCGGGTTGCGTACCGTCCGGGTCGGCGGCATCGACCAGGGCGGTGGCAACGCGGTTCAGATCGTTCGGGTCCAGGGCGGCCGCGGCATCCACGAGGATCTTCTCCGCGGCGGCGACCTGCTCGACCGCCAGCGACGCCGGCAGCTCCTCGAAGGCCCGCAGCATCACCCGCACGTGCTCGCCGCCGAGCAGCCCACAGCGGCGGGCCTGGGCGGCCAGCGGGCGCAGCGGTTCCAGCGCCTGGCCGGTAACGTGGTCCGTTCTGCGAGCGCATGCGCCTCCCGTACCCGGGCCCGCGCCGCGCCCGGGGTGATCCGCCACAGCCTGCCCAGGTACCCGGCCGGGTTGCGCGCCAGCTGCCGGTCCGCAAGCTCCCGTGATTCGATCTCGGCCACCACGGCGTAGTCCGCGGTGGCCAAGGTGCGCCGGGTCGCCTACAACTCGCCGGCAGCTTCGGCGAACTCGTCCTCGCTCAAACAGCCGAGATCACCGTTGTCGAAATGCTTGAGGACGTCGCCGACGGCAGCCTGCAACGACACGATCGCGTCGAGCACCGCTCCCGAAGTCATGGCTACAGATTAGGGTCGGGGTCTGACAATTTCGGGCGGTTGCGAACCGGCACGATCCTCGTGATCACGACCGCTTCAAGGTGATCGAAAAGCTCGCGTTCGGCTCCGTCCACCGGGCCGAGTCGGCACCCGAGACAGGGCAGGACCGGCGCAAGGGGAGGAAAGTGCGACGGTGACCCACAGTGCAGACGGCAGCCACCTCCCCCTCCTTACGAGCCGATCGTGGTCAGCGATGGGACCACGGTCGTCGCCGAGTTCATCTCGGAGCCGCTGAAGGAGAGCGGTTACCAGTCCGAGGCCGCGTTGGCGGCGGCGTTCCTCGAGTTGTTGCGGGCCAGGCGTACGAAACCTGCGCATCACGAGCGCGTCCGCACTGGAAGCCAACCTGCGGACGCAGCTCGCGGCGTTGAACAAGATCGAGTTCTTCGATACCGAATGGCGGCGGTTGTTCACCGAGAAGATCGCCAGCGCCAACGACGGCATCGGATTCACAGGGGCACCGATCTTCGCCGACAACGCCGCCAGCAGCGGCAACCAGTTGCGCACGACAGAGCAGGCGTTCGGCGAGAAGCTGCACATGTACACGATGGTGGACGCGATCAACGACAAGGACGTTCGGCCGTTTCGCATCGACCACGTCAACACCGGCCAGCGGCCTGGGCACCTTGCCGACAAGCAGGTCTCGGCGGTCGACATCGAGAATGCCCTTCTCGCGCCTGCGCGGCTGCGCAAGTGAGGGACTACATCCTTGACCACTTCGACCAGAAGAAGAATCGATCGACTGGCTACCGGCTCGGTGACAAGCGACTGTCCGGCTTCAACTCGTTGTTCGCGACGGCGTCGATCGACGCGGCGAAGCGGGAGTTGCTCGGCGGGAATCGAGTTGCGTCCATAGACGTGGTGTTTGATCTTCGCCCGCCGCCGGAACGCCAATGCGAATCTCGATTGCTGTCGTTCGTACGGTGGACCCGTGCCCGACATCTACGTCTACGACTTCTCTGGCGGTGAGGAGGAGCGCGTCCGTCGCGAGGCGGAGCGCGCGGCGCAGCGTGCCCAGGTTCGCGCCCGCTACACGCAGCGCGTGACAGATCTGGCGGGCGTGGACGAGATCACGGCTGACTTGGTGATGTCGGCGCTGTTCGACCACGTCGACGTCCTCACCGGCGAGCTGTGCCAGTTCGGCAACCACCCGAAGCTGCCCAACCCGGGTGGCCAGGGTGACGCCGGCTTCGACTGCCGCTGCCAGTGGAGTCAGGAACGCCGTGCGGCCGCCACCCGCCGCTGGCTCACGAGCATGGATGAGTTCTGGGCGTCACCCGAAGCGCAGGCGGCGACAGCCAAGCGCGAGGCCGAGCGCGAGGAGATCGAAGCGTGGATCGCCGCGCATCCCGGCGTGCAGGTGCGCCAGACGACCGAGTTCGCGCCCGAGCAATGGGAAGGTCACGTCGACGGGCGTTCCTTCTACTTCCGTGAGCGCCACGGTCATTGGCGCATCGAACTGGACCTCGAACCCGACGGGCACTTCGCGAACCGCCTCGTCGGCACCGGCGAGGACGGCAAGGTGATCACCGAGCCGCTCGAGACGACCTCTGGCTCAGCGATCGCTGAAGGCGTCGACTCGGCTCTCGGTGCCACGGACCTGGCCCGCCTGGAGTTCATCGTGCGCACGATCCGCGAGCACATCAGCGGCGAAACCTGCCCGCACGTCGGTGCCATCGCTTTCTGCCCCACCTGCGGCGTGCGTTGCGGGCACATGGACTGAACGAAGTTCTCGTACGCGGGCGCGTGCAGTTCGCCCAGATCGATCTCGCCGGGTACGAGGACGCGACGCCAGATCGGCTGGCTTGTCCTCGGCCGCCTACTCGCGTCTGGTTCTGTCGCGAACGGTGACGCGGAGGGTCGCGGTACCCGGCGTGGACGGCGAGCCGCCGAAGATCGGGAGGTAGCGGGCAAGCTGTGGCAGCTGCACCGTTGCGGTGAGCGTGGCCGTGCCGTCATTGACCAGCTGGACGGGCTCGGGCATCTGCGCTACGTCGTCGACCGACCCGCGGATGTCGTTGTTCCATCCGATCCAGGCGCCCAATCCGGCCTGCCCGGACGGGTCGCCGACGTCCACGATCAACGCGTCACTCCAGTCGGGGACCTGTTCGAGATGGTCGTGGAAAACGAAACTGCCGTTGCGTTGTGCGGTCTTGAACACGCGCAGAGTCACGACGTAGCGGCTCATCGGGTTGCGGTCGGCGCTGGTGGTTTCCGAGGTCGAGCGATCGAAGAGGAAGGTGGACACGATCGGAACCGGAGCGTTGACGGTGTCGCGGGTCGTGGTGAGCTCCTCGTTGAGGATGATCGGGCACCAGTGTTCGGCCTGCTGCTCGCTCATGATCACCGGTATGCCGCGCACCGCCAGTTGCATGTCCGCCTGCCAGGTGACGCCAGGGGTGAGGACGTCAGATTCCGGAAGGTCCGCAAACTCCAGTGACACGGCCCAACGTCCGAACAGGAACCGCCGCAGGTTCTGGTAGCCCTCCTCGGAGTTGACCTCGCCGTACCTGCCGGAATGTGATTTGTACACGTAGGCGCGGTGGGCTCCCTTGATGTAGGCGTTCTCGATGCGGACCAGCCCATCGCTGCGTGGACCGACGAGCAGCCGCGAAGGCCCGTAGTCCTGCGGATCGGTGCCCACCAGGCAGAAGATCTTGGCGACGTCGAACACTGCGGCTGGGATCTCGCGCGGGTCCCAACCGTCCGGGGCCTCGTCGGTTCCGAATGTCTTTCCCGGCGTCAGGTAGCCGTACATCTTCCGCGGAGAGAAGATGTCCGTGCCGACCGTGCCGAACAGGTCCATCGCTGAGTTCACCAGGCCGGCGTCGGTAGTGATCCCGCCGTGGGGGGTCCCGTAGGTGAACAGCTTGTCGACGATGTCCTTGGCCGGGGCCAGCTGCGCGGTGCTGCCGTCCGGCAGCGACCGTGGCTGCCCACAGAGCTTCTGCATCATGCACCGGACGATCAGTCCGCCCATCGAGTGGGCTACCAGGTCGACCTTCTGCGCGCCGGTGCGCTTCAAAACCGTGGTGATGAGGTCGTAAAGGTCATAGGCGGCTTGCTCGATGTTGAAACCGGACGCGCTGCTGTGCTGGTGAAACCAGGTCTCGGCCCTTTCCAACAGGGATGTCTTCTGGGGTGCGCGAAATGTGGTGGCGGCGCTGTCGTAGAAGCGGTGCACCCAGATCGAAGCCTCAGGCAGCGTATCCGCGCCCGTCTGCAGAAGAAGGCGCTGATCGCCTTGCACCAGCAGGCTGTAGCCGTCCTCAGTGATCAGCCGCAGCAGCGGGCCCTCGAACTGGTAGAAGCTGGGGTCGCCGCCGCCGCCGATGCGTACGTGGGTCGCGCCCTTGTTGAATCCGTAGAACGGATCGTCGACCTCCTGATCGATCCCGGCGGTCGACCCCGCGAAGCCGCGGACGTAGATGATCGGAAACTTGTTCATCTGAGCCTCCCCGGCCCGGTCAGGCTCAGATCCTCTCGTCAACGGCCACCGCCGGTCAATGACGTGAATGCCGACGAGTGCCGCCCGCGTCGGCGCCGATCGAGTCCTGTACGCGCGCCCGTGCGCGGTCTACATTCGCGGCATCCCGAACGGAGGATGTGTTGAGTCTGTTGACGTTGGGGTCGGTCGGGATCGGGCGCGATCTCGCGCCCGCCGGTGACTTGCTTTCGCGCGACGCGACGACGTCAAAGGTGCGGGTTGCCCTTGTCGGGCAGGGCGCGCCGGCGCCCGGAGTCCAGACGCAGGGTGCGCCGAGCACGGGCAGTGCGCCCGCGACGTCCACGGTGAGCACCGCGAGCTTCGGCCAACTGCTCGTCGCGCAGATTCCGAGCGAGGCGCTGCTGGCCTACACGACCCTGCTTGCCCTGTTCACCGCTGCCGGATCTGGTACGCCGTACCGGACCGGAAGGTGGATCGTGTACGGAAGCACGATCGTGGTGTGCGCGGCAGCTGTTCTCGCCGCCTACTTCGCGCAGCGCCACTACCGCTTCGACAACTCGGAGACCCGCCAAGGTAAGCGAGCGGGACGACCGAAGTCGGCCTTGGCCAGGCTGCACCTGCCGATCCTCCCGATGGTGACGGCGATGCTGTCGATGGCGGTCTACGGGTTGACGGTGCCCGGCTCTCCGTTGCAGTTCGAACTGTCCGGCACTGCGTTCGGGATCTGGTCCGGATGCCTGGCCGTCGGTGGTGGCGTGATGATGTCGATCTTCGCGCCGTTCCTCGGCAGGGGAAACGGTGCGAAGGTACCGTAGACCGGCCAACGTTGATCTTGGTGCCGACACCGCGACCGAGCACACCGCGACCGAGCACACCGCGACCGAGCACGCCGCGACCGAGCACGCCGCGACCGAGCACGGCGCGACCGAGCACGGCGCGACCGAACAAGGCGGGCCCAGAAGGGCGAGGCAGCGCATCCGGCATCGTGGACTGCCGGTCAGGGGGCGTCTTCGGACTGTGCCTCCTGGGTGGGGAACGGGGTCGCGCCATTGAACATCGAGGCCAGCAGCAGGCCGATGTCGTCGGCGACTCCGGCCACCGAGCGCAACGCCTGTGCCAGGACCGGCTGGGTGAGCCCGATGGGGCTGATCGTCTGGTGCACCAGCACGGTCCCGCCGTGCAGGGTCACGGCCGCGCTGAGCGTGCGTCCCTCGATCTCGTTCAGCTCGCGCAGCACCTTGAGCGAGGACCGCACGCCGGTCGCGGCGTGCGCGAGGACGCGCACCATGATCGGCTCGGTGTCCATGAGCTGCACCCAGCACGCGGACGTGCCGGCGCGGAAAGGGAAATCGTCGTCGGCATCGGCCGTCACCCGGCAGGTCTCCCATTCCTCCTGCAGCAGGCGCTCGACATGAGACCGGACCCACATCAATTCGCTCATCGTGTCCTCCTCCAACTCGGGTCCAGCCTCTCATCCGGGTACGACACTTTCCGGCTTTCCGACGCCCGCCGGGCAGGGCAGCTGCCAGCACGGGCTGGCGATGGCTAGCGTGGCTACGAACTCGGGGGTGAAGGGCGTGCCGGTGTCGCTCAGGGCGGTGGCGCTGCCCGAACTCACCGCGCCCTGGCACACGCCCCAGCGCGCCGAGTTGCTGGCTCAGGCGCGCGCGTTCGCGCGTGACGAGGTGCTTCCGGTGGCCGACGAACTCGACCCGAAGCAGGGCCTCATCCCGCCGGCCCTCCTCGATCGCGTCGCCGAGCTGGGTTACTTCGGGATCACCGTCGCCACCGAGCACGGCGGCCTCGGCCTGGGCGCGTTCGAATACTGCATGGTCGCCGAGGAGCTGGCGCGCGCGTGGATGAGCGTCGCGAGCATCATCGCGCGGGCGCAGGGTTTGGGCACGGGCCTCGCGGACGATTCGCGTCGCGCGCGGCTGCTGGCCCGTTCCGCGCGCGGCCAGTGGATCGGCGCGATCGCGTTGTCCGAACCCGATGCCGGCTCGGACCTGGCGGGCGTGCGGACCAGGGCGGTCCGCGACGGCGACGAGTGGGTGATCACCGGGCACAAGCGGTGGTGCGGCAACGCCGAGGCCGCGGACTTCATCCAGGTCCTCGTCCGCACGCGCGATCCGGCGCACGGCGAGCCCCGCTCGGCCGGCCTGCAGACCCTGCTGGTGGAAAAGGACCGCGACAGCTTTCCGCCCGGCCTCACCGGAACGCCGATCGACAAGATCGGCTACCACGGCTTTCTCACCTGGGACCTGGACTTCGAGGTGGTCCGGACGCCGCTGGGCAACGTCGTGAGCGCGGTCGAGGGAGCCGACAGCGGCTTCTCCGGCGTCGGCGCCTGGCTCGACCTGGCGCGGGTGCACACCGCCGCCCGCGCCGTCGGACTGGCCCAGGCCGCCGTGGAGGACTGCACGACCTACCTGCAGGAACGCGAACAGTTCGGTCATCCGATCTCGGACTTCCAGGCGCTGCGATTCACCCTCGCCGACATGGCGAGCGCGGTCGAGCAGAACCGCGCGTTCTACCGTCAGGTCGCGCACCTCATCGACACCGGCAGCGACTGCACGCAGCAGGCGGCGATGGCGAAGTTGTGTGCCACCGAGATGGCCGCGGTGGTGACGGGCCAGGCGATGCAGCTGCACGGCGGCAACGGCTACACCACCGAGCGTTCGGTGGAGCGGTACTGGCGCGATGCCCGGCTGACCACGATCGTCGAGGGCACCTCCGAGATCCAGCGAAAGATCATTTCTGACGGGCTGCTACCCCGGCCGCGCGACTGAGCCGATCAGCGCACGACCCGCAGGCCGTCGAAGGCCACGGCGCACACGGCGTCGGCGACGGCCTCGCCGTTGCTGCGCCGGCCGGGGCGATACCAGTCGACGATCGAGTTGACCATGCCGAACAGCAGGCGTGCCGTCACGGCGGGGTCGACGTCCGGGCGCACGTCGCCGTCGCTCTCGGCCTGCTTCACCAGCCCGGCGACGTAGCGGTCGAACTGGCGACGGCGGTTGAGCGCGGCGCGCTCGACGTCGGTGTTGCCGCGCACCCGCAGCAGCAGTGTGACGTAGGGCAGTTGCTCCTGCAGGACGGCGACGCTGCCGCGCACGAGGTATTCCAGCCGCTCGATGGACGCCACGTCGAGCGAGCGGGTCTGCTCGGCCACCGCCGCAAGACCGTCGAGCGCGCGATCGAGGGCCAGGCGCAGCAGTTCCTCCTTGCCCTGCACGTGGTGGTAGATCGCGGACTTCGCGATCCCGAGCCGGCGGGACAGGTCCTCCATGCTGGTGCCGTCGTAACCGCGTTCGTTGAAGACCTCGACGGCCACGGCGAGGAGGGACTCGACGTCATAGCCGGGCCGTCCACGGGCCCGCACGCCGCTGGCCACGGCCTTGGTCACCGGGGCAGCCGATGGCTCCGGCCGCGGAACTCCGCGACCACCTGCTCCCCGCGACGCACGGTGACGTCGTAGATCCCGGTGCGGCCGAATCCGGTGCGCAACGCCGCCTCAGCGCTCAGTTCGTCACCGAGCCGGGCGGGCGCGACGAACACGATCTCGGCTGCGGCCGCGACCGTCGCGGGACCGAAACTGTTGCAGGCGCAGGCGAATGCCGTGTCGGCGAGGGTGAACACCAAGCCGCCGTGGGCGATGTCGTGGCCGTTGACCATGTCGGCGCGGACGGTCATGCGTGCCGTCGCCCGGCCGTCGCCGTAGGTGAGCACCTCGATGCCGAGGGCACGCGAGGCACGGTCGGACGCCATCATCGCGGCCACGCTGTCCTCGCCGGCGGCGACGGGCTGGTGATCAGGCATGGTGGCAAGATAACGTACCGAACGACCGGTCAGGAAGTCGTGGGCACGAGGAGTGGACGATGTCGTTGCTGCGCAGCTATGTGGGTGGCCGATGGGTCACGCCGACGGGTGAGGGTCAGCCGGTGACCGATGCCGTGACCGGCGAGCGGGTGGCGCGCGTCTCGTCGGAGGGGCTGGACATGCGGGCCGCCCTGGAGCACGGACGCGGGACGGGCGGCCCGGCGCTGCGGGAGCTGAGCTTCCATCAGCGGGGCGCTCTGCTCAAGTCACTCGGCTCGCTGCTGCGGGAGAACCGCGCGGAGCTCTACGCCCTGTCGACCCGCACCGGCGCGACGCTCGGCGACTCCAAGTTCGACATCGACGGCGGGATCGGCGTACTGCTCGCTTACGCGAGCAAGGCCAAGCGGGAACTGCCCAACGACCGCATCTACGTCGAGGGTGCCGTGGAACAGCTCGGCAAGGGCGGCCAGTTCGTCGCCCAGCACATCCTCACGCCGCTGCGCGGTGTCGCGGTGCAGGTCAACGCGTTCAACTTCCCGGTGTGGGGGCCGTTGGAGAAGTTCGCACCCGCGTTCCTCGCCGGCGTGCCGAGCCTGGTCAAGCCGGCCAGCCAGACGGCCTACCTCACCGCGCGCCTCGTCGAGCTGATGATCGCCTCCGGTCTGCTGCCCGAGGGTTCGCTGCAGCTGGTCTGCGGCAGCGTGGGCGACCTGTTCGACCACCTCGGCGAGCAGGACCTGGTCTCGTTCACCGGCTCGGCCGCGACCGCGCGCAAGCTTCGCGTGAATCCGACCGTCATCGCCCGCTCGGTGCGCTTCAACGCCGAGGCGGACTCGCTGAACTGCTCGATCCTCGGCCCGGACGCGACGCCGGGCACGCCGGAGTTCGACCTCTACGTCAAGCAGCTGGTCAACGAGATGACGGTGAAGGCAGGTCAGAAGTGCACCGCGATCCGTCGCGCGATCGTCCCGGCGCCGGTCGTGGACGAGCTGAGCGAAGCGGTGCGCGCCCGGCTGGCAAAGGTCGTCGTGGGCAACCCCGCGGAGCCGGACGTGCGGATGGGTGCGCTCGCCAGTCTGGAGCAGCGCGAGGAGGTGCGCCGCTCGCTCAAGGCGCTGCTGTCGGCCGGCGAACTGGTGTTCGGCGACCCCGACCACGTCGACGTGCGCGGCGCCGACGCCGAACGCGGCGCGTTCATCTCGCCGTTGCTGGTGCGCTGCGAGGACGCCGACCGTGCCGAGCCGCACGAGATCGAGGCGTTCGGCCCGGTCAGCACCGTCATCGGCTACCGCGACACGGCGCACGCGATCGAGCTGGCTGGGCGCGGGCTGGGCAGCCTGGCCGGGTCCGTCGTCAGCGCCGACGCCGACTTCGCGCGCGAGGTCGTGCTCGGGGTGGCGCCGTGGCACGGCCGGCTGCTGGTGCTCGACCGCGACGACGCGGCCGAGTCGACCGGGCACGGCTCGCCGCTGCCCATGCTGGTGCACGGCGGCCCCGGACGGGCCGGCGGCGGTGAGGAACTGGGCGGGTTGCGCGGCGTGCTGCATCACATGCAGCGCACGGCTGTTCAGGCCAGTCCCCGCGTACTCGCCGCGGTGACCGGCCGCTGGGTGCCCGGTGCCGAGCGCACGACGGGGGAGCGGCACCCGTTCACCAAGTCGCTCGCCGAGCTGCGTCCCGGCGACGCCGTGGTGGCCGGCCCGCGCCCGGTCGAGCTGGCGGACATCGAGCACTTCGCCGAGTTCACCGGCGACACCTTCTATGCGCACATGGACGAGGACGCCGCGCGCGCAAACCCGTTCTTCGACGGCCGCGTGGCGCACGGCTACCTCGTGCTGTCCTTCGCCGCGGGGTTGTTCGTGCAGCCCGACCCGGGCCCGGTGCTGGCCAACTACGGCCTCGAGAACCTGCGCTTCCTCACCCCCGTCTACCCCGGTGACGAGCTGAGCGTGAGCCTGACCTGCAAGCAGATCACCCCCCGCGAGGACGCAGAGCACGGCGAGGTGCGCTGGGACGCCGACGTGACCAACCAGGACGGCGCGTCGGTGGCGAAGTACGACGTGCTCACCATGGTCGCCAAGCAGTGGCCGCCCGCGTAAGGCTTGCGCCGGCGCCGCTACGCGTTGCACAATGAGTTACTGACCGAATGGTCGGTAATTGAGAGGCGGTGGCGGCACGTGACCGAAGCCCTGGCGAGTCACTTCGACGCGACGATCGAGCATGACCGCCGCATCGAGCCGCGCGATTGGATGCCGGACGCCTATCGCAAGACGATGGTGCGCCAGATCGCCCAGCATGCGCACTCGGAGATCATCGGCATGCAGCCGGAGGGCAACTGGGTCACCCGCGCGCCCTCGCTGCGTCGCAAGGCGATCCTGCTCGCGAAGGTCCAGGACGAGGCCGGCCACGGCATGTACCTCTACTCGGCGGCGGAGACGCTCGGCAGCGATCGTTCGGACCTGACCGCCAAGCTCATCGAGGGCAAGCAGAAGTACTCGTCGATCTTCAACTACCCGACGCTGAGCTTCGCCGACGTCGGCGTCATCGGCTGGCTCGTCGACGGCGCGGCCATCTGCAACCAGGTACCGCTGTGCCGATCGTCCTACGGGCCCTACGCGCGCGCGATGATCCGCATCTGCAAGGAGGAGTCCTTCCACCAGCGGCAGGGCTACGAGCTGCTGATGACGATGATGCGGGGCACCGACGCGCAGCGCGCGATGGTGCAGGACGCCACCAACCGCTGGTGGTGGCCGTCGCTGATGATGTTCGGACCACCCGACGCCGACTCGCCGAACACCGCGCAGTCCATGGCGTGGGGGATCAAGCGGCACACCAACGACGAGCTGCGCCAGCGCTTCGTGGACATGACCGTGCCGCAGGCCGAGGCGCTCGGCGTCTCGCTGCCCGATCCGAAGCTGCGCTGGGACGCCGAGCGGGGCCACCACGACTTCGGCCAGCCGGACTGGGCGGAGTTCAAGGCCGTCATCGCCGGCGACGGTCCCTGCAACGCCGAGCGGATCGAGAACCGCCGCGCCGCCCGCGACGACGGTGCCTGGGTCCGCGAGGCCGCCACCGCGCACGCCGCGAAGCGCCGCAATGGCCTCGCGCGCCCAGCGCGTGCAGGCAGGTGAGACCGATGGGCGAGCTGGGAACGGAGTGGCCGCTGTACGAGGTGTTCCTGCGCGGCAAGCGCGGGCTGAATCACGTCCACGTCGGCTCGCTGCACGCAGCGGACGCGCAGATGGCCCTGCACCATGCGCGCGACCTCTACACCCGGCGCAACGAGGGCGTCAGCATCTGGGTCGTGAACTCCGCCGACATCACTGCGTCCAGCCCGGAGGAGAAGGATCCCTTCTTCGCCCCGAGCGGCGACAAGGTGTATCGGCACCCGACGTTCTACAGCATCCCCGACTCCGTCCCGCACATCTGATCGGCGCTGCTGCCATGGGTTTCGATTCCGCCTACGAGGCGATCACCGAGGAGCAGGACGAGCACCGGTGGGCTTTCGGCACCGGCTTCACCGACGCGCTGGCCGGTGTCGACACCGCGGTGCCCGACGGGGTCGACGCCGCTCAGCTCGCCGCGACGTGCCTGGCGCTCGGTGACGACGCGCTGATCATGTCCCACCGTCTGCAGCAGTGGCTGGCCCGGGCGCCAGAACTGGAGGAGGAGACGGCACTGGCCAATATCGCCCTCGACCTGCTCGGGCAGGCGCGGCTGCTGCTCGCCCGGGCGGAAGCGGCCGACGCGACGCTGCGCCCGTCCACCGCGCCGCCGAAGCTGCCCGGCGAGGACGCGCTGGCCTACTTCCGCGCGCCGGAGCAGTTCGCGAACGTGCAGCTGGCCGAGCTGGACGACTCGCACGATTTCGCCCGCTGCGTCGCGCGGCTGCTCGCGTTCAGTACCTGGCGCCTCGCGCTGGCGCAGCAGCTGAGGGCGACCGCGGACCCGGTGCTCGCCGCGATCTGCGCCAAGGCGGTGCCCGAGCTGACCTACCACCGCGAATACGCCGCCGGCTGGGCAGTACGACTCGGCGACGGCACCGCGCTCTCGCACGAGCGGATGCAAGCGGCGCTCGACTGGATCTGGCCCTACCTCGACGAGCTGTACGACGACGCGCGGTTCGCGACGATCGCGCAAGACGTGCGGGAGGAGTCGACCGGCGTCCTGCGCGAGGTGTGCCGCGCGGGAACGCTGCGCGAGCCGCCGCCGTTCTGCACAGTCTCCGGCGCGGCGAGCGGGCGCGCGGGTCAGCACACCAGCGCGTTGGCGCCGCTGCTCGCCGAGCTGCAGTGCGTCGCGCGCGAGCACGCCGGAGCGAGCTGGTGAGCGTCACCGGCATGGCCGAGGCGCTGCGCCACGCGCGGGAGGCCGCGTCAGCCGTCCCCGACCCGGAGCTGCCGATGCTCACGCTGGCCGAGCTCGGCATCCTGCGTGGCGTCGCGTTCGACGGGTCGCGGCTGAGCGTGTCGCTCACCCCGACGTACTCGGGGTGTCCGGCGATGCGGGAGATGCAACTGGACGTGCGCCGCCGCCTCGTCGACGCCGGCTACGACGACGTGCAGGTGAGCACGGTGCTCAGCCCGCCGTGGAGCAGCGACTGGATCACCGAGGAGGGGCGCCGCAAGCTCGCCGACGCCGGAATCGCGCCTCCGCTGCCTGCCGCCCGCGCGCCCGCCGGACCGGTGCCGCTCACGCTGCGCCCGACGCGCCGCGACGTGCGCTGCCCGCACTGCGGATCGCCCGACACCGAGCAGAGCGCGCGCTTCGGCGCCACCGCCTGCCGCGCGCTCTACCGCTGCAGCGAGTGCGCCGAACCGTTCGAATACCTAAAGGAGATCTGAGCCGTGACGGAGGTGGTGACGCGCCCGGTCCGCGCCGGGCGCGGGCAGTTCCACGAGCTCACGGTCTCGCGCGTCGATCGGTTGTGCGACGACGCCGCGGCGGTCACCTTCGACGTTCCCGCCGAGCTGGCCGAGCAGTTCCGCTTCCGCCCCGGCCAGTCGCTCACGGTGCGCCGGATGGTTGACGGGCGCGACGAGCGGCGCTCCTACTCCATCTGCGCCGCCGCCGGGCAACCGCCGCGCATCGGGGTGCGAGAGGTCCGCGACGGCGCGGTCTCCGGCTGGCTCGTGCACGAGGTCCGCCGCGGCGACCGGGTCGAAGTCCAGCCGCCGGCCTGCTCGTTCACTCCTGACCTCGACGTCGGGGCCAGGCACGTGCTCATCGCGGCCGGCTCGGGCATCACGCCCGTCCTGTCGATCGCCGCGTCGGTGCTGGCGAACCCGGCCGCCGAGGCGCTCGTGCTGTACGGCAACCGCCGCACCGACTCGGTGATGTTCGCCGACGAGAGCGCCGACCTCAAGGACGCCGATCCCACCCGCGTGCAGCTCGTCCATGTCCTGTCGCGCGAGCCGCAGGAGGTGGCGTTGTTCAGCGGGCGGATGGACGCGGCGAAGCTACGCGAGCTGCTGCCCGCG
>JBPCOI010000018.1:0-52742 GCA_051000395.1 Jatrophihabitantaceae bacterium
AAAATCCTCGCCACCCGCTACCGCCGCACCTGGAACGACCTCGAACTCACCATCCGGTGCGTATTCCGAATCCTCCGCTACCGCCACTTCACTGGCGCAAACGGAGAGGGCTTATGAATAGTGTTCATAGCGTCGTTGCAGCACCCGGGTTCAGCGATACCACAAGCTGGACGTCGGGCAGACTCCGACTCGCGTCGAACGCCCGACGACGTGCCCGGCGCTTAGCGCACGATCCTGTAGCACTGCTACTCACGCCCCGAGACGCTGCACTCACGGAATCCGAAACGCTGACGGATCTGGGCGCGGTGATACGCGACGGTGCTGCCGGTCCACTCGTAGAACCCCAACGCCGAGGCGGCCACCTGGACCTGGCGAGCAACGAACTCGACTAGCTCGTCGCGCAACTCAGCACGGCCAGCGGGAAAGCGTCCCTCCTGACCGTAGAACCTCAGCAGCAGCGCAAACCCCAAGCGCGTCGCTCCGCGCTTGCCCGCGGCCAGCGCGCTCTCGTCGTCCAGCAACGTCCACCGCTCGACCAGGTCATCGACATCAAGCGGCACACGTCCCATGCCAGCGCATCGTCGTCCGCATTCCCGGCAGACACCAGGCCCCGTTTGGACCTGGTGACAGCATTCTTACTGGCACCCGGACTCGGACGCCGTGAAGATGAGGACCAAGGACCGACCCGGGTCGTCATCTGGTCCGACGGCAGCCAGGCCGACCTCGGCGTGCTCGGTGTGGTGCTTGTCGCCACGTGCATCTGCATCGCTGGCATCGTCATGGCAACCAACAACGACGGCATCGTCCGCGTCATCGGCGACGATCGCAGGGCTGTATGCGCTGGTGATCCTCATTCCGCTTGTCGTCTTGCTCGGCATCGTTCGACTGGTAAAGCGATCAAGTGACCAGGCGTCTCGTCACGTGGACGAATCGACACCCTGACGTTCGGGGAGCGATATTTCCAGCACGATCGCGCCGGTCCCGTCGGCTGCTGTGAGCCGTCCTCGGACGAACGGGTCTTCGTCGAAGAGCGTCGCGGCTCGCATGGCGGAGTCGAACTCGTTCGCGTGGGTCTCGGGGATTGTGCCGACGCGGTGGGCACCGATTGAAGCGACTAGTGGTCCGATTGGGTCCTCGCGCGCAAGCCAGACATCGATCAGGACCCAGGGGCCCATGCGTCGTGGTCCTTCGGTTCGGACGCGTTCGAGCAGATCGTTGGCCGCCGCATCCAGCTGAACGGGTGTGTATCGATTCCGGTCGGCAATCATCGGGTAGGCGGCTCGGTCCGGCGGCTGGAGCCATTCGGGGTCGTCGTCAGAGGCGTGCTTGATCAGCCGGATCATGTCTCCGCCGCTGGACTTCAGCATCCGGATCGCCTTGAGTGCTGTTCTCGCGCGACCGAACGGCTGCTGCTCGGTCTGGAGCATCTCGGCATTGAAGTCGACCACGGATGGTGCGATCTCGATTCCGCGCGCGCTGTACTCGTCCGCGATCAACTGCTTGAGCTGATCGAGGGTCTTGCCTTTAAACTTCGCGCGCGCGGCGTCGAGTGCCTCCTTCTTGGCTTTCGATTCAGCGCGGGCGTTGGACCAGGACGGTCGTGGCGGACGTGCCCGTCGGGGGAGCTGGGCGAGCGTCTCCTCGATGGGCGGCGCGACCGGTCCGCCGGCGTCTAGCCAGCGCGTCAGCTGTCTGATGAATCGGCGGTCGTCGCGGTCGATCGTTCGATCGGTCTGTTCCGCCGGGTAGGTGGCGAGCAACACGCGGGTTTCTTCGTGCCTGCCCATCGCCGCGAGGACAACCAGACGGAGCTGCGTGTCGAAGTCGGACGCACTTGGATCGCCGTCCTCGTCGTCGCCCTCGTCCTCAGACCGTGCCTGCGCTGTCTCGACCTCGCATCGAAGGTGGCCGTCGATCGCAGCTGCGTCGGGGAAGTGCTCGGCGTAGGCCGACGCATGGTCGTTGGCGAATTGCACGATCCGCTGTGCGGCCTGATCAACGTCGTCCCGGCCGGTCAGCTGCACGGTGAAGCTGTTGGTGCGCCCGTGCTCAGGGTCGTCGATCAGTGCAGCTCGTAGATGCACGGTCAATAGCGGCATCAGGTTCAGGGCGGGCTCGTAGCCGACGCCGAGCGAGGTTTCGACCTCGACGGGCCAGTCGTCCGGCCACTGAAACGAAGTGCGATGGATCTCGATCACATCGATGACGCCGTTTTGTGTCGAGCGAGTCAGAGTGGCGTCGGTGCGATCACCATCAAGCACTCGGCGGCTCCAGCCCGCTGCCGACAAACGGTCGGCGACGGTGGCGCTGAGGGTCGTGAGTGCCTGGTCGATCTCGTCCGGGTGTCCACCCATGAATGAATCATGCCTCGTCGTCGGAGGGATCGTGCTCGACGGTCGATGTCAGTTGCCCGGCGACAGGGAGCAATTGGCGAAGCGACACGCACGCCATTGCGAGCGCCCGCGTTCAGCGTTGAAGCCTCTTGATCGAGGAGTACTTGCCCATTGGCTCGGCCGCGAGCGCCGCATGTCGTTGGGTGATCTGGTGGCTGTAGCCGAGCTGGGTGGCGACGATCGGTGCGGGGGACCTGGCGGACAAGATCCCGCAGGACAGCGTTGCGGGAGCCGAGCAGATCGACGCCGAGCGTGCGCAGCCGATCCATGATCGATTGTGCGTGCAGGTGGCGGCCAGCGCGTCAGCCCGGGAACAACGACGGACTGCCGTCAGGGTTGGCGGTGCGCAGGTTCGGTCTGGCAGCGAGTTGATCACGCAGAACCTGCGCGAACGGCTCGGGAACTGCGACCGGTTCCTTGCCCAGCAAGACCAGGATCTCGCTAGGCGCGACCTGGACCTGGTCGATGCGCATCGCCGCAACGCGCACGCGTGGTTGGGCATAGAGCAGCAGAAGGACGGCCGCGACCCGGTAGGGGAGGGTGTCCGGTTCGCCGGTGAGGCATCGCCTGAGCCAGCCCAATCGATCGTCCTGAGTAATCAGCCGCGCCGAACGCGCCTGTCGGAACCCGATGGATAGTTCGGAGTTGAGCTTCTGCTCGCCGCTCCAGACGATGAAGGTGCGGATCGCGTGCCGGGTGGTCGGGCCGCCTGCGGGCATCGTGCATCGGTTGCAATAATGACTGGTCAAAATGACATAATGTCCATTATCGGCGCTTCACCGGTTGACGTGTCAGGCCAGGGGGTCACGCGATCGCAGACCACGGTCGGCCCAACGGGCGAAGTCGCGGTCGCGGCTGCACAGTTCCAAGCCGTGCTCAAGTGCAATCGCCGCAATGTGCGCATCGGTCAGCAGGCGCACCGACGGCTGCGCACGGAGCAATTCGTCGAGGAGATCAACGTGTCGTGGCCCAGGTTCAGGGATCCACGCACACGGACGAGCCAACCACGAGCGAACTACCGACAGCGCGTCGTCGACCGGCATCGGACGCTCCCACGCTCGCGGCTGCCCGACGACCCGTACGAAGCCTGTGATGCAGACCCACGGAAGCCCCACCCGAGCCGTGCCGGACAGCTGATGTTGAAGCCACGACCGCGCGGCTGCATGTTTTGCGGCGGTCGTCATCGTCGCGTCGACGAGCAGATTGACATCGACGAGGATCACGATCGGGCCGGCGTCGCCCGCTCGACATCTTCGGCATCAAGAAGCTCGGAGAGGACGCGGCTGTCGGTGATCAGCGGTCGCCCCGGGTCGAAGGCCGGCAGTTCATAGCGGTCTGGGCTCGTCGACGGACGGTCGACGGCGGCCAAGCCGGCGCGGAGCAAGTCGTTGACCTCCTCGCGCAGCCGCGTCCCCCGTCCGACCCGACGCCGCTCAAGAGCCGCCGCAACGTCGTCGTCCAGCGTCAGGGTTGTGCGCATCAGCAGAGTATACGCCTCGCGAGCAGCACTGCATCAACACTTTGATGTGATGGCATCACGGCTGCAACGTACGAACTCGATGCTGTCGAACACGATGCTGCACCACTTGCAGGGTCGGAATTCCGCACTGGTCGCTGGTCGCCGAGGGTCGTCGATCTCGCCGTTGACGCTGGGGTTCGTCAGTCTTCGGGAAGATCCGCGAAATCACGCTTGGTCTTGCGGTACCACCCCATGCCAGAGATCGAGTTCTTCCACCTGCCCCGCATGTCGTTCAACGCATCCTGGTGCGTGTGGTCGCCACTTGCGACGGCGTCCTTCAGGTGCTGGTCCTGCGCTTTTATGACATCGTTGGCGCTCTGTCCGCTCAGCGCGATCTCACAGGGCCCACCCATCTGCTTGCAGGTCATCGTCTTCATCTACCGCTCCTTCGATCGTGGTCGGTTCTCGACTGACTCAGCGCAACTCCTGGATGCGGATCAGGTTGCCTGCGGGATCGCGGAAGGCGCAGTCGCGCACGCCGTAGGGCTGCTCGGTCGGCTCCTGGACGACCTCGGCGTCGCCGGCCTGCAGCCGCTCGAAGGTGCCGTCGAGGTCCTTGGTGGCCAGCAGGATCCAACCGTAGGTGCCCTTGGCCATCATCTCCGCAATGGTGCGGCGCTCGTCGTCGGTGATGCCGGGGTCGACGGCCGGTGGGGCCAGCAGGATGGAGATGTCGGGCTGGTCGGCGGGGCCGACGGTGATCCAGCGCATCTTGCCGCTGCCGACGTCGTTGCGGACCTCGAAGCCGAGGGTGTCGCGGTAGAAGGCCAGGGAGGTGTCCGGGTCGTCGTGCGGGAGGGAGGTGACGTGAATGGTGAGGTCCATGACGGTCACGCTAGCTGCGGCTCGCTGACTGGTGCTTCTCGATTCCTGATCGGTCTGGTCACCTGTTTCGCCACGCAGGACGGCATTTCCGCCGTCGCCCGCGCCGCGCGGCGCCGGTAGATGCTGGGTGGTACGCCGACCAACTCGGTGAAGCGCGTGCTGAAGGTGCCCAGCGACGAACAGCCGACCGCGAAGCAGACCTCGGTGACGCTGAGGTCGCCACGACGCAGGAGCGCCATCGCGCGCTCGATCCGCCGCGTCATCAGGTAGGCGTACGGCGACTCGCCGTAGGCGAGCCGGAATGCGCGGCTGAGGTGCCCGGCCGACAGGTACGCGCCGCGGGCGAGCGCCTCGACGTCAAGCGGTTGCGCGTAGTCCCGGTCGATCCGGTCGCGGACGCGACGCAACCGCGCGAGATCGCGCAGGTGCTGTGCCGTTGCAGCCACCTCCTGCGGACGCGCAGCCGTTACTGAGCCTCTGCTGGTCACCTGCGCGATCGTGCCACCTCGCGCCGGAGCTGTTGATGCGTTTCCCGAGCGTCGTGCGGGCGCGACGGGCGAGCGACCCGACTCGCTCAACCGCGGGGGTCCGTCACCTCGTTTACCGGGCGCCCTTTCGCGGTAGGTAAGGCGCATCTGCGCTCCCCGCAGCACGCCCGCGCATGAGCAGTCACCATGAGCAGCCCGGAGGCTGACGATGACGACAGAGTCCGTCAAGGAACAGGTGCGGGCGCTGCTGCGTCGCGGCATGAGCTACGAGCAGGCTGGCGGCGCGATGCGCCTTCCGGCGGGACTCGTCTACCAGCTGGCGAGCGGTCTGCCGGCCGACGGGAGCCACGGCCAGAACGCAGAACCTACCCAGCAACTGGTCAATCCGCCCTCGGTGAACCCGACGTCCCGCGACGCGGTCCACGCCTGGGTGCGCCGGCACGCGAGTACCGATCGGCAGATGCAGCAAGCGAAGGCGCGGTCGTGAACGGCGCACCCGCACCGCGGTGGCCGGTGCTGCGCCAGCTCAGCGGACCCGACCGCACCGGACGCGCCGCCGCCGCCAAGTCGCGGATCACCGAGGATCTCGCGCCGCGTACCGCGACCGCGGACAAGGTCGTGAAGTCGATCTGCCCTTACTGCGCCGTGGGATGCGGGCAGAACGTCTACGTCAAGGACAAGAAGGTCGTCCAGATCGAGGGCGATCCCGACTCCCCCATCAGCCGCGGCCGGTTGTGCCCCAAGGGGTCGGCGACGCTGCAACTGACCACCGGCGACGCGCGCGAGAAGTACGTGCTCTACCGGCGTCCGCACGACACCGAGTGGGAGCGGCTGGAGCTGCACACGGCGCTGGACATGGTCGCCGACCGGGTGATCGCGACCCGCCGCGACACCTGGGAGTGGGAGGCGGACGGCAAGCGGACCCGCCGCACGCTGGGGATCGCGAGCCTCGGCGGCGCGACGCTGGACAACGAGGAGAACTACCTGATCAAGAAGTTGTTCACCGCACTGGGGGTCGTGCAGGTGGAGAACCAGGCCCGCGTCTGCCACAGCTCCACTGTTGCCGCACTGGGAACCACGTTCGGCCGCGGGGGTTCCACCACCTACTTGCAGGACCTGCAGAACGCCGACTGCATCATCATCGAGGGCTCCAACTTCGCCGAAGCGCACCCGGTGGGTTTCCAGTGGGTGATGGAGGCCAAGGCCAGGGGCGCGACGGTCGTCCACGTCGACCCGCGCTTCTCGCGCACCAGCGCCCTGGCGGACCTGTTCGTGCCGATCCGCGCGGGAACCGACATCGCCTGGCTGGGTGCTCTAATCAACTACGTCCTCAGCAACGACCGGTACTTCCACGACTACGTCCTCAACTACACCAACGCGGCGACCATTATCAGCGACCAGTTCCGTGACACCGAGGATCTGGAGGGCCTGTTCTCCGGATTCGATCCCGACTCGCGGGTCTATGACGCGAGCAGCTGGCAGTACGAAGGCGGCGAGGTCGCCGCTGCCTCCGGCGAACGCGACGAGCAGTACGACGACACCAACGACGGTGGCGAGAGCGTTGCGGAATCCAGCCACTCGCAGTCGCATGGTTCCGGCGGTCCGGCCCTACGCAGCAGTTGGCGTCGCGACGAGACGCTGCAAGACCCGCGCTGCGTCTTTCAGATCCTCAAGCGCCACTACGCGCGCTACACGCCGGAGATGGTGCAGGACATCTGCGGCGTGCCACCAGAGCTCTTCGCGCGGGTGGCCGAGCTGCTCTGCGCCAATTCCGGACGCGAGCGGACGACCGCGTTCGCCTACGCCGTCGGCTGGACGCAGCACACCACCGGTGTGCAGTACATCCGCACCGCCGGGATCCTGCAGCTGCTGCTCGGCAACATCGGCCGTCCCGGCGGCGGGATCATGGCCCTGCGCGGGCACGCGAGCATCCAGGGCTCCAGCGACATCCCGACCCTGTTCGATCTGCTTCCCGGCTACTTGCCGATGCCGCATGCGCACCGTCACGAGGACCTCGACAGCTTCGTCGAGGCCGACGCCGCCGAGCGCGGCTACTGGGCGAACATGCGCAGCTACCTGGTCAGTCTGCTCAAGTCGTGGTGGGGACCGGCGGCAGGTCCGGACAACGATTTCTGCTTCGACTACCTGCCGCGCATCAGCGGCAGCCACAGCACCTACGAAACCGTGCAGGCCCAGCTCGACGGCACCTGCAAGGGGTACTTCCTGCTCGGCGAGAATCCCGCCGTCGGCTCGGCGAACACCAGCATGCAGCGGCGCGCGATGGCGAAGCTGGATTGGCTGGTGGTGCGCGACTTCTCGCTCATCGAGAGCGCGACGTGGTGGAAGGACGGGCCGGAGATCGCGACCGGCGAGCTGCGCACCGCCGATATCGGCACCGAGGTGTTCTTCTTTCCCGCGGCCGCGCACACCGAGAAGAGCGGCAGCTTCACCAACACCAACCGGCTGCTGCAATGGCATCACCAGGCCGTCGAGCCGGCCGGTGAACGCCGCAGCGACATGTGGTTCATGCTGCACCTGGGCCGCTTGATCCGTTCGAAGCTGGCCGGCTCGAGCGACGAGGCCGATCGGCCGGTACTCGAGCTGAGCTGGGACTACCCCACCGAAGGCGAGCTCGACGAGCCCGTCGCCGAGGCAATCCTCGCCGAGATCAACGGTTGGGACGCCGACGGACAGTCGCTGTCCTCCTACGAGCAGCTCGCCGACGACGGGTCGACGGCGTGCGGGTGCTGGATCTACGCCGGCTGCTATGCCGACGGCGTCAACCAGGCGGCCCGCCGAAAGCCGCACGTCCAGCAGGAGACGTCCTCGCTGGAGTGGGGATGGGCGTGGCCGGCGAACCGTCGTGAGCTCTACAACCGGGCCTCGGCCGACCCCGCCGGCAAGCCGTGGAGCGAGCGCAAGAGGCTCGTCTGGTGGGACGAGGACGACGGCACGTGGGTCGGGCACGACGTGCCGGACTTCCAGGCCACCAAGGCGCCCGGCTACCGCCCCGACGACGACGCCCGCGGCACGGATGCGCTGTCCGGGATCGACCCGTTCATCATGCAGGCCGACGGCAAGGGCTGGCTCTACGTCCCCGCCGGGCTCGTCGACGGTCCGCTGCCGGCGCACTACGAACCGCAGGACTCGCCGTTCGACAACGCGCTGTACGGCCAGCAACGCAACCCCACCCGCCAGCTGGTCGTCCGCAGGCACAACCGCTACCACCCCAGCGGCAGCGCGCCGGGTGCTGACGTGTTCCCCTACGTCGTCACCACCTACCGGCTGACCGAGCACTTCACGGCCGGCGCAATGACCCGGTGGCTGCCCTACCTTGCCGAGCTGCAGCCCGCGTTCTTCTGCGAGGTGTCGCCGCAGCTGGCCGCGGAGCGCAAGCTGCGCCACAACGGCTGGGCCACGATCGTCACCGCGCGAGGCGTCGTCGAGGCCCGCGTCATGGTCACCTCGCGCATGCAGCCGCTGCAGGTCGGCGGCCGGACGATCCACCAGATCGGGATGCCCTACCACTGGGGCCCGAACGGGTTGACCAGCGGCGACGCGATGAACGAGCTGTCCTCGATCGCGCTGGACCCGAACGTGCACATCCAGGAGGTGAAGGCCTTGACGGTCGACATCCGGCCGGGTCGCCGCCCGCGCGGCGCAGCGGTCCCGCCGTTCCTCGCGGCGTACCGGCAGCGCGCCGGGATCGACGAGCGCACCGGCACGGAGGGGGTGAACCGATGAGCACCGCAAATCTGGGCATGCCGCGGATGGGGTTCTTCACCGACACCAGCGTCTGCATCGGCTGCAAGGCGTGCGAGGTCGCCTGTAAGGAGTGGAACGCGATCCCCGCCGCCGGTGCGCTCGATCTCACCGGTGAGTCCTTCGACAACACCTCCGAGCTCGGCGCGAACTCCTGGCGGCACGTCGCGTTCATCGAGCAGCACAAGCCCGCGCACGACGGCGTGCGGTGGCTGATGGCCTCCGACGTATGCAAGCACTGCACCCACGCCGCCTGCCTGGACGTGTGCCCGACCGGCGCACTGTTCCGTACCGAGTTCGACACGGTGGTGGTGCAGCAGGACGTCTGCAACGGCTGCGGTTATTGCGTGTCGGCCTGCCCCTACGGCGTCATCGACCAGCGTCCGGAGGACGGGCGGGTGTTCAAGTGCACGATGTGCTACGACCGCATCGGCGTTGGCCAGGAGCCGGCGTGCGCCAAGGCTTGCCCCACCAAGTCGATCCAGTTCGGCGAGCTCGACGAGCTGCGCGACCGGGCACAGCGCCGCGTCGACGAACTGCACGCGCAGGGGGTGGCCGACGCGAAGCTCTACGGCGAATCCCCCGACGACGGGGTCGGTGGCAACGGCGCATTCTTCCTGCTGATGGACGAGCCCGAGCTCTACGGACTGCCTCCCGACCCCGTCGTCACCACCCGCGACCTGCCGGGCATGTGGCGCCAAGCGGCGATCGCCGCGGGCACCCTGCTCGCCGGCCTGGCGGCAACGTTCCTGGGGCGCAAGCGATGAGAGGACGCGACGAGCCGGCCTTCACGTCCTACTACGGACGCCCGGTGCTCAAAGCGCCGACTTGGCGGGCGCGCGACATCGCCGGCTACCTGTTCCTGGGCGGCCTCGCGGGAGCATCGTCGATCCTCGGCGCCGGCAGCGAACTCACCGGACGAGCCGGCCTGGCGCGCTCGGCCAAGCTGGGCGCGCTCGGCGCCATCACCCTGTCCGGGGCCGCGCTGATCCACGATCTCGGCAGGCCGGCCCGCTTCGTCAACATGCTCCGCGTCGCAAAACCCACCTCGCCGATGAGCGTCGGTTCCTGGCTGCTCGCCGGGTACGGCCCGCTGGCCGGCGCCAGCGCCGCAGCCGAGCTGACGGGACTGCTTCCCCGTGCCGGCCGCGCGGCGGGTGTGGGCGCTGCCGTGCTCGGTTCGGGCGTCGCGTCCTATACCGCTGTGCTCCTCGCCGACACCGCCGTGCCCGCCTGGCACGAGTCCCGCCAGCAGCTGCCGTTCGTGTTCGTCGGCTCGGCCGCCGCGTCCGCCGGCGGCCTCGGCCTGTTGTGCGCATCCTGCGCCGAGGCCGCGCCGGCCCGCCGCGCAGCGGTCGGCGGTGCGGCCCTGGAACTCGCGGCCAGCACCGTCATGGAACGGCACGCGGGGCTGGCCGGCGAGACGTTCCACGACGGACGCGCCGGGCTGCTGCTGCGCGCCGCGAAGGCAGTCACCGCAGCCGGCGCGCTCACTGCAGCCACGTTCGCGCGCCGCAACCGGGTCGCAGCGGCTGCGTCCGGAGCCGCGCTGCTCGCCGGATCGGCGCTGACCCGTTTCGGCATCTTCGAAGCCGGCCGCGCCTCCACCGCCGACCCGAAGTACACCGTCGTCCCCCAACGCGAACGCCTCGACGCCCGCGCGGCGCAATGAGCTAGTCGCGCCGTCCCACAGCGGACAGTCGCAGCTACCGCGAATTATTTGCAAATGTATCTTTGCAAGGCTAGCTTTGCAGTGTGGCTGAGACGCGGAAGTTCGAGGTGGACGCGGCGGCGCTCAAGGTCCTGGCGCATCCGTTGCGGGTGCAGATCCTGCGGATCCTGCAACTGCGGGAGCGGGTGAGTGTCACCAGCCTGGCCGGCGAGCTCGGCGAGAGCACCGGCGCTACCAGCTATCACCTGCGCCAGTTGGCCCGGCACGGTCTGGTCGAGCAGTGCCCTCCCCCGGAAGGCGGTGACCGGCAACGCTGGTGGCAGATGGCCGTCGACGAGATTCACGTGCGTGGCTTCGAGTTCATGGAGCACGACGAGACCCGCGAAGCGATGGGTTACCTGCTGCGCGAGTACAACGCCGACCGCAGCCGGCGGCTGGCGAACTGGCACGCCACGGCAACGCAATGGCCGCAGGTCTGGCAACGCGCCTCCAGCGACAGCGACGCCCACCTCGATCTCAATCCCACGCAGTTGCGGGCACTGGCCGACGAGCTCGCCGCAGTCCTCGCCCGCTACCGGCAGCTCAAGCCCGGTCGCGGCGCCCGTAAGGTCGACGTCCAGTACGCGGTGTTCCCGACTGATACCGGGCAACGGCCGTGACGGGCCTGGGACGCCCGTTCTGGCGCCTGTATGCCAGCAGCGCCACGTCGAACCTCGCCGACGGGATCGGACGTACTGCGCTTCCGCTGCTGGCCACGTCCTACACCCGCAGCCCCTTGCTGATCTCTGGGCTGGTCAGCCTCGCCTTCTTGCCGTGGCTGCTGTTCGCCCTGCCGAGCGGGGCACTCGTGGATCGGGTCGACCGGAGATATGCGATGGCGGCGGCGAACGCCGCGCGCGCCGTGTCGGTCCTCACGCTCGCCGTGCTCGTGCTGGCCGGCGCAGCCGGGATCGCGGTGCTCTACATCGTGGCGTTCGCGCTCGGGATGGCCGAGACCGTGTACGACAGCGCGTCTCGGGCGATCCTGCCGCAGGTCGTCGCGGCGAACCGTCTGGACGGCGCGAACGGGCTGCTCACTATCGAGGAGACGCTCGGGCAGAACTTCCTCGGCGCGCCGCTCGGCTCGGCGCTGTTCGCGTTCGCCCTGGCCGTCCCGTTCTTGGTCAACGCGTCCGGATTCGCTGCCGCGGCGATCCTGGTCCTGACGCTGCGCGGTCGCTACCGGCCCGTCCGCGCCGCACAGCGCACGTCCATCCGGCGCGACGTGGCCGACGGCGTGCGCTGGCTGAGCGCCCACCGGTTCCTGCGCGGGCTGACCGTCGTCTCGGCTGCGACCGCCTTCGTGCAGAGCATGGCCACCGGGATCCTGGTCCTGTACGTGCTCGAGACGCTGCGCCTGCCCTCCGGCGACTTCGGCTTCGTCCTCGTCGGCGCCGGCGTCGGCGCGATAACCGGTGGTGTCTGCACGCCACCGCTGGCTCGTCGGTTCGGTCGCGCGCCGGTGCTGGTCGTGGGAGCGGTGATCAGCGCGATCGGGATGGCGCTGATGGGACTGACGCGCAACGGCTACGTCGCGGGCGTGCTCTTCGGCGTCTCAGGAGCAGGCGTGATGACGTGGAACGTGCTGACGATGTCGCTTCGCCAGGCGCTCATCCCGCACGCACTGTTCGGCCGAGTGCAGGGCGCGTACCGCACGCTGGTGTGGGGCGCGATCCCGCTCGGCTCGCTGAGCGGCGGCCTGCTCGCGCACGGGCTCGGCCTGCCGCCGGTGTTTGTCATCTCCGGCGCCGGACTGCTGGTTCTGGCCGGCGTCCTCGCGCTGCTGCTGCGGACACATGCCGATCAGCTAGCCGGCGGCGACGCAGTGCTCCCGGACCAGCTCGGCGCTGAGCGCGGGCTGCTCCCACCAGAACAGGTGACCGGCGTCGTCGAATGCGCGTAGCCGCGACCCTGGGACGAGCCCGGCGATGTGCTCGGCGTTCGAATAGCGCACCATCCGGTCGGCGGTGCCGTGCAGGACGAGCGTCGGCGCCCTGAGCTGCGGCAGCCGCGCGCTGGCGTCGTGAAAGAAGGCGGCCTGTGCCTGCCGCATCACCAGCTGCGCCGGCACCCGCACGGACAGTCCCATCTGCTTGAAAGCCTCGTAGTGCGACTCCTCGGCGCGGAACCCGACCGAGAGGTTCGCCTCGTACATCGCGCGCATCGCGAACTCGACGTCGCCGGTGTTCATGGCCTCGAGCACCTGCAGCGGTCCGGGCGCGTCGAGCGCGGCACCCGCTCCCCCGGCGTAGGTGCAGCCGAGGACGAGGCTGCGAACGCGTTCGGGATAGCGCAGGACGAGCTCCTGCGCCACCATCCCGCCCATGGAAATGCCCATGACGTGGGCACTGTCCCAGCCGATCGCATCCATCAGCGCGACGGCGTCGGCCGCGAGTTCGACGATCGTGAACGCGCCGGACACGTCGGTGCTTTCTCCGATGCCGGGGTGGTCGTAGGCGACGACGTCGAGGTGGCGTTCCAGCGGCGCGAGGAAGGACGGACCCCACGCGGCGTGATGGCCGCCCATGCCCTGGATCAGGAGCAACGGTGCGCCGCTGCCGTCCCGGAAGTAGTGCAGCCGGCGCGAGCCGAGATCGGCGAAGGGCATGGCTGCCACCCTCGCACACCGCTCGCCGGGAGGAGCTGCGGGCACGCCATCGCCGACCGCTGCCGACGGGTTCCGCAACGCCTATTCTGTAGAGGTCCGGTGCTTGGCCCACAAGCCCGCCGCCGTCACCTGGAAGGGATGCCCGTGAGCGACGTCTTCTCCTCGGCGGAGCTCGAGCACGCCGAGCGCCGCCGCGCCGCGTGGGGCCTCACCATTCTCGTGCTGCTCGCCGTGCTGATCGTCGCGGTGATGGTCTTCGTGCTCGGGACGTCCGGCGGCCCGAGCAAACCCGTCGGACTTGCGGACGGTTCCACCCCGGCCGGCGCCTCCACGAGCGCTCCCCCGTCGAGCGCACAGAGCACGGCCACCTCCGCCGCTCCGGCCAATTCGTCGAGCACGTCGGCGAGTACCACGCCCACCGTTGCTCGCCCGACCAGCACCGGTTCGCCCTGTCCGTCCACCGCGCCGTGCGTGGTCTCCGGCGACACAGGGCAGGTCGTGCAGGCGCTGAACGCGTTCCGCACCAGCCACGGCAGCCCCGCCGTGCCCGGTGCCGTGTCTGCCGGCGCCGCGGCGTGCGCGCTCGGGCACGGCGGTGGCCCGACCTGCCAGCCGCACTTCTCCTGGGAGCCGGTCGGCAGCACCCAGGACGGCGCCAAGGTCGTCAGCTTGATCGCCGGACGCGGCACCGGGTGGCTGCTCGACCCCCAGATGAGCTCCTTCAGCGTCGGCTGGGTCTACTTCCCGTCCGGCTCCGGCGGCCACTACGAGTGCGCGGTTCTCAAGGTCGGCTGAGCCCGGCCCAGACTCTCAGCGCGGGCCGACGAGCGCGTCGATCAGCGACTGTGCGGTAGGGCTGGCATCGAGCAGCGCGCCGACGTGGGCCTTGGTGCCGCGCAGCGGTTCGAGCATGGGCACCCGCACCAGCGACTCACGTCCGACGTCGAAGATCACCGAATCCCACGACGCCGCGGCCACCGCTGATCCGTAACGCTTGAGGCATTCCCCCCGGAAGTACGCGCGGGTGTCTTCCGGTGCCGCGGTGACGGCCGCCGCGGCGGCTCCGTCGGGCAGCAATGTCGTCATCGCGCCGCGGGAGACGAGCCGGTGATAGAGGCCCTTCTCGGGACGAATGTCCGCGTATTGCAGATCGACCAGCTGCAGCCGAGGCGAGTCCCAGTCCAACCCGTCGCGGTCCCGGTAGCCCTGCAGCAGCCGCAGTTTGGCCGCCCAGTCCAGCTCGCCGGCCAGCAACATCGGGTCGGCGCGCAGCCGGGTCAATACCGACTCCCACCGAGCGAGCACGTCGCGGGTCTGTTCGTCGGCGTCCCCGCCGTAGCGGTCGTCGACGAACTTGCGCGCGCGGTCCAGGTACTCGCCTTGCAGGTCGAGCGCGGTGATGCTACGGCCGTCAGCGAGGACGATCTCGTGGGACAGCTGCGGATCGTGGGACACCTCGTGCAGCTCGCGGACGGGCTGGGCGACGGCGAAATCCTCGGCGAGGAAGTTCTCCTCGATCATCGCCAGGACCAGTGCGGTGGTGCCCACCTTCAGGTAGGTCGACACCTCCGACATGTTCGCGTCGCCGATGATCACGTGCAGGCGCCGGTAGCGGTCGGCGTCGGCGTGCGGTTCGTCGCGGGTATTCACGATGGGCCGCTTGAGCGTCGTCTCCAGCCCGACCTCGACCTCGAAGAAGTCGGCGCGCTGCGCGATCTGGAATCCGGACGTGCGCCCGTCCTGTGCCAGGCCGACGCGTCCGGCACCGCACATAACCTGCCGGGTGACGAAGAACGGCACGAGGTGACGGACCAGCGAGGCGAACGGCGTCTCCCGGCGGCACAGGTAGTTCTCGTGCGCCCCGTAGGACGCTCCCTTGTTGTCGGTGTTGTTCTTGTACAGGTTGATCGGCGTGGTGACGCCGGGCATCGTCGCGACGCGGCGCAGCGCAGCGAGCATCACCAACTCGCCGGCCTTGTCCCACCGCACGGCGTCCAGCGGGTTGGTGACCTCCGGACTGGAGTACTCCGGGTGCGCGTGGTCGACGTAGAGCCGCGCCCCGTTGGGCAGGATGACGTTGGCCATCCCGGCGTCCTCTTCGGCCTCGACGAACTCCTGCGCGACGGACCCGCTGCCGCCGAGGTCGAAGCCGCGGGCGTCGCGCAGCGGCGACTCCTCCTCGAAATCCCAGCTCGCCCGCCGCGCCCGTCCGGCCGGAAGTGAGCTGGCGTAGGCGTTGACGACCTGGGCCGAGAGCAGCATCGCGTTGGCCGTGGGCTGGCCGGGCAGGCTGACGCCGTACTCGACCTCGGTGCCCATCACCCGTCGCACGCTCACGCCCTCAGGCTACGGCCCGCGCGCCCGGGCCGCGGTTCAGAGCAGCAGCTTGACGACGGCGGCCAGGCCGACGACGACGATCACGGCGCGCAGCACGGCCGGTGACAGGCGCCGTCCGATCCGCGCTCCGAGCAGGCCGCCCAGGATCGAGCCGGCCGCGATCAGCCCCGCCGCGGTCCAGTCGATGTGCGCCGTCGCGACGAAGACGATCGCCGCGACCAGGTTCACCAGTCCGGCGAGCACGTTCTTCAGCGCGTTCTGCCGTTGCATCGGCTCGGCGAGCAGGACGCCGAAGATGCCCATGAGCAGCACGCCCTGCGCTGCGCCGAAGTACCCGCCGTACACGCCGGTCAGCAGCGTCATCGTCCACAGCAGCACCGTGATCTCGGTGGTCGGCCGATGCTTGGTGTGCGCCAAGCTGGCCGACAGTTGCTTGCCGAACACGACCAGCAGCAGTGCGATGATGATCAGGACCGGAACGATCGCCTTGAACGCAGCCGCCGGCAGTACGAGCAGAAGCACGGCGCCGATGACCGCGCCGATCGTCGAGGCCACGCCGAGCCGGATCGCCCGCTCGCGTTGGCCGGCCAGTTCGCGCCGGTAGCCGTAGGCGCCGACCAGCGATCCGGGAAACAGCCCGACGGTGTTGGTGACATTCGCCGTGACCGGCGGCACGCCTATCCCCAGCAGTACCGGGAAGGTGATCAAGGTGCCCGACCCGACCACGGTATTGATCGTGCCCGCCCAGATCCCCGCGACGAACACGAGTACTGCCTGCCAGTTGCTCATAGCGTCAGGCTCGGGCTCGGCACGCAGCTCAGTTTGTCAGGACGGCCGGTCGGCGACGGTGCAGCCACCTCCGCGCGTACGAACTACAGGTACTGGCCGGTGTTGCCGACGGTGTCGATGGAGCGGCCGGCGTCGCTGCCCTTGCCCGAGACCAGCGTGCGGATGTAGACGATCCGCTCGCCCTTCTTGCCCGAGATCCGCGCCCAGTCGTCGGGGTTGGTGGTGTTGGGCAGGTCCTCGTTCTCGCGGAATTCGTCGACACAGGCGGCGAGCAGATGCTGCATCCGCAGCCCGCGTTGCCCGGTGGTCAGCAGGTCCTTGATCGCCATCTTCTTGCCGCGATCGACGATGTTCTGGATCATCGCGCCGGAGTTGAAGTCCTTGAAGTACAGCGTTTCCTTGTCGCCGTTGGCGTAGGTCACCTCGAGGAAGCGGTTCTCCTCGGACTCGGAGTACATCCGTTCGACCGTGTGCTGGATCATCGCCGCCACGGTGGACTCGGCATTGCCGCCGTGCTCGGCGAGGTCGTCGGTGTGGATCGGCAGTCCGGTCAGGATGTACTTGCTGAAGATGTCGCGTGCCGCCTCGGCGTCGGGCCGTTCGATCTTGATCTTCACGTCCAGCCGGCCGGGACGCAGGATCGCCGGATCGATCATGTCCTCACGGTTGGACGCGCCGATGACTATCACGTTCTCCAAGCCTTCGACGCCGTCGATCTCCGACAGCAACTGCGGCACGATCGTGTTCTCCACGTCGGAGGACACGCCGGACCCGCGGGTGCGGAAGATCGAGTCCATCTCGTCGAAGAAGACGATGACGGGCGTCCCCTCCGAGGCCTTCTCGCGGGCGCGCTGGAAGACCAGCCGGATGTGGCGCTCGGTCTCGCCGACGTACTTGTTCAGCAGCTCCGGGCCCTTGATGTTGAGGAAGAACGCGGTGGCGCGCTCGTCGCCGCCGTGCACCCGCTGCACCTGCTTGGCCAGCGAGTTCGCGACCGCCTTCGCGATCAGCGTCTTGCCGCAGCCGGGAGGTCCGTAGAGCAGGATCCCCTTCGGCGGCCGCAACTGGTGCTCGCGGAACAGCTCGGCGTGCAGGAACGGCAGCTCGACCGCGTCGCGGATCGCCTCGATCTGGCGGCTGAGACCGCCGATGTCGGTGTAGTCGATGTCGGGGACCTCTTCGAGGATCAGCTCCTCGACCTCGCTCTTCGGGATTCGCTCGTACGCATAGGACGAGCGCGTCTCGAGAAGCAGGGAGTCGCCGACCCGCAACGGCTTGTCGCGAAGGAGGTCGGCCAGGTAGACGACCCGTTCCTCGTCGGTGTGGCCGATGACCAGCGCGCGGTCGCCGCCCTCGAGGATCTCCTTGAGCATGACGACCTCGCCGGCGCGTTCGAAGCCACGCGAGGCCACCACGTTCATCGCCTCGTTGAGCATGACCTCCTGCCCGTGCAGCAGCGTGGCGACGGGCACCTCCGGCGACACGGCGACCCGCAGTTTGCGGCCCGAGGTGAAGATGTCGACCGTCCCGTCCTCGAAGGCTTCGAGGAACACGCCGTACCCACTGGGCGGCTGGGCCAAGCGGTCGATCTCCTCCTTGAGCGACACCATCTGGTCGCGCGCCTCGCGCAGCGTCTCGGCCAGTCGCTCGTTGCGGTCGCTCAGTGCCGCCGCGCGGTTCTGAGCCTCGTTGAGCCGGTCCTCCAGCAGACGCATGTGGCGCGGCGACTCGGACATCTTCGCGCGCAGCAGCTCGATCTCCTGCTCCAGAAAGGCCGTCCGCCGTCGCAGGTCGGGGTCCTGGGCCGAGAACGCACGCGGACCGCTGTGTGGCTCGCGAGGCTCGGAAGCCATGCAGGCACCTCCAGATTCCGCGCGGGGTTCGCGAAAACTCACCCTACACACGAGTCGCCGCGTCAGCAGGGAACTACCCTGGGTGGCGAAAGCGGCAAACACGCGAGCACGCCAGGAAGGCCGTCAGTGAGCGAACCGTTGCGCGTCTGGATCGAGCAGTCCCTATGTACGGGCGACGGCCTGTGCGTGCAGTACGCACCAGAGGTGTTCGAGTTCGACGTCGACGGCCTGGCCTACGTCAAGGACGGCTCGGATGAACTGCTGACCGAAGCCGGTGCCCGCGCGGAGGTCCCGGACAACCTGCGCCTGGACGTCATCAGCTCGGCCAAGGAGTGCCCGGGCGACTGCATCCACGTCGAGCGAGCCGCCGACGCTGTCGAGATCGCCGGTCCGGCGGCCTGACCCGTCAGGGCAGGCTGGGACGCAACGCCGGCTGCGGATCGCGCGGTGGATCTGCGCTCTCGGCGGCCTTCGCCGGACGGCGCTGCCGAGCCGGCGCGCTCACGCCTGGCGCGAGGCGGCGAGCACTCACGAGGAACGCGGTGTGGCCGATCATCCGGTGTTCCGGGCGTACCGCGAGCCCGACCACGTGCCAGCTGCGCATGAACGTCTCCCAGCTGTGTGGCTCGGTGAACCCGCCGTGCGCACGCAGCGCCTCGACCAGGCGGGACAGCTGGGTCGTGGTTGCCACGTAACCGACGAGCACGCCGCCCGGCTGCAGGGCCGCGGCCGTCGCGGGCAGTACCTCCCACGGGCTGAGCATGTCCAGGACGATGCGCTGTACCGGCTCGTGCGCCGGGTGGATGGCTACGTCGTCGACTCGCATCGTCCAGTTGGACGGGCGTTCGCCGAAGAACGTGTCGACGTTGCCGGCAGCGAACGCGGCATGGTCCGCGCGCAGTTCGTAGGAGAGCACGTGACCGCTGGGGCCGACAGCGCGCAGCAGCGCGCAGGTGAGCGAGCCGGATCCGACGCCGGCCTCGAGCACCGCCGCGCCCGGATAGATGTCACCCATCGCGATGATCTGTGCGGCGTCCTTGGGATAGATGATCGCCGCGCCGCGCGGCATCGACAGCACGAAGTCGGACAGTAGGGGCCGGAGCGCGAGGTACTGCGTGCCCGCGCTCGCCGACACCACGCTGCCCTCAGCCGTCCCGATGAGCGCGTCGTGTTCGATGGCGCCGCGGTGGGTGTGGAACTGCTTGCCGGTCTCGAGGGTGACCGTGTGCAGGCGTCCCTTCGGATCGGTGAGCTGCACCCGCTCGCCTTCCCGGAACGGGCCGGAGCCCGGGCGGTTCACGCCGGGGCCTTCAGGACGGCGGCCAGGTCGGCGGTCGCGAGGATGCCGGCCGGTGTGCCGTCGGAGTTGACGATGAGGTACTCATGCGCCGGGGTGGCGCGTACCGCGGCGAGCAGCTCGTCGCCGCCGAGGCTGACGGGCAGCACCAGCCCGGGTTCGATCGGTCGCGCGACCGAGGACAGCTGCGTCCACGCCCGGCGATCCGGCGGGACCGAGCCGATCTGCGCCTCGTCCACGATCGCCCGTGGCTCGTCGGCGGCGTCGACCAGGACGAGTCCGCGCGCGTTGCCCGACCAGGCCCGGCGCAGCGCCTCGGCCACGGAAAGGTCGGAGGGGACGAGCAGTCCCGGTCTCAGCAGCGTCTCCAGGTTGACCCTCGGCACCCGGTCCATCAGCTCCGCGGCGCGCAGCGACTGACCGGCACCGAACCAGAGGTAGGCGGCCAGGGCGATGCTGAACAGTCCCGCCGTGAGGCCCAGGCTGGTGCGGTCGGCGAGCAGGCCGGAGATCGCGATCAGGATCGCGACCGCTCGCCCGGACCAGGCGCCGATCCGGGTGCCGGTCAGGCGCGAGTGCACGAGCGCCCAGACGGCGGCGCGTATCAGCCGTCCCCCGTCGAGCGGGAGCCCCGGCACCAGATTGAAGATTGCGACGACCAGGTTGCTCCAGAGCAGCAGGGCGACGAAGACGCCGGGCAGCGTGTCGTGCCGCAGGAGCAGATAGCCGAGTGCCGCGAAGCCGCTCAGCAGCAGCGAGACGAGTGGCCCGGCGAGGGCGACGAGGAACTCGTCACGAGGACGGTCGGGCTCGCGTTCGATCTCAGAAACTCCGCCGAGCAGGAAGATGACGACGCGCCGCACCGGGTTGCCGAGCGCGAGGCTCACGGCCGTGTGGCCCAGCTCGTGCAGGAGCACGCACACCGCGAACACGACGGCGAACGCGAACGCCAGCAGGTAGGCCGCGCCTGAGCTGACGCTTGGTACGACGGCGGTGACGACGGGGGCGTAGTACAGCGTGAGCAGTCCGGCAATGATCAGCCACGAAGGCGCAAAGAAGACCGGGACGCCGAAGAACCGGCCCACAGGCACCATGCGCAGGGGGCGGCGGGTCGGTCGTCTGTCGCTCACTACGGCGATGCTAACCGGCGCAGACGTGCAAGACCGGTTACCGTACGTCAGTGGGCGACAAGGACGAGCCGCGTGCGCGCGGCGAAGGGCAGGGTGCGCCGCAGCCGGCTTCGGCACCCCGGACCGCCGAATCGAATCCCCAGCGTCCCCGCCCGCGGCCCAGGAAGGCGCCAGGCACGCCGGGGCTCGGCCAGGAAGATCTCGCCGACGAGCTGGATACCGATCTGCTCGCGAGCGAGCTCGCGCCCGCCTCCGGGGCGGCGGCCACTGCACCGATCGACACCGTCCCCGCGGCGGACTCCGGCCCGTTCCGGCCGTGGGCGCCGAGCCGGCCGGGCGGCGAGGCCCTGATCAGCCACGTGCCGTCCGCCGACAGCCTCGCCGCTGAGGGCGCACCGCCGTCCGTCCCGTCCCATCCCGTTAACGAGACCGAGGTCGGAGCAGCGGCAGTGGCGCCGCAGTCCGATCGGGTTCGGCGGCGCCGCTGGGGCAGGCTGCGGACGGACGTCGACGAGCAGCCCTCCCCCGGCGCCGTCCAGCCCGCTGCCGGGGAGCGTGCCGGCGCGAGCTCGACCCAACGCGGGCCGCGCCAGCCCCGACACGCGGCCCTGGCGGCCGCTGCGAGTGAACGCGCCGTGAACGGCCCGCAGTCCAGGGGGGAACCCGCCGATGCCGCCGCCTCCGGCGCAGCCGATGTCGCGGCGGACGCAGCGCCGACTGCCCGCGCCACGCCTGCAGAATCCGCCGACTCACGCGGGGCCGTCCACGCACCCGGGACGCCGGAGGCCGTCCACGCGAGCGGGCCGTTCGACGGGTCCGAGGCGATCACGCCGCCGAAGCGCCCGGGCCGTTCGGCGCGCGTCCGGCGCTGGCTGTTCGCACGAGCGCCGGAACGGGTGGACGAGCCGTCCCCCGCACCCGCCGCCGTCCAGCAGGGCGGTTCTGCGGGCGCAGTAGGGCAATGGGCCGCCGCGGGGACTCATCCAGAGCCGCTACCCACGTCACGGCCGCTGCCACCCGGTACGGATCTGGCCCGGCGGCTGGCCGCGGTTCACGCGACCGAAGCGCCGGCAGCCGCTTCGCCCGGGACGCTGGCGTGGGAGTCGGCGCGTCCGAAGCTGGCGCCAGCCGAACGAGTGCCGCCCCGCAACGACGCGCGGCCGCGCGGTGCCGAGAGCGTCGAGCGCAGTGACACGTCGGAGCCGGCCGGTGAGCCGCCGCCCCGGCGCCCGCGGCCTCGGCCGTTGCCGGCGGCAGGTGCAACGAACGAGGCGCAGACCGAGACGATGGCGTCACCGGCGCCCGCGTCGAGCGGGGCTGCGCCCGGGAACCCGGCTGCCCGCGAGGCCGATCCGGCGCCTGACTCGCGCAACGAGCCCGGTGCGGGTTTCCGGGACCGGAAACCGCAACAGGCGTCGCAGCAGCCGGCCTTCTTCGAACGGCCCGAGGAGGACGAGGAGAAGGGGGCCGGCGGCGCGAAGAACGGGCAAGCCGACGAGCCGAAGGGCACGAAGGCAGCGGACCCGGATGCGAAGGGCAAGGACGCGAAGGACAAGGACGCGAAGGGCAAGAAGGCGCGGCTGGGCGGCGTGCGCCGGCGGCTGCGGACGTTGCTCAAGATCGGGCTGGTACTGCTGATCGTCGCCGGCGTGGCCGCCCTGCTGCGCGCCTATGTCGCCGCCCCGTACTACATCCCGTCCGCCTCGATGGAGCCGACGCTGCACGGCTGCCCCGGCTGCAACAACGACCACATTTTGGTCGACAAGATCTCCTACCACCTGCGCGACATTCAGCGCGGCGATGTGGTCGTGTTCAACCGGCCGGCGAGCTGGCAGCTCAGCGAGTCCGTCCTGGTCAAGCGGGTCATCGGGGTGCCCGGTGACACGCTGACGCTCAAGGGCGGCAGGCTGTCGGTCAACGGCCTGCTCCTGCAGGAGCCCTACCTCAACCCGAAGTGCCCGCCGATGACCTCGCTGGGTGAGAGCCCGCGCAGGGCGACGTCGTCGGTCGGACCCCTGCCCGGCGGCCAGCTGTTCGTCATGGGCGACAACCGCTGCGACTCGGTCGACAGTCGCGCCTACGGCACGGTGCCGGAGTCCGACGTCATCGGCCGGGCATTCGCCATCATCTGGCCACTCGGGCGTTTCGGCGGCGTGTGAGAAGAAACTGTCACAGCTGCGATCTAGGGTCGCGGGTATGACCGACATCGACGTCCCCGAGGCCATGATCGGCTCGCTGTCCCCGTCGCGGGCGGCGGACTTCAAGACCTGTCCCCTGCTGTACCGCTTCCGCTGCATCGACCGCCTGCCGGAGGCTCCGTCGCGGGTGGCGACCCGGGGCACCGTCGTCCACGCCGTGCTCGAGGAGCTGTTCGACCTGCCGGCCGCCCAGCGCACGCTGGCGGCGGCGCGGTCGATGGTGCCCGCCGCGTGGCAACGCGTGCTCGCCGAGACACCCGCCGCCGCGGCGCTGTTCGATGCGGACTCCGATGGCGCCGAGCTGTCAGAGTGGCTGGATTCGGCCGCCGGGCTGCTCGACAGCTACTTCGCCCTGGAAGATCCGACCCGACTCGAACCGGCGGCCCGTGAGCAGCTCGTCGAGGTTGTCGTGGACGGGCTGCGGCTGCGCGGATACGTGGATCGCCTGGATATCTCGGCGGCCGGCGACCTGCGCGTCGTGGACTACAAGACGGGCGCCACGCCCCGCGAGGCGTTCGAGGGCAAGGCGCTGTTCCAGATGAAGTTCTACGCCTTGGTCCTGTGGCGCACCCGCGGCGTTGTTCCGCGGCAGTTGCGGCTGATGTATCTCGCCGATACCGACACGCTCAGCTACGCCCCCGACGCCGAGGAGCTGGTGCGCTTCGAGCGCACGCTGAAGGCCATCTGGGCGGCGATCGAGCGAGCCACCGAGGCTGGCGACTTCCGTCCCAGCCCGAGCCGGCTGTGCGCCTGGTGTGACCATCAGGCTCTTTGCCCGGCTTTCGGCGGCACCCCGCCGCCGTTTCCCACCGAGGCCGTGCTGCCGTCCAGCGAAGATCGCCGCGGCCCCGGCTGCCGTCCAGCGAAGATCGCCGCGGTCCCTGCCTGAGCGGCCGTCAGTACTGCCGACCGCGGGTCCTCGAGCACCGAGAACCCGCTCGGCAGCACGTCTGCGAGTCCCACGGCCGGGCGGCGTTCATGGCTGGACGGGCGTCGCGGCCGTCCGTGCGCGCATCATCGCCTCGAGCCGCTCGACGCTCAGCTCGCTCAGCGACTCGACGAGGATCCGCCCGGGGGCGGCTGGGATCGCGACGTGGTGGGGCACCGCGACTACCAGGCAACCCGCGGCCTCGGCCGAGGCGATGCCGGTGGGTGAGTCCTCGATGGCCACGCACGAGGACGCGTCCACGCCGAGGCGCGCAGCGGCGAGCAGGTACGGCTCCGGATGCGGTTTGCCGTCGCGTACCTGATCGCCGGTCACCACCGTGGCGAAGGCGCCGGCGTGCAGGCGCCGGGTGACGGTCCGCGCCAGGCGCTCATAGGACATCGTCACCAGCGCGCACGGCACCTCACGCTCGGCGAGTTCGCTGAGCAGGGCGACCCCGCCGGGGCGCCACGGCACCGCTTGCTCGGCGGCGCGGACCACGTCGTCCAGCAGCCGTTCGACGATCTCCGGCGGCTGCAGTGGCACGCCGCCGTGTTCGCGGATGTAGGCCGCAGCGGTGAGCAGGGCCGCACCGACGATCGCGTGTGCGTGCGCGTCGGTCCACGTCCCGCCGAAGGACTCCACGAGGGCGTACTCTGCCGCGATCCAGTACGGCTCGGTGTCCACGAGCGTGCCGTCCATGTCGAGCAGCACGGCGGCGAGTGCCGGCCCGGCGCTGCTCGGACCGCACGTCACCCGGCCACCCTACGGCTACCGCATCCGGGACGACCGCTCGTGCTCGCATGCTCGTGTCGGGCTCGACCGATCGCCTCGAACCCTCCTCATCAGGAGCCTGACAGTTGATCCTGGTCGAACGAGACACGGCTGACGCACCTCCGATGTCGTCTGCGAGCATCGCGGCGGTCGGGGGCGAGCTTCAGCTCTTGAGCGCGGCGTCCAGCGTGATCTCGACACCGGTCAGGGCCTTGCTCACCGGGCAGCCGGCTTTGGCGTCGGCGGCGGCTTTCGCGAACCCGTCAGCGTCCAGGCCGTCGACCGCACCGCGAACCGTGAGCTTGATGCCGGTCAGCCGAAAGCCCCCGGCCGGATCCGGGCCGAGTGAGACATCAGCCTGCACGTCCAGCGACTGGGGCGTGCCGCCCGCCTCGGCGATCAGGGCGGACAGCTGCATTGCGTAGCAGGACGAGTGCGCGGCGGCGAGGAGCTCCTCCGGGCTGGTGGTGCCGCCGGCCTCGTCGGCAGCTCGCTTGGGAAAGGAGACCTCGTAGCTGCCGACGTGCGAGCTGCTCAGCTCGACCTGACCTGAGCCGTCCTGCAGGGTGCCGTTCCATGCGGTACGAGCGGTGCGAGTGGGCATGCGTCTCTCCTTCTGCTCGGAGTGGTGAACCAGATCGAACGTACCCGATTAGGTTGTGCACAACTACATTGTACGCAAATGCGCTTCCAGAGAATGCAGCTCGGTCATCAAGCGGTCATGATCCAGGCCCGCGAGAGAGGCCCGTATCTCGCTCGGGATGCGTGCGGCGCGCTGATGAAGGCGGCGTCCCTTGGCGGTGGGCCGGATCTCCACCGAACGCTCGTCGTCAGGTCGTCGGGCGCGGGTGATCAGGCCGCTGGCCTCCAGCCGCTTGAGCAGCGGGGACAGCGTGCCGGAATCCAACCGCAGCCGCTCCCCCAACATGCCCACCGTGGTCGCGCCCTGATCCCATACGACCACCATCACGAGATACTGCGGATACGTCAGGCCGATAGCGTCGAGGTGCGGCCGGTAGCGCGCCGTCATCGCCCGCGATGCGGCATAGAGGGCGAAACAGAGCTGATCGTCGAGCGCCAGGCGACCTGTCGTCCGCGGCATGGTGCCTACCCTAGCCAGCGAAAGCTCGCAGGCCGGCTCGCGCATTCGGGTCTGCCGGCGGCAGCGGCGGGAAGGTAGCAGCGACGCGCAAGGTTGTTCCTGCCGGACGTCCGTCCACGATCCGAGGGAGCCGCAGCGCATGGTTGAGCTGGAACGGCGCGATGACGCGTCGAGGCCCGCTGCCGGCCGGCGACGGAACCGACCTGGCGCGAGCTCTGCCGCCGCGGTAGCCGTCCGGCGGCACGGCCGCGGGTGGCCGGCAGTCGCCCTGGTCGGTGCGGCCTTTGCGATCGCGATGCTTGGCACGACCCTGCCGACACCGCTGTACCCGCTGTACTCCGAGCAGTTCGGCTTCGGCGAACTCGTGACGACCGTGGTGTTCGCGAGCTACGCGATCGGCGTGACGGCCGGCCTGCTGCTGTTCGGGCACTGGTCCGACCAGCTCGGGCGTCGGCGCATGCTGCTCGCCGGGCTAGCCCTGTCGGGGCTGTCGGCGGTCGCGTACCTGCTTCCCGCTGAGCTCGGCTGGTTGTTCGTCGGACGGGTGCTGTCCGGGTTGTCGGCCGGGATCTTCACCGGGACGGCCACCGCGACGATTCTCGACCTCGCTCCGCCGTCAGGACAGGCCAGGGCCAGCCTGCTCGCAGCGGCGGTGAACATGGGAGGTCTCGGGCTGGGCCCCGTGCTCGCAGGACTCCTGTCGCAGTACGCGCCGTTCCCCCTGCGGCTGTGCTTCGTCGTCGACCTCGTCCTCGTCGCGGTGGGTATCGGCTGCGTGCTAGTCGTGCGCGAGCCAGTGTCCCGGGCCGCTGCACCCCGGTTGCGGCCGCGTCCGCTGCGCGTGCCCGTCGAGATCCGTGCTGTGTTCACCCGGGCAGCGGTCGCGGGGTTCGCGGGCTTCGCGGTTCTCGGCCTGTTCAGCGCGGTGTCACCGGCGTTTCTGGGCACGGTGCTGCGCGAGACCAATCGCGCACTGGTGGGTGCCGTGGTGCTCGTGCTGTTCGCGGCATCGGTCACCGGGCAGCTGCTGTCCGCCCAGATCGGCCTCGATCGCGCGCTTCCGGCGGGCTGCGGTGCGCTGATTGCCGGGGTGATCCTGGTGGCCGCGAGCCTGTCCGCGCACTCGCTTGCGTGGCTGGTGGTCGGCGCGATCATTGCCGGCTTCGGGCAGGGCATGAGCTTTCGGGCCGGTCTCGGTTCGGTCGCCGAGGCCAGTCCACCGGACCAGCGCGGGGAGATCACGTCCACGTTCTTCGTGATGCTCTACGTCGGCATTGCGATCCCGGTCATCGGTGAGGGTGCGCTGGCCGGTGCCTTCGGGCTCGTCACCGCGGGCACCGTCTTCGCTGGGCTGGTCGCCGCGCTCGCCGCGGTCGCGCTGGTGCTCGTCCGCAGGTCCTCCTGATTGCCGCCGGCGACGGTGTCGGTGACTCGGACGGTTATGCGAGTACGACGACCGAGCGCAGCACATCGCCGTCGTGCATCTTCGCGAACGCGGTCTCGACGTCCTCTATGCCGATCGTCTCGCTGACGAACGTGTCCAGCGGCAGCCTGCCCTGCAGGAACAGGTCGATGAGCACGGGGAAATCCCGCGTGGGCAGGCAGTCGCCGTACCACGATGCCTTGAGTGAGCCGCCGCGGCTGAACACGTCGATCAGCGGCAGGTCCAGGCGTGCGGCCGGATTCGGGACGCCGACGAGTACCACGGTGCCGGCTAGGTCGCGGCCGTAGAACGCCTGCAGATAGGTCTCGGGGCGGCCCACCGCGTCAATGACGACGTCGGCGCCGTTACCGCCGGTGCGTTCCTGGATCGCGGCGACGACACCGTCGACGTCGAGGTCGTTGGAGTTGATCGTGTGCGTCGCACCGAGCTGCTCTGCGGTAGCGAGTTTGCGGCCGTCGATGTCGACAGCGATGATCTTGGCAGCATTCACGAGCCGGCTGCCCGCGATCGCCGCCGCGCCGACGCCGCCGCAGCCGATGACGGCGACGCTCTGGCCGCGTCTCACCCCACCGGTGTTCACAGCCGCCCCCAGCCCGGCCATCACGCCGCAGCCGAGCAGACCCGCCACGGTCGCCGGCGCTGCGGGGTCGACCTTGGTGCACTGCCCCGCCGCCACGAGCGTCTTGTCCGCGAAGGCGCCGATACCCAAGGCCGGTGCGAGTTCGGTGCCGTCCTCCAGTGTCATCTTCTGCGTCGCGTTGCGGGTGTCGAAGCAGTACTGCGCCTCGCCACGCCGGCAGGCTCGGCACTGCCCGCATACCGCGCGCCAGTTGAGGATCACGAAGTCGCCCGGTGCCACCTCGCTGACGTCCGGCCCGACCGCCTCGACCACGCCCGCGGCTTCATGGCCGAGCAGGAACGGGAAATCGTCGTTGATCGCGCCGTCGCGGTAGTGCAGGTCGGTGTGGCACACGCCGCAGGCCTGCACCCGCACGAGCGCCTCGCCCGGTCCGGGATCGGGAACGTTGATCGTCACGACCTCGACCGGAGCGTGCACGCTGCGGGCGACGACCCCGCGGACCTGCTGGGTCACGTCTCGAAGACCGGGACGATCATCGCCCTGCCGAGGGTGTGGCTGAACAGGTTGAAGCCCAGGAACGCCGGCGTGGCCTCGGCAGGGACGTCCAGGCTCGCCACGTCCACGGCGTGCACGACGATGTAGTAGTGGTGTGGCCCATGGCCCTCGGGTGGGGCAGCTCCCACGTAGCCCGGCATCCGCGCGTCGTTGTTCAACTGGACGGCACCGGGGGGCAGCTTCGACCCGTCAGCCGCGCCTGCTCCGCTGGGCAACTCGGTCACATCGGCAGGGATGTTGAACACGGCCCAATGCCAGAACCCGCTCGCCGTCGGTGCGTCCGGGTCATAGATGGTGACCGCGAAACTCTGCGTGCCCTCGGGCGCGCCTGACCAAGCCAGGTGCGGCGACACGTCCTCGCCCCCGGCGCCCATGGCGCCGGAAACGTGCGGGTTGGCCAGTGTCTGCTCGTGCGCGACGTCCTCGCTTCGCACGTCGAAGCGAGCAACGTCGGGGAGCTCGTCGTACGGGTTGCGGCTCATCGGAGGCCTTCCTTAGTCGGTGGTGACGCAGCGCTTCGCTGCCCGGTACATGAGGATGACGTCGATGCTCTGACGGGCTGAGCCCACCTCTGCCGCCGCGGAGTTCACCGGCGCCGTGCTCACTTCACCGCGAGGATGTCAGTCGTGCGGATGTCCGGATCGCTGGCCAGAAGATCCGCGCCGACCTGGCCGAGAGCGGCCGGGATCTGGCCGTTCAGGTGCGCCTGACGGTCCTGCTCGCCCTCGAATGTGTCGAAGATGCCGTAGCTGGTGTCGCTGATCCGGAAGGCGTACCAGGTCACCGTGCCGGTTTCGGCCACCGCCAGCTCGCGGCCCTGCCTGAGGAACTCTGCCAGCTCGTCGCCCTTGCCCGGCTTGGCCTCGAGCAGCGCCAGAAGCCCTCTGTCGACAGTCATCGCGGATCGTCCCTTCGTCGTCGGTTCGGCGGTCATCGCTTCCATGTTAGGAGCCAGCGCCCGCCCACCGTCGTCATGATCGTTGTAGCGCACCCACATGCTCCGTAGATCAGCGGCGTGCGCACTTATCGCGATGGTCAGCCGTTCCGACGTGTTTGGTCTTGCTGGCGAGCGGGTCAGGTGTTGAAGTACTTGGCCTCGGGATGGTGGACGATGATCGCGTCGGTGGACTGCTCCGGATGCAGCTGGGACTCCTCGGACAGCTCCACGTTGATGCGCGACGGGTCGAGCAGCTCGACGATCTTCGCGCGGTCCTCGAGGTCAGGACACGCGCCGTAGCCAAGGGAGTACCGGGCGCCGCGGTAGCCGAGCTTGAAGTAGTCCTCGACGTCGGCGGGGTCCTCCTCGGCGACCGGGCGTGAGCCGGGCAGCAGGAGTTCCTCGCGCACCCGCCGGTGCCAGTACTCGGCCAGTGCCTCGGTCAGCTGGACGGACAATCCGTGCGCCTCGAGGTACTCGCGGTAGGAGTTTGCCTCGAACAGCTGCTTGGTGAACCGGCTGATCTTGTCGCCGACGGTCACGACCTGGAAGCCGATCAGGTCCGTTTCGCCGGAGTCCTCGGCGCGGAAGAAGTCGGCAAGGCACAGCCGGCGTTCGCGCCGCTGCCTGGGGAAGGTGAAGCGGGTGCGTTCCGTACCCGCCTGGTCAAGGACGATGACGTCCTCGTCCTTGCTCACGCACGGGTAGTAGCCGTACACGACGGCCGCCTCCAGCAGCCCCTCTGTCTGGAACCGGTCGAGCCAGTACCGCAGCCGTGGGCGCCCGTCGGTCTCGACGAGCTCCTCGTAGCTCGGACCGCTTCCGCCGCGCGAACCGCGCAGCCCCCACTGGCCCATGAAGGTCGCCCGTTCGTCGAGCAGCGCGGCGTAGTCGGCCAGCCCGATCCCCTTCACCACCCGGTCACCCCAGAACGGCGGCGTGGGCACCGGGTTGTCGGTCGCGGCGTCCGACCGTGCCGCCAGGTCGCCCTCCTCGACCTGCTCGGCAGCCCGGCGGGCCTGCGCGATCTTCAACGAGCGCTCGCGGCGTGCTTTACGTTCGGCGATCTTGCGGGACTCCTCGTCCGAGAGCTTCGTGTCGTCGGGCCCGTCGACGCCGACCGCCACCCCTCGGCGCCCGGCCATCAGCGCGTCCATCAGTCGCAGGCCCTCGAACGCGTCGCGGGCGTAGCGCACGTCGCCGGCGAAGATCTCGGTGAGGTCCTGCTCGACGTAGCCGCGGGTCAACGCCGCGCCCCCGAGCATCACCGGGTAGCGCTCCGCGATGCCCCTGGAGTTCATCTCCTCGAGATTCTCCCGCATGATCACTGTGCTCTTGACGAGCAGCCCGGACATCCCGATCGCGTCGGCACTGTGCTCGTCGGCGGCCTCCAGGATCGCGGAGATGGGCTGCTTGATGCCGATGTTGACGACCGTGTACCCGTTGTTGGACAGGATGATGTCGACGAGGTTCTTGCCGATGTCGTGGACGTCGCCCTTCACGGTCGCCAGCACGATGGTGCCCTTGCCGGCGCTGTCGGCCTTCTCCATGTGCGGCTCGAGGTAGGCGACCGCGGCCTTCATGACCTCGGCGGACTGCAGCACGAACGGCAGTTGCATCTCCCCGGAGCCGAACAGCTCACCGACCGTCTTCATGCCCGACAGCAGCGTGTCGTTGATGATCGCCAGAGCAGGACGTTCGGCCAGGGCGGAGTCGAGATCGGCTTCCAGGCCGTTGCGCTCCCCGTCGATGATGCGGCGCTGCAGGCGTTGCTCGAGCGGCAGCGCGGCGAGCTCCTCGGCACGGGAAGCCGCCGAGGACTGCGCGGACACCCCTTCGAAGAGCTGCAGGAAGTGCTGTAGCGGCTCGTAGGCGTCCGCACCGTCGGTTGCCGGACGGCGGCGGTCGTAGATCATGTCTAGTGCGGTCTTGCGCTGCTCCTCGGGGATCTTGGACATCGGCAAGATCTTGGACGCATGCACGATCGCGGAATCCAGCCCGGCCTGCTCGCACTCGTGCAGGAAGACCGAGTTCAGCACCTGGCGCGCAGCCGGGTTCAGGCCGAAGGAGATGTTCGACAGGCCGAGCGTGGTCTGCACGGTGGGGTGCCGTTGCTTCAGCAGCCGGATGCCCTCGATGGTCTCCAGGCCGTCGCGCCGGCTCTCCTCCTGGCCGGTGGCGAGGGTGAAGGTCAGGCAGTCGATGAGGATGTCGCTCTCGTCCATCCCCCATTCCCCGGTGAGGGTGGCGATCAGCCGCTCGGCGATCTCGACCTTCTTCGCGGCGGTTCGCGCCTGCCCCTCCTCGTCGATCGTCAGCGCGACGGCGGCCGCGCCGTGCTCACGAATGATCGGCATGATGCGCGCGAAGCGGCTGTCGGGACCCTCGCCGTCCTCGAAGTTCACCGAGTTGATCGTGCAGCGCCCGCCGAGCATCTCCAGGCCGGCCTCGATCACCGGCGGCTCCGTCGAGTCGAGCACGATCGGCAGCGTCGACGCGGTGGCGAAGCGCCCGGCGACCTCCTTCATGTCCACCGCGCCGTCGCGGCCGACGTAGTCGACGCAGACGTCGAGTAGGTGCGAGCCGTCGCGGGTCTGCGCGCGGGCGATCTCGACGCAGTCGCCCCAGTTACCCGCGAGCATCGCCTCGCGGAACGCCTTGGAGCCGTTGGAGTTCGTCCGCTCGCCGATCATCAACACGCTGGCGTCCTGCCGGTAGGGCACCGCTGCGTAGAGCGAGGAGACCGCCGGCTCGGGATCGATCGTCCGTTGGGCGGGGACGATGTCGCGCACCGCCTCGACGACGGCGCTGACGTGCTCGGGGGTGGTGCCGCAGCAGCCGCCGACAAACGAGACACCGAACTCGGTGACGAAGCCGGACAGCGCCGTAGCCAGCGCGGCCGCGCTCAGCGGGTACACCGCGCCGTGCGGGCCGAGTTCGGGCAGGCCCGCATTGGGCATCACCGAGAGCGCGCGGCGCGAGTGGCGTGACAGGTAGCGCAGGTGTTCGCTCATCTCGGCCGGGCCGGTGGCGCAGTTGAGGCCGACCAGGTCGATGCCCAGAGGCTCCAGCGCCGTCAGCGCGGCACCGATCTCGGAGCCCAGCAGCATGGTGCCGGTCGTCTCGACCGTGACGTGCGCGATCAGCGGGATCCGGCGTCCGGCGGCCGACATCGCCCGGTGGGCCCCCACGATCGCGGCCTTCGCCTGCAGCAGGTCCTGGCAGGTTTCGACGACGACGGCGTCGACGCCGCCGTCGAGCATGCCCGCGACCTGCTCGCGGTAGGCGTCGCGCAGCACTGCGTACGGCACGTGGCCCAGGGTGGGCAGCTTCGTGCCCGGCCCGACCGAACCGAGCACCCAGCGCGGCCGCTCGGGCGTCGACCAGCCGTGGGCCACCTCTTTGGCCAGCGCCGCGCCCGCGCGGGCGAGTTCGCGGATGCGATCGGCGATGTCGTACTCCCCGAGGTTCGCCCAGTTCGCGCCGAACGTGTTCGTCTCCACGGCGTCGGAGCCGGCCCGGAAGTACGCGTCGTGCACGCCCTTGACGACGTCTGGGCGGGTCACGTTGAGGATCTCGTTGCAGCCCTCGAGACCCTCGAAGTCATCGAGGCTCAGCTCTTCTGCCTGCAGCATCGTGCCCATCGCCCCGTCCCCGACGACGACGCGCTCGCGCAACGTGTCGAGCAACGGCGAGTCAGGGGGGGTGTAGGCCATGGCCCCAAGGTTACCGGCGCGCGCACGGCCTTACCTCGCGCCGCCGCGGTCGGATCGTAGGCTGGCAGGCATGAGCCGGGGCGAGGGGACCACGTGAGTGCTGTCGAGGAGTCCGGCTGGCCCGAACTGACCGCCCCGATCCTGGTGGCCGCGTTCGAGGGCTGGAACGACGCGGGTGACGCGGCCAGCGGGGCGGTGGAGCACCTGGAACTGGTGTGGGACGCGCAACCGCTGACCGAGATCGAGCCGGAGGACTACTACGACTTCCAGGTGAACCGGCCGACGGTGTCGCTGGTGGACGGGGTGAGCCGGCGCATCACCTGGCCGACGACGCGTTTCTCGACCTGCCGGCCTCCCGGCGCCGCGTTCGACCTCGTCATCGTGCGTGGTATCGAGCCGAACATGCGCTGGCGCGGGTTCTGCCAGGAACTGCTGGCGGTGATCCACGACCTGGACGTGCGCATGGTGGTCAGCCTCGGCGCGCTGCTGTCCGACACCCCGCACACTCGCCCGACGCAGGTCACCGGCACCGCCTACGACGCCGAGTCGGCCGCACGGTACGGCCTGGAGAAGTCGCGCTACGAGGGCCCGACCGGCATCGTCGGCGTGCTGCAGGACGCGTGCGTGGCGACCGGAATTCCGGCGATCTCGTTCTGGGCCGGGGTGCCGCACTACGTGTCCCAGCCGCCGAACCCGAAGGCCACGCTCGCGTTGCTGCACTCCGTCGAGGAGGTGCTCGACCTGCCGGTGCCGCTCGCGGAGCTCCCGCAGCAGGCCGACGAGTGGCAAAAGCTCGTCGACGAGATGGCCGCCGAGGACGACGAGGTCACCGACTACATCCGCAACCTCGAGGAACGCGACGACGAGATCGACCGCTCCGAGCTCAAGGCCGCCTCCGGCGACGCGATCGCGAGGGAGTTCGAGCGCTACCTGCGGCGCCGCGACCGCGGCGGCGGCCACGCCGGTTCCGGCGGCCAGTAAGGCCGATTCACAGCGCGACGCCGAGCAGCGCGTCGAGCAGCACCCGGACGAGCCGCGGGGCCGTGGGGTCCTCGCCGGTCCCCGCGGCGGCCGCGGTCGCCCAGCGGTCCAGCGCGTCCATCGCCGCGACGGTGTCCAGGTCGTCGGCGAGCCTGGCCCGAACCTCGGCCAGCACGCCCGCCGCGTCCGGCCCCGTCCGCCGTCCGACGGCCGCACGCCAGCGTTGCAGGCGTGCCTCTGCAGCGGGCAGGCGTCCACCGGTCCATTCCCGGTCGGCCCGGTAGTGACCGTCCAGCAGCGCCAGGCGCACGGCCATCGAGTCGATCCCGGCCGCGCGCAGCTTGGAGACGAGCACCAGGTTGCCGCGCGACTTGCTCATCTTCTCCCCGTCCAGTCCGATCATGCCGGCGTGGACGTAGTGCTTCGCGAACGGCGCGGCGCCGGTGAGCGCTTCGGCGTGCGCGGCGGAGTGCTCGTGGTGCGGGAAAACGAGATCCGACCCGCCGCCTTGCACGTCGAAGCCCATCCCCAGCCGGTTGAGCGCGATCACCGCGCATTCGATGTGCCAGCCAGGGCGTCCCTTGCCCAGCGTGGTGTGCCAGTACGGCTCTCCGGCCCGGTGCCCGCGCCAGAGCAGGGAGTCCAGCGGATCGCGTTTGCCGGCGTGCTGCGGGTCGCCGCCGCGCTCGGCGAACAGCCGCAGCATCGTGGGCCGGTCCAGGCGCGACTCGTAGCCGAAGCGCCCGCTCGCCGAGACGTCGAAATAGATGTCGCTGCCGACGTAGTAGGCGGCCCCTGACTCGAGCAGGCCGTTTATCGCCTCGGTGAGCTCCGGTACCGACTCGATCGCCCCGATGTAGTCGTCGGGCGGCAGCACCCGCAAGGCCGTCATGTCCTCGCGGAACAGCTCGGTCTCGCGTTCGGCCAGGCTGACCCAGTTCTCCCCGGTGTGGGCCGCGCGCTCGAGCAGCGGGTCGTCGACGTCGGTAACGTTCTGCACGTAGTGCACCGCGTGGCCGCCGTCGCGCCACACCCGCTGCGCCAGGTCGAAGGCGAGGTAGGTCGCGGCGTGACCGAGGTGGGTGGCGTCGTAGGGGGTGATCCCGCAGACGTACAGGCGCGCCGTGTCGCCCGGCTGCGTCGTGCGCAGCTCGCCGGCGGAGGTGTCGAACAGCCGCAGCGGTTCACCCCGGCCGGGTAGCTCGGGGACGGACGGTGCGGGCCAGGCCTCCATGCCGTCACGCTATCGGGCAGACTCGGCGTCATGAGCGACTACCTGGTCTCGGAAAGCAAGGTCATCGCCGCCTCGCCGCAGCAGCTGTTCGACATCGTGGCGGACCCGGCGATGCATCCGGTCATGGACGGCTCGGGCACCGTGCGCGCGTCCCGTGAGGGGGGCCCGCAGCGTCTGAGTATGGGCGCCGAGTTCGGGATGGACATGAAGATCGGCGCGCCGTACAAGATCCGCAACACGGTCGTGGAGTTCGACGAGCCGCACCGGCTGGCGTGGCGCCACTTCAACGGTCACATCTGGCGCTACCTGTTCGAGCCGGCCGACGGCGGGACGAAGGTCACCGAGCAGTGGGATGCCCGCCCGGCACGCCGGCCGCGGTTCCTGCTGTTACTGATGGGCTTCCCGGCGCGCAACCGCAAGGGCATTCGGGCCACCCTGCAGCGCCTGGACGAGATCGCCGCAGGCAACTGAGACGGGCAGCCGAGGCAGCTGCCTGCGTGGCAGAGGCGCTCCGTCGCGATCTTCATGGCGCTGGCCGGGCATGGCTGCGTCACGCCATGAAGATCGGGCGGTGGCAGCGCGTGCCCACCGCTACATCGGTGGCCACGGTACGGCCGGCCAGTCGTCGTTCGGACGCGGGTGACGCCCTGCCGCGAGCAGACCGTCCAGCCGCCGCACGGTGCGCCGCACCTCGCGTGCGGTGAGCAGCTCGCGCAACGCCGCCGCCAGCGACGAGTCGAGTCGCGCCCGCAGCGCGCGCAACGTGTCGAGGATGTCCTCGGGCAGCGGGCGGCCGGCCCACTGCCACAGCACGGTGCGCAGCTTGTCCTCGACGTGGAACGTGACGCCGTGATCGACGCCGTACACGTGGCCCTCGACCGTGGGTAACAGGTGCCCACCCTTGCGGTCGGCGTTGTTGATGACCGCGTCGAAGGCCGCGACGCGACGTAGCTGCGCGTGCTGGCGGTTGCGGACCAGCCGGACGGCGTCCACCGATTCATCCGTCCCGATCCACAGCTGCACCATGCCCGGACCGAGCGGTCCGTCGCGGAGCACCGTGGGAGGCACTACCTGCCAGCCGGTCGCCGCGGACACCTCGTAGGCGGCGACCTCGCGCTGGGCCAGCGTGCCGTCCGGGAAGTCCCACAGCGGCCGCTCCCCTGCCACGGGCTTGTAGACGCAGGCGGCGTCCACACCGTCCGCGCTCACCGCGCAGTACAGCGTGGCGTTGGACGCGTCGACGAGGCGTCCCTCGACGGACAGTTGCCCGCACCGCAGCAGTTCGAGCGCGTCGCCGACCTCGAGCGCCAGCGGCGGCGTGAGCTCGTCCGGGATCACGGACTCAAGGTGGCACGGTGGTAACCGTTCTGCCGGGGGCAGACGTGCCCGGCGGGATCGAGCGGCAGGCCGCAGAGTGGGCACGGCGGCCGCCCCGCCGCGATGAGGCGGCGGGCGCGCTCGACGAACGCACGTGCCCGGGTCGGTTCCAGGCGCACGCGCAGGGCGTCGGGGCCGTCCTCGACGTCCTCGAGCAGGGTCTGCTCCGCAACCTCGGCGTCCTCGGTCGGTGCCTGCGCCTCGATGATCACCAACCCGGCGTCACCGTCCCAGGCCAGGCCCATGGCGCTGACCCGGAACTCCTCGTCGATCGGCTGGTCGAGTGCCTCGGTGTCGCTCTCCGAGGCGGGCAGCGCCGTCCCGGTACGCGAGACCACCTCGTCGAGCAGTTGTTCCAGGCGGTCGGCGAGCACGGCAACCTGCTGCTTCTCCAGCGCCACCGAGACGACCCGGGCGCTGTCACGGGCCTGCAGGAAGAACGTGCGCCCGCCGGGCAGGCCGACGGTGCCCGCGACGAAGCGGGCCGGGCGTTCGAAGAGGAAGATCTGGCGGGCCATGATGCCCTGAATCTTAGTGCTCAGACGGTGCCGTCGCCCGCGCCGCCGCCAACCGTGGCCTCGTTCGCGCGGCGACGGCGTCCCTTGCGACTCGGCGGCACGAACGCGGCGAGATCCCCCCCGACGTCATTGCCGCGCAACACGTACGGCCGGGTGCCGGTGTAGCGAACCACCGACACCGAGCACGGGTCCACGACGATGCGCTGGAAGTGGTCCAGGTGCAGACCGAGCGCGTCGGCGAGGATCGCCTTGATGACGTCGCCGTGGCTGCAGGCGACCCAGAGGGCGTCCGGACCGAGGCGGGCGTCCCAATCACGGATCGCGGTGACGGCTCGAGCCGAGACCTCGCTGAGCGCCTCGCCGTTCGGAAAGCGTGCTGCCGACGGCTGGGCTTGCACGAGCTTCCAGACCGGGTCCTTGGCCAGGTCCTTGAGCGGGCGCCCGGTCCAGTCGCCGTAACCGCACTCCACGATCCGCTCGTCCACGTGCCATTGCGGGCTGCGCCCGGCTGCCTGCTGCGCGGCCTGCACGTACTCGGCCGTGTCGAGGCAGCGGTCCAGCGGACTGGTGACGATCGCGGTCAACGGCAGCACCCCGATGCGATCGGCGACGGCGGCAGCCTGCGCCCGACCGCGATCGTCGAGGTGCAGGCCGGGTGTCCGTCCGGCCAGCACCGGCCCGGTCATCGCGGTGAGCCCGTGTCGCACGAGCAGCAGGGTGGACATCTAGCGGGACGCCTTCAGCACGCCGGTGCTGAGCAACACGATGAGCAGGGCGCCGAGGGCCACGCGGTAGTAGACGAACACGAATGTGGCGTGGCCGGCGAGCCATCGCATCAACCAGGCGATCGAGGCCAGTCCGACGAGGAAAGCGAACACCAGCGCGACGCCGGTGAGCCCGGCGCCCGGGCCGTCGGCGGAACCGATCTTGCGGGCTTCGTAGAGCCCGGACAGCACGACGGCCGGAATCGAGAGCAGGAACGAGAACCTGGCCGCGGTCTCGCGAGTGAGGCCGCGGAACAGTCCGGCGGAGATCGTAACGCCGGAGCGCGAGGCTCCCGGGACGAGCGCCAGCGCCTGCGCGGTGCCCACCACCACGGCGTCGCGGGTGGAGATCTGCTCCTCCACGCGGTCGCGTTGCCCGACGCGTTCCGCGGCGAACAGCAGGACGGCAAAGCCGATCAGCGCGCTGCTGATCACCCAGAGGTTCCGGGCACCGGTCTCGATCTGATGGCTGAAGATCAGCCCGAACACGGCAATGGGCACGGTGGCGAAGATGAGGTACCAGCCGAAGCGGTACTCGAGCGAATCGCGCACGGAGCGGTCGTACAGGCCCCGCACCCAGGCGACCGCGACGTGCAGCAGCTCGCGCCAGAAGTAGAGGACGATCGCCAGCGCCGTGCCGAGCTGGATCACCGCGGTGAACGCGGCGCCCGGGTCGTTGCTGCGGTGGCCGCCGTAGTGGAACGTCCAACCGAACAGGGCGGGGACGATGCGCAGGTGCGCGGTGGAGGAGACGGGCAAGAACTCGGTGAGCCCCTGCACGATGCCCAGGACGATCGCCTGCAGCAACGTCATCCGCCGGCTCCGGATCGCTGTAGTGCCTCGCTGGCGACCTGCAAGGCGCGCAGCCGCTCGTCCAGGCTCGCGCCGAACGGCGAGACGGCGAGCGTGGTGACGCCGGCCGCAGCGAACTCGGCCATCCGCTCGGCGATGCGTCCGGGCGGTCCGAGCAGCGACGTGGAGTCGACGAACTCGCTGGGGACCGCGGCCGACGCGCCGTCGTAGTTACGGGACAGGTAACGGTTCTGCACCTCGGCCGCCTGCTCGCCGTAGCCCATGCGCACGGCGAGGTCGTTGTAGAAGTTCTGCGCGCGGCTGCCCATGCCACCGACGTAGAGCGCGGCGTACGGACGCACCGGCCGCGCACACTCGGCCACGTCGTCCCCGACCACGATCGGCACCGCGGGCACCACGTCGAAGCCGTCGAGGGTTGTGCCTGTCCGCGCGCGGCCGGCCCGCAGCTGGTCGAGCTGCTCGGCCGCGAACGCCGGCGCGAAGAACACCGCAAGCCACCCGTCGGCGATCTCACCGGTGAGTTCCAGGTTCTTCGGCCCCACCGCCGCGAGGTAGATCGGGATGTGGTCGCGGACAGGGTGCACCGTCAGCTGCAGCGCCTTGCCGGGCCCGTCGGGCAGCGGCAGGCGGTAGGTCGCGCCGTCGTAGCGGACCCGCTTGCGCGACAGGGCGAGGTTCACGATCTCGACGTACTCGCGGGTGCGCTGCAACGGTTTGGCGAAGCGCACTCCGTGCCAGCCCTCGGACACCTGCGGGCCGGACACTCCGAGGCCGAGGCGGAAGCGACCCCCGGACAGCGCGTCGAGGGTCGCGGCGGTCATTGCAGTCATCGCGGGGCTGCGAGCCGGTATCTGCAAGATCGCGCTGCCGACGTCGACGTGCTCGGTGTGCGCGGCGACCCAGGTGAGGACGGTGACCGCGTCGGAGCCGTACGCCTCGGCCGCCCATACGACCGCGAAACCCAGCCGGTCGGCCTCGCGGGCCAGCCGCAGGCTGTCGGAGTCCGCGCCGTCGCCGGCTTCGGTGCCGCCACGGCTCATGCTCCAGTAGCCGAGGTTGAGCGCCAACTTCACCGCGTCACCATAGCGAGCACCGCTCAGGGCCCCGCCGCGACGAGCCGGTAGTTTCGCGTCGTGAAGCAGCGCACTGTCGGCCGCAGCGGCCTGAAGGTCAGCCACCTCGCCCTCGGCACGATGACGTGGGGCGTCGAGACCGATGCCGACGAGGCCGCAGCGCAGCTCGTCGCGTTCCACGACGCTGGTGGGACGCTGGTCGACACCGCGGCGTCCTACGGCTACGGGGCCTCCCAGCGCATCCTCGGCCAGCTCGTCGCCGACGTCGTGCCCCGCTCGGAACTGGTCATCGCGACCAAGGCGGGCATCACCCGCACGCCCGACGCGCGCACGGTGGACTGCTCACGCGGCGCGTTGCTGCGCCAGCTGGACGAGTCTTTGCGCGCGCTGGGCAGCGACTGGATCGATCTCTGGTATGTGCACTACGTCGACGACTCGGTGCCCTTCGAGGAGACACTGGCGGCGGTCGACGCCGTGGTCGACTCAGGCAAGGTGCGCTACGCGGGCGTGTCGAACTACTGCGGCTGGCGGCTGGCGCGCGCCGCCGCCTGGCAGCGCGCGGTGCCGGGCCGCGCGCCGATCGTGGCCGACCAGGTGCGCTACTCGCTGCTGGACCGCGGCGTCGAACGGGAGGTCGTGCCGGCGTGCGCGGCCCTCGGCGTCGGCGTGTTCCCGTGGTCACCGCTCGGCGGCGGGGTGCTGACCGGCAAGTACCGCGGCGGGGTGCCGTCCGACTCGCGCGCGTCGGGGGCCGGTCGCACGCTGCCGATCGAGCAGCGCGCCAGCGCGGCGGGCATCGTGGAGGCGGTCGCCACCGCGGCCGAAGGGCTCGCGTCCTCGCCGGTAGCGGTGGCGTTGTCGTGGCTGCGCGACCGTCCCGGCGTCGTCGCGCCAGTCCTGGGTGCGCGCACCCTCGGCCAGCTCACCGCAGCGCTGGCCTGCGAGACGCTCGAGCTGCCCGTCGAGATCCGCGACGCGCTCGATGACGTCTCGGCACCCGCGCTCGCCTATCCGGAGGACGTGGCCTGACGCGGTGCGGGTGAGCGAGGGCGGTCGGAGCGAGCGGTGAGTGAGACGGACCCGGTCTTCGCGGCGTTCTGCGCTGCCGGGCTGTGGCCGGGCCTCGGCCGTCGGCTCGCCGCCACGCTCGCGGACGCCGGCATCGCCGGCCCGCAGGACGTCACCGCCGCGAACCTCGCCGCGCTGCCGAAGATCGGACCGACGCGGGCGGGACGGCTGCTGTCCTCGTTCATCGCGGCCGTCCCCGCCTACGAGGTCGCCGCGCTGCTGGTACCGGCCGGGCTGGACGCACGCGTGGCGGGGCGGGTGGTCGACGCGCTGGGCACGCCGGCGCCGCGCCTGCTGCGCGAGGATCCATGGCGGCTGCTGGCGATCTACGGCGTGAGCCCGGCCGACGCCGATCGGGTGGCCCGCGCCGTCATCCCGGGAGTGCGGCGCGACGACCCGCGCCGGGGTCGCGCGCTCGTCGGATTCGCGCTGGCCAGCCATGGCCGGGACGGGCACACGGTGTCCCCGCGGGCGTTGGTGACGCAGGCGCTGGCCGAATTCGGCGCGGGCGATCCGGTCGATGCCATCGACGCGGCCGTGCAGTCGGGCGTCGTGGTCGAGGCCGAGGATGACCTCGTCGGGCTCAGCCGCTATGCCGAGGCCGAGGACGCGATCGCGCAAGGGATCGCCCGCCTGGCCGCGACGGTCTCGCCGATCGAGGCGGCACTGCGGCGCGACGAGGCCGGCGTGCTCGACGACGCGCAGCGCGCCGCGGTCGAATCGGCCCTGAGCTGTGGCGTCAGCGTGCTCACCGGCGGTCCCGGCACCGGCAAGAGCCGCACCGTGGCGAGCCTCGTCACCCTGGCTGAGCGGGCGGGCAAGAGCGTCGCGCTCGCAGCACCGACGGGGCGTGCCGCCAAACGCCTGGAGGAGTTGTGCGAGTCCCCCGCGTCCACGCTGCACCGGCTGCTCGGTGCGCAGGCGCGCCAGTCCGGTGACGGCGTCCGCTTCGACGGCGGCTTCGCGCGTGGCGCGGAGTGGCCGCTGGACGAGGACGTCGTCGTGGTGGACGAGGCGTCGATGCTCGACGTCGAGCTCGCCGACGCGCTGCTCACCGCATGTTCGGACGGCACCCACCTGCTGCTCGTGGGCGACGCGGCGCAGCTGCCCTCGATCGGGGCGGGCCGGGTGCTCGGGGACCTGATCGATTCCGGCACCGTCCCGGTCACGTCGCTGACGACCTTGTACCGGCAGGCAGAGGGCGGCACGATCGCCCGGCTGGCAAGCGCCGTGCGCGAAGGCGACCTGCCGCCGGTAAACGATCCGACGCGCGAGGTGGTCGTCGTCGCCGCCCGCGGCTCGACGCAGGCGGCGCACCGGGTGGTGCAACTCGTCACCGACTCGATACCGCGTGCGCTTGGCATCGCGTCCGGCCAGGTGCAGGTCGTCACCCCGGTGCACCGCGGCGCGGCCGGAACGCTGGCGCTGAACGTCGCGCTGAAGGCGAAGCTGAATCCCGGGACCGGCAAGCGGCGCTTCGACATCGGTGATCGCGTCGTCGCGACGGCCAACCACCTGGAGGCCGAACCGTTCGGGTACGCCAACGGCGAGGTCGGCGTGGTGGCCGACGTCGAGCACGACGGGACGGTCAGTGTCGAATTCGCCTCCGGGCCGGCCGAGGTGAAGGGCAAGGCCCTGGCCGATCTCGTCCACGGCTGGGCGATCACGGTGCACCGCGCGCAGGGCTCGGAGTTCCCGGCCGTCGTGGTGGTCGTCCCGCCGGAGGCCGGTGGCATGCTGTCGCGCCCGCTCGTCTACACCGCGATGACGCGCGCGCAGCGGCACCTGTCGGTCGTGCACGCGGCCGGGCCGCTGCTGGCTCGCGCGGTGCGTCAGATCGGCACGCTGCCGCGTCGTACCCGGCTGCAGGAACTGCTGCGCCACTACGCCCCGGACGGTTGAGCGAACGTGTCTTCCCGGAGCATTCACGGGCGCAGCAGCCGGCTGGAAGGGTGGCGCAGGTGAGCGGTTCGCCGGAAGCTCAGCTGATCGTGTTCTGCGGCCTGCCCGGTGTCGGGAAGACCGCGCTGTCGCGCCGGGTGGCCGACGCGCTGCACGCGACCTTCCTGCGCGTCGACACGATCGAGGCGGCGATCGTGTCGACGTTCATGCCGTTCGAGCACAACCCGGTGGGCTACGTCGTCGCCGGCGAGATCGCTGCGGATCAGCTCCGGGCGGGACGGACGGTCGTCGCCGACGCCGTCAACAGCCTGCAGGTCGCGCGCGATGGGTGGGCCGAGGTCGCGGAACGATGCCGGGTTCCACGGCGGTTCGTGGAGATCATCTGCAGCGACGCCGCGGAGCATCGGCGCCGGGTGCGGACGCGCTCGGCCGAGATGCCGGGCCACGGCGTACCGACCTGGGAGCAGGTGCGCCGACGTCGCTGGGAGCCGATTACCGGATCCCGGCTCGTGGTGGACAACATCGGCGAGCCTGGCGCGCACGTCAGCGCCATCGTTGCCTGGCTGGCCATGACCGATGGATGACGGCACGACCGGAGGCCGCACCTGGGTCCGGGTACGGGTGAAGGGTCAAGCGCTTGCCGGCGCCCGGTGCGCGGCGCGGCGCCTCGCACCGGCGGCTCGCTCCTTGCCGATCTCGGCCAGGTGGTCGAGGAAGTCGACCTGAATGGTGTGTCGCTTGGACGCGACGTAGCGCTTGCGGCGGGCGCGGTGGTACGCGGCGATCTCCGCGTGCATGTCGGCAACCGGCGGCAGCGTCGCGGTCGAGTCCAGCAGGTCGGCGACCCAGGCGGACTGCGCTTCGGCCAGCGGCATGATCGCGCCGAGGGGCTGGACGAGACCGATGAAGTACAAGCCCGGATGGTGCGGGTCGACGACCCGGTGGAACAGCGAGATCTCGTTGTCGTGCGCGGCAAGCAGAGATTCGTCCAGGAACGGAAACGTGATCTTGTATCCGGTGCAATAGACGATCACGTCGATCCGCTCGGCGCTCCCGTCGACGAAGTGCACCGTGTCCCCGTCGAGGCGTTCGATGTTCGCCTTGACGGTGAGATCCCCGTGCCCCAGGCGGGTGAGCAGGTCGTCGGAGACGGTCGGGTGCGCTTCCGCAATGCGATGGTCGGGCTTCGGCAGCCCGTACCTGGTGACGTTGCCGCGCGCCAGGTAGAGCGTCGCGCTCAGCAGCGCCCGTCGCAGCGGGAACCAGGGCAGCCGGGCCAGTGGCGACGTGGTCAGGTGGTCGGTCGGCACCCCGAAGACGTACTTGGGCACGACGTGCGCGCCCCGGCGCATGGCCAGGAAGGTGCGCGAACTGACCCGTGCGGTCTCCACCGCGATGTCGCAGGCCGAGTTGCCGATACCGAGCACCAGCACGCGCTTGCCCTCGAAGCCGGTGAAGGTCTTGTAGTCGTGGGAGTGGATCTGCTCACCGGTGAAGGTGTCCGCTCCGGGGAAGGTGGGCTCGGGCCAGCGGGCGTCCCAGTGGTGGCCGTTCGCGACGAGCACAGCGCGGTAGTGGCGCGTCGTGCTCGTGCCGGTGTCCCGCGCTCGGACGGTGACGTCCCAGCCCGTACCGGCCGGCGCAACGCGGGTCACCTGCGTGCGGAAGCTGATCCGGTCGCGGAGGCCGAAATGGTCGACGAAACTGTCGAAGTAGTGCGCGATCTGCACGTGGTTCGGGTAGACGGGGTACTGCTCGCTCATCGGAAAGCACTTGTATTCCATGATCTGACGCGAGGTGTTGATGTGCAGCGACTGGTAGGCCGAGGACATCCCGTTGTCGTTCAGGTAGCGCCAGTTGCCCCCGACGGTGGATCCCGTCTCGAAACAGTCGAAGTCGATGCCGCGTTCTTGCAGCACCTGGCACGCGGCGATTCCGGACGAGCCCGCGCCGACAACACAGACGCGTTCACTCATGCCGACATCCCCTTGTGCGTTTGTGACCAGGTGGTCGTAGTGAGGATGCCAGCATCACGCCGGGCTCGCTGCTGCAGCACTCCGGCGACAACTACGGGCGGACCTCGGCACGCATGTTGCTGGCTCTTACTCCCTTGCTGCCGCCGGAGATAGTGGAGGCGTGGCCCAGCCGACGCTGCTGACCGGACGTCTCGAGCTCGTTCCGCTCGCCGACGAGCATCTCGAGCTGGAGGTGGCGCTCCATTCCGATCCTGAGGTGCTGCGCTACCTCTACAGCCGGGCGCGCACTCGCGCCGAAGTCGAGCAGTCCCACCGCTGGCGGATCGCCGCGGCGCAGGAGACGCCGGGCCTCGGCTTCTGGGTTGGCTTCGTGGCCGGCGAGTTCGTCGGATGGTGGATCCTGCAGCCGCCGAACGGCCCCGACCAGCCGAAGGTGCCCGGCGAGGCCGACCTCGGTTATCGGCTTCTGCGTCCGTGGTGGAGGCACGGCCTGGCGAGCGAAGGCGCGCGGGAGCTGCTGCGCTACGGGTTCGAGGACCTCGGCCTGTCGCGCATATTCGCCCAGACGATGACGGTCAACCAGGGATCGCGCGCGGTCATGGCCTCGATCGGGATGACCTACGTCCGCACGTTTACCGGGGACTTCGACGATCTGCTTCGCGGCAGCGAGCAGGGAGAGGTCGAGTACGCGATCAGCCGCCGCCAGTGGCAGGCCCGACGAGAGCACCCGTGATTTGCCTGCTACCCCAGCCACACCCGCGGACTCGCTGACGTGTCCCGGCGTGCCGACAACCCGCAACTGCTGGGCGCACTGCCGGACCTGCAGGTCGACGTCACGCAGATTGTCAGCAGTCTGGCGCGCGATCGCGCTGCACGGTGATCGTGGTCGATGCCTCGGCCGCACTGTCAGCGCTCCTGAACGACGGACCAGCCCGGCACGCCTTGGCCGCAGATCAGCTCCACGCGCCGCATCTCGTCGATTCAGAAGTCGCGAGCGGACTTCGTCGTGCGGTCGCGGCGCGCCAGATCGAGGCGAACGCGGGTTGGACGGCACTCGATACCTGGCGTCGCCTTGGCCTCACCAGGTACGCCGTTTACCCACTCCTCGACAGAGTGTGGAAGCTGCGCGACAACCTGACCGCGTGCGACGCCGGGTACGTCGCTCTCGCCGAATCCCTGAGCTGCGGGTTGATCACAGCCGACGCGAAGCTGAGTCACGCGCCAGGAATTCGGTGCCCGATCACCTTCGTGCCCGGCTAGCGATCTGAGTTCCATCCGTTCTCGCGACATCCTCGCCGAGTCGGTGGGCTTTCCGATCTTCCTCGTGGCTGACGCGGCCTTTCACCGGTCGGCGTTGCTCGTCCGGCACGAGACACTTGCGGACAGGCGTCGCTCGGCCCGGCCGCACAGGGCGCAGGTCTGCCGACGGAGGAGCGTTCGATGGCTGTTCGCGTTGCGTCGCAGGTGTTCGGTTTCGCTACGGCAGCGAGGTTCGCTCCGCCGGTGCTGTTGTCGTGGGACGAGTCGTCCGAGGTGAGTGTGCCGTCCGCGATCTGCCCGCAACTGCCCTCGCGTCTGGACGAGGTGATGGGTCCGCCGCGCGACACTCATCCGCAGAGCGAGCAGTGCCTGACGCTGGTTGTCGCTGCGCCCGCGGACGCGGCGAAGCTTCCGGTGATGGTGTTCTTTCACGGCGGCGGTTTCGGTACGGGCTCGGGGTCGATGGCCTGGTACAGCGGAACGCGATTGGCCGCCGAGGGTGAGGTGGTCGTGGTGAGCGCCAGCTATCGCCTCGGTCCGTTCGGTTATCTCGTGCTCGACGGTGTGAGCGAGGGCAACCTCGGCTTGCTCGACCAGATCGCCGCCCTGCAGTGGATTCAGCGGCACGTTGAACGTCTGGGCGGCGATCCGGGCAAGGTCACGGTCTTCGGCCAGTCAGCTGGCGGAATGTCGATCAATCACCTGTTCGAGATCGCTGCCGCCCGAAGACTGTTCCGCGGCGCCATCGTGCAGAGCGCGCCGATCGGCCTGTCCGCGCGCACCCGCGCCGACGCGGTGGTGGACGGCGCGGTGTTCGCCGCACACCTGAAGCGGGACCCGCGTACCGCGCCACCGGCGGCAATGCTGGACGCGCATCGCGCCACCGCGCGCGACCACGCGGCTCGCGAGGGCAACCGCATGGACCCGCCGTTCGCGCCCGTTCGAGGTGCCGGCGGCGTACCGCAATCGCCGGACTCCCTGGCCGACCTCACCGATCTGGACGTGCTGGTCGGCTGGAACCGTGACGACATGGCGGCATTCGGAGTCGCGCTCGCGCACGCGCCCGAGGTGAGCGCTGTGGTCTACGCCGACGAGTGGGATCCGCGCGCCCGTCAGCTGACTGCTGCGGGCGCGAGGGTCACCGGCTACCGGCTGGACTGGCGACCGGCCGGGTCGGGGTTCGGCGCGGTGCATTGCGTCGAGCTGCCGCTGCTGCTCGGCGACGAGCGCGCCTGGCGCGGTTCACCGATGCTGGGCCGCGAACCGTGGACGCGCGTCGAGGAGCTCGGGCGGCAGCTCCGGTCCGTCTGGAGTCGTTTCGCCCACACCGGTCAGGTGACGGGCAACCTGGCGCCGGACGTCCCCGTCGCGTGGACGCACCCGCTCGAGCCGCTCCGCAACCTTCGGTAGGCGCGAACCCACGAATGCAGACTCGGCCCGGTGGCTGGTGGCCGAGGCGCTGACGGCGTTGAATGGCCGCCATGACCGCTGCCGTCGCGGAGGACGACACGGATCCCGACCGGGAATCCGATGCCGACTGGGAGTGCGTGCCGCTGCGGATCCCGGCCGAGGTGAACCGGCCCACCGCGGCCGCCCAACTGACGCTGCACGCCGAGTTCGGCGGATGGGAGCTGGCCCGGGTGGTCCGCTACACCGACGGCACCCGCCGGGTCTGGCTGCGGCGTAAGCGCCGCGCGGGCACGGCGCTGCCGCTACCCGGCCTGGCCGTCTGAAGCCAAGCGCGCGCGTGGCGAGGAGTGCTGCTCCCCCGGCACTCGGCAGCGGCTGCGCCGCGGGGCGAGCACCGCGCCCCGCGGTTGGAGCGCGGTGCTCGCGTCAGGGTCCGCCGAGGACAGGACTCGGTCAGCTGCGCACGGCGTGGCGGTGTCCGACGCGGGTGTAGATGAGAAGGACGATGACGGCGCCGATGATCGAACCGATGATCCCGGAGGGCTGGAAGAAGCCGTCCTGGGCGTCCTTGTGGAAGATCAGGTAGCCGAGGAATCCGCCGACGAACGAACCGATGATGCCCAGCACGATCGTCATCAAGATGCCGATGTCCTGCTTGCCGGGGATGAGCAGGCGCGCTACCGCGCCGGCGATCAGTCCGATGATGATGAGGCTGACGATGAGTCCGATCATGGTAAGCGCCTTTCGTTGCGGCACGCCGTCGACGTGCGATGTGTGCCGGTCCCGCAGGTAGCGGAGCGGCGTCCGATGACTCGACTTAATCACCCCTAGGGCTGGTTCAGTACACCCCTAGGTAGGTTTATCATTGGAATCATGGCACCCGCGTCGTCGCCCATCCTGATCGCCTTGATCGATGACTACGACGTCGTGCTCACCGGCGTCGCCAGCATGTTGGACCCTTACCGCGCGCGGGTCCTCGTCGCCGAGATCGACGCCAACAAGCCGCTCGTGGACACCGTGGACATCGCGATGTACGACTCCTTCGCCCAACCCGAGTCCGACCACAAGGAGATCGACGTCCTCATCCAGAGCCCGCACGCCCGGCGTGTCGTCGTCTACACCTGGAACTTCCACCCCGACCTGATCGACAGCGCCCGGCGCCAGGGCGCACACGGCTACCTGTCCAAGACGCTGCCCGCCCGCGACCTCGTCGCCGCCCTCGAAGCCGTCCACGCCGGCAAGACCGTCATCAGCGATCCTCCCGGGCGGGCGCGCGCCGCCACCGGCCTGGACTGGCCCGGGCGCCACGAGGGGCTCACGGACCGCGAAGCCGAGATCCTCGCCCTGATCACCCAGGGCAAGAGCAACGCCGAGGTCGCCGCGCTGACCTTCCTCAGCCCCAACACCGTCAAGTCCTACATCCGCACGATCTATCGCAAGATCAACGTGGCTAGCCGCACCCAGGCCGTCCTGTGGGGTGTCAAGAACGGCTTCACGCCCGACCACAGCCGCATTGAGCACTGGCGCGGCGGCCCGTAGCCGGTCGCTGCTAGTGCGGGGCGCGCGCAGTGCACTACTCGACGTAGAAGGCGCGGACGGCGTCGATTGTGTCCGCTTCCTCGGGACGCTTGTCGTCGCGGTAGCGCACCACCCGGGCGAAGCGCAGCGCAAGGCCGCCGCGGTAACGGGACGAGCGCTGTACACCGTCGAACGCGATCTCGACGACCTGTTCGGGCCGTAGCCGCACCACCCAGCCTCCCCCGTCGGCTACGCCCTCGCTGTCGGGGGGACCCCCTCCGGTCGGTCCGTCCGCAAGCTCGAGGAAACGCTCCGTCTGCCAGGCGAGCATGACGTCGGTCATCCCTTTGAAGGTCTTGCCCAGCATGAGGAAACCGCCGCTCGCCGGATCGCGCGCGCCGAGATGGATGTTGGACAGCTTGCCCGTGCGCCGTCCCGAACCCCACTCCACCGCGAGCACCACCAGGTCCAGGGTGTGCACCGGCTTGAGCTTCAGCCAACCCGCGCCCCGGCGGCCGGCCTCGTAGGGCGCGGTCAGCGACTTCGCCATCACGCCTTCATGGCCGGCAGCGAGCGTCTGGTCCAAGAACTCTTGTGCAGAAAGGGCGTCAGCCGTGACGAGGCGCCCGATCCGTTCGGACTCGGGCACGACAGCGTCCAGCGCCGCGAGACGCTCGGCGCCCGGCGCATCGAGCAGGTCAGCACCGTCGAGGTGCAGGACGTCGAACAGGAATGCCCGCAGCGGCAGTACGCCGGACGCGTCCGCGACGTCGGTGCTGCGGCCGAAGCGGGACGCGGTGATCTGGAACGGGTGCGGCCGTCCGTCCGGTCTCAGCGCGATCGCCTCGCCGTCGGCCACCAGGCTCCGCACCGGCAGCGCGCGCAGCGCCGTCACGATCTCGGGCAGGCGCGCGGTCACGTCGTCCAGCGTGCGGGTGAAGATCGCGATCTCGTCGCCGTCGCGATGGAGCTGGATGCGCGCGCCGTCCAGTTTCGCCTCGAACAGCGCCTCGCCGCCGAGCCGGGCAAGCGCGTCGTCGACGGAGGTGGCCGTCTGCGCGAGCATCGGGCTGATCGGGCGCCCGACCTGCAGCGAGAACGCCGCCAATGCCGCCGCTCCCCCGCTCAGCGCCGCCGCGCCGACTGCCGCCAGATCACCACAGAGCATGGCCGCACGGCGCACGTCGGGCGCAGGCACGCTCGCCGCGCGCGCGACCGCATCGGTCATGACTCCCAGTAGCGCACCCTGCCGCAGATCACCGCCGAGCAGCCGCCGCAGGAAGATCTGCTCGTCCGCGGTGGCCGCGGCGAGCAACCCGGCGAGCAGCGACGCGCGATTGCGCTGAGAACCGGTGCCCGAAAGCGCGCCGATGGCGCCGAAGGTGGCGTCGACGGCGGTCACGGTGAGCGACGGTTCGTCCGCCGGTGCGGGCGTCTCGCGCAGCGCCGCCCAGCCGACGCCGATCTGCCGCTGTGGCAGCTCGCCGGCCAGCCAGGAGACGACGGTGGCGACCTCGTCCGGTGCCGCCGCGCGCAACGCGTCGGCGATGCGGGCGATCTTGTCCAGCCGCGCCGACATGGCGCCGACGGCAGCGGATGCGCGGGCTACCTCGGCGAGCAGCACGCGCCGCCGCCACGCACGTCCTGAAAACCGGACGGCATCAGCAGGAGGCCAGCAGTCGGTCCAGCACCCGTACGCCGAACTTCAGGCCGTCCACCGGCACCCTCTCGTCGATTCCGTGGAACAGCGACATGAAGTCCAGCTCGGGCGCCAGCAGCAGTGGTGAGAACCCGAAGCAGCGCATCCCCAGCGTGGAGAACGACTTCGCGTCCGTCCCGCCGCTCATCAAGTAGGGCAGCGGGTGTGCGCCGGGGTCCTCGGCTCGCAGCGCGGCGGACATCGCGTCCACCAGGGCGCCGTCGAAGGAGGTCTCGACCGCGATGTCCCGCACCAGGAACTCGCGTACCACGTCGTCGCCGATCAGTTCGTCGATCGCCGCGAGCAGCGAGTCCTCCTCACCGGGCAGGAACCGCGCGTCGACGGTCGCCTCCGCGCGGGACGGGATGACGTTGGCCTTGTAGCCGGCTTCGAGCATCGTCGGGTTCGCGGTGTTGCGGATCGTCGCCCCGATCATGCGGGCGGCACCACCGAGCTTCGGCAGCCACCTGTCCACCTGGTCCGGGTCGAGAGCCATTCCCGTCACCTCGGCGATGCCCTCGATGGTGGCGCGAACGGTGTCGGTGAACACGATCGGGAACTCGTGGGCGCCGATACGCGACACCGCGGCGGCCAAGCGGGTGACCGCGTTGTCGTCGTGCACCATGGAGCCGTGCCCGGGACGCCCGGTCGCACGCAGGCGCAGCCAGTTGATGCCCTTCTCCGCGGTCTGGATGAGGTACAGGCGGGTGCTGGCGTCCAGGGTGATGCTGAACCCGCCGACCTCGCTGATCGCCTCGGAGCAGTCCGCGAACAGATCGCGGTGATGGTCGACCAGGTAGTGCGCGCCCTGGCGTCCGCCGGCCTCCTCGTCGGAGACGAACGCGAGCACGATGTCGCGTGGGGGCTTGCGGCCGGTGCGCGCCCACTCGCGCACGAGGGCCAGCACCATCGCGTCCATGTCCTTCATGTCGATCGCGCCGCGCCCCCACACGTAGCCGTCGCGGATCTCTCCGGCGAACGGATCGACCGACCACTCGCCGGCGTCGGCGGGGACGACGTCGAGGTGGCCGTGGATCAGCAGCGGCGCGCGACTGGAATCGCTGCCTTCGATGCGGGCGAGGGTCGAGGCCCGGCCTGGTTCGGCCTCGATGATCTGCGAGACGATGCCGACTTCGTCGAGCTTGGCTGCCACCCACTCTGCCGCCGGTCGTTCCGGCCGCGTGGGGTTGGACGTGTCGATGCGGATCAGGTCGGCGAGCAGGTCGACGACCTCGTCCTCGGCGGTGACCTGTGCTGTGGCTGCTCGTTCGCTCATGGTGTCGTTCCTACCAGCCTGGCGGGCGACCCGGCGGCTTCGAGGCGCAGCGGTTCATCGGGCGCGCTGCCCGCGGTGTCCGGCGGCAAGGACGACGGCGATCACCGAGAGCGCCAGAACCAGCAGCGTCGCGATCAGCAGCGCCGTCGCGCCGGGAGCAGTCGCCTGCTGCGCAAAGCCGAGCGACGGTTGGGCAGGATGCCTGCCGGTGCTCCCCGGCGCGACCGTGCTCGGCCGCGCGGAGGACTTCGGCGCCGCCCTCGCCGGGTCTGGCGCGGCTTGCCGCGCACCGCGGGTCGTCGGCGCATCGGACGTCGCCTGGACACTCGCGCGGGGCAAGGCGACCGCGGGCGGGGGCGCCGCCGGCGAGAGCACGCTGGCTGGTCGAGTGGGGCGGCCTGGTGCGGCGACGCCGACGGGACGAGCGCGGTGAGCGGAGCCAGCGCCGAGCACCCGGCCGAGCACACCGGTCACACCATTCGTGACGGCGCCGAGCGTGCCGATGAGACCGGTGAGCGCCGAGCCGGCGGAACTGCCGTTGACCGGCGGTGCCGGCGGTCCGCTCGCGACGGTGAGCCGCTGATCCGGCCGATTCGCAAGCGCCGACGCGGCGCTCAGCGTCAGCCCGATCGCGAGACACGCGAGCAACACGGCCAGCCGCAGTACGGCTGCCAGCCACCCGTTGCGCGCCATCGACGTTCACCGTTTCTTCGAAGCCGGTACCGACGCGAGGTTAGCTTCGTGTGAGCTTTGGAGCGAATCGGTGCGACCGTCCGCTGCGCCGACGGCGGTGCGCAGCACCCGGGACGCGGCGTACGAATGGGCTAGACTCGCTGGGCACTCGTCCGGGTGGCGGAATGGCAGACGCGCTAGCTTGAGGTGCTAGTGCCCTTTATCGGGCGTGGGGGTTCAAGTCCCCCCTCGGACACA
>JBPCOI010000019.1:0-8125 GCA_051000395.1 Jatrophihabitantaceae bacterium
GTTGCTTCCTGGTCGCGACCACCTGCCCATCGGTGGCGCTGCCCCACATCCACCAGGGCAGTCTTCCGGTTCCCTCATGCGGGCCGAGGACCAACCCGGCCCGCGCCAGCAGCGCGTCGGGGAACGCGGCCAGAACGGCGAGCTCAGCGCCACGCTTGAGAGCCGGGTACTCCCCCTCCTCTGCGGTGGCATCACCCTGGACGAGCGGTGAACTCTCGTCACGGTGGGTGCCCCAGGCGTAGACCGAAGCGCTGGAGACGTAGCCGTAGGCGCCCACCCGCCCGGAGAGCAGTTCAGCGGCGTCACCAGCCACGCGCGGTGCCCCGGACCAGGTGTCCACGACCGCGTCCCAGCTCTGGTCGCTCAGAGCGGCGGCCAGATTCTCCGCGCACGTCCGGTCAGCGCGCAGAACTGTCACATCTGCCGGTGGGGCACCAGTGACGCCCCGGTGCAGCGCGGTGATGTCCCATCCGCGGGCCAGAGCTTCCTCGATCACCGCACGCCCGACAAAGCGCGTCCCGCCCAGCACCAACAGCTTCATACCCCTGACCCTGCCCCGCTCCTGCCAGCCCCGACAGGGCAGTTCTCGATCAGCGAACGCGGACGAGTCCCCTTCGAGCACGATCCCTTGTCCCGCCGGCCGATCGACTACCGGTGAGCGGGACGCGCGATTAGCGAAGTAGCGCGTATAGTCATCTTCATGACGCTACAAGGCGAAACGCTGAAGGCTGAGGTCGGCGTCCGTGAGTTGCATGACCAGCTGAGCCGTTACCTACGACATGTCGGTTCTGGCGGCGACGTCGTGGTCACGATGCGCGGCCGCCGGGTCGCGCGGCTATCGACGGTGCAAGACGCTGACCCGCTCTCGGATCTGCGTGCCCGCGGCCTGGTTCGTGATCCACAACGGCCCCGGCGGCGCGCGAGCGGTCGCGAGCTGCTGACGGCGGACGGCTCTGTCTCCGACCTCGTCAGCGAGCAGCGGCGCTGATCGTCTACCTCGACACCTCAGCGCTGGTCAAGCTGGTATTCGACGAACCGGGATCCGAGCTTGCCGCAGAGCTATGGGATCGCGCCGAATCGGTCGTAGCGAGCCAGCTGATCTACCCCGAGGCGCGAGCAGCTGCGGCTGTCGCCCATCGCGGACGGCGGATCACTCCGGCGACGCTGCGACGCGCAGTCGAGAGGATCGACGAGCTTTGCACCGAGATGGACTTGATCGGTCTCGATCCGGACCTTGCGCACACTGCCGGAGATCTGGCCGAAGCCCATGGCCTACGCGGGTACGACGCCGTGCACCTGGCCACAGCACTGAGCATCGAAGGCGACTCGATGCTGCTCGCTACCTGGGATGGCGACCTGGCACGCGCTGCTGTTGCCGCAGGCTGCAGCGTTACACCGCCGCCGGCACATCGGTGACATCGTTCCCGTCAGGTCGCAAGACGCGGATGCACAACCGGGACACCGCCCACAAGCCAACAGACGGCCGGACCGTTCCAGCGGGATCCATTCTCCGACCTTGTCGTTCGAGCTCGTGCTGATGACGCAGATTCGTGCATGGCGCTGCTGCGGAGCCGCTGCGAAACTGACCTGGTGGGTACTGCCGCGACTGTCGGCACCACGTGGTGCGTGACTGCTGGCGTCGAGGACGCCAGCCACGAATGGAGTCGCCAACAGCGCGTGCGCGCTGGTCACCGAGCAGGAGTTGACCTCGTTGGCCATCGGCGACCCCGCGGCGATGGTCCAGCACCGCGCCGGCCATCGCTCTTGACGATCGGGGTGCCGGCGAGCTGTACCGCCGCGGCTGCAACTCGGTCAAGTCAGGCAGGTCGGAGGCCGATGCGGCGCTGCTGCTGCTCGCTCGCTTGCGGGAACAGGCGCTCCGCCGCCCTCTCAGCGAGGCAGTGGCGAGATTGACGGGCTCGTCACTGCCACCAGCTGCCTGAGGAATCCGTGATCAAGAGTTGCCCTCATGTTGTCGACACCGACACCGACGCCGCAGACTGCACGCTCACCGGCCCGGCCGTGGTCTGGCGGCAGGTAACCGATACGCGACCTTCACCGGACGCGTGCCCGACGCGGCATGGTCGGACGCTTCGCGGCGACAGCGCGGCCGAACTCGCTGATGAAGCCGGTCAGGTCGAAGAGGTCTGCTCCGACCGCAAGATCCCCATGCGCACGATGTCCTCGTACGCGCCTCGGACCCACGCGTGCTGGCGCTGCCGTCCCTCGATCACGAAGCCCGCCTTCTCGTACGCGCGGATCGCGGGGACGTTCGATGAGATCGCCTGGAGGTGAATCCGGCGGAGGTTATGACGGACGAATCCGAACTCAACGAGTTGGATGATCGCGGCCGTCCCGATGCCGCGGCCTCGGGCGTCCGGTACCAAATTGATCCCCGCCTCGGCGTGGCGGGCGAGGAAGTCGAAGTCGAACAGCGATGCGCCGCCAACCGCCGCACCATCGACGTCGATCACAAGAGACACGGGGTCTCCAGGGGCGTCGCTTTCGGCGGTGCGGGCGAGCCGAGCTTCGAAGCGATCCCTCGTCAACGGGCGCGGCGCCTGCGGACTGCGCTCTTCCCAGGTGTCCAGGTCAGCGGCGATCTCGAACAGGAGATCACGGTCGTCGTCGACGCGCGGTCGCAGCGACACGGTAGGCATCTCGGACACAGCGAGGACACTACTTCGGCCTCTGCAATCAGCACGCCGGGCTTGATCCGACCGGACGCCAGACCATCCCGGCCGGCGCAGGCTCGGCTGCGTGCGCGCTCATCCGCAATATGCTGCATTCCTGGAGCAGAGGATCACCGGCTGTGTTCGCAAGGGGACCCGCTTACGAGCTCGGTTTACTGCCCGCGAGGCCCCGCTCGTCAGCCCAGCGGCTCGTTGACTGCGGAATCACCGCAGCACCGGTTCCTGCACCTGCCTGACGCGGCTGAACTGGAGGACGCCGTCCTCGAGCTTGCTGTAGCGCAGCATCGGCGCGTCGCGCAGGTAGTCGTTGAGCACCTTGAACGGCTGCCGCGTGCCCTGGCGGGGCAGGCGGGCGTCACCGCGGGTCACGTACCCGGACTTGAGGCTCGCCAGCACCGAATCCGCGGCGCGAGCATCGTCGGCGGCGCGCGCCACCACCTCGCGGTAGCCGTTCGCGTCGAGGTGCTTGATCAGGCGGCAGACGTACTCGCAGGCGATGTCCGCCTTCAGCGTCCATGACGCGTTGGTGTAGCCGAACACCATCGCCGCGTTCGGCACGCCCTCCACCAGCACGCCCTTGTACGTCACCAGGCGGTTGAGCTCAACAGGCGTGCCGTCGACGATCAGTTCGGCGCCCCCGAGCATCTGGACGTCCAAGCCGGTCGCCGTGACGATCACGTCAGCAGGTAGTTGTTCGCCCGAGGCGAGCTGGATGCCGTTCTCGGTGAAGGTCTCGATCCGGTCGGTGACGATCGAGGCCTGTCCGGCGCGGATGACGCGGAACAGGTCGCCGTCCGGGACGATGCACAGCCGCTGGTCCCACGGGTCGTACCTCGGGACGGAGTTCCGCAGTTTGTCGTCCGCCCCCCGCTTGCGGTCTCCCCCGCCGAGCACCAGCCGCCGCACGAGCTGCGGCTTGGCCTGCGCGAGCGCGTAGATCAGCCGCTGCAGCACGATGTTGCGACCCCGCGAGATGCGGTAGACGACGCTGTCGGGCAGCACGCGACGCATCTGCGCGGCGATGGCGTCCTCCCCCGGCAACGACAGGATGTAGGTCGGCGAGCGCTGCAGCATGGTGACGTGCGCGGCATCGCCGGCCATCGCCGGAACCAGGGTGACCGCCGTGGCGCCGCTGCCGATCACCACGACCCGCTTGCCGCGGTAGTCCAGTGCCGCCGGCCAGTGTTGGGGATGCGCGAGTTCCCCGCCGAAACGTTCCTCGCCGGGGAACTGCGGGCGGTACCCGGCGTCGTAGCTGTAATAACCGGTGGCGCCGATCAGGAACGAGCAGGTGTAGCGCTCGGTCGTGCCGGTGGCTTCGTCCAAGGCCTCGACGCTCCAGCGGGCGTCCTCGCTCGACCACTGAGCGCGCACCATCCGGCGACCGAAGCGGATGTGCTCAGGAACGCGGTACTCGGCGGCGGTCGCCTGGACGTAGCGGCGGATGGACGGACCGTCCGCGAGCACCCGCGTGTCGTTCCACGGCCGGAAGTTGTAGCCGAAGGTGAACATGTCGGAGTCCGAGCGGACCCCGGGATAGCGGAACAGGTCCCACGTGCCGCCGATCGAGGCGCGTCGTTCCAGGATCGCGTACGTCTTGCCGGGGCACTCGCGCGTGAGGTGGCAGGCGGCGCCCACCCCCGAGATTCCCGCACCCACGATGAGAACGTCCACGTGCTCGCCTGCCACCACGACCTCCGTCGCACCGTGTGACTGTTACCCATCGGCACACTAACCCACGGGCGCTCTGCGCGGCGCGCGGACAGCTCGCATAGGGTCGCGTCGACAACGAGAGAAGGCAGCGACGTATGCACGAATCCGCGACGGCCGGTTTCGCCGACGAGATCGGGTTCCGGCTCACCGAGGCGGGCCCGGATCGGGTGGTCCTGGAGTGGGACGTGGCCCCGCTGCACCACCAGCCCTACGGCATCGTGCACGGCGGCGTGTACTGCACCGCGGTGGAGACCGCGGCCAGCGTGGGCGCCGCGACGTGGTTCGGTGATCGCGGCAAGGTCGTCGGCGTGGCCAACAGCACGGACTTCCTGCGCGCCGTCGGTGACGGGCACCTCACGGCCGTCGCGACACCGCTGCACCGCGGCCGCAGTCAGCAGCTGTGGCTGGTGCAGATCACCGACGAGCACGACCGGCTGCTCGCTCGCGGTCAGGTGCGGCTGCAGAACCTCACCGTTTGAGCGCTGCTCAGCTCAGCCCATCGGCGCTGATCGGCGCGCGCCCTTCCGGCTGACGGGGACGCTTCGTGAGCGGCTCGACCAACTCCACGTCCCGCCGCTCGACCGTTCCGGTGTGCAGCGTCAACGCCTTTCCGGCGTGGACGATCTCCACCCCCTCGTCGGGGCCGGAGGCGAGTTCGTAGTCGACGTGCCCGCGCTCGACGCTGACCCGGATGCGCACGTCGCGCCAGCGCAATCTGAAGCTGAGCCGTCGCCAGCCCGGCGGCAGCTGCGGACAGAACGAGAGGAACCCGCCGTGGTCGCGCATGCCGCCGAATCCCGCGACGACGGCGAGCCAGGCACCGGCCAGCGACGCGATGTGCAAGCCGTCGCGGGCATTGTGCTCGAGATCGCGCAGGTCCATCAGCGCCGCCTCGGCCAGGTAGTCGGCGGCCAGCTCCAGCTGACCCACCTCCGCGGCCACGACGGCCTGGGTGCACGCCGACAGCGAGGAATCGCGGACGGTCAACGGCTCGTAGTAGGCGAAGGCCCGCGCCTTGTCCTCGGCGGAGAACGCGTCTCCGCACCAGTGCAGGGCGAGGACGAGGTCGGCCTGCTTCACGACCTGCTTGCGGTACAGCTCGAAGTAGGTCGCGTGCAGCAACAGCGGGTACGCGTCGTCGCGGGCGCTGGCTGCGAAGTCCCACACCTCGCGGTCGGTGTAGCCGCGGGCCTGCTGGTGCACCTGGCGCTGCTCGTCGTAGGGGATCGCAACACATCGCGCCGCGGCCCGCCATGCCTGGATCTCCTCGGCCTCGACGCCCAGCTCCGCGGCGTCCTCGCTCCATCGTTCGGCCACCGCTGCCGCGGCGTCGAGGTTCCGCCTGGCCATCAGGTTCGTGTAGATGTTGTCGTCGCAGATCGCGCTGTACTCGTCCGGTCCGGTGACGCCGTCGATGTGGAAGCAGCCGTCAGCTCCGTGGTAGCCGGCGTCGAGCCACAGCCGCGCCGTCTCGACGAGCATCGGCAGCGCGTGGTCCCGGTCGAATTCGACGTCGCCGGTCCACTGAACGTAGCGGTCGGCTGCGACCGCGACGTCGGCGTTGACGTGCATCGCCGCCGTGCCGGCGGGCCAGTACGCCGAGCACTCCTGGCCCCGGATGGTGCGCCACGGGAACGCGGCTCCGTGCAGGTCGAGGGTCTTCGCGCGCTCGCGGGCGAGATCGAGGGTGGAGTGCCGCCAGCGCAGCGCGTCACCGGCCGCGTGCGGTGCCGTCGCCATGAGCACCGGCAGCACGAAACTCTCGGTGTCCCAGAACGCATGCCCGTCGTAGCCCGGCCCGGTGAGCCCCTTCGCGGGAATCGCCCGCCGCTCCGCGCGCGCGCCGGCCTGGTAGGTGTGAAACAGCGCGAAGCGCACCGCCTGCTGCACCGCGTCGTGCCCGTCGATCTCGACGTCCGCGCCGTCCCAGAACAGGTCCAGCGCGCGGCGCTGGTCCTCGACGAGGCGCTCCCACCCGCCGTGCTTGGCAGCGATCAGAGCGGCCTCGACCTGGTCACGCAGCGCCGGCACCGAGCGTTGGCTGGACCATCCGTAGGCGACGAACTTCGTCAGCGTCAGCTTCTCCCCCGGCTGCAGGACGTGCCCGACCGTGAGCCGCGCCCAGTTCTCATGGACGATGAACTCGCTGCCGTAGCCGTCGGCCACGTCGATGACGTGGTCCATGGCCGCCGCAACCTGCAACTTGCTTCCCGCCGTGCAGTGCTGAAGCAGTCCCCGGGTGCCGTCCCCGCTGTGCTCGACCGGCTTGAGCGGGTGGTCGAGGATCGCGGTCACCCGCGGATCACCCGAGGTCGGCGGCAGCTTCTCGTTGGCCACCAGTTCGGACTGCACCACCGCCTGGACGGGCTGGTCGACCGCTTCCACCTCATAATGAATCCCGACGATCGAACGCTGGGTCAGCGAGACCAGCCGGCTCGTGCGCAGCCGGATCCGCCGACCCGACGGCGAGACCCACTCGACGCGCCGCCGCAGCTGTCCGGCCCGCAGATCCAAAACGCGTTCGTGATCGCACAGCTCGCCGTAGCGCAAGTCGAACGGCTCGTCGTCGACGAGCATCCGGATCAGCTTGCCGTCGGTGACATTCAGGATCGTCTGCCCGGACTCGGGGTAGCCGTAGCCGGCCTCCGCGTAGGGAAGCGGACGCGTCTCGTAGAACGAGTTCAGGTAGGTGCCAGGCAGGCCGTTCGGGTCGCCCTCGTCGAGGTTGCCGCGCAGGCCGATGTGGCCGTTGGACAGGGCGAACAGCGACTCCGACTGTGCGAGGACGTCCAGGTCGAGCCCCACTTCGCGCACCTGCCAGGGCTCGACGGGAAAGCGGGGGTCGGGCGTCACAGCAGCTCCTGCAGGTCGCCCACGACGACGGACGCGCCGTGCTCGCCGAGCTGCCTGCCGTGCTGCTCGTCCAGGCGGTTCACGCCGACGACGTAGCCGAACCTGCCGTCGCGGCCGGCCTGGACACCGGCGAGGGCGTCCTCGAACACCACGGCGCGCGAGGCGTCGACGTCGAACAGCGCGGCGCCGGCGAGAAAGGAATCCGGGGCCGGCTTGCCACGCAGCCCCTGTTCCTTGAGGGTGTTGCCGTCGACGCGACCCTCCACGAGATCCTCCAGACCGGTCACGTGCAGCACGTCCGCGGTGTTCGCGCTCGAGGACACGACCGCCCTGCGTAACCCGGCGTCGCGGGCCGCCTGCAGGTAGCGACGGGAACCCTCGTACACCTCGACGCCGTCGGTGTGGATTCGTTCGAGCAGCAGCTCGTTCTTGCGGTTGCCCACGCCGGCTACCGTCTGCGCGCCCGGCGGGGCATCGTCGTCCCCCTCCGGCAGGGTGATGCCGCGCGAGGCGAGGAAGTCCCGCACCCCGTCGGCCCGCGGCTTGCCGTCGACGTGGGCGTCGTAGTCCTCGTCGGTGAACGGCGACATGCCACGCTCGGCGAGCAACGGGTCGAAGGCCGCCTTCCACGCCTTGCGGTGCACCGAAGCGGTATCGGTGAGCACCCCGTCCAGGTCGAACAAGCACGTGGTGATCGCGTCCGGGAGCCCGAGCATCGCTGATCCTTTCGTCCCTCGACCGCCATCGCAAAGGCAGCCAGGCGGAACCGTACCGGCGCCGAAGTCGGGTGGGGGGGGCGAGGGGGGGGTGGGAGAGGGGGGGAAGAAAACGAAAAAAAGAAGGGGAGGGGCCAATGTCCCCAAAAA
>JBPCOI010000047.1:0-26467 GCA_051000395.1 Jatrophihabitantaceae bacterium
TCCGTGGCGCCGGCTGGAACGTCATCAAGGTGATCTGGGCGCGCGACTGGGATCCGCTGCTCGCCCGCGACGGCGACGGCGCGCTGGTGAACCAGATGAACGCGACGCCCGACGGGCAGTACCAGACGTACTCGGTCGAGAGCGGCAGCTACATCCGCGAGCACTTCTTCGGCGGCGACCCGCGGCTGCGCCGGATGGTCGAGGACATGGGTGACGACGACCTGCGCCGGCTCGGGCGCGGCGGGCACGACTATCGCAAGGTGTACGCGGCATTCCGATCCGCGCGCGAGCACGTCGGCCAGCCCACCGTCATCCTTGCCAAGACGATCAAGGGCTGGACGCTCGAGTCCTTCGAAGGCCGCAACGCCACGCACCAGATGAAGAAGCTGAGCAAGGCCGATCTCAAGGCCTTCCGAGACCGGCTCTACCTCCCGATCGCCGACTCGGCGCTCGAGGCGGACCTGCCGCCGTACTACCACCCGGGCGAGAAGTCCGACGAGATCCAGTACATGAAGGAGCGCCGCGCTGCTCTCGGCGGCGCGGTGCCGCGGCGCACGGTGCGGGCCAAGGCGCTGACGCTGCCGGGCGAATCGGCCTACGCCGAGCTGCGCGCGGGCTCGGGCAAGCAGCAGGTCGCCACCACGATGGCCACAGTGCGTCTGTTCAAGGATCTGATGAAGGACAAGCAGATCGGTAAGCGCTTCGTGCCGATCATCCCGGGCGAAGCGCGCACCTTCGGCCTCGACGCGATCTTCCCCACCGCCAAGATCTACTCACCGCACGGGCAGGAGTACGAGGCCGTCGACCGCGACATGCTGCTGTCCTACAAGGAGTCGACCACCGGCCAGATCCTGCACGAAGGCATCTCCGAGGCCGGCTCGACCGCGTCGCTGACGGCGGCCGCGAGCGCGTACTCCACCCACGGCGTGCCGATGATCCCGTTCTACATCTTCTACTCGATGTTCGGTTTCCAGCGCACCGGCGACCAGTTCTGGCAGCTCGCCGACCAGCTCGGACGCGGCTTCGTGCTGGGGGCGACGGCCGGTCGTACCACCCTGACCGGCGAGGGGCTGCAACACGCCGACGGTCACTCGCTGCTGCTCGCCGCGGCCAACCCGGCATGCGTCGCCTACGACCCTGCATACTCCTTCGAGATCGCGCACATCGTGCGCGCCGGCCTCGAGCGGATGTACGGCGTCGGCGCCTATGACGACGCCGGGGTCAGTGACCGCGACGTCTTCTACTACCTGACGATCTACAACGAGCCGATGTCCCAGCCGAAGGAGCCGGACGGACTGGACGTCGACGGCCTGTTGCGCGGCATGTACCGCTACTCCCCGGCGCTGGGAGTGGACGGGCGCCCGCGCGCGCAGGTGCTTGCCTCGGGCGTCGGCATGCCGTGGGCCCTGGAGGCGCAACGGTTGCTCGGCGAGCAGTGGAACGTCGACGTCGACGTGTGGTCGGTGACGTCGTGGAACGAGCTGCGCCGCGACGCGATCGGCTGCGAGGAGCACGCCCTGCTCAACCCCGGCGAGGAGGCCCCGCAGCCTTATGTCACCCGGGCGTTGGCCGACACGTCCGGGCCGGTGGTCGCGGTCTCGGACTGGATGCGCGCCGTCCCCGACCAGATCTCGCGCTGGGTGCCCGCCGATTTCGTCTCGCTCGGCACCGACGGCTTCGGCTTCGCCGACACGCGCGGCGCGGCGCGGCGCTTCTTCCACGTCGACGCGCAGTCGGTCGTCGTCGCCGTGCTGGAGCAGCTGGCGCGCCGCGGCGAGGTGAAGGCCGACGCGCCGCGCGAGGCATTCGAGCGCTACCAGCTCTCCGACGTCAACGCGGCGGGGTCCGGCACCATCGGCGGCGACTCCTAGGCGATCGGACGGGCGCGTCGATCCGATCTGATCAGTAGCGGGCGCCGACGACCCGCTCCGCCAGCGGATCGAGTTCGGCGAGGTCGGCGTCGGTGAGTTCGACGTCGAGGGCCGCGACGTTCTGCTCGAGCCACTTCACCCGCTTGGTGCCGGGGATCGGGACGAGCGGGACGCCCAGACGCGCGCTTTGGCCGTGCACCCAGGCCAGCGCGACCTGCGCCGGCGCGAGCTCGTGCCGCCGCGCGACCGCGGCCACCGCGTCGGCGATCGTCTGGTTCGCCGCGCCCGCCTCGCCGGCGAAGCGCGGGTTGTGGCCGCGGAAGTCCTTGCCGCCCAGTGACGCGCGGTCCACCGTCCCGGTCAGGAAGCCGCGCCCGAGTGGCGAGTACGGCACCAGCCCCACGCCCAGCTCCCGCATCACGGGGATCACCGTGGTCTCCGGGTCGCGCGTCCACAGCGAGTACTCGCTCTGCACGGCGGCGACGGGATGCACGGCGTGGGCGCGCCGCAGCAGCTCGCCGTCGACCTCGGAGAGGCCGAGATGACGCACCTTGCCGGCGCGCACGAGTTCGGCCATCGCGCCGACGGTCTCCTCGATCTCGACGTCCTGCGGCGGACGATGCGCGTAGTACAGGTCGATCACGTCGAGGCCCAGGCGCAGCAGCGACGCGTCGCAGGCCCGCTGGACGTAGGCGGCCGAGCCGCGGATGCGCCGCTCGCCGTCACCGCCGGAACGGTCGATGCCGAACTTCGTCGCGAGCTGGATCTCCTCGCGCCGGGCGGTGCTGCCGGCGATCGCGCGTCCGACGAGCACCTCGTTGTGTCCCGCGCCGTAGATGTCGGCGGTATCGAGCAGCGTGACGCCCAGCTCGATCGCGCGGTGGATCGTCGCGATGCTCTCGTCCCAGTCGGTGGCGCCGTAGAACTCGCTCATTCCCATGCAGCCGAGGCCCTGGGCCGGCACGCTCAGCCCACCGAGCTCGACGTTCGCGATCACCATGCCGTCGAGCCTAGGCGCTCGTCCGGTGCGCCGGCGCGGCCACCGGCCGGCGGGACGGCCGGCACCCAGAGCAGCACCTCGCCGTCGCCGGCCAGCGACATCGTGCGCTGCAGGCACAGCGAGTCCCCCGGCTGCAGGTAGCGCTTGGTGATGGAGAACGAGCCGCGGACGACGTGCAGGTAGGCGCCGCGTGTCTCGAGCTCGGCCTTGCCGCTCAGCACGGCGAGCAGCCCGGCGCCGGGCACCAGCACCGGTGCGCGCACGACTCGGGTGGACGGCGTTGCGGTACCGCCCAACACCGTGAGCTGCACGATCCGCAGCGGCTGCGCCGCCGATGCGTTCGTCTCGGCGTGCCTGGTTCCCGCGCCGCTCGACTGGTGCAGCACGGTGCCGGCTCGGAGCAGCAGCGTCGCCCCGGACTCGTCCTCGTGGCGCAGCTCGCCCTCGAGCACCCAGCTGAGGATCTCGACGCCGCGGTGGGTGTGGGCGGCGAACCCGGCGCCGGGTTCGAGCAGGTGCTCGTCGAAGCCGACCAGCGCGCCGAAACCGAGGTTGTCGGGGTCGTAGTGGCCGCCCGCCGAGAAGTCGTGCCAGCTGCGGATACCCGGCTGCGCGCTCTGGGACCGCGCGGCGGCGGGGCGCACCGATTCCAGCTGCTCGGGCCGGCGCCGGAAGAGTGCCACCGCGCCATCATGTCAGCGCGCCGGCGCCGGCTCAGGCGGGCCGGGCGGCGTGATCGGCCGTCCAGGCAAGCACGTCCTGCACGGACCAGGCGTTCACCACGCTCGCGACCGGTACGCCGCAGCGCACCGCCCGTTCGCAGCCGTTGGCCTGCCAGTCCAACTGGCCGGGCGCGTGCGCGTCGGTGTCGATCGTCACCAGGCAGCCGGTCTCGACGGCGAGGCGCAGCAGCCGCGTGGGCGGGTCGAGCCGCTCGGGCCGTGAGTTGATCTCGACGGCGACGCCGAACTTCTCGCAGGCCGCAAACACCAGCTCCGCGTCGAACTGCGACTCCGGGCGGTTGCCGCGCCCCGAGGACGCCTCCCGCCCGCGGGGGACGGCGCGCAACCGTCCGGTGCAGTGCCCGAGCACGTCGGTGTGCGGGTTGGCGACGGCGGCCACCATCCGCGGCGTCAGCTGCTCGGTGGGCATCCGCAGCTTGCTGTGCAGGCTGGCCACGACCAGGTCGAGCCGGGCAAGCAGCGCGGGCTTCTGGTCCAGCGTGCCGTCGTCGAGGATGTCGACCTCGATGCCGGTCAGGATCCGGAACGGCGCGAGCTGCTCGTTCAGCTCGGCGACCACGTCCAGTTGTTCCTCCAGCCGCTCGGCGGAGAGCCCCCGGGCCACCGTCAACCGCGGGGAATGGTCGGTGAGGACGAGGTACTCGTGACCGATGTCGCGGGCGGCGAGGGCCATGTCGCGGATCGGCGAACCGCCGTCGGACCAGTCCGAGTGGGCGTGGCAGTCCCCGCGCAGCGCCGCCCGCAGCGCGGCTGTCGCGGCATCGAGGGGTGCAGGCTCGTTCGCCTGCAGCCGTCGCAGATAGTCCGGCGCCGCGCCGCCCAGCGACTCGGCCACGCTGCGGGCGGTGGTCTCGCCGATTCCACCGAGCTCGCCGAGCGTCCCGGCCGCGGCACGGTCGCGCAGCTCGTCGCGATCTAGGCCTTCGACGACGCCAGCCGCCGTGCGGAACGCCTTGACCCGGTAGGTCGGCTCGGCGGCGCGTTCGAGCAGGAACGCGATCAGCTTCAGGTCGGCGACCGGATCACGGGGCGACGTCGGCACGCCCTCACCGTAGTCAGCGCGGGCCGTGGCAGGCTGCACTGCGTGAGGCCGGGGTTGGCGGACGACACGATTCGCCGCATCGAGCAGGCGACGGGACGCCTGGCCACCCAGAGCGTGGCACGCATGGACGAGCAGCTGCCGTGGTTTCGCGAGCTGCCGCCCGACCAGCGCAGCTGGGTGACGCTGGTGGCCCAGGCCGGCCTGCAGTCCTACGTGGACTGGCTGCGTTCCCCCGACGACGTGCTCCGCCTGACCGGCGAGGTGTTCGCCGCGGCCCCGCAGGCGATGGCGCGTTCGGTGACGCTGCAGCAGACCGTCGAGCTGGTCCGCGAGACGATCGCCGTCGCCGAGGACAACCTGCCGCTATTGGCGGGCCCGGAGGACGAGGACGCCGTGCGCGAGGAGCTGCTGCGCTTCAGCCGCGAGATCGCGTTCGCCTCGGCGCGGGTGTACGCGATCGCTGCCGAGACCCGCGGGTCGTGGGACGACCGGCTGGAGGCACTGGTGATCGACAGTCTGGTTCGCGGGACGGGGGTCGGCGACCCGCTGCCCAGCCAGCTCGCTGCCCTCGGCTGGCAGGCCACCGGCCCGATCGGCGCCGTGGTGGGCGCGGCCCCCGACCCGTGCGTCCACGACGTGCTCGGCGACGTCCACACCCTGACCCGGCGGCTCGGGCTGGACGCGATGGCCGGTGTGCACGGCAACCGGCTGGTGATCGTCTTCGGTGGGGCGCCCGACCCGGTCGCCGCGGCGACCGGCCTACTGTCGGTGTTCGGCGACGGGCCGGTGGTGATCGGGCCCGCGGCGGCCGACCCCGCCGAGGCGAGCACCGTCACCCGCGCGGCGCTGAGCGGGCTGCGTGCGGTGCCGGCGTGGCCTGGCGCGCCGCGGCCGGTCAGCGCGGACGCGCTGCTTCCGGAGCGGGCGCTCGCCGGCGACAGCGCCGCCTGCGCCGAGTTGATCCGGACCGTCTACCGGCCGCTGGCCGAGGCCGGGCCGGTGCTGCGGGAGACGGTGAGCACGTTTCTGGACAGCGGTGGATCCCTCGACGTCGCCGCCCGGGCGCTGTTCGTGCACGCCAACACTGTGAAGAACCGGCTGCGGCGGGTCGCCGACCTGTGTGGGCAGGCACCCACCGAGGCCCGCGGGGCGTTCACCGTGCACGTGGCGCTGATCCTCGGCCAGCTCGACGCGTTGTCCTGAGCGGACACGCCGTCCCGTCATATTCCCGGCATTCTGCCTGGGTGGTTGTCGCTCCGCGACAACCCTGCCCGGCAAACTCTGTCCGTCTCGTCCTGGCTAGCGGCCGCCGCGACGAGGCACGCTGGTGTGGTGATCGCCGTACTCGCACCGGGCCAGGGTTCGCAGAGCCCCGGCATGCTGCGGCCGTGGCTGGAACTACCGGGCGTGACCGAGCAGGTCGGCGAGTTCGGCGAGGCCGCCGGGCTGGACCTGCTGCGCCTGGGCACCACCGCTGACGCGGAGCAGATCAAGGACACTGCCGTCACCCAGCCGCTGCTGGTCGCGCTCGGCGTGATCGTCGCCGCTCAGCTGGGCCTGGAGTCCGGCGAGCGCGTCGTCGCCGGGCACAGCGTAGGAGAGCTGACCGCAGCCGCCGTCTCCGGCGCGTTGACGCCCACCGAGGCGGTGGCCCTGGCCGCGCGCCGCGGCACCGAGATGGCGGCTGCCTGCGCCCGCACCCCGAGTGGCATGTCCGCGGTGCTCGGCGGGGACCCGGACGAGGTCGCCGCTGCCATCGAGACCGCCGGGCTCACGCCGGCAAACCGCAACGGCGCCGGGCAGATCGTGGCCGCCGGCTCGCTGGAGCGCCTGGCCGCGCTCGCCGACGCGCCACCGGCCGGGGCGCGGGTGCGTCCGCTGCCCGTCGCGGGAGCGTTCCACACGCAGTACATGGCACCGGCCGAGGCTGCGCTGACCGATTACGCCGCCGGCCTGCGCGTCGCCGAGCCGCGCCCGATCCTGCTCTCGAACGCCGACGGCGCCGCGGTCAGCTCCGGTACCGACCTGCTCGCGCGGCTGATCGCCCAGGTGACCCTGCCGGTGCGCTGGGACTTGTGCATGCGCACCTGCCGCGACCTCGGCGTCAGCGCCGCGATCGAGCTCTCGCCAGCCGGCACCCTGACCGGCATCGCGAAGCGGGAACTGCCCGGCGTCGAGCTGCTCGCGGTCAAGACGCCCGCCGACGTGGACGTGGCCCGCCGGCTGATCGAGAGCCGTCCCACCCACGGCCAGGGCGAGCACACCCCGGAGTTCCGCATCGTCGTGACGCCCGCGAAGGGCGTGTTCACCCGCTCGGTCGGGCTCGACGAGGGCGGCGACGTCGCCCGCGGCGCGCGCCTGGGCACCATCGCGACCAACCGGGAGCAGCACCCGATCATCGCCCCGCAGGCCGGCGTGCTGGCCGAGTGGCTGCGCGACGACGGCGACATCGTGCCCGCCGGACTGCCCATCGCCCGCATCCACGACGGATCGGACTACTGACCATGGCGCTCACCGCCAGCAGCGGTCCCGCGCAGGCCCGCATCCTCGGCCTCGGGCACTACCGTCCCGCGAACGTCGTCACCAACCAGGACCTGATCGCGCGCGGCGTCGACACCGACGACGAGTGGATCAAGACCCGGGTGGGCATCTCGGAGCGGCGCTGGGCCGACGCGGACGAGACCGTCGTCGACCTCGCCGAAGCTGCCGCGAGCAAGGCGATGGCGAGCAGCGGCGTCGAGGCAGGCGGCATCGACCTCGTCCTCGTCGCAACCTGCACGATGCCCACGCCGGTGCCCACCGCCGCGCCGAACCTGGCCGCCCGGCTCGGCATCGACGCACCCGGCGCGTTCGACGTCAACTCCGGCTGCTCCGGGTTCGTGTACGCGCTCAACGTCGCGTCCGCGGCGGTACGCACCGGTCAGGCCCGCACCGTGCTCGTGGTCGCTGCCGAGCGCTTCTCCGGCTGGCTGGACATGACCGACCGCAGCACGTGCATCATCCTCGCCGACGGCGCGGGCGCGGCGGTCGTCGGGCCGTCCGACGTGGTCGGCCTCGGCCCGGTGGTCTGGGGCAGCGACGGCGCGCAGGCCGAGGCCGTCGTCATCGACGAGCGCACCCGCGTGTTCCGGCAGGAGGGCCAGGCCATCTACCGCTGGGCCACGACACACATGGCGCCCGTTGCCGTCGAGGCGTGCCGTCGCGCGGGCGTCGCGATCGAGGACATCGCCGCGTTCGTCCCGCACCAGGCCAACCTGCGGATCATCGACGCGCTCGCGAAGCGGATCGGCGCGCGCAACGCCGTCGTCGCCCGCGACATCGTGACCTCCGGCAACACCTCCGCCGCCACCATCCCGCTCGCCCTGTCGCGCATGGTGGAGCGCGGCGAGATCGCCTCCGGCGCGCCGGTGCTGCTGCTCGGATTCGGCTCCGGCCTCGCCTATGCCGGGCAGGTCGTGCTGGCCCCCTGACGTCCCGAAAACCGTCGCCCGCTGTGGGCGCCGGCCGTCCCAACCGAAAGGAACCACCGTGCCCAGTGCCGACGAGATCCGCGCAGGACTCGCCTCCATCCTCGACGAGGTCGCCGACGTGCCGGCCGGCGACGTCTCCGACGAGAAGAGCTTCACCGACGACCTGGACGTCGACTCGCTGTCGATGGTCGAGGTGGCCATGGCTGCCGAGGAGAAGTTCGGCGTGAAGATCCCCGACGACGAGCTGCCCAAGCTCAAGACGGTGGGCGACGCCGTGCGCTACATCGAGCAGAACGCCTGATCCATGAATGCCGCACGCGACGATGTCGTGGTCACCGGCCTCGGCGCGACCACCCCGCTCGGCGGTGACGTGCCGACGTTCTGGGACGGCCTGCTCGCAGGCCGCTCGGGTGTCGTCGCGCCCACCGACGACTGGGCCGCCGACCTCAAGGTGCGCATCGCCGCGCCGATGGCCGTCGACCCGGCCGAGCAGCTCTCGCGGGTGCGCGCCCGGCGCCTGGACCGCGCCCAGCAGGCGGCGATCGTGGCCGCCGCCGAGGCGTGGGCCGACGCCGGCTTCACCGGCCGCTCGGAGGACAACGGCCTGCAGCCCGAGCGCGTCGCCGTCGTCATCGGGACGGGTATCGGCGGCGTCACCAGCCTGATCCACCAGCACGACGTGCTGCTGGAGAAGGGGCCGGGACGCGTCTCGCCGCTGCTCATCCCGATGGACATGCCCAACGGGCCGGCCGCGCACGTGGGTCTCGACGTCGGCGCGCGCTGCGGAGTGTTCACCCCGGTCAGCGCGTGCGCCTCGGGCGCGGAGGCGATCGCCTACGGCCTGGACCTGATGCTCCTGGACCGCGCGGACGTAGTCGTCGTGGGCGGCACCGAGGCGTGCATCCATCCGCTGACGATGTCGGGCTTCGCGCAGATGCAGGCGATGAGCACCCGTAACGACGAGCCGCAGCGCGCCTCACGTCCCTTCGACAAGGCTCGCAACGGGTTCGTCCTCGGCGAGGGTGCCGGCGTGCTGGTCCTCGAACGGGCGTCGTCGGCCGCGGCGCGCGGCCGGGCCCCGTACGCGGTGTTCGGCGGGGCCGGGGTGACGGCCGATTCCTACGACATCGTGGCCCCCGATCCGGAGGGCAACGGCCAGCGGCGCGCCGCCACGCTCGCGATGCAGCGGGCCGGCGTCGAGCCCGCGGACGTGGTGCACGTCAACGCCCCCGCCACGTCGACACCGACCGGTGACGGCGCGGAGGCCAGGTGGATCGCCGAGCTGCTCGGCGAGCAGGCCGTCGTCACCGCGACGAAGTCGATGACCGGTCACCTGCTCGGGGCCGCGGGTGCCATCGAGGCGATCGCCACCGTGCTCTCGGTGCGGAACGACATCGTCCCGCCGACCGTCAACCTGGAGGATCTCGACGACGACGTGCGCGTCGACGTGCCGCGGGAGGCGCGCTCGATGCCGGTGCCGGCAGCGCTGAACGACTCGTTCGGCTTCGGCGGGCACAACGCCGCGTTGTTGTTCCGCAAGGCCGCGTCATGACGCTCGCCGCCGCACCGGCCGCGACGATCGACGAGCGCGATCCCGAGCTGCGGCTGGGCAAGCTGTTCGACCCCGGCTCGCTGCAGGCGCTGCGTCCCCGTGACGCCAGCGGGGTGTTCGCGGCGCGCGGCACGATCGACGGCGCTACCGCCGTCGCCTACTGCACCGACGCGACGGTGATGGGCGGCGCGATGGGCGCGGAGGGCTGCCGGCACATCGTCGACGCCATCGACGCGGCCGTGCGCGAGCGCGTCCCGGTGATCGGGCTCTGGCACTCCGGGGGCGCCCGCCTGGCCGAGGGCGTGCTGGCCCTGCACGCGGTGGGCCTGGTGTTCCAGGCGATGATCCGCGCGTCGGGCCGCGTGCCGCAGATCTCGGTGGTGCTCGGTGCCGCTGCCGGCGGTGCGGCCTACGGCCCCGCCCTGACCGACGTGGTGATCATGGCGGCGGGCGGGCGGGTGTTCGTCACCGGCCCGGACGTCGTGCGCTCGGTCACCGGGGAGAACGTCGACATGGAATCGCTCGGCGGCACCGACACGCACGGCCGGCGCAGCGGCGTCGTCCACGTCGTCACCGTCACCGAGGACGAGGCGCTGGAGGCCGCCCGCGCGGCGACGGCGTTGTTCGCGAAGCAGGGCTCGTTCGACCTCGCGCTCGTCGGCGCGGACCGCGACCTGCAGGCCCTGTTGCCGGACAACCCCAAGCGTGCCTACGACGTGCATCCGCTCGTCGAGGGCGTGCTCGACGGCGCCCTGTTCGAGCTGCACGCGCGCTGGGCGCCGAACGTCGTCACCGGCCTCGGACGCCTCACCGGGCGCACGGTCGGGGTGATCGCCAATAACCCGCTGCGCCTGGGCGGCTGTCTCGACTCGCCGTCGGCGGAGAAGGCGGCACGCTTCGTACGGATGTGCGACGCGTTCGGCATCCCGCTCGTGGTGCTCGTCGACGTGCCCGGCTACCTGCCCGGCGTCGGGCAGGAGTGGGACGGCATCGTGCGACGCGGCGCGAAGCTGCTGCATGCCTTCGGCGAAGCCGTCGTACCCCGCGTGACCCTGGTGACCCGCAAGACCTACGGCGGTGCCTACATCGCGATGAACTCCCGTTCCCTGGGCGCGAACCGGGTGTTCGCGTGGCCCGGCGCGGAGGTCGCCGTGATGGGGGCGTCGGCCGCTGTCGGCAGCCTGCACCGCAAGAAGCTCGCCGCCGCCCAGCCCGGTGAGCGCGAGGCGTTGCACGCGCAACTGGCCGAGGAGCACGCGCGGATCGCTGGCGGGGTCGGCCGTGCCATTGAACTCGGCGTGGTGGACGAGCTGATCGAGCCGGCACACACCCGGGCCGCGCTCGTCGAGGCACTCGCGGCCGCGCCGGCCGGCCGCGGCGCCCACGGCAATATCCCGCTGTAGGGCGTCACCCTCAGGGGGTCGGCGGCACCGCCGGGAGTCTGGCGGACAGCCAGCTCAGGCCCTCGGGCACGTCGAGCGCCCAGGTCGCCACGTCGTGGCCGCCGTGCGCGCGCACGATGGTGCGCACCGTCATCGGCTTCGTGACGAGCGCCGCGAAGCGCTCGGTGTCCGGATAGCCGTCGATCGAAGATTTCTGGTCCAGCGTGGTCGTGAGCAGGACCGAGATCGGCGGAGCCGGCAGGTGCCGTAGGCGCCATTCCAGGTCGTTGAGCTGACGCAGCACCGGGGAGCCACCCCACAGATCACCGGTCGTGTTATCGCGCAGCGCGTAGAAGTATCCCTGGATCGAGACCGCCGCGTAGAACACCCGGGTGTGCGTCATCGCGAACTTCACCGCGCAGTAGCCGCCGGTCGATCCGCCGATCGCGCCCCACCCGGTCGGCAGCACCCGGTAGTCGTGGGCGATCTGGGCCGGCAGGTCGCTCGCGAAGAACGTCTCGGCCTGCGGGCCGGCCGGGACGTTCGTGCACTCCGTGTCGCGCGGGTAGGTGACCGAGGGTCGCAGCATCACCAGCACGCTCGGTTGGGCCCGGTGCGCCGCGATCAGGTGCTGCAGCACGGTAGGGAAGTTCAGGCCGTGGACGAGGTACCCGTCCGCGCCGGGGTAGCCGGAGAGCACCTCGATGCCCGGGAAGGAGGCATGCGCATAGGACGCCTGGAAGTACTGCGGCGGCAGGTAGACGAAGGCGTGTTCGGCGAGTCCCGAGGCCGCTCCCTTGATCACAACCGATTCCAGGCGACCCCGGGCCGGCCACTGGGCGCGGGTCGCGTACGGCGGGTCGGGCAAGGCGGTGATCCGCCCCGCCGACGCCGGTGACAGATCAGCGCGCGTCCGTCCCGGCTGCCCGGACACCGGGCCGCTAGCGCTGATCCGCACGCCCTGCGGCGAGCCGTGGAAGACGTCGTACCAGGAGCTGTAGAAGCTCCCGTAGTCGTTGAGCGCCACGGCGACAAGCAGCACGGCCACGAGCTGGCAGGTGACGAGCAGGGCGGCGCGCTGGACGCCCCGAACCACTCGCGGACCGCGTACGCGCGACCAGAGCACGAGCGCGGCGAGCGGAAGTCCCACGGCCAGCACGATCAGGACAATCAGCAGCTGGGTGCCGAGCAGGCTCACGGTGCCACGCTCGGGACGGGCAGCTTCGCCGACAGCCACGCCAGCGCGTGCGGCAACTCGGCCGTCCACGTGGCGATGTTGTGGCCGCCGTGCGGGACGGTCATCATGTCCACGGTCATCGGCGCGCGGGCCAGCCGCAGGAACTGCCGGGCACCGACGTAGCCGTCCGGGCCGCGTTCGCTAGGCGACGTGCCCACGAGCAACGATACCGGCGGCGCGGGCTGGTGCGCGAGGCGCCAGCGCAGATCGTTGAGGTCCCGCACGATCGGCGAGCCGCCCCACAGGTCGTGCGTGGTGCGGTCCTTCAGCGCGAAGAAGTAGCCCGACATCTCGGCTGCCGCCCAGAAGACGTCCGGATGCAGCATCGCGAGCTTGGCCGCGCAGTAGCCGCCGGTGGAATCGCCCATGGCCCCCCACCCGGTCGGCAGCACCCGGTACTCGTCGACGGTCTGCGCCGGAATGTCGGATGCGAAGAACGTCTCCGCCTGCGGCCCGGCCGGAACGTCGGTGCACTCGGTGTCGCGCGGATAGGTCACCGACGGGCGCAGCATGACGAGCACCGTCGGTTGTGCCTGGTGCGCGTGGATCAGCCGCAGCAGGACGTCCTGGTACTTCATCCGGGAGACCAGGTACGTGTCGATTCCGGGGTAGCCGGTGAACACCTCCACGGCAGGAAACGAGGTGTTGGCATAACTCGCCTGGAAGTACTGGGGCGGCAGGTAGACGTAGGCGTGCGACTTCAGCCGGGACAGCGCCCCGTCGATCGTGACCGACTCGAGGCGGCCGCGGGTGGCCCACTGGTTCGGGGTGGAGTAGCCGGGGTCGGAACGGATCTTGATGCTGCCGGCGGAGGCCGGCGCGACGCCGGAGCGCCGGACCGTCCGCTGCAGCTGCGGGTCGTGCGCCGATCTCAGCCCGGCGGTTTGCGTGATGCCGTCGGCCAGCTCCGTCCATGAGTTGTAGAAGAACCCGTAGTCGTTGACCGCAGCGGCGACGAGAAGAACGGCAACCAGTTGGGATGCGCCCACCATGGCCAGGCGCTGGAGCACGCGGACCGCGCGCGGCCCCCGCACCCGGCGCCAGAGCAGGAACGCAAGCGCCGGCACCACGACGCTCAGTGCCCCGAGCAGGATCAGCAACTGCTCGCCGAGTAACGCCATGCCTGCCTCTCCACGCTCGCGATCTTGACCGCCGGCGACGTTACGGCCACCGGGTGAGAGACAGGATCGGCTCGCGGCGTTCTCTCAGCGCTGCACCAGCCGGGTGCTACGCCGGCGCGCAGACGCAGGTCAGACGACCTGGTGCAACAGGGTCACGGGCGCACCGTCGCCGCCGAGCCGGTAAGGCTCGAGCTCGGCGTCCCAGGCCCAGCCGAGCAGTTCGGCGAGGCCGTGCTGGTACTCCTCAGCGGTGCGCGCTCGGGTGAGCAGGCCGCGCAGGCGCTCCTCGCCGACCACCACGTCGCCGTTTGCCGAGATCATGCTGCGGTGGAAGCCGCGCCCCGGCACGTAGGCCAGGCGCTCCCCGTCGCTGGCCCAGGTGGCGTCCTCGGTGATCTCGAAGACGAGCATCGGCCACGCCCGCAACGACGCCGCCAGCCGGGCGGCGGTACCGATCTGCCCGATCCAGGCCGCTTCGGCGCGCAGGTGGGTGGGCGCAGCGGGCTGAGCGGTCCACTCCAGACGTGCCGGGCGCCCGAGAACCCCGGCCAGCGCCCACTCGACGTGCGGCGCGATCGCCGATGGGCAGCAGTGCACGAACACCACACCACGGGTCGTGGGCATGGGACGCTTGGCTGTGCTGCTCTCGGTACGCGTGTTCGACATCGCACACCTCCCCTGGCTCGACGGCGACGCCTTCCCCAGCGGTCCGTCTGCAGGTCCGAGATGTGTACGCGCCCATTGTGACGCATGAGCCCCGTGTTACGCCAGTTCACCTGCACGACCAGCGCGGCGGCGACGGTGCAGGCCGCAGCCGCGGCGAGGATGCTGTCATCGTGGGCAGTCGAAACCGAGAAAAGAGACGGGCATGAGCACACCGGAGAGCGTGGTCATCGTCGGCGGCGGCCTGGCCGGCGCGAAGGGCGCGGAGGCCTTGCGGGACAAGGGATTCACCGGCCCGATCACGGTGTTCGGGGACGAGACGGACCTCCCCTATGAGCGACCGCCGCTGTCCAAGGGCTTCCTGGCGGGCACGACGCCGTTCGCGGACGCGCTGGTGCACCCGGCCGATTGGTACGGCGCGCACGACGTCGACCTGCGCCTGGGCACGCGGGTCGCGTCCGTCGATCCTGCCGCGCACCAGGTCACGCTCGCCGACGGGGCGGCGATCGGCTACGGCAAGCTATTACTCGCGACCGGCGCGGTGCCCCGCCGGCTCACCGTTGCGGGAGCCGACGCCGACGGGGTGCTGTACCTCCGCCGCCGCGCCGACTCCGAGGCGATCCGGGCGACGTTCGGCGCGGACCACCGCCTGGTGATCGTCGGGGCGGGTTGGATCGGCCTGGAGGTCGCCGCTGCGGCGCGGGACGCCGGCATGGCGGTGACGATCGTCGAGACGGCCGAGCTGCCGCTGCTGGCCGTGCTCGGACGCGAGCTCGCGCAGGTCTTCGCCGACGTGCACACCGAGCACGAGGTCGACCTGCGGCTGGGCGCCTCGCTCGAGGAGATCACCGTCGCCGACGGGCACGTCAGCAGCGTGCGCCTGGCCGATGGGCAGGTGCTGGCCGCCGACGCCGTGGTCGTGGGGATCGGCGTGCTGCCCGACATCTCGCTCGCCGAGCAGGCCGGGCTGGCGAGTGACAACGGCGTGCTCGTCGACGCGTCGCTGCGCACGAGTGATCAGGACATCTACGCCGTCGGCGACATCGCCAACCAGGACCATCCGGAACTCGGTACGCGGGTACGCGTCGAGCACTGGGCAACCGCGCTCAACCAGCCGGCCGTGGCCGCGGCGGCGATGCTCGGCGAGGACGCCGCCTACACCGAGCTTCCGTACTTCTTCAGCGACCAGTACGACCTGGGCATGGAGTACCTCGGTCATGCGCCGCACGGCTCGTACGCGCAGGTGGTCGTGCGCGGCGAACTGGCGGCCCGCGAGTTCGTCGCGTTCTGGCTCGATGACGCCGATCGGATCAAGGCGGCGATGAACGTCAACGTGTGGGACGTCCTCGACGAGATCAAGCCGCTGATCACCGCGCGCACGGCCGTCGACCCGGCCCGGCTCGCCGACCCGCAGGTGCCGTACTCCGAGGTCACGGCACGCTGAGCTGTTCAGCTGCCGCCACGCGACGCGCTTGCGGCTAGGGCAGGCTAGAGAAGGCTCGGCAGGACCGTGCCGAGGGCACCGTCGACGCGGATGCTCGCGAGCTCGTCGCCTCGGGTCGTGCCCTGGTTGACGATGACGACCGGCGTACCCGCCGCCACGGCGCGGCGCACGAGCCGCAGGCCGGACAGCACGCTCAGCGACGAGCCGAGCACCAGCAGCAGACGAGCACCGTCGACGAGGTGGTAGCTGCGCTCGACGCGCTCGCGCGGCACGTTCTCGCCGAAGAATACGACGTCCGGCTTGAGCGGACCGCTGCCGCAGGAAACGCAGGCCAGCATGGTGAATCCGCCGAGCTCGTCGTCGCCCACCTCGGCGTCCCCGTCGGGATTGAGCTGCGTGAGCCGGGCGTGGAAGTCGGCGTTGACCGCCCGCAGGCGGTGATCGAGTGCGCGTCGGGCGGCGCGGCTGCCGCAGTGCAGGCACAGCGTCCGGTCCAGTCCGCCGTGCAGTTCGACGACGTCACGGGCGCCGGCGGCCTGGTGAAGGCCGTCGACGTTCTGGGTGATGATCCCGTCGAGCAGGCCGCGCGCCTGGAGCGTGGCCACCGCGCGATGTCCCGCGTTCGGCCGGGCGGCGGAGATCTTCGGCCAGCCGAGGTAGCTGCGCGCCCAGTAGCGGTGCCGTGCCACCGCGTCGGCGACGAAGCTCTGGTAGGTCATCGGCTGGTGCCGCCGCCGGGCGCCGGAGGGGCCGCGGTAGTCGGGGATCCCGGATTCGGTCGACAGCCCCGCGCCGCTGAGCACCACGGCCCCGCCGCCGTGCACGAGTTCGCGTAGCGCAGGCACGGGGTCGGCGAGCACCGTCATCGTTTCATCCTGCCAGCGCGCCTGCTGCCGGCCACGTACGCTCAGGCTCCCGCACCGGCCGATGGCCGCTAGCATGACCGCGGACCGCACGCTCACGGCGCAGCGGCTGGGACACTCGAGCGCCACCGTGCCCGCCGCACGCTGTCGGCGGCCTCGCCCGTCGCAGGACAGACCCAGAGTCAGACGCAGAGACAGACGCAGAGACAGACGCAGAGACAGACGCAGAGAGGGACCAGGAGATGACGGCAACCTACGAGCTCACCGATCTGGACAAGCTCGAGGCCGAGGCCGTCCACATCTTCCGGGAGGTGGCCGCGACCATCGAGAAGCCCGGCCTGCTCTTCTCCGGCGGCAAGGACTCCGTGGTGATGCTGCACGTCGCCGCGAAGGCGTTCTGGCCCGCCCCCGTGCCGTTCCCGGTGATGCACGTCGACACCGGGCACAACTTCGACGAGGTGATCGCCTTCCGCGACCAGACGGTCGAGCGCCTCGGGGTACGACTGGTCGTCAGCAGCGTGCAGGACGACATCGACACCGGCCGCGTCACCGAGGACACCCGGCCGGGCGGCTCGCGCAACCGGCTGCAGACGGTCTCCCTGCTGCGCGGCATCGTCGAGAACGGCTTCGGCGCGGTGTTCGGCGGCGCGCGACGCGACGAGGAGAAGGCCCGCGCGAAGGAACGCGTCTTCAGCTTCCGCGACGAGTTCGGGCAGTGGGATCCGCGCAACCAGCGCCCGGAACTGTGGAGCCTCTACAACGGCCGGCACCGCAAGGGCGAGAACATCCGCGTCTTTCCCTTGTCGAACTGGACCGAACTCGACATCTGGTCCTACGTGCTGGGCGAGGGGATCGAGCTGCCGCCACTGTACTACGCGCACCGCCGCGCGGTCATCGAGCGCGACGGCATGCTGCTCGCGGACACCCGCTTCCTGCAGAAGCTGCCCGGCGAGGTTGCCTTCGACGCGACGGTGCGCTTCCGCACGATCGGCGACGCGACGTGCACCGGGTGCGTGGAATCCTCGGCGGCCGACGCCGAGGCGGTGGTGGCAGAGGTGGCCGCCGCGCGCATCACCGAGCGCGGGGCCACCCGCGCCGACGACCGGATCTCCGAGGCTGGCATGGAGGACCGCAAGAAGGAGGGCTACTTCTGATGCCGTCGCAGTTGCTGCGCATCGCCACGGCCGGAAGCGTCGACGACGGAAAGTCGACGTTGATCGGCCGGCTGCTGTTCGACTCCAAGGCGATCTTCGAAGACCAGCTCAGCGCCGTCGAGCGCACCAGCCACGACCGGGGCCAGGACGTCCCGGACCTGTCACTGCTGACCGACGGCTTGCGCGCCGAACGCGAGCAGGGCATCACGATCGACGTCGCCTACCGCTACTTCGCCACCCCGAAGCGCAAGTTCATCATCGCCGACACACCCGGGCACATCCAGTACACGCGCAACATGGTCACCGGCGCTTCGACCGCGGACGTCGCGCTGATCCTGCTCGACGCGCGCAACGGCGTGCTCGAGCAGTCGCGGCGGCACGCGTTCCTGGCCAGCCTGCTCGGCATCCCGCACCTGGTGATGTGCGTCAACAAGATGGACCTCGTCGAGTTCTCCCAGCAGCGCTTCGAGGAGATCCGCGAGGAGTTCCGCCGCTTCGCGATGAAGCTCGAGGTCAGCGACCTGACGTTCATCCCGATGTCCGCGCTCGGCGGCGACAACGTGGTCGCCCGCAGCGCGAGCATGCCGTGGTACGAGGGCACGTCGCTGCTGCACCACATCGAGGAACTGCACGTCGCCTCCGACCGCAATCTCATCGACGCGCGCTTTCCCGTGCAGTACGTCATCAGGCCGAAGCAGAGCCGCTGGCACGACTTTCGCGGCTACGCCGGCACCGTCGCCGGCGGCGTGTTCAAGCCCGGCGACGACGTCACCGTGCTGCCCTCGGGATTCTCGACGACCGTGCAGGCGGTGTGGGGTCCGGGCGGCACGCAGATCCAGGAGGCCTTCGCCGGCCAGGCCGTCACTATGCAGCTCAGCGACCAGATCGACATCGGCCGCGGAGACCTCATCTGCCGCCCGGCCAACCGGCCGCACACCGGGCAGGACGTCGACGCGATGCTCTGCTGGTTCAGCTCCGAGACCACGCTGAGCGCGGGGGCGACGTACACCATCCAGCACACGACGCGGTCCACGCGCGCGACCGTCAAGCAGCTCGACTACCGCCTCGACGTCAACACCCTGCACCGCGACGAGCAGGCGGGCGGCCTCTCGCTCAACGAGATCGGTCGGGTACGGCTGCGCACCCAGCACCCGCTGCAGTTCGACTCCTACCGCCGAAACCGCGACATGGGCAGCTTCATCCTCGTCGACGAGGCGAGCAACAACACCGTGGCCGCCGGCATGATCACCGGACCGAGCCAGCAAGAGTCCAACGTGGTCTGGCACAGCGGCGCGGTCAGCCGCGAGCAGCGGGCCACCGTAGGAGCAACCGTCTGGCTCACCGGCCTGTCCGGCTCGGGGAAGTCCAGCATCGCGGTGGAGCTGGAGCGCCGCTTGGTCGCCTCGGGGCGCCCGGCCTACGTGCTCGACGGCGACAACCTGCGGCACGGGCTCAACCGCAATCTCAGTTTCAGCCCCGCGGACCGAACCGAGAACGTCCGGCGTGTAGCGGAGGTGGCAGCGCTGATGGCCGACGCCGGACTGGTGGCGATCGTGTCACTCGTCAGCCCGTACCGCGCCGACCGCCACGCCGCCCGCGCCGCGCACGAGGCGGCCGGGCTGCCATTCGTCGAGGTGTTCGTCGACACGCCGCTCGAGATGTGTGAACAGCGCGACCCGAAGGGCATGTACGCGAAGGCTCGCGCGGGAGAGATCGTCGGCTTCACCGGCGTCGACGCGCCCTACGAGGCGCCGCAGTCCCCCGAGCTGCTGCTGCGACCCGCCGACGGTGACGTCGCCGCGCTGAGCGCAGTCGTACTCGCCCGCCTCGAACGAATCGCGCGGTGACGGACGACGCGCGCCTGGCGGCGGCACTGGCCGAGCGGGCCGGTGAGCTGCTCCTGGCGCTGCGCGCAGGCTCCGGACTTGACGGCACGGCGTTGGGTAAGCGCGGCGACGCGGAATCGAACGCGCTGCTGCTTCGCGAACTTGCCGAGCATCGCCCGGGCGACGCGGTGCTGTCGGAGGAATCGGCTGATTCGCCGGCGCGGCTGTCGGCCGAACGAGTGTGGATCATCGACCCGCTGGACGGGACGCGCGAGTACGGCATGACCGATCGCACTGATTGGGCGGTGCACGTCGCATTGTGGCAGCGCGATGCTGGCGACGGCGGCGCCATCACCGACGCCGCCGTCGCCCAGCCGGCGCTGGACGCCGTCTACGCGAGCGACACCAGCGGCGCGGAATGCGATCCTCGCGCGAGCGCTCCGTGCCCCGGCGCGCCGGTGCTCCTGGTCAGCGACAGCCGTCCGCCCGACTTCGCCGAGGCCGTGGCACGCGCCGTCGGCGGTGAGCTGCGGTCGATGGGCTCGGCCGGTGCCAAGGCCATGGCGGTGCTGCGCGGCGACGCCGCGGCCTACGTCCATGCCGGGGGGCAGTGGGAATGGGACTCCGCGGCACCGGTGGGCGTCGCGCTCGCGGCGGGCCTGCACGCGTCGCGGATCGACGGCTCGCCGCTGCGGTACAACAGCGCGCAACCCTACCTGCCGGACCTGCTGATCTGCCGGCCGGATCTCGCCTCGCCGCTGCTCGCCGCCATCGCCAAGAACCGGCAGTAAGGCTGACGAGCAGGGCAGACTGGTTTAGAGGCATCGTGTATTGCGTTCCGCGAGTACCTGTGGTGGGTTCTCACAGAACTTCACGCGGTGGCTCCTCACCGTCCGGGACCGACACTGCGGTCACCGCGGCGAGGAACCCGACTTGCACCTCTCCAGCTGCGCTGGCGTCGCCCAACAGCGCCCGACGCTGAGAAGATAAGTCGGTGGACACTCGCGCGTCAGCCTCGGATGAGTTCGACCTACTGTGCGAGATCGAGCCCGCCACCGGCCCTGATCTGACTCGAGTCCGTCGTCAGATAGCACTGATGACCGGCGTCGCGGATTCTTTTCTTGTACCAGACAACCACCTCGGAAGAGCGACCGTATCGAGCATCGCGGTCGCGCAGGAGGTGGCCGCCTTGGGCGGGTCAGCGGTCGCCTGCGTGAACAGCCGGGACCGAAACCTGCTCGGATTTCGCCGCGATCTGCTAACTGCGGCCGCCTATGGCGTCGACAGATTTCTGTTCGTCCGAGGCGACGACCCGACCGAAGGCACCAGATCTACTGACCTGACTGTTCGTCGCATGATCGATGAAGCCCACGCCTGTGCGGAGCGATCGTTTCGCGTAGGGGCGACGGTCCGCGCTTCCGCGGCAGTCCCGTCCTGGAAGACTCATGCCGACTTCCTACTCGTTCAAGTCAGCTACGACCTCGACCACCTTCTCGCCTGGCGCGACACCGTTGCCTACGGCGGCAAGCTGCTGGCGGGGGTCATGGTGATGGCGAGCGCCAAGATGGCTCAACGGATCGCAGCAGACGTGCCCGAGATCGGCGTGCCCGACAAGCTGATCGCTGACCTCGAAAGCGATCGCGACGCCGGAGTGGACCTCGCAGTTGACATGATCGATCGCATACGCGACTCCGGAAGGTTCGACGGCGTCCACCTCGTCCCGGTAGGTCGCTACGCGGACATCGCTGGTCGCTTGGGTCGCCGCAGGCGAAGCTAACCGCCGAACCGAGCCGATGTGATCGGTTGGTCGCTGCGGACGGGCAGCTGGAGATCTCGCGGCGGCAGGAGTACGTCCTACTGCGTCGTTGCGAGGGTGAGGGCGCTGTTGTCCGACCTGCCAGGATTCGCCGTGATCGATGGTGGCGAACTCGACGATGCCCGTCGGGTAATGATCATGCAGGTGGCCGAGGAGTACGGCTGCCCGCGACGCGGTGTCGTGATCGGCGGCAAAGCGTATGACGTGCGCGAGTCGCGGATCAAGGACCTGGCCTTCGGGGAGCGCCGCCGTTCGTGTTCCGGCGCGCCGATGGCCGAGGTGCCGGCCGGGTGGAAGCTCGACAGCAGATCCTCGCGAGGCTGCCGCGAAGCGGCTCTACCGTCCGCCGCGAGCCGGCTCTGCCGTCCGCCCGGTGATCGATCCTTCAGAGAGCCGAGCGGAACGCGCAGGTCGCGCAGCGTGGCAGGCTGAAGGGATGACGGAGCAGGACATCGACGGATATCTCGCGAGTCTGGACGAGCCCGCACTCGGGACTCTCGAGGAGCTCCGCCGGTGCATCCTACGCGCTGCTCCGGACGCGCAGGAGTGCATGTCCTACGGGCTGCCGGCGTTCAAGGTCCAGGGCAAGACAGTGGCGGGCTTCGGCGCGTTCAAGCACCACCTGAGCTATCTGCCGCACAGCGGCTCGGTCTTCGGGACGCTGGCCACTGAGCTGACCGGCTACCACTCCACGAAGGGTTCGCTGCACTTTCCGGTCGACGAACCACCTCCGCCGGATCTCGTCAGCGCGCTCGTAACCGCCCGGATGCGCGAACTCGGCCTCGACGCACAGTAACGACGCGGGCTGCCGGATCGTCCGGTCGCAGGTGTCGTACACGGATCGGCATATTGGGAGACGTTAGCGACCGTCGCTGCGTTGCCGCGATGCCTCGTTCGGGAAGCGCCCCGGTGGGGACTGCATGTACTGCAGGTGGAGCGCAAGCTTTGCGTTGCTACCGTTCCGAGTGTCGCCGACCTTGCGACTTCCGGTGATCGCTGGTGGCGTTTTGCGAAGGCGTGCTCGGATGAACGCGCGCCCGAGCTGAATCGCGGTCCGGTCAGCCCCGGGGCTCGTTCTCGATATTGGCCGCGGCGTGCTCCTGACCGGCCGGGTGCTCGGTATCGCCCGGGCCAGGCCGATCCTCGTCGCCGTCATCCAGACCGGAGGTCTCACCGTGGGGCGTGCTGTGCTGCTTCGCCGGTACCGCGTCCGTCGGGGCTGATCGGTCGGTCATCGGGCTGGTGGGACCGCTGAGGCGGTGACGAGCTCGGCTCGGGCCCAGGCGCGGTGCAGACCGAGTGCGGTGACCAATTCGCCGGTGAAGGACTTGTCCACGGCATCGCCGGTGAACACGCCTGGACCACCGGCGGGGATGCCGGCCGCATGCAGGATCGCGGCACCATCACCCCACGCTGCGAGGGCTTTGCAATGCCGGTACGCCTCCTGCAGCAGCAGGACGACTTTGATGTCGCCGCTGGGTTCGGTGCCGGCGGCGACGACGACGGCGTCGAATTCGATCGAGCGGGCGGTGAGCAGGGTGCGGTCTGCGACGAGCTGAGTGCGGCCCTTGCGCAACACGCCACCCGCGGGAGCGATCACCAGCACCGAGGCGCCGCGCTTCTCCGCGGCAGTGCGCAGCTTCTTGATCCCGGCGAGGTCGGCGCCGGCGTCGGCGAGGACGCCGGTCTTGCGGCCAGCGATCGAGCCTGGTTCGGTGACGACCTGCGACAGGGCGGCCGAGGCGACCACGTCGCGCGCCGGGGTTCCGCTCGGCGCGGGCAACCCGAGCCCAGCCGCGACCAGCTCGCACAGTTGGGTGTCGATGTTGGCCAGTGCGAGTAGCTGGCGTTCTCGGATGGCTCGCTCGTAGCACTTGCCGAGTTCGAAGGTGTACGCCTCCACGATGTGGGTCTGCTCGACCGGGCTCATGCTGGCGTAGAACAGGCTGACCTGGGAGAAGTGATCATCGAACGAAACGGGGTTGGCCCGCACCACGCTGCCGTCGATGGGTCTGGCGGTTTGCACGTAGCCGCCGTTGTCTTCGGTCGCGATCAGCGGCTGATCGCCGTCGATTCCGTTGGGCTTGTAGGCGGCGGTGCCAGTGTGGATCGCGCTCTGGTGCATGCCGTCGCGCAGCATGTCGTTCACCGGACAGTGCGGCCGGTTGATCGGCAGCTGCGCGAAGTTCGGCCCACCGAGGCGTGTCAGCTGGGTGTCGAGGTAGGAGAACAGGCGTGCCTGCATCAGCGGATCGTTGGTGACCTCGATCCCGGGCACCAGGTGACCGGTGTGGAAGGCGACCTGCTCGGTCTCGGCGAAATAGTTCGTCGGATTGGCGTTGAGCGTCATCTTGCCGATCAACTGCACCGGCGCCAGCTCTTCGGGGACCAGCTTGGTCGGATCGAGCAGATCGATTCCCTGGAAGGTGTCCGTCCCGTCGTCGGGCATGACCTGGATTCCGAGCTCCCATTCCAGGAACGCGCCTGTTTCGATGCCGTCGGCCATGTCGCGGCGGTGGAAATCAGGATCAACCCCCGCGGCGATCTGCGCTTCCTCCCACACCAGCGAGTGCACACCCGCCAGCGGCTTCCAGTGAAACTTCACCAGGCTGGTCTCGCCCTCGGCGTTGACCAGGCGGAAGGTGTGCACCCCGAAGCCCTCCATCGTGCGAAACGAGCGCGGGATGCCCCGGTCGCTCATGTTCCACATCGTGAGATGCTGCGCCTCGGTATGCAGCGACACGAAGTCCCAGAACGTGTCGTGCGCCGACTGCGCCTGCGGCAACTCCCGATCAGGCTGCGGCTTCGCGGCGTGCACGATGTCGGGAAACTTGATGCCGTCCTGGATGAAGAACACCGGCATGTTATTGCCGACCAGATCGAACGTGCCCTGTTCGGTGTAGAACTTAACCGCGAACCCGCGGGTGTCCCGCACCGTATCGGCCGAACCGCGCGACCCCAACACGGTGGAGAATCGCGCGAACACCTCGGTCCGGGTTCCTTTGCGGCCGAGGAACCCGGCCTTGGTCACTGACGCTGCGGTGCCGTAGGACTCGAACACGCCGTGCGCCGCCGCTCCACGCGCGTGCACGACCCGCTCCGGGATCCGCTCATGATCGAAATGGGTGATCTTCTCCCGCAGGTGGAAGTCCTCGAGCAGCGTCGGGCCACGTTCGCCGGCTTTGAGGGAGTGATCGGTGTCCGGCAGGCGCAGCCCCTGCGCGGTGGTCAAGAACTCCCCCGTTTGCGCACGGGCATTGCCCGCGTCGGCGACGTCGCTCACCGCGCCCGTCGGACTCGCTGACGTCGGCGCGGACTGCTCAGATTTGCGGGCAGGTGTCATGAGAACTCCTCAACGAGAGACGGGCGTACCGCATCCGGGCGGTATGCCCGTCGACGGAATGGTGGTATGCGCCACGGCGCAGCCAAAGTCCTTCGACCAGCGCAGTACCTCTACCCACGCTGCAGTCGTCTTTCGCAGCTGCGATCGCGCCGGCCTGGGTCAGGCCACCACCCTGAGTTCTGATGAGCCGTCGGGCAGCCGGCGCACCTCGACGCGCTCGGCGATGCGGTCCTTGAGCTCGCTGACGTGGCTGACGATGCCGACGACGCGGCCCCGGTCGCGCAGCTCGTCGATCACGGACATTACTGCGTCGAGCGTGTCGGCGTCGAGGCTGCCGAAGCCCTCGTCGATGAACAGCGTGTCGAGGTCGACCCCTCCCGCCTCGGCCCGGACCACGTCGGCGAGCCCGAGGGCGAGGGCGAGCGAGGTGTAGAACGTCTCTCCGCCGGACAGCGAGCGGGTGCTGCGCTGCTCGCCGGTGTGCCGGTCGAGCACCTCGAGTGTGAGGCCGGCGCGTTCGGCGCGTCCGCCCGCCTCGTCGACGCGTACGAGCTCGAAGCGGGCGCTGGACATGTTCGCCAGCCGTACGTTCGCAGCCTGCACCACCCGCTCGAACCAATGCCGCAGCACGTAGGTGGTGAGCGCCACGCGCCGCTGCCCGGTCTTGCCCTGGGTGAGCCTGGCCAGGTACACGACCGGCGCGACCCGTTCCTCGATGCCGTCGAGTTCGGCCTGAACGCGCTCCAGCTCGGCGCGGCAGCGCGCGAAGCGTTCCACCGCGCTGCGGGCGAGCTCCGCGGCCCCGGCGCTGGCCTCGGCTCGCTGCTCGGCGCTGCGGGCACGCTGGCGCTCGTCTGCGCCGCGCTGCGCGAGCCGTGCTGCGGCTGCCGGATCGAGACCGGCGAACTCGGCTGCCGCCGCCGTAGCATGCAGCCGCTGCGCCTCGGCAAGCCAATCGTCGACCCGGCGTTGCAAGCCGGCCTGCTCGGCGTCGGTGCGAACGGCGGCCTGAGCCGCGGGCAGATCCGCGAAGCCCTGGGCGGACGCCTCCCCGGCTGCGCGCCGAGTGGCAGCGGCATGCCCGGCCAGCGCCTCGGACAGGACACGGACAGCGGCGGCCAGCGCGGCACAGCGCTCCGCCTCGCGCCGCAGCACCTGCTGCCGCGCCGCGACGCTGGCGTGCGGACCGGCCGCGTCGACGAGTTCGGCGGCGAGTTCACGCACTTCGCGCCGCGCATTCTGCCGCTGCTCCCGGGCGCTCGCCTCGGCGGCCGTCGCCTCGGCGTGCACGTCGCCGAGCGTCGCCAGCTCCTGTTCGAGTGCGGTGCGGGCAGCAGCGAGGGGATCGAGGCTGAGTGCCGCGGCGGCCGCCTCGTCGGCCTCGGCGCGGTGCACCTCGGCTTCGCCGCGGAGCTTCGCCACGGCAGCGGTCCCGCACACGGCCAGGGCGGCGGCACTCTCGCGTTCCAGCTCCTCCTCGCGCTCGCTGGCGCCGTGACGGCCGTCAGCCGCTTGTTCGCGTCGGCGCGCGGCGTGCCCTACGTCCTCCGCGGTGACGGCGTCGGCAGCCGACACCGCCGGCGCCGGGTGCTCGGTGCTGCCGCAGACTGCGCACGGCTGTCCGTCGGCCAGCTCGGCAGCCAGTTCGGCGGCGATCCCGGCGAGCCGGGCGTCGAGCAGCCGCTGGTGGGTGTCGACGGCCTCCTGGTGCACGTCGATCGCAGCCGCGCGCTGCGCCCGGGCAGCGGCGAGCAGCGTGCCCAGCGCTTCGCGGCGGAGTGCGGCGCGCAGTCGCTCGCCGACCGCGTCTCCGCGTTGTTCGGCAGCGTCCAGGCGGGCGGCCCGGGCGCGGGCCGCGACCAGGCTCACTTCGGCGCGACGGAGTTCGCCGGGCACCTGCGCTAGGCGCTCGGCCGTTTCACGCGCACGCTCCGCGGCCA
>JBPCOI010000072.1:0-17444 GCA_051000395.1 Jatrophihabitantaceae bacterium
TGATGAACGCGATCTGGGGCGCCGGGCTGCTGTCGCTGTCGAAGCTGATCGTGGTCGTCGACGCCGACTGCGACGTGCACGACTACGCCGAGGTGGCCTGGCGGGCGTTCGGCAACGTCGACTACGCCCACGACGTGCTGCACACGGTCGGGCCGGTGGATCACCTGGACCACGCGTCCTACGAGCAGTTCTTCGGCGGCAAGCTGGGGGTGGACGCGACCCGCAAGCTGGCATCGGAGGGATATCACCGCGACGGCGGATGGCCGGCCGAGTGCGTCCTGGATCCCGCGACCCGCGCGACGGTGGACCGGCGCTGGGCCGAGTACGGCATCGGGTCGGGGCGCCGATGAGCGCCACCCGCCGGCAGCGTGAGCGGCAACCGGATCGCCAACCGGATCGGCAACGTGATCGGTGGGCAGCGGCGTGACGGCTACCGCCAGGCGTATTCCCGCGGCACCGGGACGGGTCCGCAAGTTCCTGCGGCTGGTGATGATCGAGCACTCGGTGTTCGCGCTGCCGTTCGCCTACCTCGCGGCGCTCACCGCGATGTGGACGCAGACCCGGTCGGTGCACTGGGTGCAGCTGCTGCTGGTCACGGTTGCGATGGTCTCGGCGCGCACGGTGGCCATGTCGTCCAACCGCATCCTCGACCGCCGCTTCGACGCCCTCAACCCGCGGACCGCGCAGCGCGAGCTGGTCACCGGCGAGCTGACGGTGCGCACGGCGTGGGTGGGGACCGTGATCTCACTCGCGATCTTCCTCGGCGCCGCGGCAGCGCTGTCGTGGCGATGCCTCGCGCTCGCGCCGGTAGCCGTCTTCCTGCTCGTGCTCTACTCCTACGGCAAGCGCTTCACCGACTTCCCCCAGGTGCTGCTGGCCCTCGCCCAGTTCGTCGCTCCGGTCGGCGCCTGGATCGCGGTGACCGACCACGTCACGTGGGCCGCGGTCGCGCTCGGCGTCGCGGTCGGGACCTGGATCGGCGGCTTCGACCTCGTCTATTCCTGCCAGGACGCCGAGATCGACCGCCGGATCGGCTCGCGTTCGGTGCCCGCCCGCTTCGGCGTGCCAGCCGCGCTGCGCGCCTCGGCGGTGGTGCACGCTGCGACCGTCGCGGCCTTCGTCTGGTTCGGCGCGGCGGCCGGGCTCGGCTGGCTGTGGTGGGCCGGGGTCGTGCTCACCGCGGCCGTGCTGGTGTACGAGCACGCGATCGTGCGCGCCGAAGACCTGTCGCGGGTCAACCGCGCGTTCTTCACCGCCAACGGCGTCATCGGCATCGGCTTGTTCGCGTTCGCACTGGGCGAGTTGATCAGGCTGGGGTTGCGCGGATGAGGCTGCCGTGGGTGGTGGGCGTGTCCGGAGCCTCGGGCACGCCCTACGCCCGCGCGGTCGTCGCCGGGCTGCTGGACGCAGGCCTGCCGCTCGACCTCGTCGTCTCGCGCGCCGCCCGCCTGACACTGCTCGACGAGACCGGCCGGCCGTTGCGCGACACGCACTGGCGCGCTGACCTCGCCGCCTGGCTGGGGCGCGCCGCGGACGTCGGCGACGTTCGCTACTGGCCGGCCGGCGACCTCGGCGCGGGTCCCGCAAGCGGCTCGTACCCGGCCCGCGGGATGATCGTCGTGCCGGCGTCCACGGCGGCCGTGGCGGGCATCGCCCTGGGCCTGTCCAAGGACCTGCTGCAGCGCGCCGCCGACGTCACGCTCAAGGAGCGCCGCCCGCTCGTCGTCGTCCCCCGCGAAGCGCCGTATACGCGTGCGACGCTGCAGCACATGCTCGATCTCTACGATGCCGGCGCCGTCGTGCTGCCGGCCAGTCCCGGCTTCTACAGCGCACCGAACTCGGTGCAGCAGCTCGTCGACTTCGTCGCCGCCAAGGTCCTGGACGCGATCGGTGTCGAACACGACCTGATCATCCGGTGGACCGGAGAACTCGGCAGCGCCCGCAGACTTGACGGGTGAGCCGGCGCTCGGGTCGACTGCCCGGGTGGATTCCGTCGACCGGCAGCTGCTCGACGCGCTGCGCGCCAACGCCCGCGCCACCTACGCCGAGCTGGCCCGCGTCGTCGGCCTGAGCGCGCCCGCCGTGCACGAGCGCGTCGCGAAGCTGGAGGCCGGTGGAGTCATCACCGGCTACCACGCCGCCGTCGCACCCGAATCGCTCGGCTACGCGATGAACGCCCTTGTCGGAATCTTCCTCACCGACAGCGCCGACACCGACGACGTCGCCGCGCTGCTCGCCGGGCTGCCGGCCGTGGAGCACTGCTGGTTCGTGGCCGGCGAGGAGACCTTCGTCGTCAAGGTCCGGGTGCCGGACGTGGCCGGCCTCGAGGGTGCGATCCGCTCCTTGAACGCGATGGACGGCGTGGCCCGCACCCGGACCACGGTGGTGCTCTCGACGAAGTTCGAGGACCGGGTCCGCACGCAGGCTCAGAGCCGGGCGCCCAGCACGTAGACGGACTTCTCCACCGGCCGCCCGTCGGTCGAGTAGCGCGCGGCTAGCTCGGGCGCGCGGACGAGGTCGACGACGTCGAAGCCGTGCGCGTTCAGGTATGCCGGCGCGTCCTGCGGCGCGAGCCCGAAGGTGACCGGCTCGCCGACGAGGCGGATCGCCCGGGCGGCGAGGCGGCGCAGCTGGTCGTACGGGCCGATGCCGCCGACCGGGTACCAGTAGTCCATCGCCAGCACCGATCCCGCGCCGCAGATCTCGCGCAACGTGTCGAGGGTGGCGCTCACGGCGGCGGCCGTGAGGTACATGCTCACGCCTTCCCACGCCACGAATGTCCTTGCGCCGGCGGCGAATCCGGTCGCCAGCAGCCGCTCGGCCAGCGAGTCGGTGCGAAAGTCGATCTCGACACGGCGGACGGTGTTGCTGCCGAACAGCACCGGGTTCCGGGCGACTACCGCCGCCTTGCGCCGCGACAGGGGCGCCAGGTCCACCTCATGCACGGGGCGCCCGGCGAGCTCGGCGGCGAAGCGGTAGGCGCGGCTGTCGTAGCCGGCGCCGAGGATGATTACCTGGTCGGCGCCGGCGTCCAGCTCGGCGCGCAGGTGCTCGTCGATGAACCGGTTCCGGCACAGCGCGAACGCCGAGAGCCCGGCGAGTTCGTGCCGTTCACCGAGCTGCACGAGCGGCGCACCGGCCTGCAGCGCGGCCAGGAGGCTGCGGCTCGCGGCCGTCAGGAACACCGGGGCGTACTCGTCGGTGACGATGCGCCGGCCGGGAGCCCGCTTCAGTTCCAGCGCGCGTCCCAGCGTCGTCCACTGCGCCGTCGAACTCGGACGCTCGGTGGTGTGCAGCTCGCGGGGCAGCATCGGCACCTGCATGGTGGCCGAGCCTAGCGGGACACTAGAACACGGCGCCGAGTTCCAGGCTCCCTCTGCACGCGGGCCGTCCAGGCGCCGCACGTACGCTGGTGGGCATGGCGTTGACCGAATCCCGCACGGCCGAGCTGACCGAGAAGATCGCCGTCCGCGAGCGTCTCACCAGGCAGGACGGCGAGGATCTCTACGCGAGCGACGACCTCGCCTGGTTGGGCGGCCTCGCCCACGACGTGCGTACCGAGAAGAACGGCGACACCACGTTCTTCAACGTCAACCGCCACCTCAACCTGACGAACGTCTGCACCGCGTCGTGCGCCTACTGCAGCTTCCAGCGCAAGCCGGGCCAGAAGGACGCGTACACGATGCGCGTCGAGGAGGCCGTCGCGTTGGCGAGCGCGATGACGGGCGACGGGCTCACCGAACTGCACATCGTCAACGGCCTGCACCCGACGCTGCCGTGGAAGTACTACCCGCGCGTGCTGCGCGAGCTGAAGCAGGCGCTGCCCGGCGTCGCGCTGAAGTGCTTCACCGCGACGGAGATCCACTTCTTCGAGGAGATCTCCGGTCTGGGCGCCGACGCGATCCTCGACGAGCTGATCGACGCGGGACTGGAGTCGCTCACCGGCGGCGGTGCCGAGATCTTCGACTGGGACGTGCGCAAGCAGATCGTCGATCACAAGACGCACTGGGAGGACTGGTCGCGCATCCACCGCCTCGCGCACCGCAAAGGGCTGCGCACGCCCGCGACGATGCTCTACGGGCACATCGAGGAGCCGCGCCACCGCGTCGATCACGTGATGCGCCTGCGCGAGCTGCAGGACGAGACCGGCGGCTTCGTCGTGTTCATCCCGCTGCGTTTCCACGGTGATCCCAACGGCGCGGACAACAACCGGCTCAGCCACCTGCCGATGGCCCAGCCGGCCGAGGTGCTCAAGACGTTCGCCGTCAGCCGGTTGATGCTCGACAACTTCGATCACGTCAAGGTGTTCTGGGTGATGCACGGGCTCTCGACCTCGCAGCTCGCGCTGAACTTCGGCGCCGACGACATGGACGGCTCCGTCGTCCAGTACAAGATCACGCACGACGCCGACCACTACGGCACTCCCGACAAGTTGACCCGCGACGACCTGCTGACGCTGATCCGCGACGCGGGTTTCCGCCCGGTCGAGCGCAACACCCGCTACGAGGTGGTGCGCGAGTACGACGCGCCGCTTCCGCTGGCCGAGCGTCGCGCCGAGCCCCAGGCAGTCTGGGCGTGAGCGGTCGCGTGCCGCAGCAGCGCACTGTCAGCTTCGGCAGCTGGATGGGGTCCATGTGGCTCTACACCATCCTGCGTTTCGCGCTGTTCTTCGTGCTCTGGTGGGTGCTGCTCGCACTCGGCCTGAGCGGGCTCGTGGCAGCCATGGTCGCGCTGGTGCTCTCGGTGCCGTTGTCGTTCGTGCTGCTCGCCCGCCCGCGTGCCCGCTTCGCCGCCAATATCGAACAGCGCGTCAACATCCATCGCGAGCAGCGCGCGCGCCTGGACGTGGAGCTCGATCCCGAACACCACGGCGAGTAGCGCCCCGTCAGCCCCAGTCGATCGCGTCGAAGCTCGCGCGCAGCCGGGCGCCCAACACCGGGTCGAGGCCACCGGCCCAGCCGACGCGGCCCAGCACGTAGGACCGGAACTGCGCGCGGCCCCGGGCCTGGCTGCGCCAGCCGTGCACCGCGCAGTTGTGCAGCAACGCCCGCAGCGCGTCGCGCTCACGTCGCGAGAGGGTGGGACGGACGTTGAGCACCGCACCGAGCACCTGCTGGCGTCCCGAGCTGCCGAGCACCACCGTCTTGCGCTCGTTGAGCCGCAGTCCCTCGTCGCGCACGACGGCGCCGACGAGCTCGACGAAGCGGCTGCGAGCGGCGCGCAGCGACGGTCCGCCGCTGAACGTGAGGTCGTCGACGTAGCGGGTGTACTGCGCGCCGAAGCCCGCGGCCAGGCCCGCCAGGCGGCGATCGAGCCAGAACGCGGCCAGGTTCGCCAGCGCCGGTGAGCTCGGCGCGCCCTGCGGCAGGTGCGGCGCGGCGAGCAGGCGGCCCAGCCGGCGGTGGGCGTCCAGGTTCGGCCCGCGCGGCAGGCGCTGCCACACCGCCAGCGGCACGACGGTGCTCACCAGCCCCGTCACGGTGTGCGCGACCGACTCGGGCAGGCCGGCCATCCGCAGCAACCCCCAGACGCGCCCGGCCGTGATCGAGGCGAAGAACGACTCGACGTCCAGGCGGGTCACCACCGCCGAGCCCGCGTGGGGTGCGAGCGCGGAGCGCACCGAGTGCCCGGCGACGCAGCCGTGCGCCGCGGGATGCGGCGGGACAGCAGCCAGCACATGGCGCAGCAGCCGGCGCTGGATCTCCTTCAGCCGCGGCTTGGGGGCCGCCACCAGACGCGTCCCGCCCCGCTTGGGCAGCGCGCGCCAGCGGTAGTGGCGCAGCGGTTCGGCCGCGCGCCGTTCCAGCGAGCGCACGTCGGCGAACCAGGCCAGCTCCGCGACGTCGAGGTCGAGCAGCCGGGCCAGCTCGCCGTCGTCGTCGATGCGGCGCACCGGCCATCGGCTCTCGGCGGCGGCGCTCGGGACCGGCGCCCAGTGCTCGATGCGCGGCAAGCGCCGGTGCTGCCAGGCCAGCTCCCAGGCTGGGCGGGTCTGCAGGTAGGCGGCGAGTTCGCGGGGCCGGTCGGCCGGTGGATCGCGGTAGGCCTCGAGTACCTGCACGACGAGCGCGCCCACCCACCTCGGGATGTCGCGCTCGCCGAGCGCGTCGCCGCACCGGGAGCGCATCGATGCGCGCTCCCACGGCCCGGCGAGCAGCGCCGTCGCGACGCCCTGCGCGACCTGCTCGCGCGCACGACTCATGAGCGAAGGGACGGCGGCAGCCAACCTCTGCCGTGCGCGCCGGGTGTTGCGTGCAGCGCGACGTGTGGCGTGCGACGCGATGGCCTGCGTCGAGTGATGACCCCGGGGTTGCCCCGGAGTGACCGGGCGGTCCCGGTCGCCCTGCCGCCGTCCCCCCGCATCCGCACACCGTAGCGCCGCCCGCGCGGCGCGTCCGAGGATGCCGGGAGGTGCTCAGGCGCCGCGTACGAGCGTGCTGAGCTCCGTGACGGCCTGCCGCCCGCCCGCCAGGTGCCAGCGGTGCCCGCCTGCCTGCACCACGGTCGCCGTGCCCCCGGCGGCGGTGACCAGCGCCGCGCCGGGCAGCCAGTCCCACGGCAGGCTGTCGTACTGCAGATAGGCGCCGAGGCGTCCGCCGGCGACCCAGGACAGCTCGACGGAAGCGGAGCCGAACGTGCGCACGGTGGCAGCCTGCCGCAGCGCGCGCAGCAGCGGCACCCGTACCGAATCGTCCGGCAGCGTCGTCGGATGCAGGTAGGTCGCCAGCGACACCTCGGCCAGCGGACGGTCCTCCATCGGGGCCAGCGGCGCGCCGTTGCAGGTGCTCGGCTGCCCGCGTCCGCCGAGCCACAGCTCGTCGGGGTCGGGGTGGTACACGGCCCCGAGCAGCGGGCCGTCCGCATCGGCCAGGGCGAGCGCCGAACACCACACCGGCAGCCCGGACAGGAAGTTGTAGGTGCCGTCGACCGGGTCGACATACCAGGTGCGCGTGCCGGGTTCGTCCGTCCCCTCCTCGCCCACGATCCCGTCGCCGGGACGCTCGGCCCGCAGCCGCTGCACGACCAGCGCTTCGGCGGCATGGTCGGCTGCGGACACCACGTCCGACACGGAGCTCTTGTACTGCGTGCTCAACCCGCCGTCCAGCATCGCCGCGGCCAGGCGCCCGGCGTCGCGGACGAGTTCGGCCGCCAGCGTCAGATCACCGTCCACGCCCCGACCCTAGCCAAGGCGCAGGACTCACTCCGCGGAGTAGAAGCCGGCGTGCTGCGTGCGGACCACGTTCTTCTGGATCTTGCCGGTGGACGTCTTGGGCAGCTCGTCGACGACGATGACGGCCTTGGGTGCCTTGTACGCGCCGACGCGCTGCCGGACCGCCTCGATGATGCCCGTCTCGTCGAGCGTCTGGCCGGGCTGCGCCACCACCACGGCGGTGACCGCTTCCGACCAGCGCGGGTGCGGCAGCTCCACGACGACAGCCTCGGCAATGTGCGCGTCGGCCGCGTACACCGCCTTCTCGACCTCGATCGACGCGACGTTCTCGCCACCGGTCTTGATCACGTCCTTGTAGCGGTCGCTGAACCACAGCATGCCTCCGCCGCCGGCTATTTCCCCAGCCGCTATGCCTTCCTTGCTGGGGGCGCCCACGTTGTGGTCGGCGGGGGTATTCGCGCCGTATTCCAGGCGTCCGACGTCGCCGGAGTGGAACCAGCCGTGCGCGAACGCGGCCGCGGTCGCCTCGGGGTCCTTCAGGTAGCCGCTGAGCGCCTGCGGGCCGCGGTAGACGATCTCGCCCTCGGTGCCGCGGGGCAGCAGCTCGCCGTCCGGTCCCATGATCGCGATCTGCACGTTGACCACCTGGGTGCCGACCGCACCGGGGTGCGTGAGCTGGTGTTCGGGACGGAAGAACGTGGTCACCGGGCTCATCTCGGTCTGCCCGAAGGCAAGGTAGAACTCGCAGCCGAAGGTGTCCAGGCAACGCTTGAGCAACTCGTCGGGCATCGGCGCCATCGCGTAGGCCGCCTTGCGCAGGTGGGAGAAGTCGCGCTCGGCGATCGTGGGATGTTCGAGTAGGGCGCGGTACATCATGGGCAGCGCGAAGATCCGCGAGATCCGCTCGCGCTCGATCAGCTCGAGCAACGGGTCGGGGTCGAAACCGCGCATCAGCACGACGGTGGCGCCCATCAGCACTGCGGGCGTGCCGAAGCCGTTGAGCTGCGCGGTGTGGAACAACGGCATCAGCGCCGCGATCCGCTCGTCGGCGCCCAGGCCGCTCTCGGCGGCCACCATCAGCGACTCGAGGTAGATGGCCGTGTGGCTGCTCACCACACCCTTCGGGAAGGACGTCGTCCCGCTCGTGTAGAGGTAGCTGATCGCGTCACGATCGTCGACGAACACCTCGGGCTCGCTCTCGTCGCCGCCGTGCAGGTCCCCGAACTCCTGCCAGCGACGATCAGGTAGCGCAGGCTCGTAGCGGCCGTCGGTCCCGTAGGCGACGATCACGTCGCGGATCGCCGCGACCTTCGCCACCGCGGGCTCGACGAGCGGCACCAGCTGCGCCTCGACGACGATGCCGCGCGCCTGCGAATGGCCGAGCACGTAGGCGATCTCCTCCGGGCGCCACCCGAGGTTCATCGGCACGCAGACGACGCCCAGCTTCGCGCACGCGTAGTAGCTCACCATGAACTCGCAGCTGTTGCCCGAGGCCAGGGCGAGCGCGTCGCCACGCGAATACCCTTGTGCGGCAAGGGCATTGGCCACCTGGTTGACGCGCGTTGAGCTGCGTGTACGTCCAGCTGCGCTCCCCGTCGACGATCGCGAGCTGCTCCGGCATCCGCGATGCCGTCCTGGTGAGCGCGTCGCCGACGTTGACTCGCGTGATCAGGTTCGTGGCGAGGTCGAGGTCCATGGACGGACTCTACGGCGGCGTCACCACAATCCGTGCGGCACGTCGCAGGTAGGGTCGGGCGCGTGACAGCGCTGTCGCGCCCGAGGGTCGGGCACATCCAGTTCCTGAACTGCCTGCCGATCTACTGGGGTCTGGTCCGCTCCGGCGCGCTGCTCGACGTCGAGCTCACCAAGGACACGCCCGACCGGCTCAACGAGATGCTCACCGCAGGCGAGTTGGACATCGGGCCGATCTCGCTGGTCGAATACCTGCGCAACTCCGCGGACCTGGTGCTGCTGCCAGATCTCGCCGTCGGCTCGGACGGGCCGGTGCTGTCGGTCAACCTGGTCAGCCAACTCCCGCTTGCCGAGCTCGACGGACGCCCGGTGGCGCTCGGTTCGACGTCGCGCACGTCCGTCCTGCTCGCGCGGATGTGGCTGGGCGAGGTGCACGGGGTGCACCCGGACTACTTCGTCTGCCCGCCGGACCTGACGACGATGATGCTCGAGGCCGACGCCGCGGTGCTGATCGGCGACGCGGCGCTGCGGGCCACCTACGACGCGCCCCGCCACGGCCTGCAGGTCTATGACCTGGGCCAGGTGTGGCGGCAGTGGACCGGGCTGCCCATGGTCTTCGCGGTGTGGGCCGCCCGCCGTGACTACGCCGAGGCGAATCCGGGCCTGGTCAAGGACGTCCACGCCGCCTTCGTCCGCAGCCGTGACGACGCGCTCGCGCACGTCGAGCAGGTCGCTGCGCAGGCCGCCCGGTGGGAGGCCTTCGACGCCGCGACGCTGGCGCGGTACTTCCGGACACTGGACTTCTCCCTGGGCCCGCGCCAGGTCGCGGGACTGCGGGAGTTCGGCCGACGCGCCGTCGAGGCGGGCGAGCTCACCGGGCCGGTGCGGTACCGCTTCGCGGAGGTCTGAACCGGCTGACCGGATCCTTACCGTCTGCAAGCGCGGACGAGACAATCGCGTGCTGAGCTGGTGCCGGCCCGGCCGCCACGGCCGGGCGCGACGGAGGCGAGTGCGATGCGACGGTACTGCTACGTGATCATCGCGACCTGCGTGCTGCTGGTCGCCTCGTGCACGGCCAGTTCCCCCGGACACCCGGCGAGCAGCACGACGGGCGCGCCCGCGACCCCCGCCTCGGGCATCCACAAGATCAAGCACATCATCGTGATCATGCAGGAGAACCGGTCCTTCGACACCTACTTCGGCACCTTCCCGGGCGCGGACGGGATCGCGATGAAGGGCGGCAAGCCGACCGCGTGCGTGCCGGCCGGCGCAGGCAAGCCGTGCCAGCGGCCCTTCGTCGACCACGCGGACGTCAACGGCGGCGGTCCGCACGGACAGGTCAACGCCACCGCCGACATCGACGGCGGCAAGATGGACGGCTTCATCGAGCAGGTGGGCTCGGCCAAGAAGGGTTGCCTCGACCCGAACAACCCCGCCTGCGCCAGCTCCGGCATGTCCGACGTCATGGGTTATCACACCCGCAGCGACATCCCGAACTACTGGGCCTACGCCTCGAACTTCGTGCTGCAGGACCGGATGTTCGAGCCGAACGCGTCCTGGAGCCTGCCCGCGCACCTGTTCATGGGCTCGGAGTGGTCAGCGGACTGCACGCAGCACGACAACCCGTCCAGTTGCACCAACCAGCTGGAGAACCCGGGCCGTCCGCCGAAGAAGAAGAACAACAGCGCGAAGGACCCGATCTATGCGTGGACGGACCTGACCTACCTGCTGCACAAGGACAAGGTGTCCTGGGGCTACTACGTCGTGGCCGGTACCGAGCCGGACTGCGAGAACGACTCGGCGCTGTCGTGCGCGCCGGTGAAGCAGAACGCCAAGACGCCGGGCATCTGGAACCCGCTGCCGTACTTCGACACGGTCAAGGCCGACGGCCAGGAGGGCAACATCACCTCCGTCGACAAGTACTACGCCGCGGCCAAGGCAGGCACGCTGCCCAGCGTGAGCTGGGTGGTGCCCTCCGGCGCGGTCAGCGAGCACCCGCCGTCGCCGGTCAGCTACGGGCAGTCCTACGTCACCAGCCTGGTGAACGCGGCGATGAGCGGACCGGACTGGGCTTCGACGGCGATCTTCCTGGCGTGGGACGACTGGGGCGGCTTCTACGACCAGGTCCAGCCCCCGGCGGTGGACGAGAACGGCTACGGGCTGCGGGTCCCCGGCATCGTGATCAGTCCGTACGCGAAGAAGGGCTACCTCGACCACCAGACACTGTCCTTCGACGCCTACGACAAGTTCATCGAGGACGACTTCCTCGGCGGCCAGCGCCTCGACCCGCGCACCGACGGCCGTCCGGACCCGCGGCCGGACGTGCGCGAGAACGTCAAGATCCTCGGTGACCTGAGCTCGGATTTCGATTTCAACCAGGCGCCGCGCCAGCCGCTGCTGCTGCCGGTGCATCCGGTCACGACGCTGACCGGAACCCCGGCCGCGAACAACCTCAGCGCCGCGCAGAAGGCGGGCGATCCGGACGGTTGAGCATGCCCGCTCCGCCGCGGCCCGCGACGGGGGCGGGTCGTAGGCTTGCCGGCGTGACGTCTGCCGAAATCCCGCACCTGCTCGACCGTGCCGCCGGGGGCGGGCGGCTCACGCCGGACGAGGCGCTGCTGATCTACACCGACGCGCCGCTGCACGCGCTCGGCAGGGCGGCCGACACCGTCCGCCGGCGCCGCTACCCTGACAACGTCGCGACCTACATCATCGACCGCAACATCAACTACACCAACGTCTGCGTCACCGCCTGCAAGTTCTGCGCGTTCTACCGCGCACCGGGCCACCCCGAGGGCTGGACGCACGACCTCGAGGAGATCCTGCGTCGCTGCGGCGAGGCCGTCGAGCTCGGTGCCACGCAAATCATGCTGCAGGGCGGCCACTCACCCGAGCTGGGCATGCCGTGGTACGAGACCGCCTTCGCCGCGATCAAGCAGCGGTACCCGCAGTTGACGCTGCACTCGCTGGGGGCCTCGGAGGTCGTGCACATCAGCCGGACGTCCGGCCTCGACTACGCCAGCGTGATCACCCGGCTCAAGGCGGCCGGGCTCGACTCGTTCGCCGGCGCCGGCGCCGAGATCCTCGTCGGCCGCCCCCGCACCGCGATCGCCCCCCTGAAGGAGTCCGGCGAGACCTGGCTGGAGGTGATGCAGACGGCGCACCGGCTCGGCCTGGAGTCCACCGCCACCTTCATGATGGGCACCGGCGAGACGAACGCCGAGCGTATCGAGCACCTGCGCATGATCCGCGACGTGCAGGACCGCACCGGCGGCTTCCGCAGCTTCATCCCGTGGACCTACCAGCCGGAGAACAACCACCTCAAGGGACGCACCCAGGCCACCTCGCTGGAGTACCTGCGCATGATCGCGCTCGCGCGGCTGTTCTTCGACAACGTCAATCACCTGCAGGGCTCCTGGCTGACCACGGGCAAGGACATCGGCCAGCTCACCCTGCACTACGGCGCGGACGACCTCGGCTCGGTGATGCTCGAGGAGAACGTCGTGTCCTCAGCCGGCGCGCGCCATCGCTCCAACCGCACCGAGCTCATCGAGCTGATCCGCGGCGCCGGGCGGATCCCCGCGCAGCGCGACACGCTCTACCGCCACCTCGCCGTGCACGAGGATCCGGCAGACGACCCGGTCGACGCGCGCGTGCACTCGCACTTCGCCTCCACGGCGCTCCCCTTGCTGCCGGCAGCAGCGGCGGCCAGCTAACCGACCGGCGCCAGCAGTTCGGCGCGGCGACGCGGGCCGCGTTCGGCAGCGAGCGCGCGTTCATGGGCCGGGCGGGGACGTACGCTCGCCAGCGTGTCGCTGATCGTCGCCGTCGGGTTCGGGGTCGCGTCGGCGCTCGCGTACGGGCTCTCGACCGCCGTGCAGCATCAGGCCGCCCACACCGAGAACGGGCAGGTCGACACCGGCGGGCTGGTGCGCCTGCTGCGCGACCCGCGGTGGCTGCTCTCCCTCGGCGGCGACTTCTTCGGATTCCTGCTGCAGGTCGTCGCGTTGTCGAACGGTCCGGTCGTGCTGATCCAGCCGCTGCTGGTGCTGACCCTGCCGGTGTCGCTGTTCGCGGGCCACCTGCTCGGGGGCCCGCGGCCGCGTCGCGGTGACTACCTCGCCTGCCTGGCGATCATCGGTGGCCTGTCGGCGTTCTTCGTGTTGGTCGGTACGCCGGGCATCGGCCGGGTGCCGCGCGCGCACGAGCTGGTGTGGACGATCGTGCTCGAGTTGCTCGCCGGCGCGCTGCTCTGCCTGCTGGTGCGCCGCGGTGGGACGGGGTTGCGCGCAGGCGTGTACGGCGGCGTGGCCGGTGTCTGGTTCGGCACGCTGGGGGTGCTGCTCACCGCGGCGTCCGCGCAGTACCGTGACCACGGCATCGACGGCCTGCTCACCGATCCGCACGGGCTGGTGCCGCTCGTCGGGCTGATTGTGCTCGGCGTGCTCGGCACCGTGCTGACGCAGATCTCCTTCCAGGTCGGCGCGCTGGCCGCGAGCTTCCCGGCGAACAAGTCCGCGGACCCCGTCGCGGCCGTGGTGCTCGGCGTGGTGCTGCTGCGCGAACGCGTGCCGTCCGGTGCCTGGCACGTGCTCGTCTACGCGGCCTGCCTGGCGGCGATCGTGCTCGGCGCGGTACGGCTGGGGGCGACGGACGGACGGCCTCTCGTCGGCGATCTTCCCGCACCGTCCGCGCCGTAGGGCGCGCTGCCATACTGAATCGTGCAGGACGATCCGAAGCCGAGCGTGCGGAGCGAGACGTGAGCAGGGCCACGCTGGACAAGCAGCCGCGCGAGGTCGCTGCCATGTTCGACGCCGTGGCGCGCCGCTACGACCTCACGAACACGGTGCTGTCGTTCGGGCAGGACCGGCGCTGGCGCCGGCGCACCAGGCAGTGCCTCGAGCTGCGCGACGGCCAGCGGGTGCTCGACCTGGCTGCGGGTACCGGGGTCTCGACGGTCGAGCTGATGCGCTCGGGCGCCGACGCGGTCGCCTGTGACTTCTCGCTCGGCATGCTGCGCGCGGGCCGGTCCGGCAAGCGGCGGCGGGTGGTGCCGTTCGTGGCCGGCGATGGCATGCACCTGCCGTTCGCTGACGGGGCGTTCGACGCGGTCACGATCAGCTTCGGGCTGCGCAACATCGCCGACGTGCCACGCGCGCTGCGCGAGATGGCGCGCGTGGTCCGCCCGGGCGGACGCCTGGTGGTCTGCGAGTTCAGCCGTCCCACCTTCACGCCGTTTCGCGTCGTGTACCTGAACTACCTGATGCGGGCGCTGCCGTGGGTGGCCCGGGGGGTGTCGTCCAACCCCGAGGCCTACGGCTATCTCGCCGAGTCCATCCGGGCGTGGCCGACTCAGGCCGAACTCGCGCGCCAGATCGCGGGCGCGGGCTGGGCGCAGGTCCGTTACCGCAACCTGAGCGGCGGCATCGTCGCCCTCCACCTCGCCGCGCGTTCCTGACTCGCGCAGGCCGTCGCGGCGTGAGCGCTTGCGTCGGAACCCGATATGTGGCCGCAACAGCGGAACCGTCCCACGCCCTCGTCACGAACCCCCTTACGGAACAGTCACGCGCCGGGACCGCCCCGGCTCGGTCGAAGGGGAGATCCACAATGAAGAAGTCACTGCGGTGGGCCGTGCCCGTCGCCGCACTCGGAATCGCGGGGCTGGGTATCGCGCTGCCGGGCGCCGCGTCGGCGTCTGCGGCATCCACCACCTACACGGCGACGCTGAGCGCCCTCAACCACGTGACGGGAACGGGCAATGTCACCGTCACCGTCAATGGCAACCAGGCCACGGTCGACGAGACGTTCAGCGGCCTGGCCGCGACGTTCGGCGGCAAGCCCTACCCGCACGTGCAGCACATCCACGGCCCGGGCGGCGGGATGGGCATGGGCCAGTGCCCGAGTACGTCGGCCGACAAGAACGGCGACGGCGTCGTCAGCACCACCGAGGGACAGCCCGCCTACGGACCGATCCTGACCACACTGTCGACAACCGGTGACACCAGCCCCAAGGCGGCGACGACCCTGACGGTGGCCCCGAGCGGCGCCAGCACGCACTACCAGCGCACGATCACGCTGGACTCGTCCACGATGAGCGCGCTGACCAGCGGCAAGGCGGTCGTCGTCGTGCACGGCCTCGACCCGTCGACGCTGAGCGCGAAGGCGCAGGCCGAGAAGAGTGACATCGTCCCGGCGCTGCCCCTCGCGGCGACCTCGCCGGCGCTGTGCGGCGTGCTGACCGCCTCGCAGATGTCCACCACCCCGGTGGGCTCGAGCCCGACCGGTGGCGGTAGCACGTCCGGTATCCAGGACGAGGCGATCCTTGCTCTCGGTGGCGGCCTCGTGCTCGTTGCCGGTGGCGCGTTCGCGGCCCGGCGTCGGCTGGCTCGCGAGAGCTGACCGGCCCGGCTGAGCAGTAGCAATGAGCATCCGCGCCCGCCGCACCCGGATCCTCGGGGCGGTGGGCGCGGTGCTGCTCGTGCTCGGCGTGATCGCGCTGGTGATCGGACTGCGGGCGCAGAAGCACGCCCCGCAGCCACCGCCCGCGGCAGCAAGTCCCGTCAATGTCATACCGACATCGCCATCGGCAACCGCCGGATCCTCGGCGGTCACCCCCAAGCCGTCGCCGACGACGCGGGGGCCGATCCTGCCCCGCTCGCTGCCGACGCACCTGAGCGTTCCGGCGATCGGGGTGGACACCTCGCTCAAGCAGATCGGGCTTGATTCCGGCGGCCACATCCAGACCCCGCCGCTGGACCGTGACTCGCACGCGTACTGGCTGAGCGTCTCGCCCACGCCCGGCCAGCTGGGCCCTGCGACGATCATCGGGCACATCGACTCGGCGGCCTACGGACCCGCGGTGTTCTTCCGCCTCGGCGCGCTGCGCCAGCGCGACATGATCTCGGTTACCCGCGCCGACGGCGTCGTCGCGATGTTCGAGGTCGAACGCGTCGTCGAATACCCGAAGGCGAAGTTCCCCACCGAGGCGGTGTACGGCAACATCGATCACGCCGGGCTGCGGTTGATCACCTGCGGCGGCATCTTCGACCCGTCCGTGCACAGCTACGAGAGCAACATCGTCGTCTACGCCTCGCTCGTCTCCTCCCACAAGGCATAGCCGACCCAGAGCCGGCACATCGCCAGCCCAGAGCCGGCCCCGAACCGCACACCGCACGCGACAGGAGTACCGAGATGAACCGACGCAACCGGGCCCGCGCCCTGATCGCGGCAGGCGCGTTGTTGCTCACCGGCTGCGCGTCCTCACGCGCGGCGACGCAACCCCCGGCGGCCGCGCCGGCGGGCGCGATGACGCCGGGGATGGTGATGCCGGACGGGTCGACGATGGGTGCCGTGGCCGCTTCCCCGAGCGCGGGCGCGGCGTTTGCGGGCAGCCCGTCCAGCGCGGAGAAGATGATCTGCGCGGCGGAGACGCACGCGGACATCACCAAGGTGCTCGGCCTCAAGCAAAGCCCGCCCGCCACGTCGAGCTGGGTGCAGCACCTCTACACCTGCACCTACCGGTTGCCGATGGGCACGTTCGTCGTCTCCGTCAAGCAGTCGAGCGACCCGAGTACCGCCAAGGCCTACTTCGCCCACCTGCGCACGACGCTCGGCAGCACGCAGACCCTCGACGGGCTCGGTCAGGGCTCCTACGGCACCACGGCGGGCACGGTCGTGCTGATCAAGGACAGCGACACGTTGACGGTCGACGCGACCCGGCTGCCCGCCGTGTTCGGCGCGCAGCAGTCCAAGCGATTCGACTTCGCCTACGAGATCGCCTCGGACATCCTCGGCTGCTGGACCGGGGGCTGAGGCCCGGGCCGCGCGCCACGCTGGCAGGATGGCGCGGGTGACGGCTCTGATCCTCGACGGCAACGCGACCCTGGCGACAATCAAGGCCGAGCTTGCCGAACGCGTCGTCGCCCTCGCCGATCGCGGGATCGTGCCGGGACTCGGCACCGTCCTCGTCGGCGACGACCCGGCCAGCCGGTGGTACGTCGACGCGAAGCACAAGGACTGCGCCGAGATCGGGATCGACAGCATCCAGCGCGAGCTTCCGGTGAGCGCCACCCAGGCCGAGGTCGAGGCGGTGGTTGCCGAGCTGAACGCCGACCCCACCTGCACCGCCTTCCTCGTGCAGCAACCCACCGGCCTCGGCAGCGCGGCCGAGTTCTCGATCCTGTCCGCTGTGGACCCCGTCAAGGACGTGGACGGCCTGCATCCGGTCAACCTCGGCTGGCTCGTGTTGGGCAAGGCGGCTCCGCTGCCGTGCACGCCGACCGGGATCATCGAGCTGTTGCGCCGCCACGGCGTCCCGATCGCCGGCGCGAACGTCGTCGTCGTCGGCCGCGGGATCACCGTCGGGCGCCCGCTCGCCCTGATGCTCAGCCGTCGCAGCGAGAACGCCACCGTCACCGTCTGCCACACCGGCACCCGCGACCTGGCCGCGCACGTGCGGCAGGCCGACATCGTCGTCGCCGCCGCGGGCTCCCCGTCGCTGATCACCGCCGACATGGTGCGGCCCGGTGCAGCAGTCCTGGACGCGGGCGTCAGCCGCGTCGACGGCAAGATCGCCGGCGAC
>JBPCOI010000077.1:0-20113 GCA_051000395.1 Jatrophihabitantaceae bacterium
TAGGAGTCTGGGCCGTGTCTCAGTCCCAGTGTGGCCGGTCGCCCTCTCAGGCCGGCTACCCGTCGTCGCCTTGGTAGGCCATTACCCCACCAACAAGCTGATAGGCCGCGGGCCCATCCCTAGCCAGAATCCTTTACACCAACGAGGATGCCCTCGGAGGTCATATCCGGTATTAGCCCCGGTTTCCCGGAGTTATCCCAGTGCTAGGGGCAGGTTGCCCACGTGTTACTCACCCGTTCGCCGCTAGGGCACCTTCCCGAAGGAAGGGCCTCGCTCGACTTGCATGTGTTAAGCACGCCGCCAGCGTTCGTCCTGAGCCAGGATCAAACTCTCCGTGTAGGTATGTATGACGTCCGTAGCCAATCCAGAGGGACCGGAAACGGGGTGTCGACACAGAAAGTCACCGTCTTGGCGACGGCTTCAATCACTGGTCATCCGAGCTGGGTGTTGAATGTTACTTCTTGCTCGATGTACCAAAGGAATCTCTTCACGCACCTGGCCAGGCCAGGCGCGTAGACGAGAGTTAATTCATGGCACTAACTTTCGGCACGCTGTTGAGTTCTCAAGGAGCGGACGCACACCGTCGCGGCTCTTTCGAACCGCTCGGGGGCAACCTTAGGTACGCTACCCGGTCGGATGCGCTCGGTCAAACCTGACCGGCTCCGCCCAGCTTCCCACTTGGTCGCCGCACACGGGCTTTCCGTGGCGCGTCGCGCTTGGGGGGTTCGACCCGGTTCCACCGAGGCTGCCAGAGGTGCTCAGCATCCCTGCGATGGTCCGTGCGCCGAACAACGGCAAGGCTAGTCAGGGCGCGAGCGGGGAGTCAAATCCGCCGGATCGGGCGGCAGGCGCCGCCAATTTCGGCGCATCGGAGCGGGCTCAGGCCGGGTCGAGAAGGCGGACGGCTCGGCGCTTGCCGCAGGACAACACTCGTCCGACGAGCTCGGTGCGCGCCAGCTCATAGCCGCGTTTGGCGACAACCTCGCCGTCGATGCGTACCGCACCCGCGTCGATGTCCCGGCGCGCTGCACTGTTGCTCGCCGCCAGGGCGGTCGCGACGAGCACGGCGGGCAGGTGGACCGGGTCGCCGGGTGTCAGCCGGTGTTCGGCCACCTCCGTCGGCAGCTCGTGGCGCTTGAAGATCGCGTCGAAGCGCTGCTCGGCCTGCACGGCAGCGTCCGATCCGTGGTAGAGCGCCACCACCTCGCGCGCCATCCGTCGTTTGGCGCCGTTGGCGGCGGTGCCGCCGGCGTGGACCTCGGCATCGAGCAACGCGAGATCGCGCGGGTGCAGCGACGTGCACAGCCGGGCGTAGGACCCGATGAGCGCGTCCGGAATGCTCATCAGCTTTCCGAACTGCTCGGCAGCGGGCTCGTCGATGGCGATGTAGTTGCCCAGGGACTTGCCCATCTTCTCGACACCGTCGGTTCCGACGAGCAGCGGCAGCGTCAGCACGGTCTGCGGTGCCTGCCCGCGGGAGCGTTGCAGCTCCCGTCCGAGCAGGTTGTTGAACGTCTGGTCCGTGCCGCCGAGTTCGATGTCCGCGCGGATTTCGACCGAGTCGATGCCCTGCAGGAGGGGGTAGACGAATTCGGAGAGCGTGATCGGCGCTCTCGCGGCGAACCGGCGGGCGAAGTCGTCCCGCTCGAGCAGCTGCGCGACGGTGACTTGCCGCGTGTAGCCGAGGATCTCGGCCACCGACATGGGGCCAAGCCAGTCGGCGTTGTCGACGACCTCGGTCCGACCGGGGTCCAGCACGCGCATCAGCTGCTCGAAGTAGCCCCGCGCGTGTGAGATGACCTGATCGGCGCTCTGCGCCGCCCGGGTCGCCGTGCGCCCGGACGGGTCGCCGACCTGGCCGGTGAAACCGCCGACGACCAGCACCGCGGTGTGACCGAAGTCCTGGAACTGACGCAACTTGCGCAGCACCACGGCGTGTCCCAGCGTCAGCTGAGCGCCGGACGGGTCGATGCCGAGCTTCACGCGCAACGGCCGCTGTTCCCGATCGGCGGCACCCAGACGCTCGGCCAGCCCGTCGGGCGGCAGGATCTGCGCTGCTCCGGATGCCAAGACATCGTAGGTGTCGCGCAGGTGCGGCGGCAGCTCGAGTTCGTCACTCACGGCGCTCAGTCTGCCGGGACGTCACCAGCCGCCGTCGCCCGCCCGGCTGGTAGGCGGAGACCGTCGGCTCGTCGGGCAACCAGAACCGCCAGGGCCGCTCGGCCGCTGCGGTGATCCCCACCCGCGGCCCGCTGGCCACCCCCGGCCGGCGCCGCGAGGGCATCGTCTCCAGGCGTACCGCGGAATCCGGATCGCACAGGTCGGCGCCGTTCTGCGCGGCGCCGAGTCCCAGGCAGCTCGCCAGACGGGCAGGTCCGCGGGCCAGCTCGTGCGGGGATCGGGCCGCGGGTCTGCGGGCGAACGCCTCCCGCTCGCCGCGGACGACCTCGCCGGCGCGGAGCAATACCGCGGACGCGCGTCCGTCCACGTCACAGACCAGGTTCGCGCACCAATGCATGCCGTAGGTGAAGTAGCAGTACAGGTGCCCGGGCGGGCCGAACATGACGGCGGTGCGGCGCGTCAACCCGCGGTAGGCGTGCGAGGCCGGATCGTCGAGGCCCTCGTAGGCCTCGACCTCGGTCAGACGTACCACCACCTCCACGCCGCCAAGCGTCGAGATCACCACGGCGCCGAGCAGTCGGGGAGCGAGTGCCCGCGCCGGACGCGACAGCAGCGCACGCTCGATCGGCACCTACTGCCCCGTCCGGTGATGCGCCCACGCGACCTGGGCGTGGACGACGTCGACGAGCGCCGCCGACTGCTCGGCCACCCGCTCGGGGGCCGTCCCACCGGGCGAGTTCCGCGACCGGAGCGCGCCCTGCACCGTCAGCACCGCACGGACCTCGGGGCTCAGCCTGACGTCGACCTCGGCCAGCTGCTCGTCGGACAGCTGGGGTAGGTCCAGGCCGCGCTGCTCGCAGTAGGCGACGAACGAGCCGCTGATGGCGTGCGCCTCCCGGAACGGGACGCCCCGGCGCACCAGCCACTCCGCGACATCGGTGGCGAGCGCGAAACCGGACGGCGCCGCCGCGTCGAGGCGCTGCTCGTCGACACTCAGAGTGGCTACGAGCCCGGTCACCGCCGGCAGGAGCAGCAACAACTGCTCGACGGTGTCGAAGACCGGTTCCTTGTCCTCCTGCAGGTCACGGTCGTAGGCCAGCGGTAGGGCCTTGAGCGTGGCGAGCAGGCCGGTCAGGTTGCCGATGAACCGTCCCGACTTCCCCCGCGCTAGTTCGGCGATGTCCGGATTCTTCTTCTGCGGCATGATCGAGGATCCGGTCGACCAGGCATCGTCGAGACGAACCCAGCCGAACTCGGGCGTCGCCCAGAGGATGATCTCCTCGCCGATGCGCGACAGGTGCACGCCGAGCAGGGCGGCGGCGAACAGGAACTCGGCGACGAAGTCGCGGTCGGACACCGCGTCGATGGAGTTCGCCGCCGGGCGCTCGAAGCCGAGTTCGGCCGCGACCGCAGCGGGGTCCAGCGGCAGCGACGACCCGGCCAGCGCACCGGAGCCGAGCGGACAGACCGCGGCCCGCTTGTCCCAGTCCTGCAACCGCTCGACGTCGCGGGCGAGCGCGTGCGCGTGTGCCAGCAGGTGGTGGGCGAACAGCACGGGCTGGGCGTGCTGCAGGTGCGTCATGCCGGGCATCGCGACACCGCGGTGCCGCTCGGCCAGCGCGATGAGCGCTGTTTCGAGATCGGCGATCGCCAGGACGACGGCGCGAGCCTGTTCGCGCAGATACAGGCGCAGGTCGGTCGCGACCTGGTCGTTGCGGCTTCGGCCGGCGCGCAGCTTGCCGCCCAGGGCGCCCAGCCGCTCCAGCAGGCCTCGTTCCAGCGCCGTGTGCACGTCCTCGTCCTCGACGCTCGGCCGGAACGCGCCGGTGCCGACCGCCTCGGCGAGATCGTCGATCGCGTGCAGCATCCGCGCCGCCTCGTCGTCGCTCAGCAATCCGGCCCGATGCAGCACGCGGGCGTGCGCCCTGGACGCGCGCAGGTCGTGAGGTGCCAGGCGCCAGTCGAAGTGCACGGACAGCGAGAGCTTGACGAGGGCGTCTGACGGGCCGGCGGCAAAGCGTCCCCCCCAGAGCCGACTGGGCTCCTCGCTCATCCCCTGCCTCCGACTTTGACCCCGTAAGCGACGCTGGTGCGGCCGAATCGCGACAGTTGCGGGGTCAAAGTCGGGGCGTGGGCCGGGGTCATCGCTGATCCCGGCGCGCCGCGATCCGGCTGGGCAGTCCCCACAGCTGCACGAAGCCCTTCGCGAGTGACTGGTCGAACGTGTCGCCGGTGTCGTAGGTCGCCAGCTCGAAGTCGTACAGGGAACCCTCGCCACGACGTCCGGTCGGCACCGCGCTGCCGCCGGCGAGGCGCATCCGGACGTCGCCGGTGACGTGCTGCTGCGAGGAGGCCACGAACTCGTCCAGAGCACGCTTGAGCGGGCTGAACCACAGCCCGTCGTAGACCAACTCGCTCCAGCGCTGCTCGACGGAGAACTTGAACCGGCGCAGGTCGCGCTCCACGGTGAGGTCCTCGAGTTCCTGGTGGGCGCGGATCAGCGCGATCGCGCCCGGCGCCTCGTAGACCTCCCGGCTCTTGATGCCGACGAGGCGGTCCTCGACCATGTCCAGCCGTCCCACGCCCTGCGCACCGGCGCGCCGGTTGAGCTCCAGGATCGCCTCCAGCACCGAGAGGGCTCGCCCGTCCAGCGCGCGCGGCACGCCGTCCTCGAAGGAGATCACGACTTCGTCCGAGGTCGTGCCCGGTGGCCGGGTGTAGGAGTAGAGGTCCTCGATCGGTGCGTTCCACGGATCTTCGAGGAAGCCGGTCTCGACGGCGCGTCCCCACAGGTTCTGGTCGATGGAATACGGCGAGCGCGTGGACTGGTCGATCGGCAGGCCCTTGTCCTCGGCGAAGGCGATCGCCTTGTCGCGCGTCATGCCGGAGTCGCGGACCGGTGCGATCACGTTCAGGTCGGGCGCGAGCGCGCCGATCCCCACCTCGAAGCGGACCTGGTCGTTGCCCTTGCCCGTGCAGCCATGGGCCACGGTTGCGGCGCCGTGTAGCTTGGCAGCCTCGACGAGGTGCTTGACGATGATCGGGCGCGACAGCGCCGAGACGAGGGGATAGCGCTCCAGGTAGAGGGCATTCGTGCGCAGCGCCGGCAGGCAGAAGTCCTCGGCGAACTCCTGCTTGAGATCGAGCACGACCGATTCGACGGCGCCGCAGTCCAACGCCCGCTGCCGCACGACGTCCAAGTCCTCGCCGCCCTGCCCGACGTCGACGGCGACCGCGACGATCTCCGCGCCGGTCTGCTCGGCGATCCACCCGATGGCGACCGACGTGTCGAGGCCACCGCTGTAGGCGAGAACTACCCGTTCGCTCATGGTTCGTGTCTCCGATCGGACAGGTTGACGAGGTGCTCGGCGAGCTGCTGCCCGCCCTCCGGATCGCGCGCTACGACCAGGATGGTGTCATCGCCGGCGACGGTGCCGAGGACGGCCGGCAGGCGGGCGCGGTCGAGGGCGCTGGCGAGGAAGTTGGACGCGCCGGGTGGTGTCCGCAGGACGACCAGATTGGCGCTGGCCTCGGCCGAGACGAGCAGCTCGGCGACGAGCCGGGCCAGGCGTTGCGGCAGATCGTCGTCGACGGCCCGCGCGGTGATCGGCGAGCCGTCCTCCGGCACGACGTAAGCGGCCAGCCCGCCGTCCGCGGTCCGCAGCTTGACGGCTCCGAGCTCGTCGAGATCTCGCGACAGCGTCGCCTGGGTGACGCGGAAGCCCGTTGCCGCCATCGCCGCGGCGAGCTCGGCCTGAGAGCGGACCGGGCGTTCGGCGAGGACGGCGACGATGCGGGCATGCCGTGCCGCCTTGCTGTTCAGCTCATGGACGGCCGCGGTAAGCCGTCGCTTCGCCGCGGCCATCAGCTGTGCTCCAGCAGCCAGGTGAGCAGCGCCTTCTGCGCGTGCAGGCGGTTCTCCGCCTCGTCCCAGACCACGCTGTGCGGTCCGTCGATGACCTCGGCGGCGATCTCGACACCGCGATAGGCGGGCAGGCAGTGCAGCACGATGGCGTCGTCGGCGGCCCGCGCCAGAGCGTCCGCGTCCAGGGCGTACGGCCGAAACGGCGCGTCGCGCTCGGCCTTCGCGCCCTCCTGCCCCATCGACACCCAGGTGTCGGTGGCCACCACGTCCGCGCCGTCGAGCCCGGCGCGCGGGTCGGTGCCCAACGCGACCGATCCCCCGGTACCGGCGGCGATCCGCTGCGCCGCGAGCACGACCGCCGCGGCCGGCTGGTGGCTCTGCGGGCCCGCAACGCGCACGTGCATCCCCGCGGCGGCCCCGCCGAGCAGGTAGGAGTGCGCCATGTTGTTGGCGGCATCGCCGAGGTAGCAGAAGGCGAGGCCGGCGAGGCGCTTGGTGTGCTCGCGGACGGTCTGCAGGTCGGCGAGGACCTGGCAGGGGTGGAACTCGTCGGTGAGCGCGTTGACTACCGGCACGCTGCTGGCCGCGGCCAGCGTCTCGATGCGCTCCTGGCCGAAAGTGCGCCAGACGATCGCGGCGACCTGGCGGGAGAGCACCCGGGCGGTGTCGGCGATCGGCTCGCCGCGGCCGAGCTGGCTGGTGGCCGCATCGATGACGAGGGGGTAGCCGCCGAGCTCGGCGATGCCGACGCTGAAGGAGACGCGGGTGCGGGTGGACGGCTTGTCGAAGATCACGGCAACCGCCTTGGGACCGATCAGCGGCTGGTGCCGGTGCCGGTCGGCCTTCATCGAATCGGCCAGGTCGAGCACCTCGATCAGCTCGTCTGGGCTCAGGTCGTCGTCGCGCAGGAAGTGACGGGTCACGCTGCCACCGCCGTGATCGCGCTCTCGAGTTTCGGCAGGGCCTCGTCTACGTCGGCCTCGGTGAGGATCAGCGGCGGCGAGATGCGGATGACGTCGGGCTTGACGGCGTTGACCAGCAGGCCGTGGCGGCGTGCCGCAGCCTCGATTGCTACGGCGTGGTCTCCGGTCAGGGTCAGCGCACGCCACAGTCCGGCGCCGCGCGCTCCGGACACCAGCGGACTGTCGATCGCGTCCAGTCCGGTGGACAGGTGTTCGCCGACCCGCTTGACGTTGTCGAGCAACCCGTCGTCGGCGATCGTGGTGAGCACGGCGAGGGCGGCGGCGCACGACACCGGGTTCCCGCCGAACGTGCTGCCGTGCTCGCCCGGTGCGAACAGCTCGCCCGCGGCGCCGACACCGAGGCATGCGCCGATGGGCAACCCACCGCCCAGCCCCTTCGCTAGCGTGAGCACGTCAGGGCACACGCCCTCGGCGAGGCTGGCGAACCAGTGACCGGTACGCCCGATCCCGCTCTGCACCTCGTCCACGACGAGCAGCGCGCCGGCTGCGTCGCACGCGGCGCGGGCCGCGGCCAGGTACCCGGACGGCGGTGAGAGGACGCCGCCCTCGCCCAGCGTCGGTTCGAGGAAGACGGCAGCCGTGCGCTCGGTGACCGCGGAGCGGAGAGCAGCCGCATCGCCGTAATCGACGAAGCTGACCGGCCCGGGCAGCGGTTCGAACGGGACGCGCTTCGCCGCGTTGCCGGTGATCGCGAGGGCGCCGAGCGTGCGGCCGTGGAAGCTGCCGGTCGCGGCGACGATCTCACTACGGCCGCCATGGGCGTGCCCGTGCTTGCGGGCGAGCTTCACGGCGCACTCGTTCGCCTCGGCGCCGCTGTTGGCGAAGAACACCCGCGCGGGACGCCCGAGCAGCGCGACGAGGCGTTCGGCCAGCCGGACGCCGGGCTCGTGGACGGCCAGGTTGGACGTGTGCGCCAGGCGGGCGACCTGCGCACTGACCGCGGCGACGATCGCCGGATGCGCGTGGCCGAGGGCGGACACCGCGATGCCGCCGACGAGGTCGAGGTACTCGATGCCCTCGTCGTCCCAGACCCGGACGCCGGCACCGTGGTCGAGCGTGATCGCGGGCGTGCCGTAGGTCGGCATCATCACCGCTGCCCATGCTTCGACGAGCGTCACGCCGACTCCTTCCCGGGCACGACCATCGTGCCGATGCCTTCGCTGGTGAACACCTCGAGCAGCAGCGCGTGCGGCACGCGACCGTCGAGGACGTGGGCGCGCGGCACGCCACCCTCGACGGCGCGCACGCACGCCTCCATCTTCGGCACCATGCCGCTGGACAGCGAGGGCAGCATGGCGGCGAGCGCGTCGACGGAGATCCGGCTGACGAGCTCGGTGCTCTCCGGCCAGTCGGTGTAGAGGCCCTCGACGTCGGTGAGCACAACCAGCTTCTCCGCGCCCAGCCCGACGGCCAATGCCGCCGCCGCCGTGTCGGCGTTGACGTTGTAGGACAGGCCGTCGGTGCCGCGGGCCACCGTGGCGACGACCGGGATGCGCCCGGCGTCGAGTAGCGCGTGCACGGCGCTCGGGTCGACGTCGACGACGTCACCGACCTGACCGAGATCGACGGGGCGGCCGTCGACGACGGCCACCCGGCGTTCGGCGGTCAGCAGGCCGGCGTCCTCGCCCGACAGGCCGACACCGAACGGGCCGTGGTCGTTGACGAGGTTGACGATCTCGCCGTTGACCTGACCGGTGAGGACCATGCGGACGACGGCCATCGACTCGGGCGTGGTGACCCGAAGGCCGCCGTGGAACTGCGACGGGATGCCGAGCCGGGCGAGGTGTTCGGTGATCTGCGGGCCGCCGCCGTGCACCACCACCGGCTTCAGGCCGGCGTAGCGGAGGAACACGACGTCCTCGGCGAAGGCGCGCTGCAGCTGCGGGCTGCTCATCGCGCTGCCGCCGTACTTGACGACGACGATCTTGCCGTGGAACCGCTCCAGCCAGGGCAGCGCGTCGACGAGGACACCCGCCTTGACCAGCGCTTCCGCCCGGTTCATCGCAGCTGTCTGGTTACGCGAGCTCATGAGGAGTACGCCGAGTTCTCCTCGACGTAACCGTGGCTGAGGTCGCTCGTCCAGATGGTCGCCGCAGCCGTTCCCGCATGCAGGTCGGCGCGGATGTGCACGTCGCGCCCGCTCAGGTCGACGCGGCTGCGGTCCTCGCCCGCGGCGCCACCGCGACAGACCTGCACGCCGTTGATCGCGACGTCCAGCTGCGCCGGCTCGAAGTCGGCCGAGGTGGTCCCGATCGCGGCGAGCACGCGGCCCCAGTTCGGGTCGTTGCCGAACAGTGCGCACTTGAGCAGATTGTTGCGCGCGATCGAGCGGCCGACCTCGACGGCGTCGTCCTCGGCTGCCGCGCCGACCACCTCGACGCGCACCCGCTTCGTCGCGCCCTCGGCGTCGGCGATCAGCTGCGCGGCGAGCTCGGCACACACCGCGCGCAACGCGTCGATGAACGCGGCGGCGGTCGGTGTGACCCCGGACGCTGCGCTGGCGAGCAGCACGACGGTGTCGTTGGTCGACATGCAGCCGTCGGCGTCGATGCGGTCGAAGGTGGTGCGGGTGGCCGCTCGCAGGGCCTGATCGGCGGTGAACGCGTCGAGCCCGGCGTCGGTGGTGAGCACGCAGAGCATCGTCGCCAGGCCGGGGGCGAGCATGCCGGCTCCCTTGGCCATGCCGCCGACGCTCCACCCGTCGGCGTGGGTGACGTGGGCCTGCTTGGACACGGTGTCGGTGGTGCGGATCGCGTCTGCGGCGGCAGCTCCCCCGTCCACACGCACCGCGACCGCGGCAGCGTCGACGCCTGCGAGCAGTTCGGCCATCGGGAGCCGCTCGCCGATCAGGCCGGTCGAGCAGACGGCGACCTCACCGGCGCCGATCCCCACGGCCGAGGCGACGCGTTCCGCGGTGCGGTGTGCGTCGGCAAATCCGTCCGGACCGGTGCACGCGTTCGCGCCGGCGGAGTTGAGGACGACGGCGCGCAGCCGTCCGTCCGAGACCGCCTGTTGCGACCACAGCACCGGCGCGGCCCTGACCCGGTTGCGTGTGAACACGCCGGCGGCGACGTCACTTGGTCCGTCGTTGACGACGAGCGCGAGGTCGAGCCCACCCGCGGCCTTGAGGCCCGCGGCCACCCCCGCCGCCCGAAAGCCCCGCGCAGCCGTGACGCTCACGCCGGCCCTGCCCCGGCCGCGCCGTGCCCACGGTTCACGGCGCGAGCCCGTCAGCGGTGAGGCCGGCGGTCTCCGGCAGGCCGAGCATCAGGTTCGCGTTCTGCACGGCCTGCCCGGCCGCGCCCTTGCCCAGGTTGTCGATCGCGCTCGTCACCAGGATCCGGCCCGAGTCGACATCGACGGCAACCTGCAGGTGCGCAGCGTTGGAGCCGGCGGTCGCCGCGGTGTGTGGCTGCTGACCCGAGGGCAGGACGTGCACGAATGCCTCGCCCTCGTAGGCCTCGACCAGCACCGCGTGGACGTCCTCGGCGCTGAGCGCACGCGTCGGGCGGGCGGTGACGGCGGCGAGGATGCCGCGCGGCATCGGAGCGAGCACCGGCGTCAGCGACAGCGTCCGCGCGCCGCTGGCCTGCTTGATCTCCGGCACGTGCTGGTGCGCGCCGAGCTTGTAGGCGGACAGGTCGCCCATCACCTCGCTGCCGAGCAGTCCGGGCGTGGCCGAGCGGCCGGCGCCGGACGTCCCGCTCGCCGCGACGACGACGACGTCCTCGGGCTCGGCGATGCCCGCGGCGATCAGCGGCGCCAGCGCGAGAATGGTGGCGACGGCGTAGCAGCCGGTGTTGGCGACGCGGTCGGAGGCCGCGATGGCGGCACGCTGTCCGGGCAGCTCGGGCAGCCCGTACGTCCAGGCGCCGGCGTGCTCGCCACCGTAGTAGCGGGCGTATGCCGCGGCATCGGTCAGGCGATGATCACCCCCCAGGTCGACGATCCGCACCCGATCAGGCAGCTCGGCCGCCAAGCGGGCCGACGAGCCGTGCGGCAGCGCGAGGAAGACCAGGTCCGCGTCGGCGAGGGCGTCCGCGGTCGTCTCGGTGAAGCTCAGGTCCGCGACGCTGCGCAGCTGGGGATGCACGGCACCGACCCGCGCTCCCGCGCTGCCGTGCGCGGACAGGGCGGCGATCTCCAGGCCGGGATGCGCCGCGACCAGCCGCAGCAGCTCGCCTCCCGCGTAGCCGCTGGCACCCGCGATCGCGACCCGGAACCCCACCTGCAGGATTATGCACTAAAACGCAACTTCATGCAGCCACTAGGTTCAGGTGCGCAGCCGCGCCAGCAGCGTCGACCACATCATGGCGGCTAGCCGATCACGCTCTGCCGATGATCGCGGTCCCGGTCGGGTGCACGGCGACGCAGAACGACGAGGACGCGCACGAAACGGGGAGGAGATTTTTCATCGTGTCGATGGGTTGCGGGGTGGACCAGCTGCTGCCGTCGAAGCTGACCGCGTTGTCCTCGTACTCGACGGCGGCACAGAACGACGACGACGGACACGACACCGAAACGAGGCCTGCCGAATCGATCAGAAGCGGGGCCGACCAGGTGCTGCCGTCGAAGCTCAGCGCGTTGCCCTGTCTGTCGACGGCGGCACAGAACGACGACGAGACGCATGAGACCGAGGTGAGGTTCCCGTTCGGGTCGATGGTCTGCGGGACCGACCACGTGCTTCCGTCGAAGGTCTCTGCCTCAGTGCTACCTACCGCTTCGCAGAACGAACTGGACACGCACGAAACCCAGGCGGCAGCGCCGTACGGATCCGAAGTGATGATTTGCGGCGCCGACCAGCGGCTGCCGTTGAAGGTCACGGAATAGCGGTATTGGTAGGCAACGCAGAACGAACTGGAGGCGCACGACACCGCTTCCCCACCCAAGAGTCCCAGGTGGTCGTCGACCGGTGCGGACCAGTTGCTGCCGTCGAAGGTCACCGCGTAGCCCTCGACGTCGACGGCGGCGCAGAACGAGGCGGACACACACGACACCGAATTGAGGTGGTTGCGGCTCGGGTCCACCTGCAGGGGTGCCGACCAGCTGCTGCCGTCGTAGGTGATGGCGTTGCCCTGGTAGTCGATGGCTACGCAGAAGGTGCCCCGGCCACGTGGGCCGGCGCGGTGACGCTCAACTGCGTCGGCGACGTCACGGTGACCGCCGCGCCGGGGGTTCGGGAGAAGCGGACCTGGCTCACGCCGACGAACCCGCTGCCGGTCACGGTGACCTGAGTACCGCCGGCCGCCGGCCCCGAGTCCGGCGCCACCGCCGTGACCGTCGGTCGCGCCCCGAAGACGTAGCGATCCGCCGCCACCGGCGCCGAAGTACCGGACGCCGTGCTGACATAGACCTTGACCACGTCGGCCGGCCGCGCCGGGGTCGCGACCGTCAGCTGCGTCGGCGAGCTCACAGCCACCGCCGTGCCCGGGGTGGCGAAAAAGGGGACCTCGCTCACCCCCACGAACCCCGTGCCCGTCACCGTCACCTCCGTACCACCAGTGACCGGCCCGGAAGCCGGGCTCACCGCGGTGATCGCCGGTGGCGAGTCCGCCGCCGCGGCACGAGCTCCGTCGGTGCCACCACGAACACAGCCACCACCGCTGGCACCAGCAGCCACCGCAATCGAGTCATCATGCTGTGCTCCCCGTGCTCAGCTGCAACAGTGACGACAGGCCGCTGTCGCGGCCCTTCCTCAGATCTGCGCGCCCCAGCCCTACCACAGCATGAGGCCATTCACAAGCCGAACCCAGACGGGTGACGCCGGCGCGTGTCCCCCCGGATTCTGCCTGCGTGAGCGGTTCAGGTACGCAGCCGCGCCCCGGTCCGCTCCGCCGCGCACGCGATCGCAGAGTCACGGGCCACCGTCGCTTCCTCGACGGTCAGGGTGCGGTCCGGCGCCCGGAAACGGAGCGCGAACGCCAGCGACTTCGCCGACGGGCCGAGGCGAGCGGCGTCGGTGTAGACGTCGAACAATCCCACCGACTCGAGCAGCGGGCCCGCCCCGTCGCGCACGGCCGCGCGCACGTCGGCGCTCGGCACATCCGCGCCCAGCACGAGCGCGATGTCCAGCAACACCGGCGGGTAGGCGGAGAACTGCGGCGCCAGCGCCGGCGGGGGCGCGTCGATCGCGTCGACGTCGAGCTCCATGGCGCAGGTGCGCTCGGGCAGGCCGAGGGCCGCCACCACGCGCGGGTGCAGTTCGCCGGCGTGGCCGACGACGGTGCCGGCGAGCAGCAACTCGGCGCAGCGACCCGGGTGCCACGGCGCGACACGGCCGGCGCGCACGGCGAATGACACCCGCGCCGATCGCGCGATCAGCTGGGCGGCTTCGACCGCGTCGGCCCAGGTCGCCACCCGGCCCGGGCCCCACCAGCCGGCCGGCTCGAGGTCACCGCAGAGCACGGCGGCCAGGTAGCGCGGCTGGTCGGGCAGCGCGGCATCGAGCGCCGCCAGCTGCTCGGCCGACGGCCGGGCGGCGATGCCGGGCAGCGGGGCGGCCGGCGTGCCCAGCCGCGGTCCGGTCCGTGCCAGGAAGACCGAGCCGATCTCGTACAGCGCGAGGTCGCGAAAGCCTCGCCCGACGTTGCGGACGGCCGCAGTCAGCAAGCCGGGCAGCACGGACGTGCGCAGTTCGGCCTCGTCCTCGGAAATGGGGTTCACGAGACGCACCGCGGCCCGCGCCAGTCCGAGCGTCTCGTGCATGGTCGGCGCGACGAACGGGAAGGAGATGACCTCGACGAACCCGGCCGAGGCCATCGCGCGCGTGATCGACCGCTCGAGCTGCTGGCGTCCGGTCAGCCCACCACCTGCAGGCGCCAGCGGCAGGACGGACGGCAACCTGTCATAACCAGCCAGTCGAACGACCTCTTCGACGAGGTCGGCCGCGATGAGCAGGTCCGGGCGCCACGACGGCGGCTCGACCTGCAACAGCAGCTCGCCCGCCTCAACCGCGCAGCCGACCGCTTCGAGGTGGGCGATGACGTCGTCGCGCGGGATCGGCATGCCGGCCACCGTCGCGGGACGGCTCACCGCCAGCGGGATGCGGGCCGATGCCGGGACTGCCCCGACCACGGTGTACCCGCCGGCCGGACGCGCGCCGCCGTAGGCGGCCAGCAACTCGACGCAGCGGGCGAGGGCGACGCCGGCGATCTCGGGGTCGACGCCCCGTTCGAAGCGTCGGGCCGCCTCGCTGGGCAGCCGGTGGCGCCGCACCGTGCGGGCGATGGTGTCGGGGTCCCAGTGCGCGGCCTCGAGGACGACCTCGCTGCTCGCGTCGCCCATCTCGCTCGACGCTCCGCCCATCACGCCGCCCAGCGCGATGGGGCCGGTGTCGTCGGTGACGACGATGTCGGCTGGATCGAGCGTGCGCGTCACGCCGTCGAGCGTGATCAGGTGCTCGCCCGCTGTGGCGCGCCGCACGACGATCGGGCCGGTGAGCTTGGCCCGGTCGAAGGCGTGCAGCGGCTGCCCGGTCTCGAGCATGACGTAGTTGGTCACGTCGACGGCCAGCGAGATGGAGCGCATGCCGCACTGCCGAAGGCGGCGCGCCATCCAGTCCGGTGTCGGTGCCAGCGGGTCGAGGCCGGTGACGGCCCTGGCCGAGAACCGGTCGCACGCGGCGGGGGCGGCGACGCGTACGTCGTACGCACCGCCGTCGGGCTCGGGCACCGCGGCGGCGATGTCGTGGAACGCGACGCCCAGCGCAGCCGCAGCCTCACGCGCGAGACCGCGGACGGACAAGCAGTACCCGCGGTCGGTCGTGACGGCACTGTCGAGGACGGCGTCGCGCAGGCCGAGCAGCTCCAGCGGATCGTCGCCGGGCTTCGCACTGCCCGGCGCCAGCACCAGGATGCCGTCGTGCTCGTCACCGATCCCCAGCTCGCGGACCGAGCAGATCATCCCGTCCGAGACGTGCCCATAGGTCTTGCGGGCCGAGATCGCGAAGCCGCCGGGCAGTACGGCGCCCGGCAGCGACACGACGACCAGGTCGTCGACGGCGAAGTTGTGGGCACCGCACACGATGCCGCGCGGCTCGGCGCCGTCGTTGTACGGGCCGACGTCCACCTGGCACCAGCGGATCGTCTTGCCGTTGGTCTGCGGTTCGCTGGTGAACGACACCACGCGCCCGACCACAATCGGCCCGGACAGCGAGTCGGCTGCGGTGTCGACGCCCTGGACCTCCAGGCCGACCCGCAGCAAGGCGTCGGCGAGGGCGCGCGCGGACAACCCGTGGGGCAGGTCGACGTGTTCGGCCAACCAGCTGACCGGGGCCTTCACGCGGGGCCCTCGCGAAAGCGTGCAGCATTCTGCGCGGAGCAGTGTCGTGGCGTGATCATGCGTCCACCCCGAACGCGCAGGTGAACCGCACGTCGCCCTCGAACATGTCGCGCATGTCGGCCGCACCGCTGCGGAACATCAAGGCGCGGTCGATGCCCATGCCGAACGCGAACCCGCTGTAACGATCGGGGTCGATGCCGCACGCCACCAGCACCCGCGGGTCGACCATGCCGCAGCCGCCCCACTCGATCCAGCCCTCGCTGTTGCAGGTGCGGCACGGCCGGTCGGGGTTGCCCAGCGACTGGCCGTGGCACACGAAGCAGACGAGGTCCATCTCGGCGCTCGGTTCGGTGAACGGGAAGTAGTGCGGGCGCAAGCGGGTGACCACGCCGGCGCCGAACAGCCGGGTGGCCATGTGGTCGAGGGTCCCCTTCAGGTTGGCCATCGTCAGGCCCTCGTCGACGGCGAGCCCTTCGAGCTGATGGAAGACGGGCGAGTGCGTCGCGTCGACCTCGTCGGTGCGGTACACCCGGCCCGGACACACGACGTAGATCGGCGGCGTGCGTTTGAGCATGGCCCGGATCTGCACCGGCGACGTCTGGGTCCGCAGCACCACGCCGGAATCGATCGAACCGACGTAGAAGGTGTCGCTGAGGTCGCGGGACGGATGCTCGGCCGGCGTGTTCAGCGCGTCGAAGTTGAACCAGCTGGACTCGGCCTCCGGTCCTTCTGCGATCTGCCATCCCATGTCGAGGAAGATGTCGCAAAGCAGGTCCTGGACGGTGTTGACCGGATGCCGGCCGCCGGGCCGGCGCCGGTCGGTGGGCAGCGTGACGTCGACGGCCTCCTCGACCAGGACGCGCGCATCCCGCTCGGCTTCCAGCTCCGCTTGGCGGCTCGCGAGCGCGCCGGCGACCCGGGACCGGGCCGCTGGGACGCGCTTGCCAGCCGCCGCTTTCGCCGCGGGCGGCAGCGCCCCGATCTCCCGGTTGGCCAGCGCGAGTGGCGACCGGTCGCCGGCATGCGCGAGGCGGGCAGCCTTGAGCTCGCCAAGCGTGGCGGCCGACGCCAAGGCGCCCAGCGCCGCGGCGAGCGCGGCGTCGATCGCCTCCGGCTGCAGCGCGCTGACCTCGACGGGATCGAAACTCGGGCTGGACATGAGCTCAGGGTCCGTTCGCTGCTCGTCGGTGGGCGGAGGGGTAGCCGAACGAGTTTATGGGCACCCCGCGTAGCTTCTCGACGGCAATACGCGCCGGGCTCAGCGACACCCGGCGGGATCGACCAGATTTCGGCGCGAGCCGCCCTATCGTGGGCGCGTGACCTCCGAGCTGGACGGCGACCCGCTCTACCCGGACCCGACCGTGCAGACCGCGGCCCCGGCTGCCTCGGCCGGAGCGCGTCCGTCGCGGCGTCGATTGCTCCTGGCAGTGATCATCGTCGCCGCCGCTGCGGTGCTCGCGGCAGTGCTCGTGGTGACGCTGGGCGGCGGACGCGACGCGCGCGGCGCGACGAGCGCCCAGCAGGCAGCTCAACGGTTCGTCACGGCCCTCAACACCGGCGACGGCGACGCCGCGGTCGCGATCTCCTGCAGCTCGTTCGCCGCGCAGGCGCGCAGCGAGGCACACGAGGGAGTGGCCGGATTCCGCTTCACGCTCGGTCCCGTCCGCTCCGACGGCAGCGGGTCGGCGACCGCCCAGCTCACCCAGCTCGTGCAGCTCCCCGGCGCCGCCCAGCGCAGCTCGGTGGTGCTGACCGTGCAGCGCGTCTCCGGGCGGTGGCTCGCCTGCGGGGTCAGCTGACGCGGCTGCATCGCCTGCGGCGTCAGCTGAGCGAGCCGCGCTGCGCCCGGGCACTGGCGTAGAGGCAGACGGCTGCTGCGGCGGCGAGGTTGAGGCTCTCCGCCCGGCCGTGGATCGGGATCCGCACGGTGCGCGGGGCGGAGCGCAGTACCGAATCCGGCAAGCCGTGTGCCTCGTCGCCGAACAGCCACGCGCTCGGCCGGGCCAGGGTCCCGTCGCCGGCGAGCTCGTCGAGATCGTCCGCGCCGCGCCCGGAGGTAGCCAGCGCCGTCAGCTGCGTGGGCTCGATCCCGGACAGCAGCTCCGCGGCGCCGCACTCGAGGACCGGCAGGTGGAACAGGCTCCCCGCGCTTGCTCGGACCGCCTTGCCGCAGTAGGGGTCGGCGCCGCCATCGATGAACACGGCGTCGGCGCCGGCAGCGTCGGCCGTCCGGATGACCGTGCCCAGGTTCCCGGGGTCGTTGGGCTCGACGAGGACGGCGAGCAGCCGAGGCGAGCGGGCGAGAACCTCGGCCGCGCTCGGTTGGGCGAGCCGGCAGACCGCGACGAGTCCCTGCGGCGAGACGGTCTCCGACAGCGCTGCGGCCGAGCGTTCGCTGATCTGCTCGCACCGGTCCGCGTCGAGCCAGCCGGCGTTGCGGTCGAGCGCTGCGGCGGTCGCGAACAGCTCCAGTACCGTGCCCGGGCGCCGCAGCGCCTCGCGTACGGACGGTGCCCCCTCGGCGAGGAAGAGCCCGGCCTCGCGGCGCGACCGGCGTCGGGTGAGCCGCCGCGCCGCCGCGAGACGGGCGTTGTTCTCGCTGAGCAGCTCAGGCGGCCGGCGACTGGGCGGCCGCGCCGCCGGTGCCCTCGGCCGCGACCGCCGCGCGGGCGACCCCGACGAGCGCCGCGAACGCGGGCGCGTCAGTGACGGCCAGCTCCGCCAGCACCTTGCGGTCGACGCTCACGCCGGCCAGGCGAAGGCCCTGGATGAAGCGGTTGTAGGTGATGTCGTTGGCGCGCGCGGCCGCGTTGATGCGGGTGATCCAGAGCTGACGGAAATCGCCCTTGCGCTGTTTGCGGTCTCGGTAGGCGTAGGTCGCAGAGTGCAGCAGCTGCTCCTTGGCCTTGCGGTAGAGCCGCGAGCGCTGCCCCCGGTAGCCGGAGGCCGCTTCTAGGGTGCTCCGGCGCTTCTTCTGGGCATTCACTGCCCGCTTGACGCGTGCCACGGTGATTCCTTGGGTGTTCGGGCCGTCCTCACGAACTGCGGGGACGGCGGTGCGGAACTGCTGAGGTGGTGCTAGCGGCCGAGCAGCTTCTTCACGCGCGCGGCATCGACGCCGGCGACCTGCTTGGTGCCCGAGAGCCGGCGGGTCAGCGACGTCGCCTTGCGCTCCAGGTTGTGGCGCATGCCGGCGTGCTGGGTCAGCAACTTGCCGCTGCCGGTGACCTTGACGCGCTTCTTCATCCCGCTGTGGGTCTTGTTCTTGGGCATCGAAACGGTCCTATTCGGTGTTGGGCTCGGTCTCCCGAGGCGCTCTGGTGATCTTCGTGCTGCGGTGCGGAGCGACGACCATGACCATGTTGCGGCCGTCCTGCTTCGGCGAGGACTCGACGAAGCCGAGCAGCTGGATGTCATCGGCCAGGCGTTGCAGCAGGCGGAAGCCCAGCTCGGGACGGGACTGCTCGCGTCCGCGGAACATGATCGTCACCTTGACCTTGTCGCCCTGCTTGAGGAAGCGCTCGACGTGACCTTTCTTGGTCTCGTAGTCGTGCGAATCGATCTTGGGACGGAGCTTCATCTCCTTGATGACCGTGAGCGCCTGGTTCCGGCGGGCCTCGCGTGCCTTCTGCGCGCTCTCGTACTTGAACTTGCCGTAGTCCATGAGCTTGCAGACGGGCGGCCGGGCCATCGGCGCGACCTCGACGAGATCCAGGTCCGACTCACCGGCCAGCTCGAGTGCCTTGCCGATCGGCACGATGCCGACCTGTTCACCTTCGGGTCCGACCAGACGTACCTCGGGTACGCGGATCCGGTCGTTGATCCTCGGTTCGGTGCTCACGTCCGCACTCCGCGGTCGCTGCGGTCGCTCATTTCTCGACTCCGCGGTCGCTGCCTGTCGTCTTCGGCTCTGATGGGACCTCCTAGGTCGTCGTTGCGCTTGGCGGCGTGGCTCGAACGGCAATGGCCCCGCTGCGCGAGTGCGCACGGGGCCGCGAGCGTCCGAGGTCCGCGCTCGCCGAGGCGAGCACCCGGCCGGCTGGCCGAGCATGGCGGACCGGACCCGGCGCACTGATGTCGCGGTGGCGCGGGTGGGAGGCTGTGAGCTTCCGCTTGCACACCCCCGCCGACGGTGGGGGCTGGTCGCACTGCCAGGGTAACAGCGTGGCGCGCACCCGGCCAAACCCCGCGACTGGCAGGCCTGCGCGCCGAAACGCTCCTGCGGTAGGACCGCCGCTGCGGGCCGACGTCCGGATCGGGATCTCGGGCTGGCGCTACCCGCCGTGGCGCGGCGTCTTCTACCCCAAGGGACTGCCGCAGCGCGCCGAGCTTGGCTACGCCGCCGGCCTGCTGTCCACGATCGAGATCAACGGCTCGTTCTACTCACTGCAGCATCCGTCGAGCTACCGCTCCTGGTACGAGCAGACCCCGGACGGCTTCGTCTTCGCCGTCAAGGGCGGGCGGTTCATCACGCACATGAAGAAGCTGGCGGGAGTGGAGAACGCGCTGGCCAACTTCTTCGCCTCCGGAGTCCTCGCGCTCGGCCCGAAGCTCGGTCCCGTCCTCTGGCAGCTGCCCCCGAACCTCGGCTTCCACCCGCAACGGCTCGGCGACTTCTTCGACCTGCTCCCCCGCACCCTGCGCGGGGCCGCCGAGCTCGCGCGGCACCACGACGAGAAGGTCCCCGAGAGTCGGGCCCTGACCACCACCGCCACCGACCGGCCGCTGCGCCACGCCCTCGAGGTGCGCCACCCCAGCTTCGACAGCGACGAGGCACACGAGCTGTTGCGCCGGCACGACGTCTCCTTCGTCGTCGCCGACAGCGCCGGGCGGTTCCCGCTCGTCGAGCGCCTCAGCAGCGACT
>JBPCOI010000078.1:0-79851 GCA_051000395.1 Jatrophihabitantaceae bacterium
CGCGACGCCCATGCCGTAGCGCCCGCGGCGCCGCAGCGGTGGCGCGCCCCCGTCGCGTCTGCCAGAACGAAATCAGCGGGCCGCGACACGATTACGCTGTCTGCGGCAATCTGCGGTATTCACTAGACGGGCCGATATAGTCCAATCGTGGACCCGGTGCGCAATCCTTACGCCCCCGGCGCCGGCCAGCGACCGCCTGAACTCGCCGGCCGCGACAGCGAATTGCACGGCTTCGACATGGTGCTGGAACGGGTTGCCCGCTCCCGCCCGGAGCGCTCGATCGTACTGACGGGCCTCCGCGGTGTCGGCAAGACCGTGCTGCTCAATGCGATGCGTGGCGCAGCCGTGCGCCACGGCTGGGGTACCGGCAAGCTGGAAGCACGTCCCGGCCAGCCCTTGCGCCGCCCCCTCGCCGCTGCGCTGCACCTGGCAGTCCGCGAACTCGCCCAGCCCAATCGCGGCGAGGCCGAACACGTCCTCGGTGTCGTGAAGTCCTTCGCGCAACGCGAGCCGCGGACCTCCGGCGGCAGGGCGCCCAAGCTGCGTGAGCGCTGGCAGCCGGGCATCGACGCGCCGCTGGTGCCAGGCCGTGCGGACTCCGGCGACATAGAGACAGATCTCGTCGAGTTGTTCGCCGACGTCGCAGGCCTTGCCGGCGACACCGGACACGGGGTTGCGATCTTCGTCGACGAGATGCAGGATCTCTGCCCCGAGGACGTCTCCGCGTTGTGCGCCGCCTGCCACGAGATCTCCCAGCAGGGCCTGCCGCTGGTTGTCGTCGGCGCCGGGCTGCCCCACCTCCCCGCGGTGCTGTCGGCGTCGAAGTCCTACTCCGAACGGCTGTTCCGTTACGCGCGCATCGACCGGCTCGACCGCGCCGCCGCGGACCTGGCGCTGCGCGCGCCCGCTCGCGACGAGGGCGCCGACTTCGAGCCCGACGCGCTCGCCGCGATGTACGACGCGACCGGCGGCTACCCGTACTTCGTGCAGGCCTACGGCAAGACGGCCTGGGACGTGGCGCCGCGGTCGCCGATCACCGCCGCCGACGTCGCTGTAGCGGCTCCCGAGGCCGAAGGCGAGCTAGCGGTCGGCTTCTTCGGCTCGCGCTACGAGCGCGCGACGCCTGCCGAGCGCGAGTACCTGCGCGCGATGGCCGACGTGGCGTCAGTCGGCGCCGCCGACGAGGCGGTACCGACCGCGGCGGTGGCCCAATCGCTCGGCCGTGCGCCGCAGTCCCTTTCGCCGGCCCGCGACGGCTTGCTGCGCAAGGGATTGGTGTACTCGGGTCAGCGCGGTCGGATCGCGTTCACGGTCCCGCACTTCGGCACCTATCTGCGGCGGCAGGACATGTGATCAGCGTGCGACAGCCGGTGTGAACGCGGCGCCGTCCGGCGCACTCAGGAGCACGGCGGCGGACCGGCGTGCTGGCGGATCCAGGCGTGCATCGCGATCCCAGCGGCGACGCCGGCATTGATCGAACGCGTCGAGCCGTACTGTGCGATCGAATATACCGTTACAGCTGCAGCCCGCGCCTCGTCGCTCAGGCCGCCGCTCTCCTGGCCGAACAGCAGCAATGCCTTACGTGGTAAGGGGGTTCGCTCGATCGCAACGGCCCCCGGCAGGTTGTCGACGGCGACGATCACGTACCCGGTGCGCGCCGCATGATCGCGCAGCGCCGCGACGGACGCGACGTGCGCGACGTGCTGGTAGCGGTCGGTGACCATCGCGCCGCGCCGGTTCCAGCGCCGGCGTCCGACGATGATCACCTCGCGTGCGAGGAAGGCGTTCGCTGTGCGGACGACAGTGCCGATGTTGCGGTCGTGGTGCCAGTTCTCGATGGCGACGGCGAATTCGTGCCGCCGCGTGTCGAGTTCGGCGACGATCGCGTCCAGACGCCAGTATCGGTAGCGGTCCACGACGTTGCGCCGGTCGCCGTCGCGCAGCAGTTCGGGGTCCAGGCGCGCGTCGGACGGCCACGGCTGCGGGTGCGGCCCGACGCCGACCGCGAGGTCCGGCGTCGCGTCGCGATCTTCATGCTCTCGTTCGGTCATCGCTACCTGTCACCATGAAGATCCGCCGTCACCATGAAGACCGGCCGGCACCATGAAGATCCGGCCGGCGCGGCGTTTCATTCAGGACAGACCCAGATCCTCGAGCGTGTACGCCGCGCGGTACTGCAGCCCGGCCGCCTCGACCGCCGCCCGAGCCCCCCGGTCCACGATCACCGCCACACCGACGACCTCGGCGCCCGCCTCACGCAGTGCCTCGACCGCCGTCAGCACGCTGGCGCCGGTGGTCGAGGTGTCCTCGAGCGCGACCACTCGACGCCCGGTGACGTCAGGGCCTTCGATCAGGCGCTGCAGCCCGTGCGCCTTGCCTGCCTTGCGTACGACGAAAGCGTCCATCCGACCCGCGGACGCGTGCAGCATCGCAGCGGCCAGCGGGTCGGCGCCGAGGGTGAGCCCGCCCACGGCATCGAAGCTCCAGTCGGCCGTGACGTCGAGCAGCACGCGCCCGACGAGAGGTGCCGCGATGCGGTGCAGCGCGATCCGGCGCAGGTCGAGATACCAGTCAGCCGCGCGTCCGGAGGACAGCGTCACCCTCCCGCGCACGACGGCGAGATCCTTGATCAGCTGCAGCAGTTCGTCGCGGTCACTCACGGGGCGAGCGTATCGACCGCGATCGTGCACGTTCTGGCCGCCTCACGGCTGCGAAAGTTGCCCGATCGCGGGTCAGTACGAGCGGCGCGCCATGATCGCGCGCAGCAACGGGCGCGGCAGCACTCGGGTGGCCCCGACCAGCGTCTTGTACTGCCGACTCGGCACGCTCACCGCCTTGCCCTTGGCGACGTCGGCCAGGCCTTCGCGCACCACCGTCGCCGCGTCGAGCCACATCCGCGCCGGAACCTGCGACATGTCGGCGTTGGCCCGCTCGTGGAACTCGGTGTGCGTGAAACCCGGGCAGATCGCAGTGACCGTCACCCCGGTGCCACGTAATTGCACTGCCAGCGCCTCACTGAACATCGTCACCCACGCCTTGCTGGCCGAGTACGTCGCATTGCCCCCGCGTGGTACGAAGCCGGCCACCGAGGACACATTGACGATCTGCCCGCGGCCGCGACCGGTCATCGCCCGCACCGCGGCGTGCGACAGGCGCAGCACCGCACGGACATTGAGGTCGAGCTGGCGTTCCTCGTCGGCCAGGGACGCGGACCCGAACTTCTGATACATCCCCAGACCGGCGTTGTTGACAAGCAACTCGACCGGCCGCTGCACGTCACAGATGCGCTCGGCGACGGCGTGACATCCCGCGTCGGTGCTCAGATCGGCGGCCAGGATCTCCACGTGCACCCCGTGCGCCGATGTCAGCTCGTCGCAGGTGACAGCGAGGCGGGCCCGGTCACGTGCCACGAGCACCAAGTCGTGGCCGGCCACGGCGAGCTGACGGGCGAACTGCGCCCCCAGCCCCGCGGTTGCACCCGTGACGAGAGCGGTGCTCACCTACACCTCGGTCCGACGCGACTTGCTCGCCTTGGCGCGGGAGCGGGCCAGCTCTGCGCCGCGCGCGACGGCGGCCTCGTCGGCGCGCACCTTCGCCTTGCTCCGCACCCCGGTCGGACCGCCGGACGCAGGACGGGTGGCGGCGCGCGCCGGCGCGCCCGCCCTCGGCGTCACGGGCCGTCGCGGCCCGAACAGCGAGCCGAGGCCAGGACGCGCGGGCGCGCCCTCACGCGGCGCCGGCTTGTGCGCGGTGAAGTACTGGCTGCTCGGTCGCAGGTTCACCGCCACCACCGCCACGATGAAGGCGGCGCCGGAGACGAACGCGGCCGACTTGAACGGCCCGGGGATGGACTGGCTCACGGACAGGACGGACGCGAGGCCGGCCAGGGTGCCCGTGTAGCTGCAGACCACCCACAGGCCGAGCACCATCCAGCGTGACCAGTGCCGGCCGCGGTAGACCGCGACGGCGACCAGGGCGAGGGCCACGCACAGGACCACGCTGGCCACGACCTGCGAGGACTGCACGCTGGACACGTGGCTGGCCAGTTGGGACGCGGAGCGATGCACCGGCGGCTTCGCCGTTCGGTCGGCCTTGGTGATGCTGTCGGCGAGCCAACCGCGTTCGCCGTACAGCGACAGGCCGGCGATCACGGCAGCAACTCCGGCCACCGCGAGCGCAACCACGGCAGCCACAATGGTGCGGGGACGCCCGATATCGACGGGGGTGGCGGGCACGGCCGACGCGGGACGCTTGCGCATGCTCACGCGCTGGGCTTTCGCCGTCGGTTGGTTGTCGCTCACCGGCGCAGTGTACGTGCGCCAACCGGGCACGCGCCCCCTGACTACAGTCGCAGACGACAGCCGCCGCGAAACCCGGAGCACACCGATGACGACCCCGCCTGCCGACCGGCCCGAACCGCCGGATCCGGGCGCCGCGCGCTGGAGCGGTTCGCCGCCGTCCGAGCCGGTGTCGCTGGACAAGCCACAGCCGCCGGACGATCCAGGGACCGCGGACGGCCCGTTGGACTTCGACCCGTACCGCTTCGGAGCGCCGGAACGCCCTGTCTCGCCCGAGTACGCGCCGCCCGGCTACCGCCCGCCGTCCGGTCACCAGCCTCCGCCGCCGGCTGGGTCAGCCTTCGGCGGCTACCGGCTGCCCGCGCCGTTGCCGCCGAGCGGATACCAGCAGTACCCGCAGCCGCGTACCGGCAACGGCAAGGCGATCGCCGCGCTCGTGCTCGGCATCGCCTCGATCGTGCTGTGCTGGACGTCCGTCTTCGACGCGATACCGGTGCTGCTCGCGATCATCTTCGGCATCCTCGCGCTCGCCGACGCCAGGCGCCGCCCTGGGCACGGCGGTCGTGGCATGGCGGTCGCGGGCATCGCCTGCGCGGTGGTGGGCGTGCTGCTCGCCGCGGCGCTGACGGTCTTCTTCTACAGCCGTCTCAGGCCGTGTCTGGACTACAACCCGAGTTCGGCGCAGTACAAGACGTGCATCCGCAACAACATCTGACGTGCGGTCAGACGATGAACCGGTGGTTGCTGGCGAGCACGGCGATCAGGACGATGTAGCCGATCAGTGCGATCACGCCGAGGACGATGCCGGCGACCGCCATCCCTTTGCCGGACGCGCCCTTGTTGGCGCGGTTGAGCCCGATCGCGCCGAAGATGATCGCCAGCGGGCTGAGGATGAACCAGAGGAACAGCAGTCCGATGATCCCGCAGACGAGCGCGGCGATGGCCAGGCCGTTGCTGCTCGGCGCCTCGGGGTAACCGCCGTACCCGGGCGGCGGCGCCGAGGGGTAGTTCCCGCCCTGCGGGGGAGCCGGGTACTGCGCCGGCTGCTGATTGGGCCGGTCCTTCTCCCAGTTCGTCACGACTGCACCCTCCGGATCGGACCGCCGGAGCGCGGCCGCTGCCGAAAATGATCGCACACGGCGGCATGGCCGCGCGCGCGCAAATCGGCGATTGGCTCAGATACCGGTCGCGGAGCGGGTGGCCAGGCCGTACTGCTGCGCCAGCGGGTTCCACTGCGCGACGAAGGCCTGCTTGGACGCGGTGGCCTTGCTGCTGAGCGCGTCGCCGCTGCTCTGCGCCGGGTCACCGCTCAGCGGTGCGGACGCCCCGCTGTCGCAGGTGGCCTGGCTGTCCTGCGCCCACTGGGCGTAGTCGTCGTCGGACTCGGCGGAATAGGTCCACATGTCCCGCATCCGGCTCACCAGCCCCGGGCCGCCCGGAAGTCCCGCGGTGTCGACCGAGCCGACCGCGTCGACCAGCTGCCGGCGTTGTGCGGCCACCTGGCTCAGGTTCTGCGCCGCGTCGGCCGCGTTCGAGCAGTTGTCGAGTTCTGCCAGCGCCGCATGCACCGTCTGGCGCATTTGGGCGGCCTGGCCCAGCAGGGCGCCTAGCTGCGCGGCCGCTGTCGCCGCGCCCGCGGTCGAGGTCGGGGTGACGGTCACCGTCGCGTTCGGCTGGCTCGGCGCGCCCGCGCTCGAGGCGGTGCTGCCGGGCGCGGCTGTCGACGGCGCGTTGGTCGTGCCCTGCGCGGCGCGAGAGCTCGCCGCGCCTGCCGCCACCGGGGAATCGTGCCGGGTCAGCAGTACCGCGGCGAGCACGCCGCCCGCGACGAGCAGCACCGCAAGCACGACGCACAGCGCGATGACCGCGGTCCGCGACGAGCGATCGGGCGGCGGACCTCCATACGCGGGCGGCCGCATGCCAGGCGGCCCGCCGTAGGGGGATGGCCCGTAGCCGGGCGGCGCAGCTGAGGGCGAACCGAAGCCCGGCGGCCCGTAGACCGGGGGCTGAGGCGGCGGCGGACCGTAGATCGGCGGCTGGGGGGACGGCGGACCGTAGGCCGGCGGCGGCTGGGGGGACGGCGGTGACGGCGGACCGTAGACCGGCGGCCGGGGGGACGGCGGTGACGGCGGCGGCGGCTGGTACGGGTGCGTCGCGGGCGTCGGGCGCGGACGGGTCGGATACTCGCCCGATCCCTCGGTTGGTTGCTCCCACGGCGGCACGTCGGTCATCGCGACCTCCCTAGCGGGACACTAGTTGCTGGCCCGGGCTCAGGCGACCCGGCCGCCAGGCAGCAGCAGCATCGCCTCCTGCGTGACGATCGCCTCGCCGCCGGCGTAGTACAGCGTGCCCGGTCCCTCGGACAGGATGGCGACGGCGTAGCGATCGCCCTGCACGAGACCGGTGCTGTCCACGATCGCGTTCGTCGGATGCACCACGTCGCGGTTGGTGTCCCACCCGTTCTTCAGCGCCGCGCTGGGCGCCGCGACCGCGATGCCGAACGCGTTGGGCTCGCCGCCGCTGCTGGCCTGCGCGTAGCCGTGCAGCGCACCGGACAGCCACGGCCACACCGACGGGTCGTGGCGGACGGCGGCGTAGAACCGCACCAGCCCGCGAGCCGAGATCTGCGTGCTGCCCCAGATCCCCGGCATCGTCGGCGGCGCACCGATTCCCCCCAGTCCGTAGTGCGCGGCGAGCCACGGCAGCAGGGCGTCCCTGCCGACGCGGGGGTACAGCGTCCAGGCCGCGGCGTTGTCCGACTGAGTGATCATCTTCTCGGCCAGGGCCGCAGTGTCGCCGGTCATCTGGCCGGTGAGCAGCAGCCTGGTGGCGATGAAGATCTTCGCGACGGACGCGCTCGCGTAGTAACCGTCCGCGTTGCCGGCCGTCGTGATCGCGCCGGTAGCCGTGTCGAGGACGGCCACTCCGGACGTCATGCCGTGCTCGCCGGCGTAGCGCACCGCAGCCTCGGCCCGCGCGGTCAGCCCGTCCGGCGACGGGGAAGCGGGTGTGGTGCTGACCGGCGGGACGCCCGCATGCGACAAGTACGGTGTCGTCTTCTTCGCCGGCGAACGGTGCGCCGGTTGCGTGCTGCGTCGCGACGGGACGGGCGCCGCCGGCGTCGTCGCGTCGCCCGGCACGCGCAGCGCCGCCGGCGTGTCAGCCGGCGGATGCGCCGTGCCGCTCGTGGTGCGCCCGAGCGCGACGAAGGCGACGGCCGCCCCCAGAAGGAGGACGACCAGCGTCACGGCAACCCAGCCGACGGCCGCGCCGCCGCCTCGCCCGTGCGCCCCCCTGGATGCCATGCCTGCGATTGTCGCCTATCGGCCCGCACGACACGGGCAAGCGGGCCGATGACCGGACCCCAGCACAGGACGAGCGTTTGAATATGGCCGCCTCAGCCGCCGCTCACCGTCAGGCCCGAGCGGTCATCCAGCGCGTCCACCCGGACCGTCTGCCCGTCGCGGATCTCGCCGGCGAGCAATCCGCGCGCGAGCGCGTCGCCGATGGCGGTCTGCACCAGCCGCCGCAGCGGCCGCGCCCCGTAGACGGGGTCGAAACCGTTGAGCGCCAGCCACTCGCGGGCCGCGTCGGTGACGTCGAGGGTGAGCCGGCGCGCCTCGAGCCGGACCGCGAGCGCGGCGAGCTGGATGTCCACGATGCGGGTGAGGTCCTCGGTCGTCAACGATTCGAACACGACGATGTCGTCGAGGCGGTTGAGGAACTCGGGCTTGAAGTGCTCGCGCACCACCGCCAACACGGCCTCACGTTTCATCTCCTCAGGCAGCTGCGAGACGAGCGCGGCGGAGCCGAGGTTGGACGTCAGCACCAGGATCGCGTTGCGGAAGTCCACCGTGCGTCCCTGACTGTCGGTCAGCCGGCCGTCGTCGAGCACCGCGAGCAGCACGTCGAAGACGTCCGGATGCGCCTTCTCCACCTCGTCCAGGAGCACCACGCTGTACGGACGCCGCCGCACCGCCTCGGTGAGCTGGCCGCCCTCCTCGTAGCCGACGTAGCCCGGGGGCGCGCCGACCAGGCGGGCCACCGAGTGCTTTTCTGCGTACTCGCTCATGTCGATGCGCACCATCGCGCGATCGTCGTCGAACAGGAACCCCGCCAACGCCTTGGCCAGCTCGGTCTTGCCGACGCCCGTCGGTCCGAGGAACAGGAACGAGCCGGTGGGACGGTTCGGGTCCGAGATCCCGGCCCGCGCTCGGCGCCCCGCGTCGGACACCGCCTGCACCACCGCTGCCCGCCCGACGACGCGGGCGCCGAGCTCGTCCTCCATCCGCAACAGCTTGGCGGTCTCACCCTCCATCAGCCGTCCGGCCGGAATGCCGGTCCACGCTTCGACGACGTCGGCGATGTCGTCGGCGCCGACCTCTTCCTTCACCAGCACCTCGGTGGCCGGCGCCAGATCCGCCGCGGCCGCCAGTTCACGTTCGAGCGCCGGCAGCTCGCCGTACTGCAGCCGCGAGGCAGTCTCCAGGTCACCGTCGCGCTGGGCCCGCTCGATGCGCCCGTGCAGCTCATCGATGCGCCCCTTGAGCTCGCCGACGCGGTTCAGGCCGGACTTCTCCCGCTCCCAGCGGGCGTTGAGCGCGTCGAGCTGCTCGCCCATGTCCGCGAGTTCGGAGCGCAGCCGGGCCAGTCGCTGCCTGGACGCCTCGTCGTGCTCCTTGTCCAGCGCGAGCTCCTCCATCCGCAGCCGGTCGACCGAGCGCTGCAGCTCGTCGATCTCGACGGGACGGGAGTCGATCTCCATGCGCAGCCGCGACGCCGCCTCGTCGACGAGGTCGATCGCTTTGTCGGGCAGGAACCGGCTGGTGATGTAGCGGTCGGACAGTGTCGCGGCGGCAACCAGTGCTCCGTCGTTGATCCGCACCTTGTGGTGCGCCTCGTAGCGGCCCTTGAGACCGCGCAGGATCCCGATCGTGTCCTCGACGGACGGCTCGCCGACCAGCACCTGCTGAAAGCGCCGCTCCAGCGCCGGGTCCTTCTCGATGTGCTCGCGGTACTCGTCGAGCGTGGTCGCCCCGACCAGGCGCAGCTCACCGCGGGCCAGCATCGGCTTGAGCATGTTGCCGGCGTCCATCGCGCTGTCCCCGGTGGCGCCCGCGCCCACGACGGTGTGCAGCTCGTCGATGAAGGTGATCACCTGCCCGCCGCTGTCCTTGATCTCGGACAGGACGGCCTTGAGCCGTTCCTCGAACTCGCCGCGGTACTTCGCGCCGGCCAGCATCGAGGCGAGGTCGAGGGCCATCAAACGCTTGCCGCGCAACGATTCGGGCACGTCGCCGGCGACGATGCGTTGCGCGAGCCCCTCCACGACGGCGGTCTTGCCGACGCCCGGTTCGCCGATCAGTACCGGGTTGTTCTTGGTGCGCCGCGACAGCACCTGGACGACCCGGCGGATCTCGGCGTCGCGCCCGATCACCGGGTCGATCTTGCCCTCGCGGGCCGCGGCGGTGAGATCGACTGCGTACTTCTCCAGCGCCTGGAACGTCGCCTCCGGGTCGGGGGAGGTGACCCGGCGCGAGCCGCGCAGCGACTGCAACGCATCGGCTAGCCCCGCCGCGGTGACGCCGTGACGCTTCAGCACGTCGGCGACATCGCCGCCCTGCTGGGCCAGGGCGATCAGCAGGTGTTCGGTGGAGACGTACTCGTCGCTTCGGTCACGGGCCTCCCGCTCGGCCGCACCGAGCACGGCGAGCAGGCCACGGGAAGTCTGCGGTGCCGCGAGCGAGCCGCCGCTGGCCGAGGGCAGCCGGTCGACCAGCCGCTGCAGCTCGGCGCGCACCGCGAGCGGGTCGGCGCCGAGCGCCTGAAGCAGCGGGCGGGTCAGCCCGTCGGTGTCGTCGAGCAACGCGACGGCGAGATGCGCAGGTTCGACCGCGGGATTGCCGCGCTCGGCAGCGGCTTTGACGGCCGCCGAGGCAGCCTGCTGGCTGCGGGTGGTCAAGTCCATGCCGGTGCTCACCTCAACGGGAGTAGGGATTCACCGGTTCGAACAACGCGAAAGTGCAGTCTCTTCCAGGCAATCCGGCTACCGGACGCCCACGCTCTGGCGCGCTCAGCGACCGCCGCGGGCACCTGTGGACGGTGGGTACGTCGGTACCGGGTCGGGAGTGGCGATCGGCGTGCCCACCGGTCCCGAGCGAGTGGTACGGGGCACGTTGGTGGGGAAGCGGAACGGAAGCGTCACGGTGCTGCGGTGGGACGGGTAGCGGTGTTGGTGGTGGCGCCGGTGTGGCGGCAAGTGCGGCGCGACGTAGATCGCGGTGGGTGCGCCGCTGACCGGGAAGGCCCGGCGCAGATCCGGGGAGGCGAGCTGCTGCCAGAGCCAGCCGAGCGCCGTGGGCACCACGGAGGCCCAAGCGTAGAAGTTGTGTCCCGCGCCCGGTTCCACGACGAACGTTGTCTGCTCGACGGGCCGCATCGCGTTCACGAAGGCACGCGCGGCGACGTAGTCGGCGCGGTTGGCGGACCCGGCCGACATCCAGAACCCGGGCACCGGGGCGCTGCCGGGCGCCAGGCGGGCGGCGAGCTCGAGCGGGCTGTTGTCGGCCCAAGCCCTGCGGTTGTTGCCCAACGCGGCCGCAGCCGGGCCGTCCTGCGCGCGGTAGTACCCGTCGAGCACGGCTGCCGCGCCGAAGGACACGCGGTGTCGCAGCGCCAGGTTGGCCGCGCAGTAACCGCCGGAGGAATAGCCGCCGACACCCCACTGTGCCGGGTCCGGGCTCACCCGGAAGTGCACGAGTACATCGGTGCGCACGTCGCTGGTGAGGTAGGTCTCGTCCATTCCCCGCGGGCCGTTGACACACTCCTGGTAGGTGGTGCCGTCCATGATCGCAGGCATGATCAGGACCATCGGCCCCATCAGGTGACGGGAGATGAGAGCAGGTCGGCGACGTGCGCGATCCGCAACGCGTTCACCCAGTCCGCAGGCTTGCCCGGTGACCCGGGCAGCAGCTCGACCACGGGGAAGCGGACGTGTGCGAAGGGGGGCTCGAAGTACTGCGGCGGCAGGTAGACCAGGCCGTCGCGCGAGATGTGGCTGCGTGCTCCGGGTAGCGACACCGTCAGCACGCTGCCGCTGGACACCGAACCCGGGTCCGAGCCGTGCAACCGGCGGGCTGCCGCACCGAAGTCGGGCGGGGAGCCGGCCAGATCGGTGTACATCGCCGACCAGCTCTGGTAGTAGCCGTAGTAGCGGTTGACTTCGATCACCCCGGCCACCATTGCGAGCACGAGCGCGAGGGCACCGCATACCGCCCGGACCGGCCAGCGGCGCAGCCGCACGAGGGCGAACATGAGTGCGGCGCTGGCGAGGATGAACAAGACGATGAGGGCGCCGGAGGTCGGTCCGAGCGGCACGAACCACAAGGCGACGAATCCGGCGACGACCACGACAGCCGCGATCGTCCACCGCGGTACCCGGCGCGGCGGACGCGCCTGGCCGTACCCGGAAGCCCACATACCCCTGTTTCTACTCAGCTAGGCGAGGGATCGGATCGCAAGCTCAGCACCCACAAAGGCGTGTGATCTTGACGGCGGCGGTGAGCGGTCCGGCACCGAGTCCGAACCGTTATGCCGACAACCGCAACAGAGCGGGCGCGCCCGGCGTCAGCCGGACGAGGATCGCGGACAGGGGCAACTCGGGAGCGGAGGCGGCCGGTCGTGGCGTTGAGCAGGCGTGCGTTCCTGCGTACGGCGGGGGTGGTCGCGGCGGTCGCGGCGCTCGATGGGTGCGACGCGACCGGCAACGGACGGCCGGGGACGAGCAGTCGGGCCGCACCGACGAGCAGCAGTCCTGCGCCTGCGACGAGCGCGCGCACCAGCGTCACGTCCTCGTCGCGACCGCCGGCGCCGACCTCGCTGGCCCAGCTGCGCGCCCGCCTGCCGGGGCGCCTGCTGGAGCCGGCCGATCGCGGCTACGACGTCGCCCGCCGCTCCTACGACCCGGACTTCGACAGCCACCGTCCCATCGCGGTCGCCGGCTGCGCGAGCCCGGCCGACGTGCAGGCCTGCGTCGAGTTCGCCGCCGCGTCGCGCACCCCGATCGCGGCGCGCAGCGGTGGGCACAGCTACGTCGGCTACTCCGCCCCGGACCGGGGCCTGGTCGCCGACGTCGGGCCGATGCACGAGGTCCGCGTCGGCCGCGACGGCACCGCGGTGGTGGGCGCCGGGGCCCGGCTGATCGACGTCTACACCGCGCTCGCCAAAGCCGGCCGCTGCCTGCCCGCCGGATCGTGCCCCACGGTGGGCATCGCCGGGCTGACGCTCGGCGGCGGTATCGGCCTGCTCGCCCGCGCCTACGGCCTGACCTGCGACCGGCTGGTCTCGGCCCAGGTGGTGACTGCCGACGCGACGCTGCGCACCGCTTCGGCGAGCAGCGAGCCCGAACTGTTCTGGGCGCTGCGCGGCGGCGGAGGCGGCAACCTCGGCATCGTCACGTCCTTCACCTTCAGCACCGTGCCGGCGCCCGCACCGACGGTGTTCGCGCTCGACTTCGGGAGTGGCTCGGTCGCCAGCGTGCTCGGCGCCTGGCAGCAGTGGGTGCGCGACGCCCCCGGTGCGCTGTTCGCCAACTGCATCGTCACCGGCTCGACGCCGCCGAGCTGCACGGTCAACGGCTGCTACGTCGGCTCGCCGTCCGGATTGAACCCGCTGCTCGACGGCCTCGTGCGCCAGGCCGGGACCCAGCCCGGCACGCGATCGGTGCAGCAGCTGAGCTACCTGGACGCGATGCGCTACTTCGCCGGCTGCTCGCAGCTGTCCGCGGCGCAGTGCCAGCCGGCGTGGACCGGTGGCAGCAACGGGCAGTTGCAGCGCGAGACGTTCGTCGCCTCGTCCCGGATCGTCGAGGCCCCGATGGCCGACACCGAGCGCGTCGCCGAGGCCATCGCCGGATCTGGTGTCGCGGCGATCTTCGACAGCCTCGGCGGCGCGGTCGCCCGGATCGCCCCGGCAGCCACCGCCTTCCCGCACCGCGGTGCGGTCGCGAGCGTGCAGATCTATCACGGCGGCAGCGGCTCGGCGGTGAGCGGCGACGTCAGCTCCGTGCGCGATCAACTGGGTTCGCTGCTCGGCCAGCACGGCTACGTCAACTACCTCGACCCGACGATGCCGCACTGGGCAAGTGCGTATTACGGGTCCAACCTGCCCCGGCTGCGCGCGGCCGCCGGCCGGTACGACCCGCACGCGGTGTTCAGCTTCGCGCAGAGCCTGACCCGGGCCTGATCGTTCAGCGGCGGCGCGGCTGCTGCGGCGTCCACACGACCAGCGCCGTGGACGGGCCGCGGCCGCGCATCAGCTCCGCGTGCGTGCGCTCCAATTCGGCGAGCAAATCTGCCGTCCGGGCGCGCAGCGCGTCCACGTGCGACTCCAGTTCGATGATCCGCTTGACGCCCGCGAGGTTGACGCCCTCCTCCTGCGACAGGCGCTGCACCTCCCGCAGCAGCGCGACATCGCGCGCGGAGTAGCGCCGGCCGCCGCCGACCGTGCGGCCGGGGCTGACCAGGCCGAGGCGGTCGTACTGACGAAGTGTCTGGGCGTGCAGACCGGCGAGCTGTGCGGCCACCGAGATGACGAAAACCGGCGCGTCCTCGGGAACCGCATGCTCAGGCATGATCGTCCTGCCTCGCCTGCTGCGGGGGCGCGACGCGCGCCAGCGCCGCAGTGATCTGCGGGCGCGGGTCGCCGGGTTGGGCCGCGGCGTAGGCCTCGAGGGCCGCGCTGGCCTCGCTGTTGAGCTTCTGCGGCACCGCAACCTCGAGCGTGACGCGCAGGTCGCCGTTGCCGTTCTTGCGTGGCACGCCGCGTCCGCGCACGCGCAGGGTGCGCCCCGACGGCGTGCCCGGCACCACCTTCACGCTGACGGCGCCGTCGAGAGTCGGCACCCGCAGGGTGGTGCCGAGGACGGCTTCCGAGTAGCTGATCGCGACGGTGAGCGTGAGGTCGTCGCCGTTGCGGCCGAACAGCGGGTGCGCGCCGACGTGGACGGTGACGAACAGGTCCCCGGCCGGGCCGCCACGCGCGCCTGGTGTGCCCTTGCCGGCGATGCGGAGCTTGGCGCCGTCCCGTACCCCCGCCGGCACGCGCACCGTGATGGTGCGGGTCTGCGTCGTCACGCCCGAGCCGCCGCATTCGTGGCACGGCGTCTCGATGATCGTCCCGGTACCGCGGCAGTCGCGGCAGGGCTCGCTGAATCCGAACGCGCCCTGGTTGCGGCTGACGAAACCCGTCCCGCCGCAGGTGGGGCAGCGGTGGGTGCCGGTGCCCGGCTCCGCGCCGGAGCCACGGCAGCTCCGGCAGGTGCCCGGACCGGAGAGCCGCAGCGGCAGCGTGGTGCCGTGCACGGCCTGCTCGAAACCGAGGCTGAGCTGCGCCTCGACGTCCTGCCCGCGAGCCGGTCCGGCCCCGCCGGTGCGACCGCGGCCTGAGCCTGAGCCGGCGCCGCTGGCGCCGAACAAGTCGGAGAACAGGTCCCCGAAGCCCGCGGAGTTGCCGCCGCTGCCGAACAGGTCGGAGACGTCGAAGTTCGACCCGCCTGCGCCGCCCGGGAAGCCGGCGCCGGGGTAGCCGGCCCCGCGGAAGCCGCCCCCGGCGAACAGCGAGCGCGCCTCGTCGTACTCCTTGCGCTTGGCGGGGTCGGCGAGGACGTCGTATGCCTCGGAGACCTCCTTGAACCGCGCCTCGGCATTCGCATCGCCGGGATTCTTGTCCGGGTGCAACTGCCGGGCGAGCTTGCGGTAGGACCTCTTGATCGCGGCGGGGTCCGCGTCCTTGGCGACACCGAGCGAGGCGTAGTAGTCCTTCTCCATGTAGTCCTTGGCGCTCATCCGCGGCCCCGCTCGTCCACCCTGGCGCTCACCGTGGTGCGACCGGCGGCATGAGCCTGCGGCGCGCGAGCGGGGCTCGTCGCGCGCGGCCTCGTCGCGTGCCGAGGCATGCGCTTACCCCTCTGCCTCTCGTTCGAGGCCGGCTTGGGCCTGCGGGCCGGACTCCGCGTCCGGGTGGTGCACCTCTTGCTCGGGGTGCGCCGGCGCGCCGGGCTGCGGGGCCTCGGCAGCGAGCTCCGCGCTGGGCGGTTCGCTGACGCCGACCATCGCGGCACGCAGCAGGCGTTCACCGTGGCGGTAGCCGGGGCGCAGCACGCTGGTGCAGGTGGGCGCGCTGACCTCGTCGCTCTCCGCGTGCATGACGGCCTCGTGGACGGCCGGATCGAACGGATCGCCGACCGCCCCGAAGGCGGTCAGGCCGAACTTGCCGAAGACGGTGTCCAGGTGATCGGCCACCGCCTTCAGCCCGCCGGTCAGGTCGCCGTGCGCGCGGGCCCGGTCGATGTCGTCCAGGACGGGCAACAGTTCGGTGAGCACCCGGCTGATCGCGACGTCGCCCGCCGCAAGACGGTCGCGGTCGGCGCGCTTGCGATAGTTGGCGTACTCGGCCTGCACGCGCTGCAGGTCCGCGGTGCGCTCGGCCAGAGCGGCCTCTGAATCTGATCGTGCAACATCCACCCCCTCTGCGGGTGCGGATGTTGCACGATCGGCGGCGGGACGGTCCACGGTGCGCTTGTCGCGGATCACGACGCGGTCCGGATCGTCTGGACGGCGCTCGGCACGCTCGGTCACTTCTGCTCCTGCGCCGGTCCGCTGTCCGTCCCGCTGGCAGGGCCTTCGTCCACGACCTCGGCGTCGACGACGCCGTCGTCGGCGGTACCGGCCGACGACGCGCCCGCAGCGGCGCCCTCGGCAGTGCCGTCGCCGGCGGCCTGCGCCGCGGCGTACATCGCGCCGCCGGCCTCGGTCGCCACCGCGGACACCTTCTCCTGCGCGGCCTTGATCGCCTCGTAGTCGGCCCCCTCGAGGGACTTCTTCAGCTCCTCGAGCGCCGACTCCAGCTCCGCCCGCTTGTCGGCGGGCAGCTTGTCGCCGCTGTCGGCTAGGAACTTCTCCGTCGAGAACTGCAGGCCCTCCGCGGTGTTGCGGATCTCCGCCTCGTCGCGGCGCTTGCGGTCCTCCTCGGCGTGCGCCTCGGCATCCTTCATCATCCGATCGATCTCGTCCTTGCTCAGGCCCGAGCCGCCGGTGATCGTCATGCCCTGTTCCTTCTGGGTGGCCATGTCCTTGGCCGAGACGTGCACGATGCCGTTGGCGTCGATGTCGAAGGTGACCTCGATCTGTGGCACGCCGCGCGGGGCGGGCGGCAGGCCGGTCAGCTCGAACATGCCGAGCTTCTTGTTGTAGGCCGCGATGTCGCGCTCGCCCTGGTAGACCTGGATCTGCACGCTGGACTGGTTGTCGTCCGCGGTCGTGAAGATCTCCGAGCGCTTCGTCGGGATCGTGGTGTTGCGCTCGATCAGCTTGGTCATGATGCCGCCCTTGGTCTCGATCCCCAGCGAGAGCGGGGTGACATCGAGCAGCAGGACGTCCTTGACCTCGCCCTTGAGCACGCCGGCCTGCAGCGCGGCGCCGACGGCGACGACCTCGTCGGGGTTGACGCCCTTGTTCGGCTCCCGTCCGCCGGTGAGCTCCTTGACCAGTTCCACCACGGCCGGCATGCGCGTCGAGCCGCCGACGAGCACCACGTGATCGATCTTGTCGATACCGATGCCGGCATCCTTGATCACGTTGTGGAATGGTGCCTTGGTGCGGTCGAGCAGGTCCGAGGTGATCTTCTGGAACTCGGCGCGGGAGAGCGACTCGTCCAGGAACACCGGGTTCTTCTCGGCGTCCTGGGTGATGTAGGGCAGGTTGATCGACGTCTGCTGGCTGGACGACAGCTCGATCTTGGCCTTCTCCGCCGCCTCGCGCAGACGCTGCATGGCCATCTTGTCCTTGGTCAGGTCGATGCCGTGCGCGGAGCGGAACTTGTCCACCAGCCAGTCGATGATGCGCTGGTCCCAGTCGTCGCCGCCCAGGTGGTTGTCGCCGTTGGTGGCCTTGACCTCGATGACGCCCTCGCCGATCTCGAGCAAAGACACGTCGAACGTGCCGCCGCCGAGGTCGAAGACCAGGATCGTCTGCTCCTTCTCGCCCTTGTCCAGGCCATAGGCGAGCGCGGCCGCGGTCGGCTCGTTGACGATGCGCAGCACGTTCAGGCCGGCGATCGTGCCGGCCTCCTTGGTGGCCTGGCGCTGCGCGTCGTTGAAGTACGCGGGGACGGTGATGACGGCGTCGGTCACCGTCTCCCCGAGGTAGGACTCGGCGTCGCGCTTGATCTTCTGCAGCACGCGGGCGCTGATCTCCTGCGCGTTGTAGGACTTACCGTCGATGTCGACCTTCCAGCTGGGCTCGCCCATGTGGCGCTTCACCGAGCGGATGGTGCGGTCGACATTCGTCACGGCCTGACGCTTGGCGACCTCGCCGACGAGCACCTCGCCGTTCTTGGCGAAGGCCACGACGCTGGGAGTGGTGCGCGAACCCTCTGAGTTCGCGATGACCTCCGGTTCGCCGCCGGACAGGACGGCGACAGCGGAGTTGGTGGTGCCGAGGTCGATGCCGACCGCTCGTGCCATGGTTGCTCCTTGATTGACGTTGGTGGGTTGAGGCCGGGGTGCCTGTGATCGTCGCCGACCACCGGTGACATCGCGGCGTCTATCAAGACAACTGAGTCGGAGCCGCTCAAGTTCCGTCGGTGGTTGTGATCTGTGTCACAGCCGTTCTGGGACTGCCCGTCCGCTCTGGTGGGGACGGGCTCAGGAGCCGAGCAGGCCGCCGAGGCTGCCGCCCAGTACGTACACGCCGGGAGCGGTGGTGCGCAGGGACGTCCACCCGGCGCCGTCGTCGCTCACGCTCGCCGCCAGGTTCGTGCTGCGTTCCGCGGCGTGCAGGAACTTCGACCACCGCACTCGGACCGTCACCGCGCAGGTGCACGGAACCGCCACCGTCACCTGCGCCTGACTGGCGGAGACCATCGACGCCGGCGGGGCCACGATCGGGGTCGGGCGCACGACGCGGAACAGCTGCCAGTCCGTGGTCTGCCAGATCGGCACCAGGTAAGGCAGTGACGCGGTCTCGACGAGGTGGTACTCGGCGTCGTTGCTGACGCTCAACGCGGGCATCGCGACGTAGCCGACCGCGTTGTTCTCCAGCCACACCTTGTACGTGGTGGCGTCCAGGTGCTTGCCCTGGATCGCGCCGTTGAGCTCGTTGTCCTCCTGAGTCTCCCAGCCGCGCGCCAGGGCGGCGTGGTTCAGCAATGCGTCATAGGCCGCGTGCGCCCCGTGGTTGACCACCTCGACGCGGTACTTCTGCAGCCCGCTGATGCTGTCCAGCTCGGTGGCCAGCGGCTGGTAGTAGCCGACGGAGGAGACCGGGTTGCCGGCATTGCGCAGGTCGACGATCGTCCCGCTCGTGCCGGTGAGCAGCAGCGGGAAGGCCACCAGGACCAGGATCCAGGTACGGAACGCGCTCAGCGCGACCACGGCGACCGGCAGACAGAACCAGACGATGCGCGCGACGTTGGAGCCCATGCCGTTCGGGAAAGTGGCGAGTACGAGGGTCGCGATCAGCGACACCCAGATCGTGGTGCGCAGCCAGACGGGCGGGCGCGCCAGCAGGAGCAGCAGCAGTCCGGCAACGGCCTCCAGCTTCAGCGTGCCGGAGAACGGTTCGGGGCCGGGCGTGCCGAAGACCAGGCCGACGGCGCCGAGCCCGACACCGATCGCGACGATCGTGATCCACGCGATGCGGCGGTAGTCGCGATAGGAGATGAACACGCCCGACAGGCCCATGGCCAGGAACACGCCCGTCACCGGGGAGGCGAGGATGCTGAGCAGGCCGAGCAGCACGGCTGCCGTCAGCCTGCGGTTGCGCACGCAGATCAGCGCGCCGATCGCGATGGCCGCGCCGAACAGGAACGGCACGCGTCCGCTCCACAGGTTGACGGCCGCGGCGTAGGCGGCGATGGCGGTGCCGGCCAGCGGGTGCGCAGTGCCGCGCAGCAGCGGCATACACAGCAGCGGGATCGCCACCGCGGACAGGGCCGCCAGCAGCTCGGTGGTGATCAGCGCGGACAGGTAGGGGGTCAGCACCGAGTAGTTGCCCGGCGTGGATCCGCCACCGAACCACGAGAACCAGTACGTCAGGCCGACACCGTTCTGCACCGCAGAGGCACGTGCCCGCGCGGCCCACAGATCGTTGACGTCAGGCCGCACCACCAAGAACGCGATCGCGTTCAGCGCCGCCAATACCAACGGCGCGAACCGCCCGAGAGCGTTCAGCCCACCGGCTGGTTGCCGGGCTAGCCGCAGCCCGCCCAGCCTGCCCTCGGCGACTGCGGTCACCGGCCCATGGTCGCACAGGACGGCGCTGCGACGGCCGCGCGCGCTGCGCGGGCGCCCGGTTGCGTGCCGATCTCTTCCACTTCCAACCTCGGCGGGACGGCTCAGCCGCAGCGGGCGTCGTGGATGCTCACCTTCAGCGGGCGCACGAGCGGTTGGCGCAGCACGATCGGCGAGCCGGAGCCGGCCGGCTCGATCAGGTTCAGCACCACCGTCTGCGTCTGGCCGCGGGGGAGTTGGAGGTCGACGGTGAACACCGGATGCCCGAGCTCCGAGCCGCTCTGGGCGCCGGCCTGCTTGCCGTTCACAGAGATGCCGGTCAGCTGCGCACCGTGCGTCGCGAAGTAGCCGATGAGCAGCCGGTTGTCGCCGGGCCGCGCGGGGTAGCCGCGGATGCCGGTACGGCCGAGGACGTACTTCGGCAGCCCGCTCGGCGCGTCGTTGCGCACGGTGAGCGTGACGGCGACCCGACGAGTCGCGCCGCAGCCGTACCGGTTCCAGTCCACCGAGGCGTCGACGTAGTAGTCCAGCTTGTTTCCCGCCGCGTTGTTGATCGACAACCCCAGGTAGGGAGCGCTGGTCTCGGCGACGATCCCGCCGAGCGCGGTCTTCGCCAGCTCGGCCTCCGCGGCCGGATCGGTGCTCCACAGCATGATCCGCCGCTCGCTGGCGGCCCGACCGGCCGCGCGCAGGAGCCCGGTGGTGCCGGACCCGTTGTCGAGCAGGTGCTTGCTGATCGAGCGGGCGACCGCAATCAGGTACTGCTTACGCGCGATCTGGTTGTCGAACTGTGCGTAGACGGTGCGCTGGGTCAGCGCGACGACATTGCTCGCGCTGACCTGCGATCCGTCCGGCAGCCTCGCCGGCCCGGTGACCTTGAGCACGTAACTCAGCGCGGTGGGATCGATCGCCATCGCGCCGGCGAGCTGCTGGCCGCTGTACTTCTTCCACATCGCGATCCAGATCTGTGCCGCGTAGGGGAAGTTCGGGCTCACGTTGCTGTCGGAGTACTCCTGGGTCGCCTTCGCGCCTGCGTAGAGCTGGTCGTAGGCGGGCCCGAAGTCCAGACCCGAGGTGACGCCGCTGAGCGCGGAGTCGCTTTCGAAGCGGGTGAAGCTGAGCTTTCCGTGATCGGCCTTCGCGATGACGAATGCGCCGGGAAGCCCGCCGGTTCCCCGCAGCTCGGCCTCGGTCTCGAACGAGATCAGGTAACTGCGCGGGCCGTCCTGGCCGAGCAGACCCGGGGCGATCCGGGCGGCCAGCTCAGCCGAGCGCACGGTGCGAGTGAAGGAGGCGAGCTGGGTTATCGCGTCGCTGCGCGCGCTGTCGATGGACGACAGCCAGGTGTGCCCGGGGAGCCCGCGTACCGAGTTCGAGACGGTGGCCATGACCGTGGACGCCCGATCGAGCACCGGCACGACCGCTGCGATCGGCGCGAGGTCGATGCTGCCGTCGCTCTGGCGCAGCTTGTGCGGGTCGAGCTGCTCGCTCGCGTCGACGAGCTGGGGCAGTACGTCCTCGCCTAGCACGTCGAGCCCGGCCGTGATCCCCCGGATCGTGCGGACCGGCTCGCCGCCGCCGGGAAGCTCGGCTGCCAGCACCCACACCGGACCCGTGGTCAGGCTGTGCGCGCGGTGGGCATGCCCGCGCACCTGCGCAGCCGTGACGCGGGCCGCCGACAGGTCCCCGGCCGAGATCTGCGCGCGCAGGCGATGCACCTCGGCGCGGACCTGGTCGAGCTGACTGCGGGCCATCAGGCCGGTGACGATCAGCCAGGCTCCGGCGAGCACGATCAGAGCACCGAGGACGAGCATCGCCAGCCCGATCCGCCGGCGGCGGCGCAAGGTCCGCTTCTTGCGCCGCGAGACCTTGACCCGGCGCCCGGCCGCGGCTCCGCGTTCACCGGTGAGCGGCGGCTGTTCCCAGTCCGGCCCGGCGAACGGGTCAGCCGCTGCGTCGGGCGCCTAGGGGTCCGGGTCGGGTGCGGCGTAGTCGATGCGCTGCTCCTCGGTCATGGCACAAGACAGCGATCAGGGCGGCCGCGCGATGCGGGCCGCCCTGATCGCTGGAAGGGTCGAGTCAGGCGCTCGAGGCTCAGGCGGTTGCCTTGCGGCGCTTGCCGGCCAGCAGCATCACGCCACCGCCGACGAGCAGCAGCACGCCGAGCACGCCGATGCCGATGACCGCCGCACCAGTGCCGGCCAGGTTGCCGCCACCGCCGCCGGTACCTCCACCGCCACCGCCGCCGCCGCCGCTCGAGGTGGTGATGGTGATGTCAGCAGATGCCGTGCCGGCGGAGTTGGTACCGCAGATCTTCTGCGCGCCGGTGACTCCGGCTGGCAGCGTGACGCCCTGGGTGAACGCCCCGGTCGAATCGGCCTGCGCGGTGCCGAGGCTCGACGTGGTCGAGCACAGCGTCAGGTTCACGGTGCCCGGCGTGAAGCCGTTGCCGAACACGGTAACCGAGCCGCCCTCCGGCGCGGTGCTGGAACTCAGGCTCAGGCTCGGCCCGGTTCCTGGCGGGTATGCCGATGCCGAAGCGCTGAACGCGAGCGTGGCCGCGATCATCCCGAGCACCGCGATCAGGGCCGCGATCGGCCGCTTACTTACTGACATTGGATCCCCCCAAGTTTCGTAGATCCTTCACCGCGCATCAAACGGAGTTCGAATGCACCGTCTGGCTCGGCTGGACCGAACCCTAGCGGAGATCGGGTCCGGGGGAAAGCGGCAATATCCTGCCTCGGTTTCCTGGCACTGAATCGCCGGGTCCCGATCCGGATCGTGCGTGCATCCGGCCCATGTGAGCCACCTGTCACGTCCACGCCGTCAGCGAAATTCAGACGGGCAGGCGATGCCGTGTCACGGTCACCTTTGCATGGGGCAGCTACTTGCCAGATCAACGATTTGGGCCTAGCTTCTCCCCTGATCGACAACGCGCGGAGCCGGACTCAGCTCACGGTAGGCCGCGGCTCGCAAGGGAGCGGACGTGGTGGACAAGGCGTTCCCGTCGGGGGACACCGACGGGCAGCAAGCCGTCAGCACCTCCTACGCCAGTTACTCGGCCATCCTCACCGACGTCGTGGTGTGGCTGCTCGCCACCGAACTGGCGACCCTGGCACGCTACGACTTCGAACTCAATCACGTGCACTGGGAGATCATCTCCGTTCTCGCCCTGATGCTGGCCGGTGGTCAGCTGATCCTCGGCGCGTTCGTGCTGCTGTACCGGGGCCGTTACCAGGCAGGCAGCTTCGACGAGATGCGCGCTGTCGCCGTGTCGGTGACGGCCGTGTCGGTCATCGCGTCCGCCATAGTGCTCGCCGTCCAGCCGCCGTCGATCCCGCGCAGCGTGCCGTTCCTGATCTGGCCGCTGGCGCTGATGGGGATGGCCGCGGTCCGCTTCGTCAAGCGGATCATCTCGCAAGGCGGCCAACGGCCTAGCGGCGACGTGGAGCGCATCCTGATCTTCGGCGCGGGATGGGTCGGCTCGGCGCTGGCGTTGCGGATGATCCGCGATCCCCGTTCACCGTTCCTCCCGGTGGGTTTCGTCGACGACGACCCGGGCAAGCGCAACCTGCAGATGCACGGCATCCGGGTGTACGGGAAGTTCAGCGACCTGGCGAAGGTCGCGGCGCGCCTGGACGCGAACCGGGTGGTGATCGCGGTCAACGCCGCCGACGCCGCGCTGATCCGCAAGGTCTCCGACAAGGCCGACGAGGCCGGCATCGCCTGCATGGTGCTGCCCACGCTGTCGGACACTCTGCGCGCGCCGCAGGTGCAACTGTCGGCGCTGCGCAACGTGGACGTGCAGGACGTCATCGGCCGCCGTCCGGTCGACACGGACATCCGCTCCATCGCCGACTACGTCACCGGACGCCGCGTGCTGGTGACCGGCGCGGGCGGCTCCATCGGCTCGGAGCTGTGCCGCCAGCTGCACAAGTTCGGCCCGTCCGAACTGGTGATGCTCGACCGCGACGAGTCCGCACTGCATGCCGTCGAGCTGTCGATCTACGGGCGGGCCCTGCTCGAGTCGCCGGAGCTCGTCCTGGTCGACATCCGCGACCAGGACTCGCTGCGCGAGGTGTTCGTCGAGCACCAGCCGCACGTCGTGTTCCACGCCGCCGCGTTGAAGCACCTGACGCTGCTCGAGCGCTATCCCGGCGAGGCGCTCAAGAGCAACGTGTTCGGCACGCTGAACGTGCTCGAGGCTGCCGCGTCGGTCGGGGTCGAGCACTTCGTGAACATCTCGACCGACAAGGCAGCGAACCCCACGAGCGCCCTCGGGCACTCCAAGCGCCTCGCCGAGCACCTGACGGCGTGGTTCGCTCAGCACGACGCGTGCGGCAAGTACCTGTCGGTGCGCTTCGGCAACGTGCTCGGCAGCCGCGGGTCGGTGCTGCACTCCTTCGCCGCGCAGATCGAGGACGGCGGACCGGTGACCGTCACCGATCCCGAGGTCACCCGCTTCTTCATGACGATCCCGGAGGCCTGCCAGCTGGTGATCCAGGCCGGGGCGATCGGCCGCGGTGGCGAGGCGCTCGTACTCGACATGGGCGAGCCGGTGAAGATCGTGGACGTCGCCAATCGGATGATCGCGATGTCGGGCAAGGACGTCGAAGTGGTGTTCACCGGCTTGCGCGAAGGCGAGAAACTGCACGAGGAACTGCTCGGCGACGGCGAAGCGGGTATCCGGCCGCTGCACCCAATGATCTCCCACGTCGTCGTGCCGCCGATCGATCCGGCACGCATCGAGAGCCAGCCGTGGACCCGGCGCGTCCAGCGCGCCCAGCGGTTGGCGGCACAGGCGCAACTGCAGGCCTCGCTGCGCTGAGCGGAATCCGCTTGAGGCGCGCACGGCAGCACGTCCCTGCCAGGAGTCGATTGCGCGGGCGCGGGTACCGTGTCGAAGTGGCTTCGACACGACCGTCCGGGTGGCTCGGATGAGGCGACCGTTGCGCCGACGCACTGACTTGGTCGTCCTCCTGGTCGCCGTCCTCGTCCTCGTCGGTGTCCTGCTCTACGCATTGCACCGGACGTCGGCGAAGAAGACGACGGGGACACCGGCGGCGTGGGTCACCGACACCTTCCAGCGCCCGGACGGCAGTCTGGCCGGCCAGAACGTCGCCGGGCGTACCTATGCCATCCAGTTCGATCACGCGAATACGCAGCTCGTCATCCGCAACGGCCGGCTGGTGCGCGGCAACCCGGCGCACTACGGGCCGAAGGGCGCGCCGGTCCTGATCGTGCCGAACCCGACCGAGCCCGGCGTGGTGGCCGAGCGGTACGTGTTCACCGCGGGTCAGACGATGAACGAGAACGTCGTCGTCGGCGCGTGCGCGACGGCGTTCGGTGCCAGCTCCATCCAGCTGGCCGTCTACCCCGATCACTGGCTGCTCTACTACACGTTGAAAGTGCCGCCACCCGGTACGGGCGCTCTCGTTCACGAGCTTGCGACCGGCACGTTCCCCCACCCGCTCGCGACAGACGGGCGCACCGTGTACCAGAGCGCGATGCGGGTGGACCTGCCGAACTCCTCGGTCACCGTCGAGTACCCGGGCGGGTCGCGGACGGTCACGAACCCGGTCATCGCGCAGTACTGGGGCAAGCTGATGGGCATCCAGATCCGGCATCCCCAGCCGACGGACGGTGACGTGCAGATCCTGGCCATCCAGGACGGCCCGACCTCGCTGCAGCCGTTCGCCGCAGGGCCGAAGTAAGCGCCTCCCAACCCTTGCGCCGCAACGATTGCGAGTGTGGTTCGATACTGGCGGCTACGGGAGGACTGGAAGACGTGATCCTGCGGGCACAACCGGCGGCTTCGTGCCGTCGATGAAGGTACTGACCGTCGTCGGGACGCGGCCGGAGATCATCAGGCTGTCCCGGGTGATCACCCGGCTGGAGCGCGAGACCGAGCACCGCCTCGTCCACACCGGGCAGAACTGGGATCCGCAGCTGAGCGCCGTGTTCTTCGCCGAACTCGGCCTGCGCCAGCCCGACCACTGGCTCGAGGTACCCGTCACCTCCGTGGGCGCCGTCCTCGGTGGCGTGCTTGCCGGTATCGAACCCGTGCTGCACGCCGAACGTCCCGACGCGGTGCTCGTGCTCGGCGACACGAACAGCGCCATCGCGGCGGTGATGGCCAAGCGGCTGGGCATCCCGGTGTTCCACATGGAAGCCGGCAACAGGTGCTTCGACGAGAACGTGCCGGAGGAGACGAACCGGCGCATCATCGACCACACCGCGGACTTCAACCTCTGCTACACCGAGCACGCCCGGCGCAACCTGCTCGCCGAGGGACTGCCGACCCGGCGCGTCTTCGTGACCGGTTCGCCGATGGCCGAGGTGCTCGCCGCCTACGACGAGCAGATCGAGGCGTCGACCGTGTTGGACCGGCTCGGGCTCGACGCCGGCGGGTACTACCTCGTGTCGATGCACCGCGAGGAGAACGTCGACGACCCCGAGCACCTCGACATCCTCGTGCGAGCGGTCAGCGAGCTCGCCGACGGCTCCGGCCTGCGCGTCGTGGTCAGCACGCATCCGCGGCTGCGCAAGCGATTGGCCGCGCGCGGCACGGTCGAGCACGACGCGGTGCAGTTCCTGGAGCCGTTCGGATTCCTCGACTACAACAAGCTGCAACGCAACGCGCGCTGCGTGCTCTCCGACAGCGGCACGATCAGCGAGGAGTCGGCGATCACCGGCTTCCCGGCAGTGACCATCCGCAACGCACTGGAACGCCCGGAGGCGCTCGACGCCGGCTCGATCGTGCTGAGCGGGGTGGACGCCGGCAGTATCCGCCGCTGTGTCGAGCTGGCGACCAGCCAGTGGGACGAGGGGTGGCGCCCGAGCGTGCCGCGCGACTACCTGGTGCCGGACTGCTCGGTCCGCGTCAGCCGGCTGATCTGCGGGCTGGGCGCGGTGCACGCCAACTGGTTGGGGTTGCGGCCCAAGCCCTGGCGGGAGCTGGGCGGCTGATGCGGATCGTGCTCGTGCACCGCTACTTCTGGCCGGACACCCCGCCCTACGCGCACATCCTGCGCGAGCTCGCGCAGCACCTCGGGGCAGCCGGCCATCAGGTCACCGTGCTGAGCTGCCAGCCGTCCTACAACCGTGCCGTGGTCGCGAAGGCTCCTGCGCGCGAATGTCTGGCGCCCGGCGTCGAGGTGCGTCGCTGGCCGATTCTCCCGGATCGCCGCTTCGCCGCAGCCAAGGCCCTGAACCTGCTCTGGTTCTGCCTGCGGCTGCTGCTCGCCCGCCGAGGGCTGGGGCGGGTGGACGTGCTGATGGCCGCGTCGACGCCACCGATCGCGGTGGCGAAGTTGGGCGGCTGGCTCGCTCGCCGCAGCGGGGCGCGCTTCGTCTATCACAAGCAGGACATCTATCCAGAGGTGGTGACCGCGCCCGGAATCCTGCGCGACGGGCGGTGGGCCGCGCTGCTGCGCGCGCTGGACGCCCGCACCGAACGCGGTGCCGACCGCGTCGTCGTCCTGTCCGAGGACATGGCCGCCACCGTCGCCGCCCGCGGCGTCGCGCCGGACCGGATCACGGTGATCAACAACTTCGACCCGTGGCTGCTCGATGAGCGCGCCGAACCGCCCCGCAGCACCGATCGGCCGAGCGGGCCGCTCCACGTGGTATTCGCCGGCAACCTCGGCCGGTTCCAGAACCTGGAGAACGTCTTCGAGGCCGCCACCCTGCTCCGCGGCGAGGACGGCGTCGCGTGGCACTTCTTCGGCACCGGCGCGCTGGCCGCCCAACTCGAAGAACAGGTGTGCTCCCGCGGTTTGCGCAACGTCCAACTGCACGGCTACCGCCCGCCGGCGGAGGTCGCCGAGTTCCTGCGCACGAGGGCGGACGTCGGCATCGTGTCGCTGATGCCGGGCGTCATCCGGGCCGCGTACCCGAGCAAGACGATGTCCTACCTGCGGCAGGGTTGTCCGGTGCTCGCGCTCGTCGAGGCCGACAGCGAGCTGGCCCGTGACATCGAGGCGGCCGGCTCCGGGCTGCAGGTCGATCCCACCGACCCGGGCGCCCTCGCGTCCACCCTGCGCCGGCTTGCGGCCAATCCGGCGGAGCTGTCCGGCGCCGGGCGGCGCGCCGCTCAGCTCTACGAGCGCCGGTTCGGCCCCGCCGGACAGCTGGCTCGGTGGACACAGCTGTTCGATGAACTCGGCGAACGTAGGCCGACATGAACGCCCGCCGCTCCGCCCGTCCGGCCTCTGCGACGGCTCAGGCGTTCGACCGGGTGCTCGCCGCAATCGGTCTGCTCGCGTCGAGCCCGCTGTCGGCACTGGCGGCCGTCGCGATCAAGCTCTCGAGTGAGGGACCGATTCTGTACCGCGCGTCGCGCGTGGGTCAGGGTGGACGGTTGTTCACCATGTTCAAGTTCCGCACCATGCACGTAGAGCGCGCCGGCCAGGCTGCCGTGATCACCGGAGCGGACGACCCGCGCGTGTTCCCGGCCGGCCGGGTGCTGCGCCGGTTCAAGATCGACGAACTGCCCCAGCTGGTCAACGTGGTCCGCGGCGACATGGCGCTCGTCGGGCCGCGGCCGGAGGAGCCGTCGATCGTGCGCGAGCACTACGAACCCTGGATGCACGAGACGCTCTGCGTCGCGCCGGGTATCGCCAGTCCCGGCAGCCTCGCGTACTACGCCGACGAGGCGGCACTGCCGCAGGATGCCGGCGAGGCGCAACGCAGGTATCTCTCCGAGGTGCTAGCCGGCAAACTCGCACTGGAACTCGTGTACGTACGCAACCGGTCATGGCGTTACGACGTCGAACTCGTGCTGCGCGCGCTGGCGGCGATCCTCGGCAGGCGCGACGTGTTCCCGGCACGCCAGGCCTGGGAACGGGCCGAGGCGAAGCGCCTGGCCGACACGTGGCACTGTTACCCGAAGCCGGGCGCGGAAGGCGACGTCGAATCGAACGCCGCCGCGCGCCCCCGCGGCGAGGCGGGCGGATGACACCGCGGCACGTCGTCCTCGTCGGCGCGGCACGGTCCGGGACGAAGATCCTGCGCGAGGCACTCGCCGCCTCCTCGGGTTCGGGGCGGGTGCCCTACGACATCGGCTACGTGTGGCGCTACGGCAACGAGGGACACCCGGACGACGCGTTGCGCCCGGAGTGCTCGAGCGAGAAGTCCGCCCGCTTCATCCGTCACTTCGTCGACCGTTACGCCGACGGGCAGCCGAGCGCAGTCATCGAGAAGACGGTGGGCAACACGCTGCGGATCCCGTTCGTCGCCGAGGTGTTGCCCGACGCCAGCTACGTCCACCTGATCCGCAACGGGGTGGACGTCATCGAGTCCACCCGCCGCCAGTGGACCGAACCCACCGACGTCCGGTACCTGCTCGCGAAGGCCCGGCACTTCCCGCTGCGCCTGGTGCCCGGTTACGGCGTGAAGTACCTCCAGTCACTAGCTCGGCGCCGCACCAGCGCCGAGCGGCGGGTCGGTTCGTGGGGACCCCGCTACCCCGGGATCGATGACGACCTGCGCCACGAGGACCTACTCACCGTCTGCGCCCGCCAGTGGCGCACCGCCGTGACGCAGGCGCGCGCCGACCTCGGCCGCCTCACGGCGCCGGTGACCGAGATCCGCTACGAGCGGCTGGTGCAGGATCCACGCGCCGAGCTGACGCGGCTGGTCGACTTCCTCGATCTCGACGTGTCCGCGGCCGGGCTCGCTGCTGCAGCCGCGTCCATCACGCCGGAGCGCCAGGACATCGGACGTTGCTCGCTGGACGCCGGGGAACTCGCCGTCGTGCAACGCGAAGCCGGGTCGCTGCTGGCCCATCTCGACTACCCCGCAGCGCTGGTCGAGAACGGCCCCCGTCACGAGCGCTGAGCGTCATCGCAGCCGTACCCCTCAACCCTAGGATGCACACGTGCCACGACCCTCCACTCCGCCCGGGCGGGTGATCCTGTGCGGCGCGGTGCACGAGGCTGCGCCCACCCTGGACGCGTTGCTCGCCAGCGAGCTGGCCGACGTGGTCGCCGTCGTCACCGCATCGGAACAGGGCCTGCGGGGGTTGGCCGGCCCCGTGGACCTGGCCACCCCGGCCCGCGCCGCGGGCGCGGCGGTGATCCGCACCGACGACGTCAACGATCCCGACATCGTTGCCCAGTTGAGCGCGCTACAGCCCGACCTGCTCGTCGTCGTGGGCTGGACGCGTCTGATCGGCGCCGAGCTGCTCGCGGTGCCGCGGCGCGGATGCGTCGGATTCCATGCCTCCCTGCTGCCCCGGCACCGCGGTCGCGCTCCGGTCAATTGGTCGATCCTGCGCGGGGAGACGGTCACCGGCAACACGATGATGCTTCTCGACCCCGGCGCCGACACCGGCGACATTGTCGATCAACGCAGCACGGCCGTCACCGCCGAGGACACCTGCGCGACGGTGTACGTGCGAGTCGCCGAACTCGGCGTCCAGATGCTGCGCGATCACCTGCCCGCCCTGCTCGCGGGCACGGCGCCGCGCCGGCGACAGGATCCGGCGCAGGGCGACATCCTGCCCAAGCGGACTCCGGCCATGGGCGTCATCGACTGGGCCCGTCCGCCGCGAGATGTACACAACTGGGTGCGTGCCCTCACCGCGCCCTATCCTGGCGCCTTCGGGGACTGGAACGGGCGGCAGGTGATGATCTGGCGCACCCGAGTGCCCGAGCCACACGCGCACTGCGGCAACGATCCCGGCCTGGTCCTGGACGTCGACGACGCCGGGATGCAGGTCGCAACCGCGGGAGGATTGGTGACGGTAACCAGCATGTCGTGGGCGGAGCAGACGCCGACAGCGGCGCCCGCGTGGTGCGCGGCGAACGGCCTGGGTCCCGGGGCGCGCTTCGGCCTGCCGGCGCCGGAACTGGCGCGGTGGGCGCGCGGCGAAGGACCGCGTCCACAACCACAGGGCGTGCACGATGCGTCCGGCCCACGCGAATCGGCCGGCCGCCTTCGCGCGGACACTCAGCGGTCCGGCACATGAGCACGGTGGTGGTGGTGGCCGCCCACCCCGACGACGAGGTACTGGGCTCCGGCGGCACGCTCGCCCGGCACGTCGCTCAGGGCGACGAGGTCCATGCCGTCGTACTGTCCGACGGCGCGACCAGCCGCTATCCGAGCGAGATGACGGGTGTGCTTGCCGAGTCGGCGCACAAGGCGGCTGCGGTGCTCGGTCTCGCCTCGGTGCGCGTGGGCGAGCTGCCCGACCAGCGGCTGGACACGGTGCCGCTCATCGAGGTGACGAACCAGGTCGAAGCCGTGCTGGACGAGCTGCGACCCGAGTTCGTGTACACGCACTTCCCCGGCGACGCGAACGTCGACCACGGCCTGACCGCCCGGGCTACCTGGACCGCGTGCCGCCCGTACGTCGTGCCGCGGCTACGGCGCTTCGCTGTGTTCGAAACCCCGTCGTCCACCGAGTGGGCGTGGCCGCTCGCTGACGGAACGTTTCGTCCGGCGCTGTTCGTGGACGTCTCCGACACGCTGAACGACAAGCTCGCCGCGATGGAGTGCTACCAGAGCGAGCTGCGTGACTACCCGCATCCTCGGTCACTGCGCGCGTTAACCGAACGAGCCGCCTTCTGGGGAAGCAAGGTGGGCTGTGCCGCGGCCGAACCCTTTCAGGTGTTGCGTGAGGTCGAGCGGTGAGCAGCCCACCTCGCCGGCCAACTAGGCTACCCGCGAAAACGTCAGGCGATCTTGCCGAGAACCGATGCGAGGACTGAGTACATGGCTTCACCATCCACGGGGCGAACGAAGCTGCGCTACCGATGGTCGCACCGCAGTAGAGTTCACCGCGCTGTCGTCCGGAGCGCCAACCGCGTCCTGCCGCTCGTGCCATTCAAGCTGAAGTACGCCGCAACCGACGCCGTACGTAACCACAACCTTCCTTATCGCCTGCTCGAATCGACATCGGTGGCGATCCAGGTCGGGGCACCGAGGGACACCCTGCGGTCGGGGCGCTCACGGGCGATGGCGTTCGCGCGGCGCACGCGTCCGAACGGCAGATTGCTCGTCGTCGAGCCCGATGCGACGAGTTCGGCTGAGTTCCGCCGCACCGCCGAACGGCAGGGCATGGACCATGTCGTCGTGATCACCGCCGCGGCGTGGAATGAACGCAGCACCCTCGCGATCGAAATCGACCCCCAGCACCCGGCGACGAATTTCACCTCCGGCGCGGCGACTTACAGCGCCGAGGAGATGACGCGCTTTCGCGAGGTCACCGTCGATGCTGTACCCGTGGACGAACTGATCGAGGAAGCCGGACTCGGTCACGTCGACCTCGTCAGCATCACGACCAACGGTGCCGAGCGGGAGATCCTGGCGGGACTCAAGCGCACCCTCGAACGCGACCGGCCCTACGTCTGCCTCGCGCGCACCGAGGATTCCTACTCCGAGCTGATGGCCAATCTGGGTTACCAGCTGCTCGGTCAAGACGATCGCGGCTTCACGTTTCGGCACGGGGGCTGAGCTCGGTGCTACCACAATTCCTGGTGATCGGCGCGATGAAGGCCGGTTCGACGACCATCTACGAGGACTTGCGCGCCCATCCGCAGATCTTCCTGATCGAGAAGGAACTGGACAGCTTCAATTCGCCGAGCATCTCGACACCGACGGGACGGGCTCGATACGAGCAGCTGTTCGCGAAAGCCGCTCCGGGCCAGCTCCGGGGCGACGTGTCAGCCACCTACGCGAAACTGCCCGAGACCGACGGGCTCGCAGAGCGGGCCGCCACGGTGCTCGGCAGCGATTTCCAGGTGGTCTACAGCGTGCGAAATCCGGTGGACCGGGTGGTCAGCCAGCACCACCACGAATACATGCGGGGAAAGATCACCCAGGCCTCGATCGACGACGCGGTACGAGAGGTGCCTCGGCTCATCTCGTACTCGAAATACGCCTACCAGCTCCGGCCGTTCGTGGACGCCGTCGGGCCTGAGAACGTGCACCTGATCAGGTTCGAGGACTACACGGCAGACCGGGCAACCGGCCTCGGCCGCCTGCTGGACTTTCTCGGCGTCGATCGAATCGTCGACGGTGCCGACCTCGACCGGGCCCACAACGTGAGCGAGGGCCTGCACATCGGTACCGGCCGGATCTGGCAGCTGACGCGCTCGGCAGCATACCGTCGAGCCCTTCGCCCGTTGATGCCCGAAAGGGTGCGCAAGCTGGGTCGCCGGGCCCTGCTGCCGACGGCACCTCCCCGGCCGGCGCCGCCGTCGCCCGCCACGGTCGATCGGATCATCGACGCCGTGGCCTCGGACCTGGACGCGTTGCGTTCGTCGTCCGTCGCGGTTCCGGAGCTGTGGGACCTGGAAGCCACCAGGCAGCGGTACCTGACCATCGCCGCGCGCTCAGACGAGCAGGTGCTGCCCCGCTCGGATTAGCGCCCGGGTCAGTGGCGGGTCCGACCTGGTGTCAGTGCCTGGAAAATGTCGAGAAATGCACGCGCGTTGTCCTCCCAGGTGACCGGCCAGGTCCAGGGTTTGCTTCCCGGTGACCAGCGGCCGAGACCTTCGCGGATCACGTCTGCCAGCGCTGCCGTATCGCCGACCGGTACGAAGCTCGCGTTGCCTTGCGTTACCTCGCGGTGCGCCGGCAGATCGCTCAGCACCAGCGGGCAACCAACCGAACCTGCTTCTGCGGGCGTCATCGAGAACGACTCGAGGCCGGACATCAGCACCATTGCCGTCGCCCGTTCGTAGATCCACTTGAGCTGTCGGCGATTCCCCACCCAACCGAGGTGGACGAGCTTGTCGGCGTGGATTCCGGCGAGCTGCCGGTGCTCCTCGACTTGTGTAGCGGTATAGCCGCCGACAAGCACGAGATGCACGCCGTCCGAGGACCCCTCCTGTGACCGGGCCCAGCCGCTGACCACGTCGCTGACGCGCTTGTGCGGAGCCGCGCTCGCCACCGAGAGCAGGTACCTCTCGGGCAGGTGCTCGAACGGCACAGCGGCCTGCGGCCAATCCGGCGCCCCGCTGTGGATCACGCGCAGCTTGTGCTCGACACTCGGAACCGTGTCGACGACCTCCGCAGCCATGGACTCGGAAATGGCCACGACCACGTCGGCGCGGCGCATCGCCCAATGGTTGGCCTTCACCTTCCAGAACGGCCGTGACGCTACCGTCTCCGGCAGCTGCAAACCCACTCCGTAATAGTTGGGGTTGTGCAGGGTCAGCACGATCGGGGCACGGCTCGCCATCGGCGCGAAGTTCGCCGGGCAGTAGAGCACGTCGGCTCGTCGAAATGGCAACTGGACCTGCTCGTAGGCAAAGCGACGGGGCACGGAACCGACAGCAATCCGCTCGACCGCCCCCGGGAACGCGGTGTCCTTGATCCAGGGCGACACCAGCGTGTGCAGATCCAGGCTGGTGTCGACGCGGGCCAGCGCTGTCAGCTGCTGCTGCAGATACGTCACGCCGCCCCCGTGGCGCAGCGGCAGCGCGTTGACGAGAATCCGCATGATCGAGCCCGGTTAGTTATCGCGCGTTCGTGGCGGCGGCAATCGTCGCGTCGATGACGCGAGCCACGTCGCCGTCTGACATCGCGCTGTAGATCGGCAGCGAGACCACGCGCCGGAACTGCGCCGTGGCCACCGGGAAGTCCTCCGGCGCATAGCCGTACTCGGACACGTAGTAACTGTGCAGGTGCAAGGGGATGAAGTGCACCGACGTCCCGATCCCGGCGGCATTGAGCTCCTCGATGAAGCGGTCGCGTCCGATCGGCGCCCAGTCGTTGAGCCGCAGCAGATACAGGTGCCACGAGGTCTGCACGCCGTCGGGGACCGTCGGGCATTCGAGCGCATCCAGCCTTGCGAACGCCCTCGTGTACGCCGCTGCGATCTCGGCGCGTCGGGCACTCATCTGCTCGGCACGCGACAGCTGGACGATGCCCAGCGCGGCCGCCAGGTCGGTGAGGTTGTACTTGTAACCGGCCGCGACGATGTCGTAGGCCCAGCTGCCGCCCTCGGCGTAGCGCGTCCACGCCTGCCGGCTCAGGCCGTGCAGGCTCATCGAGCGCGCGCGGTCCGCGACGTCCTGGTCCTCGGTGACGAGCATGCCACCCTCGCCAGTGGTGATCGTCTTCGTTGCGTAGAAGGAGAAGCAGGCGGTGCCCGGGATATCCCCGGGAAGGCTGCCGACCGGGCGGCCTCGGTAGGCGGACGGGAACGCGTGAGCGGCGTCCTCGACGACCGCCAGGCCGCTGTCGCGGGCCAGCGCCCAGATAGCGTCCATGTCGCACGGGACACCGGCGATGTGCACCGGGACGATCGCCCGCGGCCGCCCCTGGCGAGCGTCCAACCGAGCCTCGACGGCCTCGCGCAGCCGGCCCGGATCGAGATTGAGCGTGACCGGGTCGATGTCGACGAAGACCGGGGTGGCGCCGAGATAGCGCACCACCTCCGCCGTGGCCGCGAAGGTGTACGGCGACATGAACACTAGGTCGCCGGGGCGGACGTCGAGAGCCTCCAGGCTCAGGTGCAGGGCAGCGGTGCACGAGTTGAGCGCGACGGCGTGGGTGGCGCCCACCGATGCGGCGAACTCCTCCTCGAAGCGCCGGGCCTGCTGGCCGGTCGTCAGCCAGCGCGACTTCAGCACGTCGACGACGGCATCGATCTCGCGCTGCCCGATATCGGGGACAGCGAACGGCAGCGGCTTGTCGGACGTCATCGCGCCCTAACCTAGCTGACCGGCTCGGGCACCGGTTGCGCCACGGGGGCGAGCACGAGATCGCCAGTGTCGCCGGTGTCGCTCGTGTCCTCGCCGAGCAGGTCCAGGCGCCGGTAGGCCACCCAGAACGGGATCGTGGCGGCGACCTGGGCGATGGCAAGCCCCCAGGCCGCTCCTGACGCCCCGGCCGCGTAGGAGCCGGCGACCGCGCCCACGAGAACGAGCGCGCCGGTGACCAGAGACAGGCGCAGGATCGAGCCGGACCGGCGGCGTACCAGTAGGGCCACCATGGGTCCCTGCTGGACGCAGTTCGCGACGTTCCAGATGATGACGGGAAGCAGCAGCGACTTGGCGACGAACCAGTTCTGTCCGACCACCAGGCGACCGGCGTGGTCGGGTACGAGGTAGATCAGCAGGCCGAGCAACGTGACGGCCAGGCCGAGCACGATCGACAGGCCGGGGATGAATCGCCGCAGGCGCGGATCGCCGTTGCGGTAGAGCCTGCTGGCCTCCGGCACCCCGAAGCTGACGGCCGAGGACTGCACCGTCGTGCCGGGTGTCATCAGCGTCCGCGAGGCTGCCAAGCGGCCCAGCGCGACCGTGCCCGCGATAGCTCCGATCAACGCGAGCGAGATGCGCCCGGCGACCTGCTGCGCGCTGTTTCCGGCGGCGATGCGGCTACCCAGGCTCCAGTGCTCGCGGGTCCAGGCCCAGGCCTGGTGCACTGCCGGCAGCAAGCGCGCCTGCGCCACGCCGACGACCACTCCGACCCCGGTCCCGGCCGCCCACAGCAGCAAGAGCAACGCGGTCGAGGCCGCGTGCGGCCTGAGTACGAGGACGTACGCGAGCAGCAGCGTCGCGACCAGGCAGGCGCCGTCGTTGAACACTGCCCGCCACGGTCGGGCCACCGCGAAGAAGTAGACCCGCCAGCCTTCCTGCACGATGAGCGCCGGCAGCACGACCGCGCTCGCGAGGACCACCGAGCGGCTCTGCCCGTGCACTGCCAGCGAGCTGGCGGCGGTGATCGCGAAAGCGATCGTGCCGATCACGAGGCAGGCACCCAGCGCCTGCGCTCCGGCCCGCCGCTGCGCGGCGCGGGCGGCTGCGGAGAAGTTGATGCTCAGCGGGGCGAGGATCAGCGACTTGAGGATGACCTTGACCAGGAACGCGCCGGTGTAGGCGAGCGTGAACTCGCCCACGTGGCTCACCGACAAGTAGTGCAGCGCCAGGAACAGGACCACGAAGTTCTGCAGGCTGGACAGGGCCTCGTCGGTGAAGGCCGCGATCGCGCGTCCCCGCGCCCCGCGCAGTGCGTGCGCGGCCAGTCCGCCGCCGGGGACGGGATGGAAGGCGTCCCAGCCATTGGGGCCAGGATCGAACAGACTGTCCGGCCACGCTGGGCTGTCCACGCCGAGCGCGTGCATTGTGGCCGGTGCGGCCGGCGCCTTCGGCGCGGGCGCTTCGACCGGCTGCGCCGGCGAGGTCCGTGTCGGGGCGGTGAGACCGGGTGTGGCAGCAATCGGCGCGTGCGCTGCCCGCCGCTTCGAGAGGAAGTACGTCACCAGCACGAATGGCAGCAGCAGCAGCAGGCGCTGGATGTTGCGGTCGGTCCAGGTCGCGGTACCACCCCACGCGAGGTCACTGATGCTTCCGACCAGAATGGCCAGGCCCACGAAGCTATACACGTCCCGTTGGCTGATCAACGGCTTGCCGATACGCCGCTCGAGTCGGTTGTCGAGCCAGCGGACGGCCCAGCCGAGCACCGGGATCATGAGGATCAGGCCGAACCAACCGAAGTTGTAATACCACTCGCCTTGTGGCATGCACGGCATCGACAGCTTCGTCGTTATCGTCTCGGGGTGCAGATCGAGGGCGAGGACCCGGCCGAACTGCAGCGGCTTGTGCGGCCACAACTGCCGCGGCACGATCACGATCACCTCGGCGAGCAACGTCGACCCGCCACCCCCGGTCAGGTGCTCGTGGAGCAACTGTCCGACGGTCGCAAGCGGGTTCACCAAGGAACCCAGACCTGATGCCGACGCCTGCACGGTGTTGTTCGTCGCGCTGGCCAACCTCTGCTGTCCGATCGTCGCGAACAGCGCCAGCGTGGGTAACACGGTGAGCACGGCGATCGGTTTCACCCGGGTCCGCAACCGATACTGCGCGAGCACCACGGTGGCGATCACCAGCGTCGCGAGCCGCAACCTGCCGTATCCGGAGAAGACGACCAGGTAGTAGACGATGAACACGCCGCCCGCCAGACAGGTGCGCACCGGTGTCTGAAGTGCCTTGATACCGCCGCTGAGCAGCAGCGACGAGGCGAACATGATGACACCCACCTCGGCCGCACAGATGGTGAGACCGCCGAGAGCCGGCCCGGTTCGGTTGAGCGTGGCACCTACAAGGAACAGGATGGTGCCCACGAACCGCAGACTGGTTGCCTCACCTAGCGAGATCGGCGGACGCACCACGTGCGCAACGGCGCCCGAGCGCATCGACCGTCGCCAGAAGAGCAGGTACATGGCGGCGGTGGAGGCATAGATCACCAAGCCCGCTTCGAGGATGCTGCCACGCGTTGTGGCGGGCGGAACCTGTCCGGCCCAGTACCAGGCTCCGCAGCCGACCATGATTCCGGCGGTGATGCAGTACACCCCCGCGGCCGAGACGCGGCTACCCCCGTGCGTCACGAAAGCCGCGATGCCCGCGGCGATTGCGGCGATGGCCAGGATGCGCAGTGCGAGGATGTCGTTGCCGCTGTTGGCGATCGCCAGGACTACCGGTGGCACGGCGAGGGAACTCAACTCGACCGGCAACCGCCCGATCCCGTGCCTCGGCTGGCCTGGCTCGGGGTCGGGTCGCGCGGCAGGTCGTTCGCGCGGCAGTGACGGCGCAACCACGACTGATCACCAACCTCCGCTGAGGGCGTGGTTTAGGCGCCTTGCCGGGTCGAGCGCAGCGCCGCACCTTCGCGGCCGAGCGACCAGACGGGTCGCGCCGAAGCAGATCCTAGCGCGGGAAATCCAGCGCTGCCGCCCGAGATCGGGAAGCGGAGGCCTAGCCGTCCGGGTCGCCTGATCTCTGTGCGGGTGTGAGCGCGTCCGGGTGCGGGGTTCCGGTCAGCGTCGTGCGCGGATCGACGGGCAGGAAGGTCGGTGCGGTAGGCGACTGCCGGAAATCGAAATCGGCGCTGAGATCACCGAGGATCTTGGCGTTCTCGCGAACGTCCGGGCGCGGATCCGGCCGACCGTCGGTCGCGGGATCGATGCGCTGGCCGCCGAGGAAGTCGTCCTCGATGAACTTGTCGTATGCGTCGAAGGACAGGATCTGATGATCGACGTAGCCCTTCTTCGCATACGGACTGATCACGATCCCGGGGACTCGCAGTCCGTAGCCGTTCTGGTCCACCGTCGGCGGCACGACGTGGTCGTAGAAGCCGCCCCAGTCGTCCCAGGCGAGGAAGATCGCCGTCGATTTCCAGTCCGGACCGCGCATGACGGCATTGATCAGGCTCGTCACGTACGACTGGCCGTAGCTGACCGGCGAGGGCGGGTGCTCGCTGTTCTGACCGGAGGGGATCACCCAGCTGACTGCGGGCAGGGTGCCGCTCTTGGCCGCGGCGTAGAACCTGGCGGTCGACTGGATGTTGCCTTCCTGCTTGTCTGCCCGGACCGTGTCGAAGTACGGCAGCGGATTCCAGTAACCGGGAGTCCTGGCGTTCTGCTTGACCGGCGCGCAGGTGATCGCCGAGTCGTTCTGGCAGTCGGGCTCGATGCCGTTGGCGACGTAGTACGCCCACGACACGTGATGCCGGTGCAGGAGGTAGGTGAGATCCGTCCAGGCATAGATCGGACGTGAGCCGGCGCCACCCTTGACGGCTGCGGCGTTCGGGAGGCCGGGGTCCGGCGGTACGCCCGGATTGACGTCCTGGTTCACGCAGGTCATCGGCGCGTTGTGCCGCCCGCATTGTGCCGACCATTCGGACACCATGAACAGGTGGACGGGCAGGCTGTAGGAGGCGTCCGGCTCGAACATGTGGTCTTGCAGCACGTAGTTCCTGGCGTAATACCAGTAGTTGGGGATGTCGCTGCCGGTGTGGTAGCCCATCACGTCGGGCTGATTGGAGTTGGTGCAGGCGGGGTCCTGCGGATCTCCGCACCCATGCTTGGCCAACGCGAGTTCGGTGTTGAAACCGTCCATCTTCCCGCCGTGGATGTCGGCTGCTGCGTCGTTCGCGCCGTGCGGTCCACCGCCGTTGACGTCGGCGTGATCGGGATAGGGCCGCACGCACGGCTTGTTGTCCGCGGCGATGACGCAGACGGTGGGCTTGCCGTTGGCCATTCGGATGCCGTCGGCGCCGGGGTAGGTGCCGAAGTAGCTGTCGAACGAGCGGTTCTCCTGCATGATCATGATGACGTGCTTGATCACGTGGATCCCGCCAGTGGCGCCCGTCCGCGCCGACCCGAGGACGCGGGGCCCCGGTTCTGCCGCACCGGACGCGGACCCACCGGCGGGCTGCCCCGAGGAGGCCGTGCATGCCGCGGCAAGCAGCATCAGCGCACCCGCGACGGCGAGGCCGGCCCTGCTGCGAATGCGAATCACCCACCAATCCCGTCGAGCACGCGAGTGATCACCGTAGCCGCTGGCAAACGCGAGGCGGGACGGGGTCTGCTCACATCGCGGAGCACAGCGTCGGTTCCGGTGTGGGAGGGCGACGGGGTGACCGCGGCGGAGATCGACGCGTATCTGGCGCAACTGCCAGAGCCCAAGCGTGGCACGTTGCAGGCAGTGCGCGAGTCGATCCGTCGGGTGCTGCCGGAGGCCGAGGAAGGCATCTCGTATCGGATGCCGGCATTCCGGTTGGACGGCAAGGTCGTTGCGGGGTTCGCCGCGTTCACCAACTACGTGAGCTACTTGCCGCACAGCGGGTCGGTGCTCGCCGAGCTCGCGTCGATCTTGGGCGGCTTCGAACAGACCAAGAGTTGGCTGCATTTCCCGGTCGAGACCCCGCTGCCCGACGCGCTCGTCGCGCAACTCGTCGAGGCCAAGCTGCGCCAGCTCGGACACTGATCGGTGGGTCGGCCCGAATCGAATAGGCCCGCACGGCGAGCGCCCCGACTACGACCGCCACCGACGTCGATCTCGTAGCCACTGCGGTCAGTACCCGTACCGCGCCCGCAGGGGCAGCGTTATCGCCTCGACGAGGCGACGTTCGCGCGCCGGCATCTGCCCCTTCCACCGGTCGTCGATCTGAATGGCACGGCTGGGATCGAAGCGCCACGGGTTGCCGGCGATGGCGTGCCCGCCTGAGACAGCCTCGACCGCCGGTGGCGGCTTCAGGCCGAGCCGTTCGCAGCTCGCGTACGGATCGGCGACCAGGTCCTCGTAGCGGATGCGGGCCGCCTGGCGGGGCGATTGCCTGGCCATTCGCTCGAACGCCAGGTTGTAGCTCAGCCAGTTGACCGCCGAGCGAGCGGGCGCGTGCTGCGGCATCAGCTGCCCGCTCATCGACGGATCGGGCTTGGGGCGGCTCAGCGAGAAGGCGACCGCCCGCGGATCGCGTACCAGCTGGAGCACCCGCAGGCTCCTCGGCAGCCGATCGGCGACGACGACCGTGGACGCGACCTTCGAGCTGTCGACCAGCGCGCTCGCTCCGCTGACTGCCGTGATCGCCTCCTCGGTCCTGCGCCGCAGCTCCACGGCGTCCGCCGGCACGAGCGCACTGAGGCCGCGGACGATGGTCGCGCGCTGCGACGGCTCGCCGGACTCCACCCGGGCCGCCTCGGCAGCGGACGTCAGGCCGGTCCGGCCGAGCACGAGGTCCTGCACCGGTCCCCAGACCGGACACTCACGCAACACCACGCCGCAGGTGCACAGCCGGCCGTTGACGAACGATCTCCAGAGCAGGTGCAGTTCCCCGGCGTTGAAGCCGCCGGTGGCCAGTGAGACCAGGCCAGCCAGCAGCGTCGAGCCCGAGCGGACCGATCCGCCGATGTACCACAGGGGCGGCGTGGCGACGCTGGGCATCGAGTCCCTTTCGTGCGCGAGGATCGGGGGCGGACGGTGCGCTCCCGGCGGCACGTGAGGATAGCGCTACGAGAACGGCGCGAAGCCGGTCGCACCCGCGGTGACCGAGAGCACCTGGACGTCGCCGTCCGTCGCCGCCGGATGGCGCACCTGGAATCCGGCGAGCGTCCCCCAGTGCTGCGCGATCGCCGGGTCGGTGAAGGTCTGAGTCGCGCCCGGGTAGTCGACCGTGACCGACGAGTTCGCCAGGTCGACGCTCATGACCGTATGGTACACGGTCTGCGCGTCGGTCGTCAGCGGCGTTGCGAACTGGCCGCTGGCCAGGTCCACCAAGGCGCTCCCGGCCTGGGCATAGAAGAGCACCCATCCGCCTGGATACACCGCGAACTGCACGGAGCTGTAACCGAAACTCCGCGTACACACGCCGACTACGGCATTCTCGCGGCGCGTCGCACCCGGCGTGAAGACGTAGCTCATCCCGACGACCGTCGGCGCGACCGGGCCTGGCGCGGTGAGCACCGGCGCTCCGTCCGGGCCGAAGTTGGCGGGGTTGCCACGAACCATGCGCTCGTTCCGGATCACGAGTCGGGTGTTACCCGGGTCGAACTGCACGGCGTAGGGCTGGCCCCATGGTGAAGAGTCACCGTTCAGGTTCCGATCCGAACGACGGAAGGCGTCCGACATCCCCGGACCGGGAGGGCCCGGGGGCTGGGAGGGGGGCGGCGGGACGTAGGTGCTCGGGTCGGGCGCGGCCGGCGTGCTGCCGCCTTGCCCTGCCCCCGTAGCGGGACGGTTGCCGGGCCCGCCTGCTGTCGTGCGGGCACTCCTCGACGGCGCGAGCGTGCGACGAGCAGCCGGCGGTCGCGATAGCGACGCGCGGCGGTGAACCGACGACGACCGCGGACGAAGCAACGCGGTGCCGGCCGCGCGTGGCGATGCGGGCGAGCTGGCTTGCGGCGATGGCTGCTGGGCGCCGCGGCCCACCGTGACGCCGAGCGCGATAGCAGCCGTCAATCCGACGGCAGCGACCGCCGCCGCGGCTGAGCGCCAGTTGCCGGCGCTGACCCCCACCCGGTCCACGAGCGGAACCTACCCGCGCGTCGCCGGACCCGCCTGTGGATCTCCAGCACGTCCTCGGCCGGGACGCCGGGGCGCCTCCAGCTGCTCCGGTGGCAGTGCCGCGACGGGTAGGATGCGCGCGTGCCGCTCGCTGACTTCCGTGAACGATGGGACCAGCGGCGCGAGCTGCGGCAGATGGAAGGCAGTCAGCGCACCTGGCTTGTCGCCGTGGGGGTGCTCGCCGCGTGCGTGTTGGTCGCGTTCGCCGCGCATGCGCTGTCCTCCAAGTCCCCGCGCAGACCCGGCGCAGGCTCGCCTGGGACGCCGGCACCGACACAGACACCGGCTGGCACCGCGGCACTGGCAGGCGTGGCGTGGGGGTACTTCCACCGCTCCGACCGCAACATCGCCGGTCAGACGGCACCGAGCGGCCAGCTCTACGGTGTGCACGTGCAAGGCCCGTCCGGCACCGGCCTGGAGATCCACGATGGCCGTCTGGTCCGGGAACATCCGCAGCAGTACGGCGTATCCGGCGCTCCGATCCTCATCGTGCCCGTGGCGACGCAACCGGGCGTGGTGGCCGAGCAGTACGTTTTCACCCGGGGCCGGACGATGAATCAGAACGTCGTCATCGGGTTGTGCGCCACGTCGTTCGCGGCCAGCTCCATCCAGTTCGCGGTGTCACCCACGGATTGGAAACTGTTCTATACGGTCAAGCTTCCGGCACCCGCCAGACGTACCGCGATCGTCACCCTGTCGTCGGGACGATTCGCCATGCCGCTTGCGGTCGACGGCGTGACCCGCTATCAGTCGATCATGCAGGTCGACCCCGTGCGTTCCTCGGTCACCGTCTCCTATCCGGGTGGCACGAAGACGCTCGTCAATCCGACGATCGGCGCCTACATCGGGCCGCTGTTCGGGGTGCAGATCCGCCGCCCCCTCCCCACCGACGGCGACGCCGCGATCACGGCGATTGCCGCGGGACCGGATAGGCGAGCGATCGCCCGGCTTGCCTGCCGAGCGGTCGCGAATGCAGGCAGCGCCGTTCGGGGCTTCTTCGGCTGCACGTAAGAACACCTGCGCTGCGGACACGCTTCACCACCCAGCTTCCTCACGGGTTTGCCTGTTATCTTCCGTGAGTTGATCTCTGTACGCAGACGACCGGAGGTGCGAGCACGCATGCCGACCGCGCCCACGTCGCCGTCGAATCGGCCCGACCCGGATGCGGACGAGACCAGGCTGCTGCACCGCAGGGCATTCCTCGCCGCTGCCGGACTGGCCGCCGGCGGGGTCGCGGCGGCGTTCGCCATCAACGCCGAGTCGCAGGGGTCGGACCCGGAAGACTCCGGGGACCGCGCGGAGGGGCAGCCGGACCCGGGGCCGCTCGGGTCGCCCGCGTCGCAGGGCAGGCCGGCCGAGCTGACGCCGGGCGCCGATGCCGGACTGCGGCCGATCAACGCGCAGCAGGAGTTCCTGCGGTTGTTCAGCGGCGGTGACGGGATCGTCTACGGGGTTCGCGCCGATGGTGCCCTGCTGTGGTTTCGGCACGTCGACTGGCGCACCGGCGGCCCGTCGTGGGCCAACGGCGGAAACGGACGGGTGATCGGGAGCGGCTTCCAGCATCACCGCTGGGTCGGCGCGAGCGCCACCGGGGAGATCTACACTCTCGACGGGCACGGCACGCTCTCGTCGATGCGCTACGTGCTCGCCGATTTCGCCACCGGAGCGGGCAGCTGGGCCGACAAGGCACGGCCAGCGGTGCTCGCGACCGGATGGCAACGATTTCCCCGCGTTTTCGGGGGCGTGGACTCGGTGCTGTGGGCCGTCGACACCGGCGGGGACCTGTACCGAGCGCCGGTGGTCTCGGGCCGGGCCGACGCGGCGTCGGTCGGCACGGGCTACGACGCGATGGCCTATCTCATGGCCGACGCGGGCGGGCAGCTCTACGGCGTCCGGGAGAACGCCCTGACCTGGCAGCGCTATCAGGGCACCGTGCTGAAGGCGTCCGACGCGCGGGTGCTGACCAAGTCGATCTGGTCCCAGCTGCTGAACATCGAGCTGTTCACCGGCGGCGACGGCGTCCTCTATCTGATCATCCCGGACAGCCGGCACCTCCCGCCGAAGGACAACGAACTGACGTGGGTCAAGCTGACGCAACCGGCATCGCAGCCCAACACCCGTCCGGTGAAGCTCAAGCAGTCCCGCACCGCCGTCGGGCTGACGGTCGAGCGGCAGGCCGCGTTACAGGGTTACGCCAGCACCCCCAGCGTTGCGCCCGGCCAGCTCGCCCGCTTCGCGATCTCCTCGACGGTGGGACGGGTGCAGGTCTCGGTCGTGCGCTGCGACGCCCCACAGGGGCTGGCCACCGTCGGGCCGCCGGCGAGCGTGTCAACCCAGTTCCAGCCGCTGCCGGCGGACTTCCGCAACACCGGCTGCGGCTGGTCGGACGACGTCCACGTCCCGATACCGGCGTCCTGGCCCAGCGGCGTATACGCGCTGCAGGCCGAGTCATCGGCCGGGCTGCGCTGCCACCTGCCCTTCCTCGTCCGTAATCCGAAAGCCGACGCGCCCCTCGCCGTGATCTTGCCGACGAACACCTACGACGCGTACAACGCGTGGGGCGGGCACAACGCCTACACCTACACTCCCGGCGGCGTGCGGCACCTGTCCCGGATGCGCCCAGCAGACAACCTCGCCGTGGAACCCGAGGGCCGCTACCGCGCCGAGTTGTACAGCGACCTGCTGCTGCTTCGGTGGATGGCGCGGCGGCTGCTGAGCTACGACGTGTATGCCGACGCGGACCTCGACGCGCAACCCGGGGTGCTGCACTCGTACCGCGGAGTGGTGCTGGGCAGCCACCACGAGTACTGGACCGACACGGCTCGCGAGGCGCTGGCGAGCTACCAGAAGAATGGCGGACGGATCGTCAACACCGGCGGGAACGCCCTCTACGAACGCGTCTACTACGAGGACTCGCGACGGACGATCCGCTTCCGCAGCCGCCACGGCAAGCGTGACTACTTCGTCAGGCTCGGGCGCCCGCAGTCCGATCTGATCGGCGTCAACTACGACGGTTGCGACATCTACACCACCGCCCCGTACCAGGTCGTCTCCGATCATCCGCTACTTGCCGGCACCGGCCTCAAGCCCACGGATCAGTTCGGGACGCGCGGCTCCAACGGCGCCGCGAGCGGCTGGGAGACCGACCGGATCACTGGCAGGAGGCACAGCGAGGCCGCCGGCTCGCAGGTCATTGCGGTCGGCACGAACACCGGCCACCGGGGCAGGAAGAACCGCGGTGCGGCAATGATCATGGCGCCGCGCCCGAACGGTGGGTTCGTGTTCTCCGCGTCATCGATCACCTTCAACGGCTCGCTGCACACCGACAGCGCGACATCGCGGATCCTGGAGAACGTCTTTCACGCAGTGCTGGGCACGCAGGTCGGCGCTCAGGCCTAAGCCAGTCTTAAGTCTGGCCTGAGCGCGGCAAGAGCCCGGCGCCCTGTCAGGCGCCGACGAGTTCGGGATAGGTGTCCGGACGCTGCGGATCGAGGAGCTCGTGGGCCCAGAACAGCGTCAGCAACTCGTCCGCGCCGGTGTTGGTGATGCGGTGGGCCCACATGGTCGGCATGTCCACGATCGCCGGGCGCTCGCCGGAGACCTGGAACCGGACGATCTCGTCGTCGAACAGGCGCCGCAGCGCGATCTCGGCCGTCCCGCTCAGGACGAGGAATCGCTCCACCTTGCGCAGGTGGAAGTGCTCGCCGCGGGTGATGCCGGGATGGCTGGTCGAGCAGAACACCTGGGCCTGGCCGCCGTGCGCGCGCACGCACTCGAACAGGTGCCCGCGGTTGTCCGCGCGCAGCGGCGGGTGGATCGGGTACAGCTGCGGGAAGCAGAAGGAGCGGTAGGTGTTGAACAGCGCGAGGTGCAGCGGATCGGTGAGGTCTGGGATGTCGCCGGTGGCGTAGCGGTCGCGGAACCCGCCGAGCAGCTCCAGCACCGCGGAGACCGCCATCGGGCGGGCGGCCGGACGCACCTCGCCGACGACCGGGTCCCGCGCCACCGCCAGCAGCCCGTCGACCGCGTCCTGCACGTGCAGCAGCGGCAGCTCGCGGTCCTGTTGGATCTCCGGGCGCCCTCCGGCGGCCAGCTCGTGGCAGAAGGTGGCGACGACGGAGTTGTAGTGCGCCCGGCCGTGTTCGCCGAACAGGTTCGGCAACCGCACGTCGGCGACAGCGGCACCCGAGCGCTCGCCCCAGGCGGCAAGGTGATCGGCCGCGGCCTGCTTGCCGTCGCCGAACGGCGTCGCGTTTCCGGACTGGACGGAGTTCGCGTAGACGATCGTCGGGCACGCGCCGGCCCGGTCGAGCGCGGCGGTGAGGTCGGTGGCCAGTTCCAGGTTCTGCTGCCGCAGGACGCCAGGCTCGGCGCGGTTGACCCCGGCGAGGTGTAGCACGGCGTCGACGTCGCGCACCGCGGCGGTGAGCGCGTCCGGGTCGCCCGCGGTGGCGCGGTCGATCGGCACGAACTGCTCGCCTCGAGCCGCGAGCGCGCACCGCGTGTGCCAGCCCAGGAAGCCGGCCGTGCCGGTGAGCGCGACCTTCATCCGGACCCCGCCCGCGCCAGCTCGGGCAGTCGCCGCAGCAGTTCCGCGACGCCGTCCACGTCCAGGCGCTGCGTGTTGTGTGAGTTGTAGTCGTCGAACTCGACACGTTCGCGGTCGCCTTCCTCGACGTAGAGCCCGTAGTCGAGGGACCGGTCGTCCAGCGGCACGCGGTAGTAGTCACCGCGGTCCTGCGCCTTGGCCATCTCCTCGCGGCTGAGCAGCGTCTCGTACAGCTTCTCGCCGTGGCGCGCGCCGATGACCCGCAGGTCCGGCTCGGCGCCGAACAGGGTTGCCACGGCGACCGCCAGGTCATGCACGGTCGAGGCCGGCGCCTTTCGTACGTAGAGGTCACCCGGCGCGGCGTTCAGGAACGCGTACTCCACCAGGTCGACGGATTCGGCCAGCGACATGAGGAAGCGCGTCATGCTGGGTTCGGTCAGCGTCAGCGGGCGCCTCTCGCGCAGCTGCTCGACGAACAGCGGGATCACCGAGCCGCGCGAGTACATGACGTTGCCGTAGCGCACCACCGACACGACCGTTGCCGAGGCCGGGTTGTTGCGTGCGAAGGCGTGCGCCGTCTTCTCCATCAGCGCCTTCGTCATGCCCATCGCGTTGATCGGGTAGACCGCCTTGTCGGTGCTCAGGCACACCACCGAACGGGCCCCCGCCGCAGCCGCCGACGCGATGGTGTTCGCGCTGCCGTGGACGTTGGTGAGAATGGCCTGGTTGGGGAAGAACTCGCAGGAAGGCACCTGCTTGAGCGCCGCGGCGTGAAAGACATGGTCGACGCCGCGCATCGCGTCGTCGATGCTGCCCCGGTCGCGGACATCGCCCAGGTAGAAGCGTGCCCGAGCGTCGCCGAGGGCCCGGCGCAGATCGTCCTGCTTCGCCTCGTCGCGGCTCAGGATGCGTACCTCTCCGACGTCCCCGGAGAGCAGCTTGCGGACCATCGTCGAGCCGAAGGAGCCCGTCCCGCCGGTGATGAGTACAGTTCGCCCCGAGACGCTCTCCGACATGGTGCGCGGTACTCCTCCGGGACGGTCTGCGCTGAGCAGGGGCAGCGGCAGGGATTGCGAATCCACGAACCGTAGCCGATCCTTACCGCGAGGTGTGCCGCACAGGCGTTCGGCGCTTGACGTCATTTGGCCGACCCCGCTCTGGACGGGCGCGATATCCTTCCGGCAGTTTTGTCATCCGACGAGAGGCAAGTCGTGGACCTGCGTGACTACTTGCGTGTCCTGCGCAAGGGCTGGCCGCTGATCCTGGCGTTCGTGGTGCTCGGGTCGGCAGCGGGTATCGGGCTCACCGTCACCACGTCGAAGGTCTACCAGGGGACGGCGCAGGTCTTCGTCTCGGCCACCCCAAACGACAGCGTCGCCGCGCTGGCACAGGGCAACAGCTTCACCCAGGACCGGGTGCAGTCCTACGTCGACCTCGCGAACAGCCCCGCCGTCACCGCGGCGGTCGTCAAGGAGCTCGGGCTGAGCATGAGCCAGCAGACGCTGGCCAGCAAGATCACAGCGGACGCACCGCAGAACAAGGTGCTCATCAACCTGCACGTCACCGACCACGACCCTAATCAGGCGGCCCGGCTGACCAACGCGGTCGCGGCGCAGTTTGACACGTTCGTCGAGAACACCGAGCAGACCGACGCGACGGGCAAGCCGGTCATCAAGTTGACCCTCGTGCATCCGGCCACGGTGCCGAGTTCGCCGATCAAGCCCAGCAAGATCATCAATATCGGGCTCGGTTTCGTGCTGGGCCTGCTGCTCGGGATCGGTTTCGTCTTCCTGCGCGACGTGCTCGACAACACCGTCAAGGGACCGCAGGACTTCGACGAACTCGGCATCCCAGTGCTCGGCCTCGTGCCGTTCGACAAGCGCACCCCGAAGATCCCGATCGCCTTCCGCGGCGACCCGCACAGCGCGCGGTCGGAGGCATACCGGCAGATGCGCACCAACATGCAGTTCATCAACGTAGACCACGCGCCGCGCGTCATCGCCGTTACCAGCGCCGTGCCCGGCGAGGGCAAGACGACGACCGCGCTCAACCTCGCCGCCGCGCTGGCCGAGGGCGGATTCCGTGTCTGCCTGGTCGAGGCGGACCTGCGCCGGCCGACGCTGGCCAAGACGCTCGGCCTCGTCGGCGACGTCGGCTTCACCACGGTGCTCATCGGCAAGGCCCGCGTCGAGGACGTGCTGCAGAACGCCGGGCGCAACCTGGCCGTGCTCACCTGCGGACCGGTGCCGCCCAACCCCAGCGAGCTGCTCATCACCGAGCAGGCCAGCACGATCATCCGGCGCATCGCCGAGAAGGTCGACTTCACGATCATCGACACCGCGCCGCTGCTGCCCGTCGCCGACGGCGCGGAGGTGGCCGCGATGGCCGACGCCACCCTGGTTGTGCATCACGCCGGCAAGTCGACCAAGGACCAGGCTGCCCGCTCGATCGAACGGCTGGCCCAGGTAGGAGAGCGCCCGGTAGGCGTCATCCTGAACATGATCACTCGCGCGCGGGGCAACTACGACTACAGCTACGGCTACTACTACGCCTACCGCCCCGACCGCAGTGGCGCGAAGCGCCGCAAGGACGCCGGGGAGGCGCAGCAGCTGCCGTCCTACGACAACGACCTGCCCGCCACCGAGCCCGGCGCACCCGAGACCGGCGCACCCGAGACCGTGCCGGCAGTCGTGGCCGCGGCAGCGTTGCCGGCCGGTCAACCCGATGCGCTACCACCCACCGCGTCGTCGTCCACCGATTCGCTTTCCGGCGATTCGTTGTCCACCGGGCGCATCGACTCGCGCTCGGACGACGCGGTGTCGCGTTCGGGGGGATCGCGGCGCCGGCACCTGCGCAAGTCAGACAGCGAGCGGCGAGCGCCGAAACAGCGCCGAGGCGCCCGCGAGGCGGCGCCGAACGAGGGCCCCGTTGCCGAGCCCGCTGGTGCCGAGCCAGCCGTTCTCGATGCCGCCATCGCCGAACCTCCCGTTGCCGAACCTCCCGTTGCCGAGCCCGCCGTTGCCGAGGCCGGCATCGCCGAACCTCCCGTCGCCGAGCGGGCCGTTGCCGAACCTCCCGTCGCCGAGCCGGCCGTTGCCGAACCTGCTGGTGCCGAACCTGCTGGTGCCGAACCTCCCGTTGCCGAGCCGGCCGTTGCCGAACCTCCCGTCGCTGAGCCGGCTGGTGCCGAACCCGCCGTTGCCGACTCGCTCGCTTCCGAACCGGCAGCCGAGACACCTGCGCCCGAGGCTCAGCCGCAGGACGCGCAGATTCCGCTCGCCCCCTACCAGCCGGCGCACCCGGAGCATTCGGGCCTGTCCAACGGACAGCTCGCGCACGCGCCAGTCGACCGGCACAGCGCCTCCGCGTCGACCAGGGCGATCTGGCTAGGCGTCCCGGACGCCGAGCCGCCGGAGCACGTCTCGCCGGAGGCGCAGACCCTCGAGGTGCCCGCCGTGGGCACCGGGTCTCCTGAGACGACCGCGCAGCCGTCCCAGGAGGACGCGGTCACCGAGCCTGCGCCAGCAGAGAGCGCAGTGCCGGAGCCGACCTCGGCGGAGCAGGCCGACGAGCTCGCGCCGCACGGTCTGGATGCGCTCTGGACGACGTCGAGCACGCTGCCGGCCGTGGACTCCGCCTCGGCGCACTCGGCTCGTTCCCACCGCCGGCGGGGCCTGTTCGCTGCCAAGCGCAAGGAGCAATCCCGTGGTGAGCAGGCACCGGCCCTGCCGGACCTGCGGACCGAGGAATTCCTTCGGGGCACCGCCGGGCCGCATCACGGGCTGCCCTCGACCGCGTCCGATACGACAGACGCCAACGCGGGCGAACCGGACGCCGCGCACGCCGCCGTCGAGCCTGTCGACGCGGAGCCGGTGGCGCAGCCCATATACGCGCCGGCCCACTTCGTCCCGCCGGGCGCGGCCCTCTCCGCCGAGCGGCCGAGCGAGGATGACGAGCATCCCGAGTTCGGTACGCCGGTGCCGGAGCAGCGCCTTCCGATCTGGACGGGCGAGCCGCAGGGCTGAGCGTGCTGGTGCTGGCGATCGTCAGAAGACGATGATCGCGAGCACGACAGCGATGAAGATCAGTGCGACCCCGGCAGAGATCATGTTCAGGGCCATCGTCCCGTTGGGGGTATGGCGCGACCAGCGCTTGAGCCGACGGTAGGGGCGGCCAAGACGGGACCGACGCGGATTGCTCACAGCGTGGATCCTGTCATGGACCCGGCACCGAAGCAGCCCATCAGCCCTGCGGCGCGCGCGGAACTGCTCACCGCTCGGCCGGCAGGCCGACACCCAGCGTCGCGATGACGGCGTCGAGCGCCTGCGCGATCTCGGCGGCGCAATCGCGCGCAACCTGCAGGGGAGCGCCGAACGGGTCCCCGATCTCGTCCGCGCCGGGCTCGGGCGCGTCGGCCCGGCCGCGCTGGTCGGCCACCGCCGCGACCCGCTGCCGCAGGCTCGTCGTGGTCGGCGGCGGGGGCGGCGGGGGCGGCCAGGCGAAGTGCTGCGCAGCCGGTGTCGGGGGTGCCAACGTGGCGCCCAGGCGGCCGAACTCGCGGATCGTGAACGCCCGCCGGAACACGGCCGGTTGGTCCTGCACGATCGCCGAGCGGTGCGCGGTCTCGGCGCTCAGGATCAGATCCGCGTCCGCAACCATCGCCGAGCTCAGCATCCGTCCCACGTGCTCGGCACCGTCGCCGCCCAGTTCCCGCAGGGCTTGCTCGCACGCGGCATCCATCGGGTAGCCGATGAGCGCCATCGTCCCGGCACTCGAGATGATCATCGGCGCCTCAGCCGGGACCCGCGCCCGGAACAGGCGCTCGGCGATCGGCGAGCGGCAGATGTTGCCGGTGCAGACGAACAGCACCGAGAAGCTCACGCGGCGACTATGCCAGACGCGCATCCCGAGCTCCTCGCAGCAGACGCTGCGTGCGGGGCAGACGCTGGGCGCACGCGCCCCATAGGATGTGGCAGTGCTGAGGAGACGGATCGCGGCGCTGGCGACGGTGATCGCTGCCGTCGTCGTGTTCGCCGCAGCGATCTACGTCATCTCTCACCACGAGCCGGTCGCCCAGGCCGGCCAGACGCCGGGGTTCACCGCCAGCCCGCCGGGCATCCCCACCGTGCGGGTCACCTCATCGGCCGCCGCGAACTCGTCTGCACCGGCATCGTCCGGTAACCCCTCGGCCAAGGCATTGCATCGATCCGAACCGCTCGTGGTGTTCCTCGGTGATGACTACACGCTCGGCGTCGGCGCGACATCCAAGGCGAAGCGGTTCAGCACGCTGATCGGCATCTCGCTGCACGTGCGGGCCAAGACCGTGGCCTCTAGCGGCGCGGGCTACGCGAAGTCGGGCACCGACGGCAAGAGCTACGGCGACCTGGTCACCGAGGTGGTCGCGGGCACACCGTCGATGGTCGTCGTCAGCGGCGGCCGCAACGACACCTCCGACGATCCGGCCACGCTCGCGGCGCAGGCCACGACACTGTTCGCGACGCTGCATGCCAAGCTGCCCAAGGCCAAGCTGGTCGCCGTCGCGCCGTTCTGGGGCAACAGCCCGCCGCCCGCCGCGCTGAGCTCGGTCGCGACCTCGGTGCAGAGTGCCGTGCAGGCCGTCGGGGGCACCTACCTTGCCATCCCCGACCCGTTGCTGGGGCACGCGGGCTTCATGTCCGACTCGGCCGACCCGAACGACGACGGGTACGCGGCGATCGCGAACGCGGTAGGACCCGCGCTGGCGCCCCTGCTCCCCAAGACCTGAACCCACCGCCTCGTCAGGCGGGTCGGGGCGCGGCACAGAGGGGCCTACGGAGTCCAGAACCGGGCCCGGCAGACCCGCACACCCGCGGCCAGGCCGCTGCGCAGCACTGGGCTGCTGGACAACTCGGTGACGTTGCCCCGCGCGCCGTCCCTCCACGCGTAGGCGAGGATCGAGCGGGCGCCGAAGCGACAGAACGCGGCCACCTGGGTCGCCAGCTGCGCGGCGGTCGGCGCGCGGACGAACTGGGGACGCCGGCCATTGGCTACGGCCGGCGCGTAGCCGAACGCCTGCGGGGTACCGATCAGGGGCTGCGTCGCGCTGTCCCAGCCCTTGGCCCGCAGCAGCGCGAGCGCCTGCGGCAGCGTGCTGCTCATGTCCCACTCGACGGTGGAGCCGAACAGGCTCGCGGTGAACGGGCCGTAGGCGTAGATCAGGACGGCGTTGCACCAGCGCGGCGAGTAGTTCACGCTCGCCTGCGCGAACACCGTCCGGTCGATGACGGGCGCGCTGTGGTGGGCGGGTGTGTAGGCGAGCGGGAGCTCGATCCCGCAGACCGTCGGCTTCGTCCGGTCGAGCTGGCGGATCGTGCGGTAGACGTCGGCGAGCTCGGAGCGGAAGTCGGCGTAGTAGTCGTCACTGAGGTAGTACCCGGACACCGTCGGATCGCTGCGCGCGGCCTGGACGTGGCGCGAGATGTCGCCGAGCAGCCGCCCGCGTGCCGCCGCGGACAGCGGCGCGCACGAGCCCCGGCCCTCGGGGCACTCGCTGCGGTACAGCGCGTGCTCGGGGTAGCTGTCCAGCAGTGACATGCCGTGCGCGGCGAGGGCCGCGGTCAACGGCGCGTGCGGTCCGCGGAAAGTGGTGAGCGTGAACCGGATTCCCGCCGCCGCAGCGGGCCCGACGCCGTCGGCGTCGCTTAGCGCGTAGGCGCCGCTGCGCTCCAGCAGCGGCCGGAAGTCCAGCGCCACCGGCCGGTGACCGGCGCCACGGATCGTGCGGCCGCCGCCGTCCACCGCCGCGACGACGACAAAGACGACGGCGCCGGCGCCGGCGAGCAGGACGACGATCAACGCCAGGACGCGCGCGGCACCCCCTCCGCCACGACGAAGCGTGGCGGAAGGGGTGTTCACGTCCGGCGAGCCTGCGCGCTCAGCCGAGCCCGACGCTCGACAGCCACGCCTTCGCGACGGCATCCGGGTCCGCGCCGCCGGCCACCTTGCTCACCAGGCCGGCGAGCGTCGCGGTGTCCAGCTTCGCCGAGACGGAGTTGCACGCATCGGCGATCGGCGCGGTGAGCTTCGAGCTCGTCACCAGCGGCACGATGTTCTGCGCCGCGAACATGTTCTTCGGGTCCTGCAGCGAGACGAACCCGTTCTTGGCGATGGACGGGTCGGTGGAGAAGATGTCACCGGCGTCGATGCTGCCGTTCTTCAACGCCGTCACGGTGATCGTGCCGCCCGCCGCGAGCGGGGTGAACGTCCCGAACTGCACTCCGTACACGCTCTTGAGCGCCGGGATGCCGTCCGGGCGCGTCTTGAACTGAGCCGGCGCACCGAAGGTGAGCTTGCTGGCCACGCTCGCGAGATCGCCGATCGACTTCAGGTGGTACCTGTCCGCGGTGGCCTTGGTGACGGTGATCGTGTCGCTGTCCTGCGCCGAGGCGTACTGCAGCGCCGTCAGGCCTTGCGCGGACACCACGGTCTTCAGCGCGGCGTACACCGCGGCCGGGGTCTTGGCCGAGGAACTCTGGTCCAGGTAAGCCAGGATCGAGCCGCTGTACTCCGGGATGAAGTTGATCGAGCCGTCCTTCAGCGCCGCGAGGTACGCGGCACGCTCGCCGATGTTGAGTTTCTTGGCCACCTTGACGCCCTTGTGGGCCATGGCGTCACCGTAGATGTCGGCGAGCAGTGCGTTCTCCGGGAAGTCGGCCGAGCCGACGGTGATCGAGCCAGCCCCGCTCGGCAGGCCGTTGGACCCGCTCGATCCGCTGGAGCCCGCGGTGCTGGTGGCCGGTGTCTTGGAGGTGTTGGCGGAACTTCCGCTGCTGCCGCAGGCGGCCAGGGTCATCACCAGACCCAGCAATGCGGCGAGCAGCAGGTAGGTGCGCTTCATCGTTCTCCTCAGTGGGGTTCGTCTGGTGCTGGACGAGCGTCACGCGTTGGTCAGTCCCACCTCCGCCACGGCAGCAGACAGGGCACTCGGTCGTGCCTGTCGTCGGGAGAACCGCTCGGAGACGCCACGCGAGACGACGAGGCGCTGCACGCCGTTGAGGACGGCGTCGACGAGGACGGCGAGCACCGCGACCACGATGCCGGCCGAGACCATGGCGGGGTAGCCGTAGCGCAGGTCGTACAGCTGCTGGTCGCCGTCGATGATGAACCGGCCGAGGCCGCCGAGGAACGGGACGTAGGCGGCGACCGTCGCGGTGGCGATCACCTGCAACGTCGAGCTGCGGATTCCCGACATGATCAGCGGCAGCGCGCACGGGAACTCCACCTTGGCGATCACCTGGCCCTCGCGCATGCCCATCCCGCGCGCGGCATCGCGGGCGGCCGGGTCGACGGCCTGCACGCCGGCATAGGTGTTCGTCAGGATGGGCGGAATCGCCAGCAATATCAGCACGATCTCGATCGGGAGGATGTAGGGCAGGCCCCCGCGCGGGATCAGCCCGGGCACCGCCACCTGACTGTGGATCTTGGGTGAGATCCACACGACGAGAAGGATCACGAAACCGAGGGTGGGCACCGCGCGCAGGCCGTTGGCGACGCCCGCGACCAGCACCACGCCGCGACCGGTGTGGCCGATCAGCAGCCCCAGGGGCAGTGCGATCAGGACGGCGACGAGCACCGCGATGCCGGTGTAGACGAGGTGCTCGCGGATGCGTACGAGCAGACCGTCCGGACCCGTCCAGTTCGACGGGTCGTTGAGCCACACCGGCACCCGGTCCAGCCCGGGCAGGGTGAGGTCGCCGCGCATCATCGCGCAGCCACCGCGCGTTGCCACGGGGTCATCAGCCGCGTGCCGAACAGGATCACCAGGTCGAACACCAGCGCCAGCACGATGATCACGACGAGCCCGAGCAGGATCGGCGTCAGCGAGTTGTCGTTGTCGCCCGCGATGAACAGCTGTCCGAGCTGCGGGATGCCGATGATCGAGGCCACCGACACCAGGCTTACGTTGGACACCGCGGCTACCCGCAGCCCGGCGCCGATGACGGGTACCGCGATCGGCAGCTGCACCGCGAACAGCCGCTGGCGCGCGGTGTAGCCCATCGCCGCCGCCGAGGCCAGCATGTCGGAGGCGACGGAGTTTAGCCCGTCAGCCACCACGCGTACGAGCAGCGCGACGGTGTAGACGGTGAGCGCCACGGCCACGTTGACGGCGTCGAGGATCCGGGTGCCGATCAGGCCGGGCAGCACGATGAACAGCACCAGGGACGGGATCGTGTAGAGGATGCCGGCCGCCGAGACGAGCGGCGGGTAGCTCCACTTGTACCGGCTGGCCAGCCAGCCGAGCGGCAGGGCGAGCAGCAGGCCGACGAGCAGGGGCAATCCGGCGAGCCAGACCGTCGTCCACGTCCAGTGCAGGACATCGCTCTGGTGGGCGCGGAAATACGTCCAGACATTCATTGTTCGCCCGCCCCGACCGCGCCGGCAGCCGCGTCGACCGCGTCCTTGCGGATGATCGCGGCGCGGGCCTCGATGCGTGCCAGCACCTGCGAAGCGCCGACCGTGCCCGCGAAACGGCCGTCCTCGTGCACGATCACCCCGCGGCCGCTCGGCGAGGACAGCGCTGTGTCCAGCGCCGCCCGCAGCGTGCCGGACTCGGTGGCCAGCGTGCCACCGAGGTTGAGCAGCGCGGGCGTCACCTCGCCGTGCAGCTGCGCGTCGACGAGGCCGCCGACCGCCAGCCAGCCCTGCGGCTTCTCCTCGGCGTCAACGACGAGGACCCACCCGTCGCGCGCCTTGTCGCGCGAACCGGACAGGTCGTCGCCGAGCTGCATGACCGGCTCCTTGGTGAGCGGCAGCTGACCGGCCTCGGCGAAACCCAGCGCGCGGTAACCGCGGTCGCGGCCGACGAATCCGGCGACGAACGCGTCGGCCGGGCGCGAGAGCAGCTCGGCGGGTGTGGCGAGCTGCGCGAGCGTACCGCCCACGCGCATGACCGCGACCTGGTCGCCCAGCTTGATCGCCTCGTCGATGTCGTGCGTGACGAAGACGATCGTCTTGCCGAGCTCGCCCTGCAGCCGCAGGAACTCGTCCTGCAGCTGCGCGCGCACTACGGGGTCGACGGCCGAAAAGGGCTCGTCCATCAGCATCACCGGCGGGTCGGCGGCAAGAGCGCGCGCCACGCCGACGCGCTGCTGCTGGCCGCCGGACAGCTGAGCCGGGTAGCGGTCGCCGAGCTGCGCGGGCAACCCGACGCGCTCGAGCAGCTCGAGCGCGTGTGCGCGGGCCTTGCGACGGTCCTGGCCGAGAAGGAACGGCACGGTCGCGACGTTGTCGACGACGGTGCGGTGCGGGAACAGCCCCGCGTGCTGGATGACGTAGCCGATGCCGCGGCGCAGCTGCGCGGGTTTCACCTTCGCGGTATCGCGGTCGTCGAGCCAGATCCGGCCCGAGGTAGGGTCGATCATCCGGTTGATCATGCGCAGCGACGTCGTCTTCCCGCACCCGGACGGGCCCACGAAGACGGTGATCTGGCGCGACGGCGCCTGCAGGTCGAGGCGATCCACGGCGACGGTGCCGCCGGGGTAGGTCTTGCTCACCGATTCGAAGCGGATCACGAGTCCACCCCATCATCCTCGTCTGACAACGCGAAGGTAGACACGAGGCGAGCCATCGAGCGACTCACGCGACCGCGGCCGGTTCGTAATGTATACGAACGTCCGGACTCAGGTCGTGTCGTCGGTGCCCGTGGGCTCCGCTGCCTCGCTCCGGCGGCCGCCCATGCGGCGCATCACGCCGGCTCCGGGCAGCTCGGCGAGCAGGCCCACGACGCGATCGACCGTGGCCGTCAGCAGCGCGACCTGCCGCTGCGTGTCGGTCGCGGCGCGCAACGCCGGCAGCGCCTCCTTGCGCATCGCGTTCAGCACGTCGGGGATGTCGCCGAGTGAGCGCACGTCGATCGTCGCGGCAAGGCGCTCCAGGCGGGCTGCGACGTCCTCCATCGGGCCGAGGACCTGCGCAGTCGCGGATTCCACGCCGGATACCACGCGGTCCAGGCGGGCCACGGTCTGGTTGAACCGCTCGAGGGCGTCGTTGAAGCTCTTCATGGTGTCCGGGAACTGGCCGACGAGACGGGCGTTCTGCTCGATGGTGTCCTGCAGCCACTGCGCCTGGCTGTCGGCCTGCTTGACCAACTCGCCGACCACGGGGATGGCGCCGACGGCGGCGGGCACGCGCGAATTCTTGGCCACGCGGTGATTCTGCGGGTCCGCACCCGCGGTGTCGACTTCGCCGCGCCGTTCGCGCTGCTCGCTCACCGGTTGGTTACCGGCGAGTACCACCGAATAGTCTCAGCAGGTTCAGCTGCATGGGTGAGGCAGAGGAGTCAACGAGGTGGCGCTTCAGGCGATGGCCGATGCGGCGGTGCACGCACCCGTGGCGTCCGGCGTGTTCGTGGACTGGAACTGGCACTTTCCCGGTGTGCTGCGCCTGGTCCTCGCCCTCGCGATGCTGGTGGTGACGGTGGCGCTCGCCGGCCGGCGGATCGCCTGGCTGAGCAAGCTGATCCGTTCGGGCAAGCCCGCGCGCGGACGCACCGATCAGTTGCCGGAGCGGCTGAAGGCCCAGCTCGTCGAGGTCTTCGGGCAACGGCGCCTGCTGAAGTGGAGCGCGCCGGGCATCGCGCACTTCTTCACCTTCTGGGGTTTCCTCGTCCTCGGCATCACGATCGTGGAGGCCTACGGCGCGCTCGTGCTCAGCCGCGACTTCGCCTTCCCGCTGTTCGGGCACGGGCAGTGGCTGGGTTTCCTCGAAGACTTCTTCGCCGTCGCGGTGCTGCTCGCGATCATCTGGTTCGCGATCAACCGGCTGCGCTACGCGCCCGAGCGCAAGCAGCGGGCCAGCCGTTTCTACGGCTCGCACAACGGTCCGGCCTGGGTGATCCTCGGGATGATCTTCCTGGTGATCGCGACGCTGCTGCTCTACCGCGGCGCGCAGTACAACACCGGCCACTTCCCGTTCGGCAAGTCCGCCTGGCCGTTCGCGTCCTGGCTCGTCGCACACGCGCTCGGCAGCGGCGCGTACAACCAGGGCGTCGAGACGTTCTTCCTGCTGGCGCAGATGGCCGTCATCTTCGGATTCACCGTCATCGTCGTCTACTCCAAGCACCTGCACATCGCGACGGCGCCGCTGAACGTGCTGACCAAGCGCGAACCCGACGCGCTGCGCGAACTGCTACCGGTCACCGACGCCGAGGGCGAGCCGATCGACTGCGCCGACGTCGAGAACTTGTCGGAGGACACCGTCTTCGGCAGGGGCAAGATCGAGGACTTCAGCTGGAAGGGCTATCTCGACTTCGCGACCTGCACCGAGTGCGGACGCTGCCAGTCGCAGTGCCCGGCGTGGAACACCGACAAGCCGCTGTCGCCGAAACTCGTGATCATGGACCTCCGCGATCACCTGTTCGCGAAGGCGCCGTACCTGCTCGGGAGCACGAGCGTTCCCGAAGGCGCCGACGCGACCTTCGACGTTGCGGCCGAGCACGGCCAGCACGTCCCCGAGGCCGGCTACCCGCGCGTCGAGGGCTCGAGTGTCGAGCAGGCACTGCGCCCGCTCGTCGGAGACCTGGCCTCCGGCGGCGTCATCGACCCGGACGTGCTGTGGTCGTGCACCACCTGCGGCGCGTGCGTCGAGCAGTGCCCCGTCGACATCGAGCACATCGACCACATTGTCGACATGCGCCGCTACCAGGTCCTGATCGAGTCGGCGTTCCCGTCCGAGGCCGGCGTGATGCTGCGCAACCTGGAGAACAAGGGCAATCCCTGGGGCTTGCCCGACAAGGGTCGCGAGGAGTGGCTGGACGGCCTGGGCTTCGAGGTCCGTCGCGCCCAGCCCGGGACGAAGCTCGACGCCGAGGTCGAGTACCTGTTCTGGGTCGGCTGCGCAGGCGCGCTGGGGGACCGGTCCAAGAAGGTGACGCGCGCGTTCGCCGAACTGCTGCACGTGGCCGGCGTCGAGTTCGCCGTGCTGGGCGCGGGCGAGACCTGCACCGGTGACCCGGCCCGGCGCCTGGGCAACGAGTTCCTGTTCCAGATGCTGGGAATGCAGAACGTCGAGACGTTGAACTCGATCACACGCGCCGAACCGTTGAAGATCGTCGCGAGCTGTCCGCACTGCTTCAACACCCTCGCGAACGAATACCCGCAGCTCGGCGGACACTTCCAGGTCGTGCACCACACCCAGTTGCTGGCGCGCCTCGTCGCCGAGGGACGGCTGACGCCGGTCGAACCGGTGGACAAGAGCGTCACCTACCACGATCCGTGCTACCTGGGCCGGCACAACAAGGTCTACACACCGCCGCGCGACGTGCTGGCCGCGATCCCGGAGCTGAAGTCGCAGGAGATGCACCGCTGCAAGGAACGCGGCTTCTGCTGCGGGGCCGGCGGGGCCCGCTTCTGGATGGAGGAGAAGATCGGCAAGCGGATCAACCGCGAGCGCACCGACGAGGCAATCGGACTCGATCCGGACCTGATCTCCACGGCTTGCCCGTTCTGCATGGTGATGCTGTCCGACGCCGTCGCCGAGAAGAAGGGGGACGGCTCGGCTAAGGAACACGTGCAGGTGCTCGACGTCGCCCAGATCCTGCAGCAGTCCCTGCCCAGCTGACGCTGCCCGTGATCGATGGACCTAGCCGCACCGCGCCTCAGCGGGGCTGAGAGCGGTCTGCGCCAACAGGTCGGCTGCTGCTACCGGCCAGTACCCTTACGCGGGTGAGCACAGCGAGGCCGTCGCCCAGCAGCGGCAACCGCAGCGGCAGCAACGGCGGCAGCGGAGCGAACGGCACGGACGGCGCGGACGGCGCCGGCCTGCGGGCGCGGCTCCGGCGCCGCCGGGCGGCCAAGAAGCGCCGTATCGCCACGATGTCGCGCGGGCGCCGGCTGCTGCGGCGCTTCGCGGTGGCCGGGACGTGGCTGCTGGCGATGTTCACCGCGCTGCTCGTCGCGCTCGTGGTGCTGTTCTACACGCTCAGCAATGTGCCGCGCCCGGAGAGCCTGCCGCTGCCGCAGGTCGCCACGATCGAGTACGCGGACGGCTCGACGATGGCCAAGATCGGCACCGTGAACCGCACCACGGTCACGCTGGACCAGGTGCCCGAGCAGGTGCGCTGGGACGTGCTCGCTGCCGAGGACCGCAACTTCTACAGCGAGCCCGGCGTGTCGATCAGGGGCACGCTGCGCGCGGCGCTCGCCGACGTCACCGGCGGCGACACCCAGGGCGGCTCGGGCATCACCCAGCAGTACGCGAAGAACGCCTACCTCAGCGACTCGCGCACCCTGTCGCGCAAGCTCAAGGAGCTCATGATCGCGGTGAAGCTCTCGCGCGAGTACTCCAAGAACGAGATCCTCGGCTTCTACCTGAACACCGTCTACTTCGGCCGCGGCGCGTACGGCATCCAGGCCGCCGCGCAGACCTACTTCGGCAAGGATGTCGGGAAGCTGGACGTCGCGCAGGGCGCCGTGCTGGCCGCCCTGCTGCGGGCACCGAGTTACTACGACCCGGCGAACAACCCCGCCGAGGCCAGGGCCCGGTGGAAGTACGTCCTGGACGGCATGGTGGCCACCCACCACCTCCCCGCGGCGCAGGAAGCGGCGCTGAGCTACCCGAAGGTCGCGCCCCCGAACGATGCGCAGCTCGGCGCGAGCGGCCCGACGGCGTTGATCGTGCACCAGGTGATCGACGAGCTCGAGGCGCACGGCATCAGCGCCGCGGAGATCAACACGCGTGGCCTGACGGTCCGCACGACCATCGACCGCACCGCGCAGGCTGACGCGCAGAAGGCGATCACGCAGACGTTCTCGAACCTGACTAGCCAGCAACGCAACTTCAAGAACGCGCTGGTCGCGATCAGCCCGGGCTCGGGCGCGGTGCTGGCCTACTACGGCGGCCCGAACGCCAAGGGATACAACGGCAAGATCGACAACTTCGACTACGCCGGTATCGGCACCCGTCCACCCGGCTCGTCGTTCAAGCCGTACACGCTGGCCACCGTGCTCACCCAGACGGTGGACAAGACCAGGGGCAAGCAGCGGTTGACGATCAGCAGCTACGTGGACGGAAGTTTCTGCGTGACGATCGAGGGGCGCCGGATCTGCAACGATCCGGGAGACAGCGGTGTGAGCAGCTCGTCGGTCTCGATCCGCGCCGCGATGAAGTACTCGCTGAACACGACCTTCGACCAACTCGCCGTGCAGGCCGGACCGGACAACGTGGCCGCCACGGCGCACGCGGCCGGAATCCCGAAGACCGACCCGAACGGCAACCCGCTGCTCGTGGACCGCAACGGGCACACCGGCTTCGACATCGGCATCGGCGGCTACCCGGTGACACCACTCGACCAGGCCGTCGGCTTCGCCACCTTCGCCAACAACGGGATCCGCAACGGCGCCTACTTCGTCACGACGGTGACCGACGCCTCTGGTGCGACGGTGTACCAGCACAAGTCGGCCGGCACTCGCACAATCGATCTGAAGGTGGCCAACGACGTCACGCTCTCGCTGGAGCCGATCGCCGCGTACTCCAACGACCCCCTCTCGGGCGGCCGCGTGTCCGCGGCCAAGACGGGAACCGAGGGAATCACCCACGGCCCGGACACCGGACAGAACAGCGACGCCTGGATGGTGGGGTACACGCCGCGGGTCAGCGTGGCGGTCTGGGCCGGCAGCGGCGACTCGACCCATGCGATCTACAACGGCTCCGGCGGTCAGGAATACGGCGCCGACCTGCCCGGCAAGACCTGGGCGATGTTCATGGACACCTACCTGTCCGGCACGCCGGAGTTGCCGATGGCCACGACGCAGCTGGTGACGGGCGGGATCAACACCGCCCGCGTCCCGACGTACACGCCCTCGCCGTCGCCCACGCCGTCGACGTCCCAGAAGCCGTCGCCGACGTTCACCATCAAGACCACGTTCTCCTCGGCGCCGCCACCGCCGCCGAGCACGAGTTCCAGCGCGCCCGTGCCGCCCCCGCCGCCGCCGACCACCCCGTCGCCGCCGCCCACGACGTGCACGCCGTCGCTGCTCGGACCGCCCTGCCCGTAGCGCCGTCCGCCGGGCGCCGGCGTGCCAGGATGTCCGGGTGACGTCCCCGGCCGGGCCCAGCGGCGACCTCGACGTCCCCGCGCCGCCGAGCCACGTCGACCCCACGGTGGGCCGGGCGAGCCGGGCGATCGGCGGGAGCTGGGGACGCTACGCCGGCGTGTGGCCCGGCACGTGGTGGACGCCGGTGCGCATCCTGCTCGCGCTGACCAGCATCACTCTGCTGCTCGGGTTCGCGCAGAAGTCCCCGTGCGCGTCGGGCGACTGGACCGGCAACAAGCAATACACCCACATGTGCTATTCGGACATCGTCCCGCTCTGGAGCGACGAGCGCATCGACGTCGGAGCCGTCCCGTACCGCGACACCGCGGTGGAGTACCCGGTGCTGACCGGGGGCTTCATGTGGCTGGCCGGCGATCTCACCCGCGCGGCCCACGGCCTGGACTCCGGCTGGTCGGAGCTCGTCGTCTACGTCGCGATCACCTCGCTACTGCTCGCCGCGTGCGGACTGGTGGTGAGCGCGGGCACGGCCGGCGCGGCCGGCCGGCGTCCCTACGACGCGGCGATCTTCGCGCTGTCGCCGCTGCTCGTGTTCCACGCGTTCTCCAACTGGGACCTGTTCGCGATGGCGCTGACCAGCGGTGCGCTGTGGGCGTGGGCCCGACGAAAACCGGTGCTGGCCGGGGCCCTGATCGGTCTCGGCACCGCCGCCAAGCTGTACCCGGTCTTCCTGCTCGTCGCGCTCGCCGTGCTCGCCTACCGCACCCGCCGCTACGCCCCCACGGTGTGGGCGGGCGCGTCGGCCGCGGCGGTGTGGGCGGCGGTCAACGTGCCGGTCGCGCTCGCCTACCCGCACGCCTGGTGGCAGTTCTACCGCTTCAGCGCCGACCGTTATACCGAGCGCAGCACGCTGTGGGCGATGGGCAAGACGATCGCGACGAGCGGCTTCAATTCCTCCGACAACACCTACTGGGTACCGCCCGGCGCGCTCGTCGCCCTCGCGCTCGTCGTCGCTCTGGCCGGCGTGGTCTGGCTGGCGCTGCGGGCGCCGCACCGGCCGCGACTGGGGCAACTGGCGTTCCTGGTCGTGCTCGCGTTCCTGCTGACGACGAAGGTGTGGAGCCCGCAGTACTCGCTGTGGCTCGTGCCGCTGCTGGCGCTGGCCCGCCCCCGCTGGCGGTTGTCGCTGATCTGGCAGTTCACCGAGATCCTGGTGTGGATCATGACGTTGACGCTGCTGCTGGGCGACACACCGGGGCAGCAGGGTCACGGCATCGGCTACGGCTGGCTGATGCTGGTGCTGCTCGTGCGCGACGGGTTGCTGCTGGCGATCGCGGCCCTCGTGGTGCGCGAGATGTGGCGTCCGGAACTGGACATCGTGCGCTCCGGCGGGATGGACGACCCCGCGGGCGGCTGCTTCGACGGCGCCGCGGACCGTCCGCGGCGTCCGGCGGCCGAGGAGTTGCCGCAGGGTCCCCTCGTAACCGACACTGGAAGCAGTCGTTAGTCCGGACGTCCGCCCGCGGGTTACGCTGGCGTAGGTACCGTAGGCCCAGGGAGAGGCAAGCATGGCAGGTGAGCACCGCGCCGCAGACCGGCATGGGCGGCGCTCGCACTGGCTGCGGCAGCGCGGCCTGCGCTGGTTCGCCGGCGCCGCAGCTCTCGGCGTGGCCGCTGCCTCGGTCATCGCCACCGCTCCACTGGGTGACGCGCCGGTTTCCGCGGCGACGCCGCGGCCGCACTACCACTCCGGAAGCGACACCGCGACGTTCACCGTCACGGGAGTGCTCGACAGCAACTGCTTGATCTCGACCGGCGGGACCGAGGTCTGGATCCGGCCCGGCGATGCGATCAACTTCAAGTCGTCGCTGGTCGGGATCGACATCGCGTCGATCAATCCGCTGGGCCTGCTGCACATCGCCGGGCTCAACGTCGACGCCGTAATCGACCAGGGCACCAGTCACCAGCAGAAGATCCACGTAACCGGCGGCAAGACCACCGCGTTCCCGAACGCGGCGCGGCTGTCCAGCGGCGACCACACCCTCATGTGGACGTCCAAGTCGGTCAACGTGCTCGGGGTGGCTGACATCCCGCTGAGCCCCAACAACCTCAGCGCCGTCGGCGCGTCGTTCAGCTGGTCGGGGATCATCCACGTGACCACCACCGCGCCGCAGTGCAAGCTCGCGGTGAGCACTCCGACGATCCACGCCCACGTCGGCCCGATCAACATCACGGTGCCCGGGGTCAGCGTGGGTGTCCCCGCCCCGAACCTCGGCACGGTCTTGCCGTCGCTCACCCAGCCGGGCACGCCGCACAAGTCGCACACCACCACCGTGCCGAAGAAGAAGACGACATCCCGCACGGGCTTCGTGTACACGCCGATGGGGCCGAGCATCCCGGACCTGGTCGTGCCCCAGGGCGGCGGTACGGGCGCCTTCGGTGACACCGGCGGCTTCGGCGGGGTACTACCAGGCGGCAGCGGTGGCAGCGTGCTCGCCGGCGGGGCACTGCCCGGCGCCAACACCTCAGGCGGCAAGAGCTCGTCGGGTAACTTCTCGTCCAACGGCTTCACCTCGCCCCAGCTGGCCAACAACGCGGTGAACGCCACGAACGCGTCCCCGAGCGGCCAGCTGCCGGTCGTCCTGGCGATCATCGCGATCATCGCGCTGTCCCTGGTCACCGCCACCTACGCGCGGCTGTTCCTGCTGCGGCGCAGCACGCCGCCGCCGTCCAAGCGCTGAACTCCCCCCGGCGCAGTGCGTCGGGTGTCGGCCCACGCGGCAGTCCGACGATTTCGGGTTCCCGGGGTGCGCCCGGTAACCTGGCATGGTTCGCCCGCCGTGATCGGGGACCTACCCGGAAGTGTCGTACGGCGCGAGCATCCTCCTGCTGCGGAGAGTCCGCGGCCGACCAGTCCACAGGAGGCAGTTGCCTTGACCAGCGCCATGCGCCATTACGAAGTGATGGTCATTCTCGATCCCAGTCTCGAAGAGCGCACCATCGCGCCCTCGCTCGACACGTTTCTGTCCGTCGTGAAGTCCGACGGTGGCGCGGTCGAAAAGGTCGACATCTGGGGCAAGCGCCGGATGGCCTACGAGATCGACAAGCACGTCGAGGGCATCTACGCCGTCATCGATCTGCAGGCCAACCCCGCGGCCGTCCAGGAGCTCGACCGTCAGCTCAACCTCAACGAATCGGTGCTGCGGACCAAGGTCCTGCGCCCGGACGCGCGGTAACCGGCAATGGCAGGCGACACCGTCATCACCGTGGTCGGCAACCTCACCGCCGACCCCGAGCTGCGCTTCACCGCGTCGGGCGCGGCCGTCGCGTCGTTCACCATCGCGTCGACGCCGCGCAGCTTCGACAAGAACACCAACGCGTGGAAGGACGGCGAGGCGCTGTTCCTGCGCTGCTCGCTGTGGCGCCAGGCCGCGGAGAACGCGGCCGAGTCGCTGACCCGCGGCATACGGGTGATCGCGCAGGGGCGGCTACAGCAGCGCTCCTACGAGACGCGCGAGGGCGAGAAGCGCACCGTCATCGAGCTGCAGGTCGACGAGGTCGGCCCCTCGCTGAAGTACGCCTCGGCCAAGGTGAACCGCACCCAGCGCGGCTCCTCCAGCGGCGGCGGGTTCGGCTCGTCCGGCTCGGATGCCGGCGGCGGCGGCGGCGCTCCTGCCGAGGACCCGTGGGGCTCGGCACCGGCCGCCGGTAGCGGCGGCGGTTTCTCCGAAGAGCCCCCATTCTGAACAACCCCTTCCGCGGATCTTAATACGCCGGACGCGTCCTGACGTGTCCTGAGTATCAAGATCGCCCAGCTACGACACGGAGTACCTGACATGGCCAAGCCCCCCATCCGCAAGCCGAAGAAGAAGGCGAACCCCCTGCTCGCCGCCAAGATCGGCTACATCGACTACAAGGACACCAACCTGCTGTGCAAGTTCGTGTCCGACCGCGGCAAGATCCGTGCCCGCCGGGTCACCGGCGTGAGCTCGCAGCAGCAGCGCCAGCTCGCCAAGGCGATCAAGAACGCCCGCGAGATGGCGCTGCTCCCCTACACCTCGACCGCGCGCTAGGAGGCAGCCGTGAAGCTCATCCTCACCCGTGAGGTAGCCGGGCTCGGTCTGGCCGGAGACGTCGTCGAAGTCGCCGACGGCTACGGACGCAACTTCCTGGTGCCGCGCGGCGCGGCAATCACGTGGAGCAAGGGCGCCGAGAAGCAGATCGTGCAGATCAGGCGCGCGCGCGACGCCCGCGAGATCCGTGATCTCGGACACGCCCGCGAGATCAAGGCCGAGCTCGAGAAGCTGTCCGTCACGCTCGGCGCGCGTGCCGGCGATGGCGGACGGCTGTTCGGTTCGATCACCGCGGCCGACGTGGCCGGCGCCGTCAAGGACGCCGGCGGCCCGCTGCTGGACCGCAAGCGCATCCAGTTGCCGGGGCACATCAAGACGACCGGATCGCACACCGTGACCGTCGACCTGCATCCCGACGTCGTAGCGTCCGTACCGCTGACCGTGAACGCGGTCTGACCACTCCGCTCTCCTCCGGCTCGTCCGGCACACGGCGTCGTGCCGGACGGGCGCGGCGCGGAGCAAGCAGTTACGGTGCGAGCGTGCAGGAAGACGAGCTTCGCCAGCGCGACCGCGATGGGGCCCGGGCCCGTCATCGCGGATCGGACGCGCGCGGCGAAGATCCGGGGCACGGGACGGATGCTGTGCGCACGAGCGGCGACGTCGCACGCCACTCGAAGGCACCGCGCCCGTGGCGCGAGGCGGATCCGGTGCCTGTGCCGGCCTATGCTCCGGACGCGCGGACCGTCGCGCCCCGGGCGAGCCTCGCTGCGCCGGCGGCGTCCTCCCGCCCGGGGGTCCAGGACGAAACAGAGCCCGCCGCCGCGCGAGCCGAGCTGCACGCGGCTCGCGCCGAACTCGCCGCCGTCCGAGCCGAACTGCAGGCCGTCCGGCTCGAGCACCACGCCGAGCGGGGACGTCGCGAAGACGCCGAGCAACGCGCCGCGGACGCCCGTCAGGAGGCCGAGGCGGCACGCGAGGGCGGCGCGATCGCGCTCGGCAAGATGCGTGACCGCTGCATCGAGCAGATCGAGTTGCGCAAGGACACCGAACGCCAGGCGCTCGCTGCGGCGCAGCGCGCTGCCGACACGTACCGCATGCTCAGCGAGCAGTGCGCGGAGCTGCAGGCGCACCTGGCTCGCTCGCGCCAGGAGACCGGCGCGGTTCGCGAGGAGCTCGCCGAACAGCTCCGGCGCACGCAGGCCGGTGATCGGCGCATTGCGGGCACGCGGCAGCAGCTGATCGAGGCCGAGCAGCAGGGTGCCGCCGCCGATCATCGCCTGGCCGGCACCCGGCAGCAGCTGATCGAGGCCGAGCAACTGCTGCACGAAGCGCAGGTGGCGGCAGCGGCAGCCCGCACGGCCGACGAACGGCGCCGTAGCGAACTGCAGCGGCGCCTGGAGCAGGCGGCGCAGCGCGCGGTAGACGCCGACGCAAAGCGAGTGGCCGCCGAGCAACGCGTCCTCAGCGCCGAACAGCATGTCGCCGAAGCCGACCAGCAATTGCTCGCCGTCGCGCAGTTGGTGTCCGGATTGCAGCAGCGTTCCCGCACTGCGAAGTGAGCAACGACGCTCGACGCGGCCACCTGACGATGGTCAACTTCGCTGTCCGTCCTTCTGTGGCTATCGTCGTGGGGCGAGCGTCTGGCCAGCGTGGACCGGGATGCCGCGGCCGGCTGCGGCCGACGCCGAGAACGACCTGGAAAGTGAAACGGGAGGCCAGTGATGGGGGCCGTGCAGCAGCGCGAGAGCGCGCGCAAGGACGACGCCGAGGCCCGCATCGCGGAGGCCCGCATCGCCGAGGCGGAGCAGCGCCTGGCCGACGAGCGCGCCGCGGCATCGCGACGCCTCTCGGCGATCATGGCCGAGGTCGCTGAGGAACTCGAAGCCGAACGCAGCGAGAAGAAGGCCCTGCAGCAGGCCCACGACGAGCAGGCCGCTGCGCGCGCCGAGGCCGAGCAACGCCTGATCGACAACGAGCAGTCTCAGCAGAGCGCGCAGCAGTCCGAGCATGAGCGGCGCGCGGAGGCTGAGGCCCGGGTCGCCGAGCTCACCGTCGCGCTCGACGAGCACCGGGCCACGCTGGACGCCCTGCAGCAGGCGCACGACGCTCACGCCACCGCCCGCGCCGAGGCCGAGAAGCGCCAGGCGGAGAGCGAGCAGCTGCTGCAGGATGCCCGGCACAGCCACGAGGCCGACCACGCCAGGGAACTCGATGTCGAGCGCAGCGCGAAGCAGGTGCTCTCGGCCGAACGCGACGAGCACGCGGCCGCCCGCGACGCGGCGCGCGAGCAGCTCCTCGAGAGCGAGCAGGAGCTGCGGGCCGCCCGCGAGAGCCAGGAAATCGAGGGCACACGGCGCGCTGAGGCCGAGGCCCGCGTCGCGGAGCTGACTGCGACGCTCGACGAGCAGCGTGCGAAAATCGACACGCTGCAGGAGGCACGCGACGAGCAGGCCAGCAGCCGCGAGACTGCCGAGGCCCGGCTTGCCGAGGCCGAGCAGAGCGTGCACGAGCACACCGAGCGCGCGGCGGCAGCCGAGCGTCGCCTCGCCGGCAACACGGCCGCATTGACGGAGGAACTCGAGATGGAACGCACCGCGAAGCTGGCCCTTCAGGTCTCCCACGACGAACAGGCAGCCGGCAGGGAGAACGCCGAGCAGAAGCTCGCGGCGACCGAGCGGTCCTTGACGGAGGCGCAAACGGCGTTGCAGGAGGCAGAGGAACGCCAACAGGCCGAGCAGGAACGTCTCGCCCAGGCCGAGGCGCGGGTCAGCGAGCTGAGCGCCCAGCTGGCCGAGCAGCAGGCCAAGCTCGATTCGGCGCAGCAGATCCACGACGAGCAGGTCGCGGCCCGCGAGGCGGCAGAGCTGCGTCGCGACGAGGCCGAGGAGACGATGCGGGCGGCACTGGCGGCCAACCAGCCCGAGATCGAGCGCGCCAATGCCGCCGAGCGCCAGCTCGCCGTCATCACCGCCGAGGTCGCCGAGGAACTGGAGATGCAGCGCAACGCACGGCAGTCGCTGCGGATCGTGCGCGACGAGCACGCCGCCGCCCGCGAGGCCGCTGAGCAGCGCCGGGCCGAGGCCGAGCAGGCGATGGAGGCCGCGCAGGCCGCGCACCGTGCCGAGTCGCGGCGCCGGGCGCAGGCCGATGCCCGCTCCGCCGAGCTGGCCGCCCAGGCCGAGGAGCACCGGGCTCGCGCCGACGCCCTGCAGAGCGCGCACGACGAGCACGCCGCGGCGCGCGACGCGGCCGAGCAGCGCCTCACCGAGCTCGAGCAGGCGCTGAAGGAGGCCGAAGCGGCCCGCGACGCCGAGACTGAGCGCGCCGCAGCCGAGGAGCATAAGCTGTCCGCCCTCACGGCCAAGCTCACCGAGGAACTGGAGATGCAGCGCAGCGAGACCCGCGCGCAGCAGTACAAGCACCAGCAGGGACACGCCAACGAAGTCCGGCGCCGGGAACTCGCCGAGCAGGCGCGAGCTGAGGCCGAGCAGGCACGCGCGGAGGCCGAGCGACGCTACGAGGAGGCCGAGGCTCGCCGGGCGGAGGCCGAGACGGCTCGCGAGGAGGCCGAGGACCGCCGGGCGGAGGCCGAGAAGGACCTGGCGAACGCCGACGAGCAGCTCGCCGGTGCCGCCCAGGCGCTGGCCACCTTCCAGCTGCGTTCCCGTCCGCAGGCCGACGCCTGATCGCCGCCGGCGGTTCACCCAGCAGGTATTTTTCCTCCACAGGGCACGGACGTCGCGAGGGCCGTCCCGCCTGAGCCGGTACCCAGCCGCCCGTCGATATCCACAGCGCCGTCCACCGGTCGTCTACAGGAGCTCCGGCGAGTCGCACAGCGTCGTCCACAGCTGGGCGCACAAGCCGAATTGCCCGCGGCTCGTCAGGCCTCTAACGTCTGCTCCACCGCAACGCAGTCAGCCAGGACGTGCCGACAACGCCAGAACTGTCGGTAGCGCCCGGTAGTTCTGTGTGCGTGCACACAGGCAATCGGGAGGGCGACCGGGCATGACGCTGGCCGACGACTCGCGGGTGGCCGCGGCGCCCCGGGAGTACGACCGCACGCCACCGCAGGCTGTCGAGGCGGAGCAGTCGGTGCTCGGCGCGATGATGCTGTCCAAGGACGCGATCGCCGACGTGGTGGAGATCGTGCGTCCGGGCGACTTCTACCGGCCGGCCCACCAGCTGGTCTACGACGCCGTCCTCGACCTGTATGCCCGCGGCGAACCGGCCGACGCCGTCACGGTGTCCGCGGAGCTGACGCGGGCCGGGCAGCTGGTGCGTGCCGGCGGCGCGCCGTACCTGCACACGCTGATCTCTATGGTGCCGACGGCGGCCAATGCCGGTTACTACGCGCAGATCGTGGCCGAGCGGGCGACGCTGCGCCGCCTGGTCACCGCCGGCACGCGGATCGTGCAGATGGGTTACGACACTGCCTCGGGCTCGCAGGACGTCACCGGCAGCGTCGACGACGTCGTCGACCGCGCGCAGGCCGAGATCTACGAGGTCACCGAGCGGCGCACCAGCGAGGACTACGTCCACATAGAGTCGCTGCTGCAGAGCACCCTGGACGAGATCGACAAGATCGCCTCGACCGGCGGTATCGGCACCGGTATCCCGACCGGATTCCACCAGCTCGACGAGTACACCAACGGGCTGCACCCCGGCCAGATGATCACGATCGCCGGCCGTCCCGGCTCCGGCAAGAGCACCCTCGCGCTCGACATCGCCCGCTCGGCGGCGGTGAAGCATCAGAAGCCGACGGTCATCTTCTCGCTGGAGATGGGCAAGCTCGAGATCATGATGCGGCTGTTCTCCGCGGAGGCGGGGGTGGCGCTGCAGAACATGCGTTCCGGGCACATGAGCGACCAGGACTGGACTCGCCTGGCGCTGCGCTCGAGCGAACTGGCCGACGCCCCGCTATTCATCGACGACTCGCCGAACCTGACGATGATGGAGATCCGCGCCAAGGCCCGCCGGCTACGCCAGCGCGCCGACCTGCAGCTGATCGTGATCGACTACCTGCAGCTGATGACCAGCGGCAAACGCGTCGAGTCGCGCCAGCAGGAGGTCAGCGAGTTCTCCCGCGCGATGAAGCTGCTAGCCAAGGAGCTCGACGTACCGGTGGTCGCGCTCTCGCAGCTCAACCGCGGACCCGAGCAGCGCACCGACAAGAAGCCGCTGCTGTCCGACCTGCGCGAGTCGGGTAGTATCGAACAGGATTCGGACATGGTGCTGCTCGTGCACCGCCCCGACCTGTACGAGCCGGAGACCGAACGCGCCGGCGAGGCCGACCTGATCATCGCCAAGCACCGCAACGGCCCCACCGCCACCGTCGCAGTCGCCTTCCAAGGCCGCTACAGCCGCTTCACCGACATGCCCCGCTGAGGTTGCTCCGCCGCCCGCTTGATATGACGATCCGGCCTGCAGCGCAAACCTGGCTCACGCGACACCGAAGAGGACAGGGGCAGTGACCAGACGTGTTCGCCGTGCCCAGCAGAGTGCTTCTGCTGCAGCGTGCGGCGCCGGCATCGGCACTGTGCAATGCGGGCTTGCCTTGGCCGGCATGCATGCAGTTGCGCGGTCAAATGTGGCAGCGCCTGACAGTTTTGAAGGCTTGGGCGTGGCCGCCCGCTACGGGCTGCTCGCTCTGTTGATCTCTGTGGTGCTGTTTCTGATTGCGAGTCGACTGCTCGCCCTGAAACGTTGGGTGCTCGCCGCCGCCGTCACGCGTCATGGTTCGGACTGCACAGCGACAGCCAGGCCTATTTGCTCATCCCCGTCGCGTGCCTGGCGACGTTGGTGGTCGGGCGGGTGTGGCCGGGGCGTTCAGCGCACCTAAGTTCATAGGCGGCGCAGACGCGGTATCCGCAAACGCGCGAAGTCGTCATCAACGGCTTGGCGCGAAGTGCCTGGGCTGGGTCACCTGCGGCGTTCCCAAGTTCAGCCGGAGTTGTTGGGAATTCGGCTCGACTCAAACTAGCTCGCCTGGCCCGGTTCCCGTGTAGCAATCTTGAGTAGGTCAGCCAGACCGCACCGGCAGCCTTGAGCGGGATCGCAATCGTCATCATGCCGGCCGTATCGCGCAAGACCTCGCGCGAATTCATCACGCTCGGCCGCCAAGCTGTGCGCGAGTCGGCCGATGTGTGCGGCCAGATCCTCGGCCGACCACCGTCCGGGTTGCGGCATGAGACCGCTTGTTGCCGTCGCGGACCCGACGCGCACCGCGCCCACACCACCGCCGCCCTCATCCGCCGCAGCCCTCGATCCGAGGCCTTCCGCGACTGCGGCCAGAGCCTCGGTGTCGACGCCGAGATTTACCAGCAGCGCGAACGCGGCACCGTCGCGCACCTCCAGAAGCGCGCTGAGCAGGTGCGGCTGCCCGATGCTCGCCTGACCCTGTCGTTGTGATGCCAGCAAAGCTCGTTCGAGCACCTTCTTGGCCCGCTTGGTGAACGGGATGTGTCCGCTCGGCTCCTTCTTACCTCGGCCGGCTGATTGCTCGACTCGACGTCGCGTGCCTTCCAATGTGGCACCGGCATTATGCAGCGCGAGGCCGGTCTCGCCTTCCTCGACGTGCAATAGGGCCAGCAGCAGATGCTCCGTGCCAATCCGGTCGTGGTTGAGCAGCCGAGACTCCTCCTGGGCCAACACCACTACCCGGCGCGCGCTCGCAGTGAATCGTTCGAACACAGAACCTCCCGGTGCGTATGTCACCCACGGTAGGCCCCGCGCCTGGTCAGGGAATCGCCTGACGAGGGTCGGCGCTAGCCGAAGTGTCCCCAGCGCGTAGCGATGATCAGAAGCACTCCGCCGACGGCTAGCAGGATTCCGGCGATGATCATCCGGAGTGGGCCGAGGCGCAGTCTTGGAATGTGAGCGGCCGCGATCCACACCCCGGCGATGACGAAGAGCAAGAACCCGACCTCGGCCAGGCGTTGGCCGGTGTGGTGCGCCACAGCGACGGTGTACATGGTGAGCAGTGTCGCCAGGACCCTCGCGGTTGTCGAGCCGGATCGCGCCAGGCGAGCGAGGACGTCGACACCAGTCGAGATTTCCACGATGGCTGCCGCGCGGGAGAGACTCCCGCAGTGACGTTCGTCCGACGAAGCGCCGCCGCTGACGCGGAGGAATGCGTGGCCATCGTCCGGGCCTCGCCTGACTACTTCGCACCGGAGACCCATTCGGAGATCGCGCAGGGCATGGCCAGCGGGAAGGGCTGGGTCGCCTGCGAGGCAACCGGCGAGATCGTCGGGTTCCTTCTCGTCGAGCGCGGCTTCACGCGAGCAGCGGAGATCCTTCACGCTGCAGTAGCCCCCGGCCGACGCTCGCGCGGCATCGGAACGAAATTGGTGACCGAGGTGCTGCGTCAGCTGAGCGTCGACGACACAGACCTCGTGCTCGTGAAGACGCTCGACGGGTCGGCCGAATATCCGCCCTTCGCCCCGACCCGTGCGTTCTGGAAGCGCCTCGGCTTCATTCAAATCGCAGTGATCGACCCATTCCCCGGCTGGCAGGTCGGCAACCCTGCCGCGCTGCTCGTACGCAGTCTGGCCTGACTCGAGGTCTGCTCGGACGAACGGGAGACTGCCTACGACCTGCTGCGCGGGAACCCGTCGGAAAATTGTCGCCGTCGCAGCGTCGGAATCCGGACCCGTCCGACGACGATAGGGACATGGGTGGCGCGGTGACGGCGGGCGCGGGAGCCGAGCTGCTCGCCCTCTACGACGCGGCGCTCCCACAGGTGTACGGCTACCTACTCCGACGTTGCGGCGACCGGGACGTGGCCGAGGAACTCACCTCGGAGACATTCCTCGCCGCGACCGACGCGGCGCGTCGCACCGACCCACCACCCCTGGGCGTGGGTTGGCTGATCGGAGTCGCCCGGCACAAGCTCGCCGATCACTGGCGCGGCCGGGCCCGGGAACAGCGAAACCTGCGGGCGGTCGCGACGGATCCGACGGTCGAGCCGGCCACGGTCGATCCGTGGGACGGGCGGCTCGACGCCCTGCAGGCGTGGGCAACCCTCGCGCGCCTAGCCCCGCAGCACCGGGCGGCCCTCACCCTGCGCTACGTCGACGACCTGCCCGTGCCGCAGGTGGCCGACCTACTCGGCCGCACCGCCCCTGCCACCGAGGCCCTGCTCGTCCGGGCCCGGCGCGAGTTTCGCGCCGTCTACGACCGGGAGGAGGGCTCCGATGACTGATCCGTTCCACGAGCTGTACGAGCCGAACCGGCCGGTGGCCCCCGACCCGGTGTTCGCCCGCCGGCTGCGCGCCAGGATCGAGCGTGCACTGGCCCTACCTAAAGGAGTGCTCCCTGTGAGCACCACTGGCACCGCCGACTCGCGCCCGGGCGCCCGGCCCGGTGAGCCGGCCTCGCCGCGACCGGCCGCCGTCCCCTACCTCGCCGTGGCCGACGCCCGCGCCGCAATCGACTGGTACGTCGACATCTTCGACGCCCGGCTCGCCGACGAGCCCATCCAGATGCCCGACGGGCGCATCGGCCACTGCGATGTCGAGATCGCCGGCGGCCACCTCTACCTCGCCGACGAGCACCCCGAGATCGGGGTCACCGCGCCGCGCCCGGGCGAATCGACGGTGAGCCTGATGCTGCCGGTCGTGGACGCCGATGCCGTGCGGGAGCGCGCGATGGCTGCGGGTGCCACCGGAGACCGCGCGCCGTATAACGCGTACGGCCAGCGCAATGCGTGGATCGTCGACCCGTTCGGTCACCGCTGGGGCCTGACCTCAGCGCTGCCCGCCACCGCACCCGTCGCCTCTCGGCACGGCGAGATCGTGCACGTGGCCCTGCGGACACCGGACGTCGAACGCACCCGCTCGTTCTACGCAGCCGTGCTCGGGTGGAGCTACCTGCCCGACGGACGGGTCGACGGGTTGGTGCCGTCGATCGGGTTCCGCGAGGGCGCGTCGCAGGTGACATGCGACTTCGCCGTCATCGACCTCGCCGCGGCCCTCGACCGGCTGCGGGCCGCGGGCGGCGAGGCCGGCGAAATCGAGCGGCATCCCTGGGGCACGGTCGCCGAGTGCCTCGACGACCAGGGCACGGCCCTCCGCCTGCACGAGGCGCCCGCCGACGCCGACGACACCCCGCCGCCGGCCACCGGACGCCGGGCCGGCGGCGCGTCCTACCTCACCCTCGAGGTCGTCGACTCGGCACGGGCGCGTGCCTTCTACGGCGCCGTCCTCGACTGGCGGTTCGCTCCCGGGCGCGTCGAGGACGGCTGGCAGGTGCAAGACACCGCCCCGATGACCGGCCTCTCCGGCGGCAACGAGCGGGCCACCGCGGTACCGGTCTGGACGGTGCCCGATGTCGCGGCCGCCGTCGCGGCCGTGCGCAGGCACGGGGGGTCGGCGAGCGAGCCGCACCACGAGCCCTACGGCACCGTGAGCGAGTGCGTCGACGACCAAGGCCTGCGCTTTGGTCTCGTCGAGGTCTGATCGGTCAATGCCCCAAGAGAGGACGACATGCGAGCCAACCGGATCACGCCCAATCTTCGCGTGGCCGATATCGATGCCGCAAAGGGCTTCTACACCGACTTTCTCGGACTGAGCACCGAGGAGTTCAACCTGGGCTGGGTGGCGCGCTATACCTGTCCCGACACCGGGGTGAACGTGCAACTCGTGACACGCGACGCGAGCGCACCGGAGGATTCTGTCATTTCCGTCCACACCGACGACGTCGACGCTGCATATGACCAAGCGCAGCGGCTCGGCTACGAGATCGTGCATCCGCTGGCGACAGAGTCGTGGGGCGTGCGCCGGTTCTTCGTCCGGGCACCAGACGGCAACGTGATCAACATCGTGGGTCATCACGACTGACAACGCGATCAGTGCTTGCGGACCACGCGTTCGGGCTCACCAGGCTTCCAGATCGTGACGTCCAGATGACCGCCGCCGACCTCGACCGAGGACGCGCCGGCCAGGTCGGCCGCATAGAAGTCGCTGAACTCCTGGCCGCGCAGATCGAACCCGGTCTCCTCGAACAGCCATGCCGCATACCGCCGATGCAGCATCACGTCCTGCACGTTGTGCGCGACGCCCCACACCTTGGCATCACCATCGCTCACGTGGCTGTCGACGGTGGCGGTGTGCAGGCTGAAGCGTGGATCACGACGTAGGTCCCTGAACTTCATCGTGTGCGGCATTCCCCCGATCCAGAGCTCACCCTCGAACATCCTCGGTTCGAGCGGGCTGATCCGTGGATACCCGTCCGATCGCAGGGTGGCGAGCAGGCACAGGCCGCCGGTCGCGGCATGCCGACGAGTGAAGATCTCGCAGATCCGCGGAGCTCGGGCGGCGAATTCAGCCCACGTTGCCATGAGCGTGAGGTTACGAGACGACGACGGCCGGTGCCGATAGCAGGGCAAGCGGGGTGGGCTGCTTGCCTGTCCGCGATTCCGTCCTCGATTGCTGGTTGACTCTGACGTTGCGTCAGGCTTTAGCGTCGTCCGAGCTGGCACATCCGTGGCGGTAGAAGCGAAGGTGATCGGTCATGGCAGCACGGGAAGTCCACGCGTGGAAGGTGGGTCAGCTGGCTTCCTCGACCGGGTTGACGGTGCGCACGTTGCACCACTACCACCATCTCGGCCTGGTGCAACCCTCGGGACGCACGCCCGCCGGGTACCGGCTGTACGTGGCGGCCGACGTCCAGCGGCTCTACCAGGTGCTGGCGCTGCGCCAGCTAGGTCTGGCGTTGAACGCGATCGGTGCGGTCTTGGACGGCGCGGCGTCGCTCGAGGTGCTGCTCGACCAGCATCGGGCCTACCTCGACCGGCAGCTGGTCGCCATCCGCACCCTGCGCGCGCAGCTGGGCATCATGGCTACGGCCGTGAAGGGCGCCGAGGCGACGTCGGTCACCGACTTCTTGGAACTGATCCGAAAGGTGATCACAGTGGACGACACCGTGAAGCAGTACTTCAGCGACGAGCAGTTGGCTGATCTTGCCGAGCGTCGGCAACAGCTCGGCGAGCAGGCCATCGCCGATGTGGAGGCGACGTGGCCGAGGCTGATCGAGAAGGTGCAGGCAGCGGTGAGCAGCGGCCTCGACCCAGCCACACCCGAGGCGCAGAACCTGGCGGCGGAGTGGATGGGGCTGCTGGAGCAGTTCCACGGCGGCGATGCGGGGCTGCGTGACTCGCTGTATCGGATGTACGCCGAGAACACTCAGCACATCGAGCAGCAGCCTGGTGGCCCGTCGCCCGCACTGCTGGAGTTCGTCAAAGCCGCCAACGCCTCCCGGGCCTGACCGCCGCCGGCTGGGCGGTACACCTGCCGCCGCTCTCGCCGCCTCTCGACGGCGCCCTGGTTATCCGTCGAGTTGTACCCGGCCATCGGAATTGGGCAGGTTGAGAACGGCATGCAGTCGTCCCTCACCGACCCGTGATATCTGGACGTCGCTACGCGTCGCGCAGGTGCCGTCGCCGTAGCCGATGTTGCTCTGGACGAGCACCCGCTTGCGCGCCGGATCGGTTCTTGTCGTGACGCCATCGATGCACCTCGGCAGTGCCCACTGCGCCGATACGACGCCTCGCGTATTGATCTGCACGATCCTTGACGGCGACAACTCCGGTTCCGAACCGCAGCCCTGGGCGGCCACCAGCCCGGCAACCGTCCAGGCGGGCGCGAAGTAACTGCACCCCGCCGGGTTCGGAACGCGAAGCGCGGTCCGGAAACTCAGATTCGCAGCGTCAAAGATCACCAACTGCTGAAGATCACCCTCGTAACCGGCGACGATCTGCCGACCGTCAGGACTCCAACTGAGCGCGACGAACGGATGCCCTTGGTCGTCCGTGGCCGTTCGCGAGCTGTTCCCGGTGACCAGGTTCAACACCACAAGAACGTTCGGCAAGAACGCTACCGGACCGTCGCACATTCCCGTGCAGTGATCCACAAAACAGCTCGGATGCGTCAGATATGCAATCTGTGTGCCGTTCGGGCTGAGCGCGATCCCGGAGGACGTCTCCCCAACCTTGCGCAGCGCAGTCGCGCGGCTGGTGCCTGAGTCGATGCGTTCCAGAACGGTCGCGCATCCGGTGGTGAGCGCAACCACAACACTGCCGTCAGCGGCCTGCGCGGCCGACACCGTGGTACCCGGGTTGGTTTGGACCAGAGTGCGAATCACCGCGCCATGTGGCCCGCTGCGCAGCTGCAACGTGTCGCCGGCGTTCGGCAGTCCGTTCGCGACGGTGAGGAACGTACCCCCGGACCGATTCTGGCCTGCGCGCAGCGCCGCAGCTGGAGACGCCGGCGCTCGGTCGCGCACCTGCGTCCCGTTCGAGCCGCACCCCACCAAGACCGAGACGAGAACGACCGAGATCAGCGGCAATGCACGAGAGCCCACACCCCTCTGACGTAGCGATGGCGCCGGCTCGTTCCGCATGCCCCGACTGTGAGCGGCCGGATGGCGGGTCGCAAGCGGACCGACGACTGGGGGCGGTAGCAACGTCGTCAGACCCGGCGCTTATCGTGCGCCCGTCAGAGCACTCCGACCGGAGGAGGTTGGCATGACCAATGCTGTGAACTACTACGAGATCGCGTCACCGGACCCGGAGGCAACCAAGGCGTTCTACGGCGGTCTGTTCGGCTGGGACGTGGCCGAGCCGTCGATGCCCGCGCGGTACAGCATGATCGAGGAGGATCGCGGCGGCTTGTGGGACACCTCGCAGCTGGGCGGGGCGAGCTGGGCGATCTTCTACGTCCAGGTCGACGACGTACCGCTGGCGATGGAGCGGGCCCAGCGCCTGGGCGCGAAGGTGGTCCTACCACTGGTCGACAACGGAGCGATCGAGTTTG
>JBPCOI010000069.1:0-4718 GCA_051000395.1 Jatrophihabitantaceae bacterium
TGTGCCGCTGGTCAGGCGCTTGCGCGGGCGCCTCGGCGCGATGCACCTCGACCTTCTTGTACGGCAGCTGACCGGAGTCGAAGCCGGCGGCGATGACCGTCACCTTCACCTCGTCGCCGAGCGTGTCATCGATGACCGCTCCGAAGATGATGTTCGCCTCGGGGTGCGCTGCCTCGGCGACGAGCGAGGCCGCCTCGTTGATCTCGAAGAGTCCGAGATCGGAACCGCCGTAGATCGAGAGCAGCACGCCGCGGGCACCTTCCATGCTCGCCTCGAGCAGCGGGCTGGCGATCGCGATCTCGGCAGCCTGCCTGGCGCGGTTGTCGCCGCGGGCGGCGCCGATGCCCATGAGCGCGGAGCCCGCACCGCTCATCACGCTCTTCACGTCGGCGAAGTCCAGGTTGATCAGGCCGGGCGTCGTGATCAGGTCGGTAATCCCCTGGACGCCGGAGAGCAGAACCTGGTCGGCGCTGCGGAAGGCGTCCATGACGCTGACGTTGCGCTCGGAGATCTGCAGCAGCCGGTCGTTGGGAATGACGATCAGCGTGTCGCACTCGGCACGCAGCTGCTCGATGCCGTCCTCGGCCTGGCTGGCCCGCTTCTTGCCCTCGAAGGAGAACGGCCGGGTGACGACACCGATCGTGAGCGCGCCGAGCTTGCGGGAGATGCTGGCGATGACCGGAGCGCCCCCGGTGCCGGTGCCGCCACCCTCCCCCGCGGTCACGAAGACCATGTCGGCGCCTTTGAGCACCTCCTCGATCTCGTCGCGGTGGTCCTCGGCCGCCTTGCGCCCGACCTCGGGCTGTGCTCCGGCACCGAGGCCGCGGGTGAGCTCACGCCCGACATCGAGTTTGACGTCGGCATCGCTCATCAGCAGCGCCTGGGCATCGGTGTTGACGGCGATGAACTCGACGCCCTTCAGACCGACCTCGATCATCCGGTTGACGGCGTTCACGCCGCCGCCGCCGACACCGACGACCTTGATGACCGCGAGGTAGTTGTGCGGTGCTGTCATGGGTGGCTCCCTGTTGTCCGATCGAATACGGCCTGGACTACCGATCCCGCAACTCTCACCCTCAAGTGGACCGTTAACGTTATGTCAACCTGGGATGTTGCAGCCGAAGGTAGAACTGATCGGGACGCAACCGCGGCAGGCGCGCCGACGACACGCCGGCGATTTCGGCAGCTCCGCCGCGCCCGCCGATTCCCGCGCGATTCCCGCGCGATTCCCGGTCGATCCCCGGTCGATCCCCGGTCGATTTCCGGTCCATCCCGTGCGAGATCCCGCGCACTCAGCGGGTGAACGGCTGGTCCGGGTCACTGACATCGACCTGGGACACGTGGCCGCGCAGCAGCGCCGGCAGGATCCGTGCCTTGTCGGCGCTGCGCGCGGCGCTGCCCCACTGCACCACCCGCTGATCGGTGAGCAGCAAGGTGATGGCGTTCGGGTCGAGGGCCTGGACGGAGGCCACCTGCGCGCGCAGCGCGGGCGTGAGCGCCGAGGCCACTGTCGCCACCGCGCCGCCGGTCGTCCTCGCGTCCGTACCGGCCGGGACGACGAACAGCGGCAGCCCCCGCGGCCGTGCTGTCACCGTCCGGAACTGATCACCCGTCGCGTCGACGAGCGCGTAGCCGGTGCCAGATCGCACCACGCCGACCGCCACGCGTTCGGTGACGGTGATCAGGACGGTGGACGGGAACGAGGTCCGCACGACGGCCGCCGCGACGCCGGGCACCGTCTCAACCCGGCGCGCGATCGACGCGGTGTCCAGGCGCAGTAACGGCGTGCCGTGGGGGACGGCGGCCGCGGTGCGGATCCGTGCCGCGCTGAGCACGTGCTCGCCGCGGACCTCGACGGTGCCCACACCGAACACGGAGCTGAACGCGAGCAGCCACGTCAGCACCGCAGCGACGAGGACGGCGGCGATCCCGCCGAGAACCAGCGGGCGCCCGATCCGGCGGCCGCGACGTGGCGCCGCATCGACCGCTCCCGCCGTCGTGCGCTCGCCCTCACGAACCGTCATGTCGCCGCCCCCGCTCGTTCGCACGCCACCCGGATGTCGTCGCACAGCAGGTAGACGTTGCCGATGCCCATGGTGATCACCAGGTCGCCTGCGTGCGCGACCTGCGCGATGCGTTCGGGTACCGCGCTGAACCGCGGCTCGTAGATCACCCGTTCGGGCGGCAGCTCGATGAGGTCGCTGATCGTCGCGCCGCTGACGCCGGGAATCGGTTCCTCGCGCGCGGGGAAGACGTCCATGACCACCGCGACGTCAGCGATCGCCATCGCGTCGGCAAACTCCCGGGCGAAGGTCTGCGTGCGGCTGTAGGTGCCCGGCTGGAACACCGCGACGAGCCGGCCTTCGCCGGCGGCCTCCTTGGCCGCGCCGAGTGACGCGGCGATCTCGGTCGGATGGTGCGCGTAGTCGTCGTACACCCGGACTCCCCCGCCCGTGCCGTGCGACTCAAAACGCCGATGCACCCCGCCGAACGCCGCCCACGACGCGATCACCGTGTCGGCGTCGAGGCCCAGTTCGACGGCCATCGCCAGTGCAGCCGCAGCGTTGAGCGCCATGTGCTTTCCGACGAGGGCGCCCACATGCACGGTGCGTGCCTCGAGCTCCGGGCCGCTGACCTCGAACTCGACGGCGTCGGGCAGGGCGCGGACGCCGGTGACCCGGACGTCGGCCGCCTCGCTCTCCCCGTAACTGCGCACCCGGCGCCCGGATCGCCTTGCGTAGTCGGCCATTCGCCGCGCACCGGGGTCGTCGGCGCAGGTGAGCAGCAGCCCGTTGTGATCGACGCGGTCCACGAACTGCTCGAACGCCCGGAAGATGCCCTCGAGGTCACCGTGGTTCTCCAGATGGTCGGCCTCGACGTTGGTCACCACGGCCGCGGCGGGACGGGCGAGCAGGAACGAGCCGTCGCTCTCGTCCGCCTCGACGATCGCGAGCTCCCCGGTGCCGAGGTGCGCGTTCTTTCCGGTTTCGTAGAGGTTCCCGCCGATGGCGAAGGACGGGTCGACGCCGCAGGCCTGCGCGCCGACCGTGAGCAGCGAGGTCGTCGTCGTCTTGCCGTGCGTGCCGGCGATCGCGATGCAGCGGCGGTCCTCGAGCGCGGACGCGAGCGCGGCGGCGCGGCGCAGCACCGGCATGCCGCTCGCCCGCGCGGCCGCGAATTCCTCGTGCTTCGGGCTGATCGCGGTCGTGTAGACGAACGTGTCGGCATCGTCGAGGTGCTTGACCGAGTGGCCGACCTGGATGACGGCCCCCAGCGCGCGCAGCCCCGCCACGGTGATCGAGTCGCGGGCCTCGCAGCCTGTCACCGGGATGCCGCGCTCGAGCAGGATGCGCGCCAGGCCGCTCATGCCCGCTCCGGCGATGCCCATGATGTGCACCCGGCCCAGCTCGGCGAGCGGCGGCACGGCGTCGGTCGGCGCGCTGGACACCAGCGCCGCCCCGGGCGCGGCCCAGTCCGCTGGCCGTCCGGTCGCGGCGTCCTGCGTCGGTCGCATGGCTCAGTGTCTCCCCGTGCCGTCGCCGCGTGCCGGGCGCAACGCGGCGAAGTGCCGCCGCTCAGCGACGACGTTCAGCACGTGCCGCGCCAGCACGACATCGGCGTCGCGGGAGCCGGCATGCGCTGCCGCGCCCGCCATGCGCGCGAGCACGGCGGGATCGGTGATGCGCGCAACGACCTGCGTGATCACCCATTGCGGCGTCAGCTCGTCGCTGTCGACGAGTACTCCGCCACCCGCCGCGACGACGGCCTCCGCGTTGAAGCGCTGCTCGCCGCCGCGCAACGGTAACGGCACGTAGGCAGCCGGCAGCCCGACGGCGGTCAGCTCCGCGCACGTCATCGCACCGGAGCGGCACACGACGAAGTCCGCGGCGGCGTAGGCGTAGGCCATCTCGTCCACGTAGGCGAGCACGACGTAGGGCGGTGCGCCCTCGACAGCGGGCACCTCGAGCACATTGTTCGGCCCGGCGATGTGCAGCACCTGGACGCCGGCCGCGCGCAGCGCGTCGGCGGCTCCGGACACCGCCCAGTTCAAGGCCCGCGCGCCCTGCGAGCCGCCGGTGACAAGCAACACCGGCAGCTCGGGCCGCAGGCCGAAGCGGGCCCGGGCCTCGGCCCGCAGCGCCGGACGGTCGAGGTGCGCGATCACCGGCCGGAGCGGGACGCCGATCGCTGTGCCGTGCGGCAGGCGCACGGTGGGCGACGCGGTGAACACATGCGTCGTCATCCGCGCGGCCAGCCGGTTCGCCACCCCGGGGCGGGCGTTCGCCTCGTGCACGACGATCGGGAGATGCCGGCGCCTGGCCGCGACGTACGCGGGCATGGCGACGTACCCCCCGAACCCGACTACGACCTCCGCGCGCACGCGATCGAGTACGTCACCCGCTGCACGCACCGATTCGGCCAGGCGCCCGGGAGTGGCGAGCAGCGCACGGTTGGCTCGCCGGGGAAGGGGCACCGGCGGGATCAGCTCGAGCGGGTAGCCGCGGGCCGGGATCAGGGTGGTGTCCAGCCCGCGGACGGTACCGAGAGCGGTGATCTCGGCGTCCGGGTCCAGCGCGCGCAGTGCGTCGGCGAAGTTCATTGCCGGTTCGATGTGCCCGGCCGAATGACCGCCGGCCACCACGACGCGCGGTGCGGCCGGCGGCGAGCTCACCGCCTCCTCCGCGGCCCGTCCGTGCCGGTGGCCCGCAGCCCGGCCT
>JBPCOI010000029.1:0-4319 GCA_051000395.1 Jatrophihabitantaceae bacterium
GAGGAGGTCAACGCCCGGAGCGGCACGGCGGGGCGCACCGCGCAGCTGATCGCGCATGCTCGCGCCGCGGCCGGCCGCGGCCAGGTGCCGGACGCCACGGCGCAGTCGCTCGAGGGCGCGCGGGGCGCTGACGTCGACGGGATCCGGGTGCATGCGCTACGGATCACCGGCATGGTCGCGCACCAGGAGGTGGTCTTTGGGACGGCGGGCGAGACGCTGAGCATCCGCCACGACTCGCTGCACCGCGCGTCGTTCATGCCCGGCGTGCTGCTCGCGGTGCGCCAGGTCGCTGGGCGCCCCGGCCTGACCGTCGGCCTGGAGCCCCTGCTCGACCTGTAACGGGCCGCTCCGCCACGCGGATCGTGCAACATTTGGCCGCCGTACGCTGGTGAAAGTTGCACAATCGCGCGCGCCGCTCAGCTCAGTCGCGCCCTATGTGGGTGTCCAGCCAGGTGAGCAACGGGGCGAGCGCCCGCCACGCCTTGGTGATCTCCGTCCGCGACCGCTTCGTCGCCAGCCACGGCGGCGAGCCGAACTCCCGGCTCGCGGTCAGCGACTTGTACCTCAACAGCTCGCCGCGCGGATGGTCGCGGTCGTAGCCTGACGGCACCCGCGAGATCTGCTGGCCGCCGACGACCAGATGTGAGCGGCGCACCGCGACGAGCGCACGCTCGAGTTCGGCCCCGGCGACGTCGTCGGCGACCGCCCGGCGCATGCGCTCGACCTGGGTCGGGGACGTCTCCCAGTACCCGCCGGCGACCATCAGCCCCGCCGCCGACACGTGCAGGTAGACGCCGGCCTCGCCGAACCACACGCCCTGGTGCGTCTTGTACGGCGTCTTGTCCTTCGCGAATCGGACGTCGCGGTACGGACGGAAGAACTTCGGCTGCCCGAACTCTGCGGACAGCTCGCCGGCCAGCGCCTCGAGCGGCGCGCGCACGGACTGCTCGTACACGTGCCTGTGCGACGTCCAGAACGACTTCGTGTTGTCGGCCTCGAGGTCCTCGTAGAAGTCCAGCGCGACGAAGGGGATCCCGGTGAAGCTCACGGCTGCTCCAGCGACGCGTGCAGGCGGATCTCGCGCAGCTCACCGGCCCCGGTGTCGAGCGCGCGGGCCAGCCCGTCGGGCGCCCATCCGGCGGAGACGAGGAATGCGCGCGAGGCGGCGTCACCCTCGGGGATCCAGGTGATCGCCCGGGTCATCCCATCCCCTCGGGCGTGCTCGACGGCTGCCGCGAGCAGGCGTGAGCCGTGACCGCGCCGCCCCCAGCGGGGCTCGACGAGCAGCGGCCCCAGCGCGACGGTGCTCTGCGGCGACGGGTCGCCGGACTGCGGGTCGTCGTCGGGGGCCAGGGCCGCGAAGCCGACCGTCCATTGCTGCTCCAGCGCGACGAGCACGTGGTGACGAGCGGATGGCGGCGCGGAGACGGCCGCCTGCCAGAGCGCCAGTGCACCATCGACGGACAGCGAGTCGCGCACCGGCTCGGGCAGGATGGCGGCGTAGGCGGTGCGCCAGGTCTCGATCTGGATGCGCGCGATCTCGGCCGCGTCGGCGCCGCGGGCGGGTCGCACGCTCACGTCGGCCATGGCATCACCCTATGAGGCGCCGGCGCGGCGCTGGGATCAGCCTTCCCGGACGGGGCCGGCCCCCGCGTTCGCCTCGGCGAAGGCGGCCGCCTCGGCCCGTTCCACGCGGCGCTTGCGCAGGTGCAGCGCCAAGTACAGCGCGACGGCCAGCGCGAGGATCGCCAGCGGTGCCCAGGTGAGGGTCTGTCCGACGACGTTCAGCGCGGACGCGAACGCGTACCCGAGCAGCACGCAGCCCGGCGCCCAGATGAGACCGCCGAGCGCGTTCCAGAACAGGAACGTCCGGTAGCGCATCCCGCTCATCCCGGCCATGGACGGCATCAGCGCCCGCAGAATCGCGGTGAGGCGCCCGAGCAGTACGGCCTTGCCGCCGTGCCGGTGCAGGAAACCGTCGACCTTCGCCCAGCGGTGCTCGCCGACCCACCGACCGAGGCGCGAGCGGCGCAGCGGCGGCCCGAACGTCTTGCCGAACTCGTAGCCGACCGAGTCGCCCGCGATGGCCGCGACCACCGCGACGACGATCATCAGCCTGAGGTCGAGTTGCCCGTACCTGTGGTTGCAGAACACCCCTGCGACGAGCAGGGCCGTCTCGCCCGGCAGCACCATCCCGACCAGGACGGCGGCCTCGGCGAAGGCGAGCGCACCGGCGATCACGTACAGCCACTGGCCGACCGCGCCGCCGACGCTGCGCAGCAGGTGTTCGAACATCTGGGCATCCTGCCACGTGCGGGCGTGCCCTGGATGTCGAGCCCTGTCGGCACTGCGCCATAGGCTGCGCCCGTGACAGCCTCGCGGACCGCGCCCGATCGGCTGACCCAGGCACAGGCGAGGCGGATTGCGCTTGCTGCGCAAGGCTTTGCCGAGCCCCGCCCGTCCGGTCGCGTCGACGCCCGCCAGATCCGACGCGTGCTCGCCCGTATCGCGATCCTGCAGATCGACTCGGTGAACGTCTTCAGCCGCACCCACTATCTGCCGCTGTTCTCCCGCCTCGGCCCCTACCCGCGGGCCGCCCTGGACACGCTCACCGCGCACACGGCCGGCCCGGTGCGCCGCGAGCTGTTCGAATACTGGGCGCACGAGGCCTCGCTCGTTCCGGTCGAGCTGCAGCCCTTTCTGCGCTGGCGGATGGAACGGGCCCATGCCGACGCCTGGGGCGGTATGCGGCGCATCGCGCGCGACAGCCCGGGCCTGGTGGACGACGTGCTGCAGCTGGTGTCCGAGCGGGGCCCGATCCGGGCCGGTGACACCGGGATCCCGCGCGCTGCCCGCCGGCCGGGGCACATGTGGGACTGGCACGACGGCAAGGTGGCCTTGGAGTACCTGTTCTGGTCCGGACGCGTGACGGCCGCCCGCCGCGTCAACTTCGAGCGGCACTACGACCTGACCGAACGGGTAATGCCCGCCGAGGTGCTGGCCATACCCACGCCGGCAGTGGCCGACGCGCAGCGTGAGCTCGTCCGGATCGCCGCGCGGGCGTACGGCGTGGCGAGCGAACCGGATCTCGGCGACTACTTCCGCCTGCCGCGCGCGGAGTCGAAGGCCCGCGTCGCCGAGCTGGTCGATGCGGGGGAGCTGCTGCGCGTCCAGGTCGACGGCTGGCGCGCGGCCGCGTACCTGTGGCCGTCGGCGCGCCGCCCCAGGCGCGTCACGGCGAGGGCACTGCTCTCGCCGTTCGACTCGCTGATCTGGTTCCGCGATCGCACCGAGCGGCTGTTCGGTTTCCGCTACCGCATCGAGATCTACACGCCGGCGGCGCGACGCGTGCACGGTTACTACGTGCTCCCGTTCCTGCTGGGCGAGCGGCTGGCGGCGCGCGTAGACCTCAAGTCCGACCGTCAGGCCGGTGTGCTGCGGGTGCAAGGCGCCTACCTCGAGGACGGCGCCGATCCGCACTACGTCGCCGGCGAACTGGCCGAGGAACTGGCGATCACGGCCAACTGGCTCGGTCTCGGCGGCATTGAGGTGATCACACGCGGTGACCTGGCACCGGAGCTGGCGAACGCGATCGGCGGTTAGGCCTCGGCTCGTTCGCGGTCAGGCGGCGCGGAAGAGCCGGATGTCCCCGCTGCCCGTCCGCGCGCGCACGCTGATCGGCGTGCCCTCGCTTGTCGCGACGTTCTCGATCGGCAGATCCGAGTCCACCCGGCCGGAGTGGGTCGTCACGTCCAGCCTGGCCGGCCGCCCGGTGGGCAAGCCGATGCTCATGGCACCGGAGCCGCTCGCCAGGTCGACGTCGCCGTAGACGGCGTCCAGGCTGGCGCAGCCCGAGCCGGCGCGGCTGCGCACCGGTCCGTGGACCTCCTGGACGATCAAGTCTCCGCTACCGCAGCCGCAGGTGAGCGCGCCGTCGACGCGGCCGAAGCGGGCGGTGCCCGATCCCGAGCGCGTCTGCACCGAGCCGGTCACCCGGCTGACCTCGCAGTCGCCGCTGCCGATGCGCAGGCGCAGCCCGCCGTCGACCTGCTCGACGGAGATGTCCGCGGAGCCGGCTGCGAGGTCGGCATCGCCGATCCGGCCGTGGACGACGACGTGCGCCGAGAACGTGCTCGCGCTGACGACGGTGCCGCTCGGGACGTCGACGCGGACGTCGACCGCGTCACCGTTCCGATCGCCGAAGAGGTCGAACACACCCCCCTCGCGCGGCGCGACGACGGCCAGCACCGCGCCGCGCAGTTGGACGGCGACGCGGTCGGCGCTGTCCGAGCCGGGCTGGCACGGCGTCACCGTCACCG
>JBPCOI010000051.1:0-6276 GCA_051000395.1 Jatrophihabitantaceae bacterium
GGCCGTGGCAGCGGCGGACGCGGTGCTCGTTCCGGCGCTGGCGGTGGCACGCGACGGCACCCGCCTGGGCCGCGGCGGCGGCTCCTACGACCGGGCGCTGCTGCGGCGACGGCCGGGCGCGCCTGCGGCAGCGTTGCTGTTCGACGGCGAGTTGCTCGACGCGTTGCCCCGCGAGCAGTGGGACGTGCCGGTGCAAGCCGTCGTGCTTCCGGCCGGCTGGCAGGACCTACCGCGCTAAGCTCTTTCGCCAGGGCGCGGGGAATGCCGGATAGGCAGCGGAGCGTTAGCAGTCGTAGTCTGTGAGTGCCAGCAGCGTGTGCGTGCCAGCACCGCGTGAGTGCCAGCAGCGCTTGGCGCAGAGTACGTCCGACGTCCGGAGGATCGAGCGCATGCCCACCTATCAGTACGCGTGCACGAGCGGCGAGTGCGGCCAGCGGTTCGAACTCGTCCAGTCGTTCACCGACCAGAACGCGAGCGAATGCCCCGCCTGTGCCGGGCCGGTACGCAAGGTATTCTCCGCGGTCGGCGTCGTGTTCAAGGGCTCCGGCTTCTACCGCAACGACAGCCGCGCCAAGAATGGCGAGCAAGGCGGCTCGCCGAAGTCGGACTCCGCGCCCGCCGCATCGACCTCCGACCAATCCTCGTCGGACGCGCCGACCACCTCGGACAGCGCCAAACCAACGAAACCGTCGACCTCATCAGACTCCCCTCGCTCCGCTCCCGACTCGGCGCCGGCACCGACGAAGGCCGGCAGGCCGCCCGGATCGGCAGCCAAGTCCGCAGCATCCGCCTGAGCACCGACAGCGGCGGGCGCTTTTCCACAGGGCACGCCACCGTCCACAGCTCGAGTCAGACCGCTGCGAATCCCGGGCGCGCCGCCTAGCGTGCGGGCATGCCTCGTCTATCCCGCGGCCGTCTGGCCGTTCTCGGCCGCTGGCCACGCCGGATTGCCGCCGCGGCCTGTCTGCTCCTCGCGGCGGCAAGCGCGCTGTCGGCGCAGCGGGCACCGGTCGGCACCGCGGCCCCCGTCGTGCCTGGAACACCGGTCGAGCGCTTGGCGCCCGGACAGGTCGCGATGCCCGTCCGGCTCGCCGGCGGCGCATCGTTCGTCAAACCCGGCGACCGTGTGGACCTGCTCGCCGCAGCGGGAGATCCCGGCCTCGACGCGGCGCCGGCGACGCTGCGCATCGCAGCCGAAGGTCTGCTGGTGCTGGCGGTGACCGAGGCGAAGCCGGACACCGGGTCGGCTGACGGCGTGGAGGTTCTCGTCGCGACGGAACGGACGGTCGCGGCGCGAATCGCCGCGCTCGGAACGCGGCAAATATTCGCTGCCTTGGACAAATCCCCTTAACATGTTCTGCTGGCGGCACCGTGCCGTATCGGACCCCCTTAGCAGGAGGCGGAAATGATCAAGGGCTTCAAGAATTTCCTCATGCGAGGCGACGTCATCGTCGTAGCAGTCGGGTTGGTGGTCGCCCTCGCTTTTAGCGGGCTCATTAGCGCATTCACCACCTACATCATCAACCCGCTGATCTCCGCCGCGCAGGGCGGCCAGTCGGTAGGCCTGGGCGTTCAGCTGCGCCACGGGGGAACCAAGGCGACGTTCCTCGATGTCGGCTCATTCATTTCCGCGATCATCTACTTCATTATCTTCATCGCCGTTGTGTACTTCCTCATCGTCGTTCCGTACAAGGCGATCCAGGCGCGCCGCGGGGTGACCGCATTCGGAGACCCCGCGCCGGAGAAGACCTGCCCCGCCTGCCTGTCCGAGGACCTGCCCGTCCTCGCGAGCAAGTGCAAGCACTGCGGAACCGAGCAGGCGGCCCAGCCGCAGTCCGGGCGCCCGTCGCCCTCCTGAGCGAAGCAGGCGCGAACAGCCGCCAGGGCCCTCGTGGGGGGGGGGGCGTTCGCGCAGGTACAACTCGTCGTCGCGTTCGCCGCTGCGCTGATCCGCACCCCAGCCGAGATCGTGCTCGTCGTTGGACACTTGCGGTAGCACCGGTTCCTCGGCCGGCGGCCGTTTCGGCGGCCGCAGCCGTTCGGGATCGGCGGCGGGCTCGCGGTTGTCGCCCACACGTTCAGTGTGCCCGTCCCCGGCGATGATGCTTTGATAGCCCCTTACCGCACCCGTCGCGTGGAAGTGACAAACCGCATGGCCGAGCCGGACAAGGACAAGGACAAGATCAAGGACATGGCCACCGAGCTGGCCGCTCAAGCGACCACGGCAATGGGCCAGCTCAAGGACCTGGCGAACGAACTCGCCGCGCAGGTCGCAACCGCCGTCGGGCCGCTCAAGGACGGCGACCGGGACCGGCTCAAGGACATGGCTACCGATCTCGCGGCGCAGGCAGCCGCGGCGGCCGGTCCGCTCCGCGAGCGGGCCAGCGAACTCACCGCGCAGGCAGCCGCGGCCGCCGTCCCGTTGAAGGACCGCGCCGGCGAGCTGGCTGGCCGCGCGGGCGAGCGGGCGGCACAGGGGGTGAGCGCGCTGGCGGAGAACCTGGACCGGGCCACCGGCGGCAAGTACGCCGAGCAGATCTCCACCGTCACCTCGAAGGTCGAGGAGCGTCTGGACCCGACCGAGGGCCCGCGGGCGAGCTAGCCACCGGCTACGGGCAGTTGACCCACTCGTCGGTGCCGTCGGCGAAGACCTGCCGCTTCCAGATCGGCAGCCGGTGCTTGACGTCCTCCACCAGGCGCGCGCAGACCTCGAACGCCGCAGCGCGGTGCGCCGTCGCCACTCCCGCCACGAGAGCCGGCTCGCCGACAGCCAGCACCCCGACCCGGTGGCTCACGGCGAGCGCGAGAATGCCCGGGCCGGCCGCGAACTCGGTGGCGATCTCGGTCAGCACCTGTTGCGCGGACGGGTGACCCTGGTACTCCAGCTCGACGACCGCCCGTCCGCCGTCGGCGTCGCGCACGACGCCGCAGAACACCACAACCGCGCCGGCACCCGGGTGCGCCACTGCCGCCTCGTGAGCCGCGACGTCCAGCGGTTGCGCGGAGATCTCGACGAGGCTCATCGCGCGCCGTCCTGCCGGCGCGCGTGCGAAACCGCTGCCTGGCTCACGCGCCGCCGCCGGGGCGGTGGTCGCCGCCACGCAACTGGTCGAGCGCATGCTCGATCAGCGGCCCGAGGACGGCCATCCCGTCGCGCACGCCGCCGGGCGAGCCGGGCAGCGTCACCACCAGCGCCGCGCCGATCACGCCGGCCACGCCACGGGAGAGCACCGACGTAGGCACCCGCTCGCGCGAGACCTGGCGCAGCGCCTCGGCGATCCCGGGGATCTCCCGGTCGAACATCGGGCGTACCGCCTCGGGCGTGACGTCGGTCGGGGTGAGGCCGGTTCCGCCGGTCGTCAGCACCACGTGAGCGCCATCGTCGAGCGCCGCCCGGATCGCCGAGCGGATCGCGTCCACGTCGTCGGGCACGACGCAGCGGAACCCGACCTGCTGGCCGTTCTCGACCAGCAGGTCGGCGAGGATCGCACCGGAGTCGTCGGGACGCTCACCCGCGGCGGACCGGTTCGAACAGGTGATCACCGCCGCGTTCACGGGCTCGCGACCTCGCGCGTCCAGGCGCCCGAACGTCCGCCCGCCTTCTCCTGCAACCGAATCTCGCTCAGCTGGGCTGCGCGGTCGACGGCCTTCACCATGTCGTAGAGCGCCAGGCCAGCGACCGCGACCGCGGTCAGCGCCTCCATCTCGACGCCGGTGCGGTCGGCCGTGCGGGTGGTGGCGGTGATCGTGATGAAATCCTCGCCGACGTCGAGGTCGAGGGTCGCCGCGTGCAGCGCCACGGGGTGGCACAGCGGGACGAGATCGGGCGTGCGCTTCGCACCGGCCAGGCCCGCGATGCGCGCCACCGCGAGCGCGTCGCCCTTGGGCAGTCCGTCGCGGCGAAGCAGGCCGATCACCTCGGGGGTGGTGAGAAAACGCCCGGTCGCCGTCGCGGTGCGGACGGTGACGTCCTTCGCGGAGACGTCGACCATGCGCGCGGCGCCGGACGCGTCCACATGGCTTAGCTCCACAGCGCCGAGCCTAGTCAGCACGATGCAGACGTGGGCGGGTGTCCGCTCAGCGAGCGCTGCCCGCTGCGGTCGGTAGGGTCGCCGGTGAGCGACTGTACGAGTCGATCGCCGCATGACGGAGGGTGACATGTGACCGGGCCCCACGCGCGCGTCGCCGGCCGTTACCGGCTGGTCAACCGCCTGGCCACCGGTGGAATGGGCATCGTGTGGGAGGCCTGGGACGAGCGGCTGCAGCGGCCCGTCGCGGTCAAGCAACTGCATCCGCAGCCCGGCCTGAGCGCTGCCGAGGCCGAACTGGCCGGGAACCGGGCGATGCGCGAGGCGCGGATAACTGCCCGCCTGCACCATCCGCACGCGGTGCCGGTGTACGACGTCGTCGAGCACGACGGCCTGCCCTGCCTGATCATGCAGTACCTGCCGTCGACGAGTCTGCAGGTACTCGTCAACGAGAAGGGAGCGCTCCCGGTCGACGAGGTCGCCCGGATCGGTGCGGAGGTGGCCTCGGCGCTGGCCGCGGCACACGCCGCCGGGATCGTGCACCGCGACGTCAAGCCGGGCAACATCCTCATCGCCGAGGACGGCGCCGCGAAGATCACCGACTTCGGCGTTTCGCACGCGCTGGGTGACGTCAGCCTCACCTCGACCGGCATGGTCACCGGCACGCCGGCCTACCTGGCGCCGGAGGTGGCGCGCGGGACCGAGTCCAGTTTCGCGTCCGACGTGTTCTCCCTCGGCGCCACGCTGTACGCCGCGACGGAGGGCGCGCCCCCGTTCGGGACGGCACCGAATCCGATGGCGATGCTGCACAAGGTGGCGTCCGGGTCGTTCATCGCACCGCGCCGCAGCGGCGCGATGACCCCATTGCTGCTGCAGATGCTGGCGCACGACCCAGCCGATCGGCCGCCGATGATCGACGTTGCGACCGCCCTCGCCGACGTCCACGCTGCCGTGGGTGGTCCGGCGGCCCACGCCGTCACGCAGCGGATCGCTGAGCCGGTCCCGGTCGAGCCGATGCCGAGCACCACCGTCACTCTGCCGGCCGTCGATCCGCCGCGCGCGCCCCCGCCTGCTGTCCCCGCGGCGCTTGCCGAACCGGTGCCTGCGCGCCGCCGCGACCGGCGCCCGGCGTTCCTGGCGGCGGCGGCCGTACTGGCCGTCGCCGTGGGAGTGCTCGCGCTCGTCCTGCTCACCCCCAGCCATCCGAAGCCGACCCCCCCGAGCACCACGGCGCGGCACAGCACCCCGCCTGCGAGATCGAGTTCGGTTCGGACGTCCTCGCATCCGGCGACCTCGAGCGCTGTGTCGTCTGCTACCTCGTCGTCCTCCTCGTCTTCGTCGTCTTCGTCGTCCTCCTCGTCCTCGTCGTCTTCCTCGCCTTCCACATCGGGCAGTTCGTCATCGAGCGGCACGCCGACGGCGAGCCAACTTGCCGGTGCCATCAGCGACTACTACGCGCTGCTGCCCGGAAACACCGACGCCGCCTGGCCGCGGTTGACGGCCAACTACCAGTCCGGGCACTCCGGGGGGCGGGCGAACTACGACAGCTTCTGGGCGGCGATCGACAGAGTCACCGTCAGCAACGTGACAGGTACGCCGCCGGGCAGCGCGCAGGCACTGGTGACGTACTACTACAAGAGCGGCAAGATCGTCGACGAGACCACCTCCTACGGCTTGGTGGAGGACGGCGGCACGTTGAAGATCGACAGCTCGACGGTGCTGAGCAGCCACACCCGCTGATTGCTGCAGCTGCGCGCTCGCCTTGGTTCGCCAGGGGATCTGCAGCGGGCACAGCGGCATCGGGACGGCGCTGCGTCCCGGTAATCTGGGGCCTTCAGCATCCCCGCCCTCGTAGCTCAGGGGATAGAGCGCCGGACTCCTAAGCCGGGCGTCGCCGGTTCGAATCCGGCCGGGGGCACCGCTAGAGTCCCGTATTTGTTGACCTGCATCGGCTGAGTTCGGGTAGTACGACCGTCCAAAGGCACCTTCAACTCAACAATCACCCCCGGTGCATGCGCGACCACAGACAGAATGGTCAGCGTGTCGATTTGACGTCAGCTAGACGCAAACGGTCATTTACCCATATTGATAGCGTTCGTGCCATCGCTGGTCTATTGCTGAAATAGGGCTCTCCACTTAGCCGGCCTCCGGCTGGTGGGAACGTCGCCAGGGCCGGTCGGCGCGGGGCCGGTCGATGCTGGGCGGGTGGCCGGTGGCGCCGGGTGGTCGCGGAGGCAGGGAACGCGGT
>JBPCOI010000052.1:0-14060 GCA_051000395.1 Jatrophihabitantaceae bacterium
ACCGCGTTCCCTGCCTCCGCGACCACCCGGCGCCACCGGCCACCCGCCCAGCATCGACCGGCCCCGCGCCGACCGGCCCTGGCGACGTTCCCACCAGCCGGAGGCCGGCTAAGTGGAGAGCCCTAACCTGCGTATCTACATGGGACAGCTGCGCCGCAAGCTGGAGCCCGAGCCGAGCCGGCCGCGGCACCTGATCACCGAGCCGGGGATGGGTTACCGCTTCCAGCCGTGAGCGAGCGCCGCCCCCGCGCCGCGCCCACAACGACCCGTCGGCCCACGCGACGTCGTCGCGCCTTCTCGCCATGGTTGCCCTGTCTCACGTAGTACGTGAGGCGGGGCTATCACATGTTGGCGGCGCCGGCCTTGATCGCCTCGCGGATCCGGTGATACGTGCCGCAGCGGCAGATGTTGCGGATCTCGTCGAAGTCCGCGTCGCCGATCTCGTGGCCCTCGGCGCGTGCCTGACGTACCTTCGCGACTGCGGCCATGATCTGGCCCGGCTGGCAGTAGCCGCACTGCGCGACGTCGTACTCCAGCCACGCCTCCTGCATCGGGTGCAAGTCCTTGCCGACGGTGGCGGGCAACCCCTCGATCGTGGTGATCTCGTCGCTGGCCTTGATGTCGGACAGCGGCACGGAACAGGGGTTGAACGCCTTGCCGTTGATGTGGCTGGTGCAGGCCTTGCAGACGTCGAGCCCGCAGCCGTACTTCGGGCCGTGCACGCCGAGGATGTCGCGCAGGGCCCACAGCAGACGCAGGTCGTCCGGGGCATCGACCGTGACCTGCTGGCCGTTGAGCTGGAAGGTGTGACTGGGCACGCGGGCTCCTCGTGGTCGGCGCAGCCGGTAGGCGCTGCAGGTGGGGCGCTGGAGGTGGGGCGCTGGGGGTGGGCGCTGGAGGTGGGCGCTGGAGGTGACTAGTAGGCGTAGTCCAGGCCGTCCGTGGGCTCGATGGGAATGACGCTGCGCGGCAGCGGGGTGAAGCTCAGCGTGGCGTGGTTGATCGGGAAGTAGGTCGGCATCGTGCCCGTCGCCCGGGCGTAGGCGCAGGCGACCGCGGCCATCACCGGCGCGACGCCGAGCTCGCCGGCACCGCCGGGATTTCCGGTCGTCGGCGGCATGATCACGACCTCCACCTCCGGCGGCGTGTTCCACTGCCGCGTGTAGAAGTAGTTGTCCCAACTGCCCTCGAGCGGGAGGCCGTCCTGGATGTGCAGGCTGGACGTCAGCGCCAACGCGATGCCGTCGTTGATGCCCCCGAGCATCTGCGCCTCGAGTCCGGTCGGGTTGATCGCGAGGCCGACGTCGACGGCGACGACGGCCTTGGTGACCCGCGGGCCGGTGACGGCGTCGGGGATCTGGCGGTTGACCGTCGCCGGCGTGCAGTCGATCTCGACGAGCGCGGCGATGGCGCCCTTGTACTCGTTGTGCACGGCGATGCCCTGCGCGGTGTTCGCGGGCATCCTGCGGCCCCAGTTGCCGACGTGCGCGACCTTGTTCAGCACCGCGATCGTGCGCGGGTCCTTGAGGAACGAGCGCCGGAACGCGAGCGGATCCTGGCCCATCTTCGCGGCGAGCTGGTCGACGATGAGCTCGGTCGCCACGCAGACGTTCGGGGAGTAGATGTTGCGCATGCTGCCGGTGTGGAACTGGTCGTAGGTGAACGTCTCGTTCAGCAGTTGACTGACCACGCCGAAGTTGTAGGGCACGCTCTGGGTCAACTCGAAGATCGACTCGGAGAAGCCGACGAAGTTGCCCTCTGGCAGCTTCGCGGCGAGCGCAGTGATCATCTCGCCGAGGCCGTGCGTGAAATCCGTCGAGACGCTGGTGTGCCGCTGCTCGTAGCTGACGACGTTGCCGAGCCCGTAGGTCACCCGGACCCGCGAGGTCGACATCGGGTGGGTGCGCCCGTGCCGGAAGTCGTCGGTGCGGTGCCACATCAGCTTGACGGGCTTGCCCATCTTCTGCGAGATCTCGGCCGCCTCGATCGCGGCGTCGGCGAACAGGTGCCGGCCGAACGAGCCGCCGCCCTGCACGACGTGCGCGGTCACGGCGTCCTGCGGCAGGCCCAGGTTCTTCGCGATCGTCTGCTGAGCCAGGATCGGCACCTTCAGGCTGGACCAGATCTCGGCGCTGTCCACGCGCACGTCCGCGACCGCGCAGTTGGGCTCGAGCGGGCTGTTGCTGGCGAACGCGAACGTGAACGTCTCGTCGATCGCGTTGGTCAGCAGCGGTAACGGCGGCACGACGATGGGCAGCTCGGCGGCCTTGAGCTGCTGCTGGATCGTGTCGTCGGATTCGCCGTCGACGGTGCCCGGGCCCCAGGTGACCGCGAGCGCGTCGACCGCGTCGATGCACTGGCCGAACGTCTGCCCCCGCACTGCGACCCCGGTGGAGATGACCGCGACGTCGGTGATGCCCGGCATCGCCTGCACGGCCGCGATGTTGGCGACCGAGCGCACGGTGCCGTTGATCGTGGGCGGGCGTCGCACCATCGTCGGCATCGCGCCGGGGACGTCGAGGTCCATCGCGTACGTCTTGCGGCCGGTCACGGCGTCGAGCGCGTCGATCCGGTTCTGCGGCGTGCCGATGACGCTGAACTGGGAGGCGGGCTTGAGCTTGACCTGCACGACGGTCTGCTTCGTGGCCGCGGCGGCTACGGCCAGCGATCCGTAGGTGGCGCTCTTGCCGCTGCGGGAGCGGACGACGCCGTCCTTCGCGGTGAGTGAGCTGACCGGCACGCCCCACTGCGCGGCCGCCGCGGCCAGCAGCCGTTCGCGGGCGATCGCGGCGGCGGTGCGCACGGGGGTGTACATCGAGCGAGTGGAGTTCGATCCGCCGGTGAGCTGGTTGAACAGCAGTTCCGGACGCGCGTCGGCGAGGGTCACGTTGATCTTGTCGACCGGCAGCTCCAGCTCCTCGGAGATCAGCTGCGCCATCAGCGTGGTGATGCCCTGGCCCACCTCGGCGCGCGGGAGCGCGAAGGACGCGGTGCCGTCGGTGTTGACCTGGATCGTGATCAGGTTCGAGGTCGGCAGTGCGGCGAGATCCTGCAGGTCGCCGAGATCGAAGAGGTCCTCCGGCTGCGGCGGCGACGGGATCGCAGCCTCCGCCTGCTGCGGTCGAACCGTCTCGGTGGCGACCTGAGCGGCGACGACCAACGTCGGTGCGGCGATCAGGTAACCGAGGAATCGGCGGCGATCGGTGCCGCCGCTCGGCTCGTCCCCGGTGGTGGAATCCGTCCTGCTGCGGCTGCGGGCCATTCGGGCAGTCCTCTCGCGCGAACTCGGATGCATCGCCCTACGTCACTAGTGCGGATAAGCGCTGATAAGCGCTGATAAGTAGCACGTATGGGAATTGGGGTCGCGGTAGCTGGAAGCTGTTCGTGCGGACCGGGCCGTTCGGTTCCATCCGGTGCGCAGGAACACCGCGTCCCCGTCCCCGAGGTAGGTGTCCCCGGTTCGGGCGGGCGCGCCACACGCCGGACGGATTCGCGGGTCAGTCGCGGGTGCGCTCGACGCTCAGCTCGCCGGCATGGTGGCGCGCACGGAGCAGCTTCTTGTCGAACTTGCCGACCGTGGTCTTGGGGACCTCGTCGACGAACGCCCAGTTCTCCGGCACCTGCCAGCTCGCCACCTTGCCGTCGAGGAACGTGGCCAGCGCCGCCGAATCGGGCGCCGCACCGGATCTGAGCACGACGCAGGCCAGCGGCCGCTCGGTCCATTTCTCGTCCGGGATCCCGATCACCGCCGCCTCCGCGACGTCCGGGCTGGCGGCCAGCAGGTTCTCCAGTTCCACCGAGGAGATCCACTCGCCGCCGGACTTGATCACGTCCTTGCTGCGGTCGGTGATCTGGAAGAAGCCGCGCTCGTCGATCGTGCCGATGTCACCGGTGCGCAGCCAGCCGACGTCGAACTTCTCCGCGACGTCCGCGCGATAGTAGGACGCGGTGATCCACGGCCCGCGCACCTCGATCTCGCCGACCGCCTCGCCGTCCCACGGCAGCACGTCGCCGGTGTCGCTGACGATGCGCATCTGCACGCCGGCGATCAGCCGGCCGGACTTCAGCCGCCAGTCCAGCTCCTCGGGCGCGCCCAGTTCAACGTCCGCGGGAGGATGCGCCATCCCACCGACCGGGGACGTCTCGGTCATCCCCCAACCCTGGATGATCCGCAGACCGTACTTCTGCTCGAACGCCGCCATCAGCGAACGCGGCATCGCGGCGCCGCCGGAGGTCCCCATGCGCAGCGAGGACAGGTCGATCGCGTGCTCGCTGCCGTACTGCAGGATTGCGGCCCAGATCGTCGGGACGGCCGAGGCAAGGGTGGAACGCTCGGCCTCGATGAACGCGCAGATGCCCTCCGGCGTCATGTGCGGGCCGGGCAGGTGCAGGCTGGCGCCGGAGAGGAACGCACCGAACGGGATGCCCCACGCGTTGACATGGAACATCGGCACGAACGTCAGCACCCGGTCGGCCTCGGTGGCGCCGGTGACCGACGCGGCGTTGGTGGCCAGCGCGTGCAGCACGGTGGAGCGGTGCGAGTAGACGACGCCCTTCGGGTCGCCGGTCGTGCCGCTGGTGTAGCACATCGACGCCGGCGCGCGCTCGTCCACCTGCGGCCAGGCGAAGCCCGGCTCCTCCGCGGCGAGCAGGTCGGCGTAGCGGTGCGCGGTGCGCTCGCCGAGGATCGAGAGGTCACCGTCGCCCACCACGACGTAGGCCTTGACGGTTCGTAGCTCGTCGAGGACCGGCGCGAGTGTGGGCAGCAGGGTCGCGTCGACGATGACGATCTTGTCCTCGGCGTGGTTGACGATCTGCGCCAGTTGCGCGGCGGGCAGGCGGATGTTGAGCGTGTGCAGCACGGCGCCCATGCACGGGACGGCGTAGTACGCCTCCAGGTGCTCCTGGTTGTTCCAGCAGAACGTCGCGACTCGGTCGCCTGCCGCCACCCCGAGCCCGGTTAGGGCCGCGGCCAGCCGCTCGGCGTTGTCGGCGACCTGCGCGAAGCTGGCGCGGCGCGCCCGGTCGCCCTCCCAGGTCACGCACTCGCTGCTGCCGTACACCGTGCGTCCGTGCTCCAACAGCAGCTGGATCGTCAACGCGAAGTCGTCCTGCATCGTGCTGGTGATCAAGTTCACTCATCCTCTCGCCAACAGACCGACTAGTCGGTACGGTACGCGGCATGTCCCCGGTCGTCACCGAACCCGAACTGCGCGACCGGGTGGCGGCGCTGCTCGCCGAGAAAGACCCCGCCGGCGACCGGCTGGAATTCCTGCGCGCCCGCTTCGATGCCGGGCTGGCCTGGGTGCACTACCCGACCGGGCTCGGCGGCCTGGACGCGCCGCGCGCGCTGCAGGCGGTCGTCGACACCGAACTCGCCGCGGCCGGCGCTCCCGACAACAACCCGCGCCGCATCGGCATCGGCCTGGGCATGGCCGCGCCGACGATCCTCGTGCACGGCACCGACGAGCAACGCGCCCGCTGGCTGCGCCCGCTGTGGACCGGCGAGGAGGTCTGGTGCCAGCTGTTCAGTGAGCCCGGTGCCGGCTCGGATCTGGCCGCGCTCGGCACCCGCGCGGTGCGCGATGGGGCTACCCCCGCCGGTGCGGGCGGGGATCCCGCCAGCGCTGCTGAGGGAGCAGCCGACGGCGCGGACTGGGTCGTCAACGGCCAGAAGGTGTGGACGTCGATGGCGCACGAGGCGCGGTGGGCGATCCTGGTGACCCGCACCGACCCCGACGTCCCCAAACACGCGGGCATGACGTACTTCGTCTGTGACATGAGCGCGCCAGGCGTCGAGGTGCGGCCGTTGCGGCAGCTCACCGGCGAGGCCGAGTTCAACGAGGTGTTCCTCAGCGACGTCCGGATCCCGGACGCGCAGCGCCTGGGCGAGGTCGGCAACGGCTGGCGCGTCGCGCAGACGACGCTGATGAACGAGCGGGTAGCGATCGGCGGCGGCTCCGCGCCGCGTGAGGCCGGCGTCATCGCGGCCGCGTGCCGGACCTGGCGCACCCGTCCCGAGGTCCGCACCGCGGCGGCCCACGACGAGCTGATGCGGCTGTGGGTGGAGGCGGAGGCCGTCCGGCTGACCGGACTGCGGCTGCGCCAGCAGCTGGCGGCCGGGGCCCCGGGACCCGAGGGCTCCGCGGCCAAGCTGGCGTACGCGCGGTTGAACCAGGACGTCTCCGGTTTCGAGCTGGAACTGCTCGGCGCCGACGGGCTGCGCTACGACGACTGGGCCACCGGCACGTGGCAGGAGGAGCGGCCCTCGACCGTGGATTTCCTCGGCCGCTCGGCCGGTTACCGCTACCTGCGCGCCAAGGGCAACTCCATCGAGGGCGGCACGTCGGAGATCCTGCGGACCATCATCGCCGAACGCGTCCTCGGCCTGCCCGGTGAGATCCGCGTCGACAAGAACGTCGCGTGGAAGGACCTGCCGAAGTGAGCGTCACCGCCCGTCCCGATCACGTTTTCGCGTCCCGTGATCGGTTGCGGCTCGCCGAACCAGTCACCCGCCGCGAAAGCGGGATCCAGAAGCGGGGACGACGGCGGTGACGGACCTGCTGTACTCCGAGGTGGAGGAGCAGCTGCGCTCGACTGCGCGCAAGCTGCTCACCGACCGTGCGCCGTTGCCGGCCGTCCTCGCGCGGACCGAGACCGACGAGCCCTACGACCCGGGCCTGTGGACGGCGCTGGCGAGCGAACTGGGCGTTGCCGGGCTCGCGGTGCCCGAAGCCGCGGGCGGGCACGGCGCGTCGTGGCGCGAGACGGCCGTGGTCGCCGAGGAGCTCGGACGATGCGTGGCGGGCACGCCGTTCCTCGGCAGCGCGGTGCTCGCGACGGCCCTTGCCGCGACGGCCGGCGCCACGGACCTGCTCAGATCGCTGGCCGGCGGCGAGACTACCGCCGCCGTCGCGGTGCCCCTTTCGATCGCGCCCGACGGCAGCTTCCCGGTCGCGGTACGGCACGAGGACGGCCTGCTCACCGGCACCGTTCGCAGCGTCGCCGACGCCGGCACCGCGCAGCAACTGCTCGTCGCATCGATGGGCGCGGACGGCCCGGCGCTGTTCCTCGTCGAGGCAGCTGCCGCCGTGCGGACACCGGTCACCTCGCTGGACCTGACCCGGCCGCTGTCAGACCTCACCCTGGACGCAGCGGCCGGGGAACTGCTCGTGAGCGGGACGGACGCGGCCGCCGCGCTGTCGTCCACGCTGGTGACGGGCGCGGCGATGCTGGCAGCCGAGCAGGTCGGCCTGGCGCAGCGCTGCCTGGAGATGACCGTCGAGCACCTGCTCACGCGCTACCAGTTCGGCCGCCAGATCGGATCGTTCCAGGCGCTCAAGCACCGCGTCGCCGACCTGTGGGCCTCGATCACGCAGGCCCGCGCGCTCGCCCGCTACGCCGCGGCCTGCGTGGCCGACGGCGACCCGGATGCTCCCGTCGCGGCCGCGTTGGCGCAGGCGTACTGCTCGCCGGTGGCCGTCAGGGCGGCCGAGGAATGCGTGCAGCTGCACGGCGGCATCGGCTTCACCTGGGAGCACCCGGCGCACCTGTTCCTCAAGCGCGCCAAGGCAGACGCGCTGGCGCTGGGCACCGCCGCGCAGCACCGCGCCCAGCTGGCGCAGCTCGTCGACCTGCCCGCCGCCTGACGCCGCGCCGCCCGGGACCTCGCCGGGACGGCGCTCACCGCGAGGTAGCGTGCTGCTGTGCGCTGGCAGCGGCTCGTCCTCCTTGCGGCCGCGGGCGCGGTCGCGCTCAGCGGCTGCACGGGTACCTCGGCGGCGCCCGGCCGTCCGGGCTTGGCGTCGGTCATCCCCGGTGCAGTGGGGACGTCCACCACCGGCGCCCCCACGTCCGCGGCGACAGGCACGCCGGCCCGGGGGCCGCGGACCGTGACCGTCATCGGCTCCGGTGACGTGCTCATCCACCCGCCGCTGTGGCAGCAGGCGCATGCCGACGCCCTCGCCGAGGGCAACAACGGCTACGACTTCGGCCCGATCTACGCCGGGATCGCACCGGCCATGCAGGGCGTCGATCTCGCGACGTGCGAGATGGAGACGCCGCTGGCGCCGCCGCAGGGGCCCTTCTCCGGCTGGCCCGACTTCAGCGCGCCGCCGCAGGTACTCACCGCGCTCAAGCGCCTGGGCTACAAGTCGTGCACCACCGCGTCGAACCACTCGCTCGACCAGGGCTACGTGGGCGTGAAGCGCACCCTGGACGAGCTCGACGCGGCGGGCCTGAAGCACACCGGCAGCGCCCGTACCGCCAAGGAGGCTGCCACTCCGCTGATCATGACGATGCCGAACGGCGTCAAGGTGGCACAGCTGGCGTACTCGTTCGATTTCAACGGCATCGCGCTGCCCGCGGACAAGCCCTGGCTGGCCAACCTCACCGATGTCCCGACGATCCTGGCCGCGGCGCACCGCGCCAAGCAGGCCGGCGCGGACATCGTGGTGCTCTCGCTGCACTGGGGAACCGAGTACGACCACCTCGCGACGCAGACGCAGCGCGACCAGGCCGATGCGCTGCTCGCCTCGCCGGACATCGACGTCATCCTGGGTGATCACGCCCACGTCGTGCAGCCGATGCAACGCATCCACGGCAAGTGGGTCATCTACTGCATGGGCAACCAGATCTCACGGCACGCCGACCCGATCCCGGTCAGCCGGGAGGGCGTCATGCCGCGCTTCACGTTCACCGAGGTCGCCCCGCATCGCTTCACGATCACCCGGGCCGAAGCCATCCCGACCTGGATGGACGACACGCCGAAGCTGCGCCTGATCGACCTGCCCGCCGCGCTGGCCTCGCCGTCGACCACGCCCGCGCAGCGCGCGACCTACCAGCGCGCCTACGACCAGATCAGCGGGTATCTCGACGCCTACGGCGCGATCAAGGACGGCCTGGTGATCGAGAAGTAGCAGCCGTCACGCGCTATCGGCCTGCTGACGATCCTTCTTGTGCGCCGCGTCGAGGAACGCCCCGACCAGGACACCGGCCGTGACGATCGGGATCCAGATCCAGACGAGGTAGACGTCGGTGCGTCCCAGCGCGAACAGCACCGCCGTGTAGATCAGTACCGGAACGAGCAACGCGGCGGCGCACTGCGCGCGCAACGCCGGCCGGGCCCGCAGCAGCGCGAGATCCGCGCTGGTGCCGTGCGGTTCGCGAGCCGGCTGCGATGCCCGAACCGCGTCCGGCGCCGCCGCGTCCGACAGAACCGTTTCAGACAGAACCGTTTCGGACGGGGCCGATTCGGACGGGGCCGCTTCAGCCGGTGCCTGCGCAGCCGCTTCCGGCGCGCCGGCCGGTGCCTGCGCAGCGGACGGAACCGGGTGGGGCGCGGCCCGCGGTGCCGGACGAACCTGGCGCCCAGCACCGGCGGCCACGGGGACGGCCGGTACGGCTCCGGCCGGCGCGGCGCGGCTCGCAGCAGTGCCGCCAACGCCGTCCTCGCGCTCGTCGGTAGCCGAGTGGTGCCGACCGGGCGCGATGAGCGCGGCTGCCGGAGCGCTCGCCGGGGCGGCGCCGTCGTCCTCGTCCGCCGCGGAGTGCCGTCCCATCGGCCCAGTGTCCCAAATCCGGCAGGCGCATCGTGCTCACCTCGCCGGGGAAACTAGACTTCGGCGACACTCGGAGCTAAGGGGGCCACCCGTGCGTGGGCGAATCAGGCGCGGTTTCCGGTCCGGTGCGGCGGCGCTGGCCGCCCTCACCGTCCTCAGCGCATGCTCCTCCCTCGTCGCGGGCAAGCCGATCACGCCGCCGAAGGCGCCGAACGCGCAGCTCGCGGTGCACGGCGACTCCGGCAGCGCCTTCGATACCACGACGAAGAACTCGCTGAGTGACGTCATGGCGTTCTGGCGCACGAACTATCCGAAGCTGTCCGGGGGCAAGGCGTTGCCGCCGCTCAAGGGCGGCCTGTACTCCGTCGACGGCGCCGACGTGCTGCAGACGAAGAAGGTCACTGGTCCGGCGGCGCAGGAGGCGTGCATCCAGCGCGACCCCACCTTCATCGTCGACAACGCCGCGTTCTGCCTGCTCGACGACTCCATCGTCTGGGACCGCGACCCGCTGCACCTGGTCGGGGTGCTGATGCAGAAGTACGGCCCGCTGACCAACGCGCTCGTGTTCGCGCACGAGTTCGGTCACGCCATCCAGTACCGCCTCAAGATCGACACAGGGAACACGCTGCCTACGATCGACATCGAGTCGCAGGCCGACTGCGCCGCCGGGGCGTTCATGGCCGCCGCGCTGGCCAGCCAGGCGCCGCACTACCACCCGAGCGCGGCGGACCTCGACGGCGCGATCAACGGCCTGCTGCAGGTACGCGACTCGACACCGAACCCGGGCGCGCCGCTGTCCCACGGCAACGGCTTCGACCGCGTGTCGGCCATCGACGACGGCCTCCTGCACGGGGTCACCTTCTGCTACAGCCCGTCCTACTTCAACCGCACCTTCACCGAACGCCCGTACGTCACCGACCAGGACTACCTCTCCGGCGGAAACGAGTGCCTCGAGCAGGTGACCAACGCCGGCGCCCCACCCGCCGATCCCACCGCCTGCGCGGGTGGCGGCGGCCTGCAGCCGGACCTGAACCGGTTCTGGACCGCTGCCGCGACCTCGATCCACAAGAGTTGGACGGATGTCAAGATTGCGGAGGCGCCGCACCCGAAGTGCGGGTCGAGCAGCAGCGCAAGCGAGTTCGGCTACTGCCCCACGGACAACACCGTGTACTTCAGCACGTCCTTCGCGCACCAGGCCTACTACAGCCTCACCACCAAGAAGATCAACCCGACGAACGGCAACGTCACGCTGATCGACAACCAGCCGGCCGACTTCGCGTTGGGCGCGCTGTTCGCGATCGGCTGGGGCCTGGCCGTACGCCACCAGCTGTTCAACCGCGGCATCGTCGACCAGAACGCGCTGTTGTCGGCGATCTGCTACACCGGCGCGTACGCGAAGAACGTCAACTCCGCGACCAAGACCGGCTTCGCCCTCTCGCCGCCCGACATGGACGAGGCGACCTCCGCGGTGCTGAACCTGGTCGGGCTGGACAAGGCCTTCGGCTCCCGCGGCACCACCGGCCTGCAACGCGTGCAGTCGTTCGTGAAGGGCTACGGCGGCGGGTTGTCGGTCTGCTGAGCGCCGCGGCGGCAGGATAGGTTCGCAGGTATGCCCGACCTCGACCCGTCCTTCCTCGCGTTGCCCGCGCGCGAACTCGCCGGCGCCGCACTGGGTCGGGCCCGCGAGCTAGGCGCCGAGCACGCGGACTTCCGTCTCGAGCGCATCCGCGTCGCCACCCTGAGCCTGCGCGATGCCCACCTCGACGCCAGCACCGACAGCGAGGACGTCGGCTTGTCCGTGCGGGTCGTGCACGACGGCGCCTGGGGGTTCGCCAGCGGCATCGCCCGTACCGCCGACGCGGCCGCCCAGCTCGCCGAGCAGGCCGTCGCCACGGCGCGCGTCAGCCGGGTGCTCAGTTCCGAGCCGGTCGTGCTCGCGCCGGAGCCGGTCTACGCCGACGCCACCTGGGTCTCGGCCTACGACCTCAACCCGTTCGACGTCGGGGAGGCCGAACGGGTTGCGCGGCTCACCGAGCTGTCCGAGCGGCTGCTGTCCGCCGACGGAGTCGATCACGTCGACGCGAACCTGATGCAGGTGCTGGAGAACAAGTTCTACGCCGACACAGCCGGCACGATGACGACGCAGCAACGGGTCCGGGTGCACCCCGCGTTCACCGCGGTCAACGTCGACCGCGGGGCCGGCTCGTTCGCCTCGATGCGCACGCTCGCACCGCCGGCCGGACGGGGCTGGGAGTACCTCGTCGGCACCGGCTGGGATTTCGACGCCGAGATCGACGAGCTGCCCGAGTTGCTGCGCGAGCACGTCAAGGCCCCGACGGTCGAGCCGGGCAGCTACGACCTGGTGATCGACCCGTCCAACCTGTGGCTCACGATCCACGAGTCGATCGGGCACGCGACGGAGCTCGACCGGGCGCTGGGCTACGAGGCCGCCTACGCCGGGACGAGCTTCGCCACCCCCGACAAGCTCGGCTCGCTCGCCTACGGCAGCCCGGTCATGAACGTCACCGGCGACCGGACCGCCGAGCACGGCCTGGCCAGCATCGGCTACGACGACGAGGGCGTGGCGACGCAGCAGTTCGACATCGTGCGCGACGGCACGCTCGTCGGCTACCAGCTCAACCGCCAGATGGCCCAAGCCCACCGCTCGGGCGTCACCGCCGGAGACACCGCCCGCTCCAACGGCTGCGCGTTCGCGGACTCGGCCGGGCACATTCCCTTGCAGCGCATGGCGAATGTGTCCCTGCAACCGGCGCAGTCCGGCGCGGCAGGGCCAGCACCGTCCACCGCGGAGTTGATCGCCGGTGTCGAGCGCGGCATCTACGTCAAGGGCGACCGGTCCTGGTCGATCGACATGCAGCGCTTCAACTTCCAGTTCACCGGCCAGCAGTTCCACCGCATCGAGAACGGGCAGCTGACCGGCCAGTTGCGTGACGTCGCCTACCAGGCGACCACGACCGAGTTCTGGGGCTCCATGGAGGCGGTCGGCGGCCCGGACACCTACGTCCTGGGTGGGGCGTTCAACTGCGGCAAGGGGCAGCCCGGCCAGGTTGCCGCCGTCTCCCACGGCTGCCCGTCGGCCCTGTTCCGCGGCGTCAACGTGCTGAACACCAAGTCCGAAGGTGGCCGATGACCCCGATCCAGGACATCGTCGAGGCAACGCTGCGCCAGTCGTCGGCCGACGGGTGCGTCGTCGTCGCGTCCGAGCACACCGAGACGAGCCTGCGCTGGGCCGCGAACAGCCTGAGCACGAACGGGCAGATGCGCTCGCGCTCGGTCACGGTCGTGTCGAGCTTCGACGTCGCCGGCGGCACCAGCGCCGGCGTCGTGACCCGCTCGGTCACCAACGAGGAGGAGCTCGCCGAGTTGGTGCGCGCCTCCGAGCGGGCCGGACGCGCCGCCGGGCCGGCCGACGACGCGGCGCCGCTCGTCGAGAACTACGAGCACGGCGACGACTGGGACGCCGTGCCCGCGCAGACGACCGTCGAGGTCTTCGAGCAGTTCGCCCCCACGCTCGGCGCGGCGTTCGAGCGCTGGCGCAAGGACGACCGGCTGCTGTTCGGGTTCGCCGAGCACCAGCTCACGTCCTCCTTCCTCGCGACGTCCACCGGGCTGCGGCGCCGCTTCGACCAGCCCGACGGCCGCCTCGAACTCAACGGCAAGTCCGCGGACTACACCCGCTCGGCCTGGTCGGGACTGCACACCGAGGACTTCCTCGACGTCGACCTCGACGCGCTCACCGCACAGCTCGACCTGCGGCTGAACTGGGCCGCGACCCGGCTCGAGCTGCCGGCCGGCCGCTACGAGACGATCCTGCCGCCGACGGCCGTCGCCGACCTGATGATCTACGCGTACTGGACCGGCTCGGCACGCGACGCCGAGGAGGGGCGCAGCGTGTTCGCGGCCAGCGACGGCGCGACGCGCATCGGCGAGCGGCTCGCGCCCACGCCGCTGCGGCTGCATTCCGACCCGGCGTATCACGGCCTGCAGTGCGCGCCGTTCGAGATCACCACCGAGTCCGAGGGCGGGCTGCAGTCGGTGTTCGACAACGGCGCGCCGCGCGACGCGACGGACTGGATCGGCGACGGCACGCTGCGCAATCTGGCCCGCACCAGGGCGTGGGCAGCGAAGACCGGCGGGCAGCCGCGGCCGTTCATCGACAACCTGATCCTGGACGGCGGGGGGACGGCGAGCCTCGACGAGCTGGTTGCCAGCACAGAGCGCGGCCTGCTGCTCACCAGCCTGTGGTACATCCGCGAGGTCGACCCGCAGACGCTTTTGCTGACCGGGCTGACCCGCGACGGGGTGTATCTGATCGAGGACGGCGAGGTCGTTGCGGCGGTCAACAACTTCCGCTTCAACGAGTCGCCGATCGACCTGCTGCGCCGAGCCACCGAGGCGAGCGCGGCCGAGCACGTGCTGTGCCGGGAGTGGAACGACTGGTTCACCCGGTCGATCGCACCGGCGCTGCGGATCCCTGAC
>JBPCOI010000066.1:0-9685 GCA_051000395.1 Jatrophihabitantaceae bacterium
GTGAGGCGGAGGGGCTGCAACCGGAAGGGGTTCGGGGGGGGGGGGGCGAGAGGGGGGGCCCCGCCCCCCCCGCGGGTGGCGGCGCCACCCCGCGACGACCAGTGCCGCGACGACGGCCAGGTTCACGCCGATGCCCAGCGTCCACGTCGGCCAGGGCACCGATGGGTGGACTCGGGCGTTCGGTGCCAGGAAGTACAGCAATCCGGCGAGCCCGATCGTCATGCCCAGCGCGGCGGTCCACTCGCGCCGGTGCAACCGGCGGTGAAACACGATGCCGCCGAGGAACAGCGTGACGGGCAGCTCGAAGACGAGGATCGGCTCGACGACGCTCAACGCGCCGTTGGCCAGCGCGGCGGCCTGAAGCAGGAAGCCGGCGATCACGCCACAGATGCCGCCGAACCAGATGGGGTCGTGCAGCAGGTCGAGGATCAGCTTCGCGCTCAGGTTGTCCTCGTCGGGCTGGTCCTGATTCGCCTTGCGTTGAAGCACGGAGGAGATCGCGTTGGCGACGGCGGCCAGGGCCGCGAACAGATAGCTGAGCATGCTAGCTCCACCTCGCTCCGAGGCGCACCGACCACAGCGCGACCGACAAGCGGCCGAGCACCCCCGCCGGGTCGCGCCGCCACCTCGGGTTGCCCTGCACCTACCCGCCCCGGCCGCGTCGGCAAACGCCCACCGCGGGCGATCTTCATGGCGTCTGGAACCTGGACGTGCCCCAAGCCATGAACATCCAGACCCGGAGGGGCGCCGGGTGGTAGGACCGAGACATGACGCGATCCAGCGGTGCGGAGTTCGCTTTCCGTTTCGACTCTGCGTACCGGGTGCTGGCTCGCCTGTTCATGATCACTGAGAGGTCGGCGTACGTACGGGTCGGCGACGGCACATTCACCGCCCGGTTCGGACCATGGCGTGTGCACACGCCGGTGAGCAATATCGACACGGCGTCGGTGACCGGCCCGTACCGGATGCTGAAGACAGCTGGCCCCGCTCGGCTGTCCGTCGCCGACCGCGGCCTCACCTTCGCCAGCAACGCCTCGAGTGGGGTGTGCCTGCAGTTCATCGAGCCGGTCCGCGGGCTGGACCCCTTCGGTCTGGTCCGGCATCCCAATCTCACCGTCACGGTTGCCGACGTCACGGGGTTGACCAGGCTGCTGAACGGTCGCTGACTGCCGCGTGCGCGACGGCAGTCCACCCGCCCGTAAGGCCTATCGGCCCGGGTGGTGCACCCGGCCGGCAATCCGCTCCAGCGGATGCGCGCCGGCGTCCGAGGGTGCGATGAGCAGGCCGTCGGCTGTCCATTTCGGTGCGGGTAGCGGCCGGCCTGCTGCGGCGGCGTCGAGCAGGCCGCGCATCCGATGCTGGATGGCCAGGTAGAAGCGTTGTTGAGTGAACCGTCCGAACAGCCTGAACCCCAGCCGGACAAGCGGGTTGGCGATCGGTGCCGGGCGCGAGTAGCCGGCAACGCGGAACACCACCTGACCCGAGATCAAGTTCTTGATCACTTCGTAGTTGAGTCGGCCTTGTTCCAAGTGTCCCTGCAACGTCTGGTAGCTCCAGCCCCACACCTGCTCGGTGTGCCGGCCGCTGCCACGCGTCTTGTCGATGACCGAGGTGACCCGCACACCGAGATAGAACCGCAGTCCGGCGAACCGGCCCTCGAGCAGCATGTCGCGCCCGAGCAGTTCGCCGTCCGCCCGGTAGACCGCACGCAGGATTCGTGGGTCGCTGAACTCGTAGTAGCGCACCAGGGTGCAGGCGCGGGCGAAGACACTGTCCGGTAACGGTGGTCCTGGCGGCTCACGACCGATGACGGTGTCGCCGGAGTCCACGTGCCAGTGCCCGTCGGCGCGGCCGTCCTGCGGTGCGCTGGCCGGGTCATAGTTGATCGTGCGCAGGCGCAGGTCGCTCAGCGCGGACGCGACGTCAATTGAGCCGAACAGCCGCTCGCGCAAACTAGTCGAGGTCCTCGAGCGTGTCGCCGATCAGCCACAACGTCGGCGGCCAGAGCCCGACGAACAGGGCGCGCCGCTCGGCGTTGCCGCGCTCGTCCTGGTCGACGGTCTTGGCCCGCATCCACAGGCCGATGCACAGCGCGACCGCGCCCATGGACATCAGCTGCAGGTGGATCGAGCGGAGGCCGAGGCGATGCAGCGTTCGGGCCAGGTTCATGCCACGTCCCCCTTGTTGGAGTGAGTCCTCGTGCTCGCCCCGGTATGTCACGCTACAGACGTGACAGGTTCCAGTCGTTCGGCCCGCGCCGCGACGGTCGTCCGCTGGCCGTTGGCCATCGCAGTGGTGAGCTGGCGCTACCTGTGGCGCACCACCCCGCTGCACCGCAGCGAGGACGAAGGCGACAGCACGGACCTGCCCGCTGACTGGGACCGCGACGACGACACCGACCTCGGTGTCCGCCGTCAAGGGATGGCCGACGGTGTCGGTCCGATGGTGCACCGCCGGTACACGGTGTGGATCATCGGCAGCACGATGAGCCCGACGACGTTGGTGGATGCGGTCGCGGCAAACCTGAACCGTGCCAGTCCGGAGATCGCGGCGTTCGTCAAGACGCTCGGACCCGACGGCCCGGTACGCGATGGCGACGAGTACGTGGTGCGTATGCCCGGACCGTGGAACGGGCCGGTCCGGGCTGTGCGACGCGATCCAACCGCGCTGCGGCTGCTGACGCTGGACGGTCACCTGGAGGCCGGCCAGATCGAGTTCCGCGCGGCCGCCGACGGCGACGCGTTGCGCTTCGATATCGAGTCCTGGACGCGGGCAGGTGACCGGCTGGCCGAGTTGCTCTACAACCGGGTGCGGCTGGCCAAGGAGATCCAGCTGAACATGTGGACGCACTTCTGCCTGCGCGCTGCCGCTCTTGCGAACGGCCGACCCCGTGGCGGCGTCACCATCGTGACTAGATCCGTGCCCTGGCCGCCGAGCTGGTTAGACGGCAGCCAATGACGCGCGGGCCTCGTAGCAGAGTGCGCTGGCCTCGGACACCACGTGGCGCGAGCCGTTCTCGCCCGGTCACGAACGCCGGGACCGGCGCCCGGCTGATCACCGCGTCATGAGCAGTCGCGGCCAACAGAACATGGCGGTCATCGTTTGCCGCGGGCCTGCAGAAAGCGGGTGTTGCCCTCGGCCACGTCCACGATCGGTGCGGGGTAGTCCAGAGCGGCCCGCGCAGCGGCCGGCAGGTCCCAGGGTCGGTGCACGGCTGGTCCGTCGATGCCGCGCAGCTCCGGCACGTAGCGACGCACGTACTCCCCGTCCGGATCGTGGCGCAGCGCCTGGGTGGTGATGTTGTAGGTGCGGTTGAACCGTGAGTCGGCACCGGTGCCGGCCACCCACTGCCAGTTCATTGTGTTGTTCGCGACGTCGCCGTCCACGAGCAGGTCAGCGAAGTGCCCGGCCCCCAATCGCCAATCCAGGTAAAGCGTCTTGCTCAGGAAATGTCCGACGATCAAGCGGGCGCGGTTGTGCATCCACCCCTCCGCGGCGAGCTGGCGCATTCCCGCGTCCACCACCGGCAGCCCGGTACGGCCGCGGCGCCAGGCTCGGAACTCGGCCGGGGCGTGGCGCCAGTTGTCCCCGCGCGGGCGGTAGTCCTCTCGGGTCGAGTCGGGTCGGACAGCCAGGATCTGAGCATGGAAGTCGCGCCACGCGAGCTGCCGGACGAACGGCTCGCTCACGTTGGCGCGGGAGGCCACGTCGACCGGTGACAGGCAGCCGAAGTGCAAATACGAGGACAGGTGACTGGTCCGGTCACCGGCCAGATCGTCGTGCGAGCCGGCGTAACCGGCTGCATCGCTACGCAGCCAACGGCGCAACCGCTCCCGTGCCGCCTGCTCCCCGCCGGCAGGTAACGACGGGGATACCGGGCCGGTGCAGATGTCGGCTCTGCTGGGCAGCTGGCCGCAGGCCACTTTCGGCATGTCGATGCTGCGCGGAGCGGGCAGCGGATCGCGCCGGCGTTCGGCCGACCAGCGGCGGTAGAAGGCAGAGAACACCCGCATGTGATCGCCACCGCCGCTGGGCACGATGCGGCCGGGCGCGACGGCAAACAACGCGTCCTCATGAACCACCAACCTGCAGTCCAGGGCGGCCTGGAGAGCGCTGCGACGGCTAGCTGAGTAGCCGCTCACATCGCCGGCGATGTGCACGGCGGCCGCGTCCACCGTCCGCGCCAATTCGGCGATCTCGCTGGCCACCCGGCCGCGCCGCACCACGAGCTGCGACCCGCGTACCCGCAACGCAGCATCCAGGCACGCCAGGCTGTCGGCCAGAAACCCAGCCCGATTAGGAGAGTTGAAGCCCGAGCGCAGGATCGCCTCATCCAGACAGAACACCGGCAGCACAGCCTCATGCTCGTGGACGGCTCTCCACAGCGTCGGATTGTCATGCACCCGCAAGTCACGGGTGAACACCACGATGCCGACGTCCATCGCCCCTATTCTGCTCCCGCGGCCGCCGACGAAAGGGTCAGCGCACAAGGTCGCTAGTGGTGTGCGCCCGCGGGGCTGGCGTGGATGGTGGCGGCGGTGAGCCGTCGGACCTGGTCGAGGAGGTGCTCCTCGGCGTGGTGGGCGAGGTCGTGGGCCTCGACGACGGTGAGGGTGGCTGGGACGGTGACGTCGACTTCGGCTCGTAGGGTGTGGCCAATCCAGCGGATGCGTATGTCGCGGACCTCGCCGACGCCCTCGACGCTGGTGACCGCGGCGGTGGCCTGCTCGACAAGCGCGGGGTCGACGGCGTCCATCAGGCGGGCACCGACCTGACGGATCGCTGATCGCAGGACACCGAGGATCGCGATCGTGATGACGAGACCGATGATCGGGTCGGCCCGTCGCCAGCCCAGCGCGACGCCGGCCGCTCCGAACAGCACGGCGAGACTCGTGAATCCGTCGGTGCGGGCGTGCAGCCCATCGGCGACCAGGGCTGCGGAGCCGATCTGGCGTCCGACGCGAATCCGGTATCGGGCGACGATCTCGTTGCCGATGAAACCGACCAGGGCAGCGGCTGCCACGAACCACAGATGGGTGACGGCTCGGGGGTGGATGAGTCTGTCGATCGCTTCGTAGGCGGCCAGGGCTGAAGAGAGGGTGATCATGGCGATCACGAACAAGCCGCCGAGGTCTTCGGCTCGCCCGTAGCCGTATGTGTAGCGCTTCGTAGGAGGTCGGCGGGCAAGGGTGAACGCGACGAGCAGCGGAACGGCAGTGAGAGCGTCAGCGAGGTTGTGCAGGGTGTCACCGAGCAGCGCCACCGATCCGGACAGCACGACGACGAAGGCCTGAATCGCGGCGGTCAATCCCAGGCCGGCGAGACTGATGAACAGTGCGCGCCGCCCGGCCGCGTCGGCTTCCAGCGCGTCGTCGATCTGATCGGCGGAGTCGTGGGAATGTCCGCCGATCACCCCCGCCAGAGCGTGTCGAGCGCGCGCCCAGGCGGATGTGCCGTGATCGTGCCCATGACCATCATGAGGGTGGGCGTGGTCTGCTTGCCGGTCGTGGCTATGTTCGCTGTCGGGCTCGTGGGCGTGCCCGTTGTGGCCGCGCTGCAGGGGGTGGCTCATGGCGGTGCCGTTCTCGGTGTCGACATCAACGTCGCCCTAAGCCTATCAAGGTCTTCATAGATGCGAATATCTTGCATTAGTGGTTAGGGTGGGGGCATGACTGCTTCCCGTTCTCGCGCCGCCCGTCCGGTCACGCCCCCGGCACCGGAGCATCCTGATGAGCTGAACGGCGAGCAGGTCGCGGCGGCGGTGACGTCGTTCGCACTGCTGGCTGACCCGACGCGGGTGCGGATGCTGTGGGCGCTGCGCGAAGCCGAGCTGGACGTGGCCAGCCTGGCCGCGGTGGCCGGCTGCCGCCCGACGGTGGCCAGTCAGCACCTGTCCAAGCTGCGGTTCGCTGGGTTGGTCGAAGGCAACCGTGATGGGCAGCGGGTGGTGTATCGGCTGCGCGGTGGGCATGTGGGGGCGCTGCTGGCCGAGGCGTTGTTCCAGGCCGATCATCAGGTCAGCGGCGCTCCGGTGCACGACTGACCCGATCGCCGGCGACGTGCCTGTTGAACGGGGTCGATTCCGTTCGCTGTGACCAGCGGTGTCCCGGACGGGACGGCGCTGCGGGCCGCGTTCGTCAGGGCGTGTGCTTGCCGATCCACCGCAGCGGAGCGCCGATAAACCGGTGGCGGTGCCAGCCGCGGTGCACCACGGTCTTGCGTAGGTCGCGGAAGCGGTCGCGGGCGCGGACCGCGAGCCCAGTGCGAGATTGGTCCTCGATCTCCCAGGCCCACTTGCTGATCGAATGCGCGCACCGAGTGCAGACGGTGACCTCGGGATGGTTGCCCAGGTGGACGAGCTTGGCTGCGTCTTCGATCGTGCCGCAGCACCAGCACTCCGACCGGCCCTGCGGGTCGTCCTGTACCGCCGTCTGCGCTGTCATCGCACTCTCCTCCTGACCGGGCCGCTCCCGCGTCCGCGGCGTCTACCTCGATGATGCCGGTCGGCCTGCTCGCGCCGGAGGGCGCGGGAGCCCGAATAGGCTGATCGATGACCGACCCTGGGGCCGTCGAGCGAACCCTGCGGCTGGACGGCCTCGCGAATGCTCGCGACCTTGGCGGGCTTCGTCGGGGCGACGGCACCCGCACGCCCGGCGGCGTGTTCTTCCGCTCGGAGAACGTCGATCGGCTTTCGCCGGAGGGCTGGGACGCGCTTGCGGCCGCGGGGGTCCGGACCATCCTCGATCTGCGCCAGCCATGGGAGCGCGATCGCGACGTGACACCTCGCCCCGACTGGGTATCGACCGTCGCGGTCGACCTCGATGGCCTGGACAACAAGGAGTTCTGGAAGGACTACTGGGACAACGGGCTCGTCGGCACGGCGCTCTACTACGCGCCGCATTTGCAGGCGATGCCACAGCGTTCGGTCGGCGCTTGCCGCGATCGTGACGGCACCGCCTGGGGGAGTCCTCTTCCACTGCATGGGCGGACGTGATCGCACTGGCCTCATTGCGATGCTGCTGCTCGCCGCAGTCGACGTCGTTGCAGACGAGATCGTCGATGACTACCTCGAGACGGTGCGACGCGGCGATCTTCGCGCTACCCCGGCCGACCGCCACAACGAGGCGGAGATCGAAGCGCTTTGCCAGCGCCACGGCACCACGACCGAAGGCGCCTTCCGCTCGGCGCTGCAAACGCTGGATCTCTCCCGTGTGCTTGAAGCCGGGGGCATGACCAGGACGACGCGAGCCGCGCTCCTGAGCTGGCGGGCGTTTTGCCTCGGCGAGGCAGCTGCGATCGGCGACGAATCTGCCGGTAATCGGCAACGTTCGGATCGCTAAGCATTGCCGGTAACCGTCAATATTCGACCGGCAACTATTCGACGCGGACGGCTCATGCGCGTCGAGTGTCAGACCCGGATGATCGATGGGCCACCCGCGGCCTCGATGACGTCGAAGTCGTCGTCCTGTGCGATGACGTCCATGCCGTTCGCCTTCGCGACGGCGGCGATCCAGAGGTCGTTGATCTTGGCGGGTTGACCTTGTTCCGCAAGTCGGACTCGTAACTCGGCCCACCGGCGGGCCGCCTCAACGGTGATGGGCAGTGCTTCGACGGCAGAAGTCGCTTCCAGGGTCGACAGGCGACGTGCGCGAGTCCCGGTGTCAGTGGCGGCCAGCACGCCGGCGTGCAGCTCGCCGATCGTCACCACGCTGACGGCGGTCTGCTCGGGGAGCGATTCGGTGTCGAGGTGGCGTCCCGCCTCTCTCGCGATCAGAACGCTCGTGTCGAGCAGGGCCCGGCGGGTGCTCACACCGCATCCAGGTCATCGGTGGTGTCTCCGGTAAGCGTCTCGAGATCGGTGGTCAGCCCCGGATCGGCCTGGTGGTGCATCATCAGCCCGATGAGGTCAGCCTTGGAGAAGAACTGTGGGCGCGTGGCGCGAGGCGGACCGATTTCGGCGACCGGCTTGCCGTTGACTGTGATCGTGACCCGGGTGCCGTCAGACACCTGACGCAGGACCTTGGCCGTGTGATTCCGTAGGTCTCGCGCGGCAACGGTAGTCATGTGCGTGATCGTAGCCCTCCTGCCACACCGGCAACGTCAATTCGATCGGGCAACTATTCGCCACTCATGCAGCCGTGAGCCATCCCATCAGCAGTACTGCGGGCTATACTCATTGGATGTCCAAGGTGATCCGCTTGCCGAGAGCTGGGCTGGACGGCACACGATCACTACGTCCCAAACCGCGACGGCCATGAACGCCGGCAACAGCGGCCGAGTGTGGTAGCGGCCGCCCGTCTACGAAACGGTCCCGGATGGGGGTAACGAGGTCGGGACCCCCATCTGTTCGACGTGGCCGAACCAGATGGGGGGCCGCGACATTCGTGGTGCTGTCACTTACCGCATGTACCCACGGCAGTCCACGGGCGGAACGATCCGCCTCTCACGTCTCATCGAGTAGTCAGTTTCGGCTCGCGGCCAAAAGCATTACCGTCGCGCCCTTTGGCGTTGTCCACGGATGGTCGATGCCAACGGCTGGGCATGTTGAAGGGATGCATGTCCAAGGAAATATCGTCGTGATGGCGCTCATCGGGAACCCTGCGGACAGCACGGTTGACCCGAACGCTCCTGCTGATCAGATCGGCGTGCTGGACAGTGCAACCGGGATACTGCGGACCTCGCCCAACGTGAATCCCGGCTGGGGGCCAATGTCATACCCGCGGGTAGATGGCTCATACGGCGTGAGACATCGGCCGCGGTGGGCCGGTGCGGTTCGAACACTGACTGCCAGCAGTGGAAGTTATACCAGCAGCCGATAGACCTGTCGCGGCCTCCGCGGTTGCTTGCCGCCAGCATTAGACCAGGATCGACGATCGATGAACCAAACGCGGTCAGCAACGGCCGCGTCGTGGTGTGGCAATCCTTGGGATCGGACGGCATGATCAATACCGACGAGGCAGACCTCAACCATGTTGGGGCGACTCGGACGATCGCACACGAATACGGACCAGCAATCGAACTTGCGTTAGACGGTGCCGGCAATGTCCTCATCGACAGCCCGGACGGGAAGAGCTCCGCGGCGACCACCCTGTTAAGAGTGAACCTTGCCACCGGTGTCTCCTCGAGCACGGGCCTGAAAGACGCCCACTACCCGACCGTGCTCGGCTCCCGCCTGATCTCGGTGACGGGACGGCGAGATGCATTGACAACTGTCGATAGCACAGCGTACTCACCACGAAGCGGAACGTCAACGACAAGTGAAGTAAGCGCCGCCGCCGACGAGTACGACGCTCAGCAAGTGGATCCCAGGCTCGTTTTGACATTGAGCGTAGACGGACTGACTCTCGTGGACACGCAGAACCACCGGTCCACGCTGATCCAGGCAACGCCCGTGGTACAGGCGAGCGTCACGTCCGGTGAGGGTCGTATCGTCTTCGCTGTGCAACAAGGCGCAACGGAAATACTACTTCTTGCCAAAGCAGGATCATAGAACACTATTCATAACTCGCGTGTCGGATGTAGGCATCGGTCCTTTTCGCGGGAGAATTTGGAGTTACCAGACTTCAAATCACCGAAGGAAAAGAACCGATGCAATTCGAGGCTACTACAGGTCTGACGGAATGGCAGTGGGAGGAGCTTGCGGTGCTCGTGTCGGATGAGATCCCGGCCCGTGCTGCGGCGGGCC
>JBPCOI010000085.1:0-40117 GCA_051000395.1 Jatrophihabitantaceae bacterium
GGCAGTCAGCGTCGGTCGCGAACCACGCCAGGAACTCACCCACCGATCGCGGGTAGTCCCGACCCCCGCGCAGCGTGATCACGACTCAACAATAGGCCGGCTAAGTGGAGAGCCCTATGCTGAAAAACGATGGGCAGCGATTTCAGACGACGCGATATGCGATCTGGCTGGCTGCGGCGAGTAGGTGGCCACGAAGGCCGGGGTGATCGAGCGGCAGGCTGAGCCGAGGACGGTCCGGGAAGCTGTCTGCCGCGTGGGTCAACAGTGTGACCGCATCACCGCCACTCATCGACGAGCGGTACCAGAGACCGTCAAGTTCGGGCCGAGCCGTGTGAATGACGCGGGCCCAGGCGCGACAGTGGTTGCGGCGGCCGGTGTTGATGGCGTACGAGGCACCGGCCTGACTCGGCCAGGTGCCCGTGAGATCGAGCAATGTGAGTTCTCGCGTCGCCGACCAGGCCGTCAGGTAGGGCGACCCGCGGCGGGCGTTGATGACGCGAGTTCGCTGGAACACTTCGGCGAGCGCGGTAGGGGTGCCGAGCGCGGCATAGCTGACGCCACGGTCTTGCAACTGTGGGGGCGGCTGGTGCGGATCGAATCGCATCGTCGAAGCGGGACCCCAGCAACGAAGCTGGTTCCAGGGGACGACGTGCTCGCCGCTCGTACGGTGAACTCGCCACAAGACGGCCGCGACGGAAACGGCGCGTAGGCGCTCGGGCCGGAACTCCAACTCCCCCCGGTGGGGAGGGAGCGGCAGTTTCACCACGCGTCGAGGTGCTCGAGCAATTCGGTGACGACGCGGACGTCGCCGCCTCCGAGCAGCCACTCGCGCGGGCTGATCGGCTCGTCGTCCACGGTCAGATTCGCGTCGGCAGTGGTCATGAACCCAGCTACCTCGAGCGGATGGAGGTCAGCGGGAAGAGCCGCGAGGATCGCGCGCAGCCCGGGAATCGAGTCGTGACGGTGGAACTGCCAGTTCGGCAGCCGAAGGCCGACGCCGATCTTGAACGCGTACAGCGCGCGGTCGCGCACGCGGTGCCGCACCCGCGAGCCGTCGACGACCAGCAACGTGGCCGCCTGTTCGACCGACAGCGACTCACGTGTCTGCTCGGCGAGGTTCGACGACGACAACTGCAGCGTCGCCTTGCGCACCGACCCGTCATCACCGATCGGGGTGATCCCACCGTGTTCTTGCAGCAGCGACTGCTCGGCGTCAGTCAGCCGACTTGCCGACGAGTCGGGCGCCGCGCGAAGGTCGCGGGACAGCGCATCGACGAACTCGTCCTCCCCGACACCGAACGGCGCCAGCACCTCGATCAGCGTCACCGCCCACCTCCGATCGCACACTATACGGCGTCGCCGGTCGACGTGCGCAACTTGTCCGACCCGCGAACCGGCTCTCGCGGCGCGGCGAGGTACGGGCCACCGGCCCCGGCGAAGAATGGGGCGGTTCCGCAGCGTGTGCCGATCACGGCACCGCGGAGGTATCGAACCCGGGAAAGCTGCGAACGTAGCGCCGTTGCCCCGGCGTCTCAACCGCGCGAGCGTCGTAATGCTCGCGCACGAAGCCCACTGCCTCAGACCGCGGCACGCCGTCCAGGATCGCGATGCAGGCGAGGGCGCTGCCGGTCCGCCCGCGACCACCCGCGCACGCGATCTCGACGCGCTGCGTCTCGGCACGCCGCCATGCTTCGGTCAGCGCCTGCAGCGCATCGCGGCGATCGGCAGGCAGGCGGAAGTCCGGCCAACGGATCCAACGGGCCTGCCAGCCATCCGGTGGCGGCGGGTCAGCGAGCAGGTAGACGGCGAACTCGGGGCGCGCCCCGTCCGGCAGAGGCCGGCTCAGCGCACGCCCGCGAAGCAGCCGCCCGGACGGCAGACGCAGCACCCCGGGGGCGGCCGCGTCCCACGGCGCGGACATGATCGCGCACGCTACGCGCCGCTGCTCCGGATCCGCGCCACGAGCGCAACGCTGCCCTCTCCGGAGCTGTCGACGTGCTGCGCTCAGCCGTCGAGCGCGCGGTTGCAAATGCGCTCGGGCCGCTCGCGCCCGCTCAGGCGGCAGCGGTCAGTTCGTCGACCTGCTCGCTGCTCAGTCGAACGTCCGCCGCACCCACGTTCTGCTCCAGGTGCGCGACGCTGGACGTCCCCGGAATCGGCAGCATGACCGGCGTGCGCGCCAGCAGCCAAGCGAGCGCGACCTGGGCGGGCGTCGATCCGGTGGCCTTCGCGATCTCGTCGACGGGACCGCCGTCGGCGGCGAGGCGACCGGCATCGATCGGAAACCACGGGATGAAACCGATGCCCTCGCGCGCGCAGTAGTCCACGACGCCCTCGGACGTGCGGTTGCTCAGGTTGTACAGGTTCTGGACGCTCGCGATCTCGGCGATCTGCCGTGCGGCCTCGATCTGCTCGACGTTGACTTCGGACAAACCGATCGCGGCGATCTTGCCCTCGTCCTGCAGGGCCTTGAGCTCGCCGATCTGCTCCGCGGCCGGCACCTTCGCGTCGATGCGGTGCAGCTGGAACAGGTCGATGCGCTCGACCCCGAGGCGGCGCAGACTCAGCTCGGCTTGCTGGCGCAGGTACTCCGGGCGTCCCACCGGAGCCCACCGGTCGGGACCGTGGCGCACCAAGCCCGCCTTCGTCGCCACCAGCACCTGCTCGGGGTAGGGCCGCAACGCCTCGCGGATGATCTCCTCGCTGACGTGCGGGCCGTAGGAGTCGGCCGTGTCGATCAGATCGACGCCCAGCTCGACGGCCCGGCGCACCACGCGCACGCATTCGGCGCGGTCTGCGGGTTCCCCCCAGATCCCGGGGCCGGTCAGGCGCATGGCGCCGAAGCCGAGCCGGTGCACGATCTTGCCCGCGATGGTGAAACGTCCGGACGCGTCGTTCGGCGATCCTGAGTCGAGCATGTGGTGCAGCACCTCCAGATGCGATACGTGGCTACGGACGGGACAACCCCGTCGGCCCCCGATCACTTCCCCGACGGAGCGCATCCAGGACGGCGAGGCTCACGGCGCAGCCGGTGCCGGCGAGGACGCATCCGCCACCCGCAGCGAGTAGTAGTCCTCGGTCGTCACCGCGGCGAAGCCGAGCGCCGTGTAGAGGCCCAGCGCGCGCTCGTTGTCGACGGCGACGTCGAGGCAGACGCGGCGCGCGCCCTCGCTCCGCAGGTCGTGGCACACCCGCCGCAGCACGTCGCGCCCGATACCCCGGCCCTGCCAGGTCGAGTCGACCACGAACCCGTACACCGCGCCGACGTCCTCGCGAAGGCTGAGCCGCACGGTGCCCACCGTGCGGCCATCGACCTCGACCAGCAGCGTGCGCGCCGAATCCGTCGCGAGCTGCGCGCCAAGGTCATCCGGGACGTGGCCGAAGCCGGACGCGAGCAGGTGGGTGAGCACGTCCACGTCCGCCGGCGTCGCGGGGCGCAGCCCGGTCCGCGGATCGCGTGAGCCGTCAGCTGGAGGTCCGTCGAGTGCGAACGCATGTTCGGAATGTTCGAGTACTGCTCCTCGGGCCAGTGCCAGGGACCGTCCCGCCGCCGACGCCCGCGGCACGACGAGCAGCGCTTGCTGATAGCTGCGAGCGAAGCACAGTGGCAGCGCGGCATCGAGCAGGGCCGACGCGATTCCGCGGCGCCGAGCCGCGGGATCGACCATGCCGGCAAGCTCCACGGCGGGCGCCCCGAACGAGTACAGGCCGAGGAAACCCAGCAGCCGCTGCCCGTCCCACCACAGCAGATCCTCGACGTTCTCACCAGTGCGTGCCTCGAGCACGCTCCATTCGAGCTTGAGACGGCCGCCGTCGGCCTCGACGGTGCGTGCTTCGAGTTCGGCCAGCGCGTGCAGCTCACGGCTTGACAGGCCACGGGCCAGTTGCAGGCCGGTCACGATGCCGACATCCGCGCCGTCAGACCCGCCGCCGGCTGGGCAGCAGAATGATCACGATCAACGTGATGATGCTGAAGAACAGGCCGCAGATGCCGTAGAGCAGGGCACTGCGGCCCTTGACGGCCGCGATGAGCGCGCACACGATCGCGGCGACAACGCTGCCGATGATGACGAAGATGGCCCTGATGCCGCGCAGGATGAACCCGCTGCGTCCAGAGGGGCAGCGGCGCCGAGAAGTACCTGATGCAGCATCGGTCCATCGTGGCAGACCACCTGCCGAGGCCGGCGACGAGCACATCCGTCCCCGCCGGAGCACCGCCCGCGGCAACGCACGTTACCCCGCGCACCGCTGCGGGTAGCGCAGCAGGGACTGGTAGGCAGCACCAGCGAGAGGACGGTCACGATGAGCCCGTCGCACAGCCGACCCGAGCCGGCACCGCAGACGCCGAGCGACATTCCCAGGGCCGGGTGGATCAGCATCCTGCGGCGGTCGGTCAAGCAGTTCAAGCACGACGACGTGACCGACCGCGCCGCCGCGCTCACCTACTTCGGCGTGCTCGCCATCTTCCCCGGGCTGCTCGTGCTGGTCTCCATCCTCGGCCTGCTCGGCACGTCGACGACCCAGTCCGTGCTGGACAACCTGCGGCAGGTGGCACCCGGTGGGGTCAACAGCTTCCTGCGCAGCGTGATCGAGCAGGTGAAAGGACGCCGCACCGCCGCGGGCATCGGCGCCGTGATCGGCATCCTCGTCGCGCTATGGTCCGCGTCCGGGTACGTCGCCGCGTTCATGCGGGCCTCCAACGCCATCTACGACGTGGACGAGGGCCGTCCCATCTGGAAGACGGCGCCGGTCCGCCTCGGCACCACCATCGCGCTGGTGATCATGCTCGTGGCCAGCGCCGTCATGGTGGTGGTCACCGGGCCGGTCGCGAGCCAGATCGGGCAGGCACTCGGCGTCGGAAACACCGCAGTGACCGTCTGGAACATCGCGAAGTGGCCGGTACTGCTAGTGATCGTCAGCGTGATGTTCTCCTTGCTGTACTGGGCGACGCCGAACGTGAAGCAGGCCGGCTTCCGGTGGATCTCCCCCGGCGGCGTTCTGGCGGTGATCGTCTGGCTCGTCGTCTCGGGACTGTTCGCCGTCTACGTCTCGTTCTCCGGCTCGTACAACAAGACCTACGGATCCCTCGCGACGGTAATCGTCTTCCTGGTCTGGTTGTGGATCACGAACATCGCGATCCTGCTCGGCGCGGAGTTCAACGCGGAGAGCGAGCGGGAACGGATGATCCGCGCGGGGATGCCCGAGGATCTCGAGCCCTACGTCGAGTTGCGCGACACGAGAAAGCTGGACGAGCCCGAGAAGCGCCGGGTCGAGGACGCGGACCGCGTGCGCGAACGGAGCGTGGAGGGCGGCAGCTAGCCGCCGATCCGCAGGTGCGGGAAGGCAGCGCCGAGGGCGAGCCCAAGGATGTAGAGCCAGCCGAACGCCCGGTTGTGCACCAGACAGACCCGGTGGTACCACAGCGGCCAACCCACATAGCCTGCCGGTGGCGCGTCCGGCGCCGGGGCCGACATGACGCGCAGGGCTCGAACTGCTCGCGGTGCCGCGACGAGCACCAGCAGCGCGAACGGCGTGAGCGAACCGAGCGCGACAGCGAGCACCGTGACCAGATACATCGCCGCCACGGCCGCGCGATTCAGCAGCCGCGCGCCGCTCTCGCCGAGCAGCACCGGCAGCGTGCGTTGCTGCTGCGAGGTGTCGAACGCCCGCTGGTCGATGTGCTTGCCGACCAGGATCGAGGCGACCCCGAGGCCGACCGGCACGGAGACGAAGAACGCCTCGCCCGACCAGAGCCCGGTGATCACGTAGTAGCCGCCGCCGATCATCAGCGGCCCCCACACGAGGAACGCCGCGACCTCCCCCAGGCCGAGTTCCTTGAGCGCGCGCGGCGCCGCGTCGTAGGCGTAGAGCAGCACCGCTCCGGCCAGCGCCAGCACCAGCGCGCCCCCGCCACGCAGCGCCACGAAGTACGCCGCGATCCCGACGGCGAGCAGGCCGAGGACGACCAGGCCGCTGGCGAGCAGGCGTGGCGTGACGGCACCGCTGGCGATCGGATGCAGGGTGTAGCGCCGCCGCGGGGAGTCCTCGGTGTCGTGGCCGCGCCGGTAGCCGAAGTAGTCGTTGGACAGGTTGCTGATCGCGTGCAGCACGAGGTAGCCGACGAGGACGAGCACGAACGCCAGCACGGCAAAGCGCCGGTGCGTCGCCGCGAGCAGGCCGGCGATCACGGCCGACTGCGCAGAGATGACGAGAATGACGCTGCGCGAGGCGTACAGGAAGCGGGTCACCGGATCGAGGTGCGAGAACTCCTCGGCCTCGGCGGGGTAGAAGCCGGTGAAGGCGCCGACCCAAGCGAACGGTCCGCGTCGCGGGCGGGTACCCAGCGCGGGTGTGCTTGCGGCCATACTGACTCCTCTGCGGGGGACCCATCAACCATACGAGCCGCCAGCGGGACGACGAGGAAAGGGACGGCACATGCTGCTCGACGGAAAGACCATGATCGTCACTGGCGGCAACAGCGGGATCGGTGCCGCGATCGTGCGCGCCGCGGCAGCCGAGGGCGCCGGCGTCGTGATCGACTACGTCGCCAATGCCGGCGAGACCGACGAGCTCGTCGCCGAGGTGAACAAGCTCGGCGGCAAGGCGATAGGGGTCCGAGCCGACGTCAGCGTCGTTGCCGACCTGCAGGCGATGGTGCAGGCCGCGGTCGAGCACTTCGGAAGGTTGGACGTGCTCGTCAACAACGCGGGCATGGAAACGCGCACGTCGGTGCTCGACACCACCGAGGAGCAGTACGCGAAGGTCATGGACGTCAACCTCAAGAGCGCCTTCTTCGGCACCCAACTCGCCGCGAAGCAGTTCATCGCGCAGGGCGGCGGCGGCGTCGTCGTCAACGTCTCCTCGGTGCACGAGGACTGGCCGATGCCCGGCAACACGCCGTACTGCGTGTCCAAGGGCGGAATGCGCATGCTGACGCGCACGGCCGGCGTCGAGCTGGGCCCGCACGGAGTGCGCGTCGTCAACATCGGGCCGGGAGCGGTGGCCACGCCGATCAACCAGTCGACGATGACCAACCCGGAGAAGCTCGCCGCCCTCGACGCCGCGATCCCGCTGGCCCGCATGGCGCAGCCGGACGAGATCGCGCAGACCGTCGTGTTCCTCGCCTCCGGAAAGGCCGGTTACCTCACCGCGACGACGGTCTTCGTCGACGGTGGGATCATGCAGGGCAGCGTCGGCCTGTAACGCCTGAGTGTAGGGCGCGGAGTGCCGTCACGAGCGCGAGCCCAGTTGCGTCCCGCCGCGCGGCAGCGTCAGACGGCGACGGACTCCGCGGGGGCGAGGTGACGGAACTCGCTGCCGTGTTCCGCGCCGATCCGCGACACGTGTCGCTCGACGAAGCCGATCCCGATCTCGTTCAGCAGGCCGTCGTGGATCTGGTGCACGTGCGGAGCCCGCACCGCCACCATGAAGTCGATCACCTCGGCGGTCTTGGACCACGGTGCGTGGACGGGAGCGAGCAGCGTCTCGACGGGCACCGGCGGGACGATCAGCGCGTCGCCCGGGTGGTAGACCCCGCCGACGAGGTAGCCCACGTTCGTGACCACCGGGATGCTCGCGTGGATCAGCGCGTGCTGGCCGCCGAAGGTCTGCACGCCGAAACCCGCCGCGTCGAACGACTGCCCCGCGCCGACCGTCACGACTTGTTCGCCGAGGCCGCGCAACGCGTCCGCCACGGACGCCGGCGCCCAGACGCGCAGTCGCGGATCGGACTTCGCCGCTGCAGTGAGCCGTTCCATGTCGACGTGATCTGCGTGTTCGTGGGTGATCAGCACCGCCTGCGCCCCGTCCAGTGCGGCCGCGACCTCGCTGAACACACCCGGGTCGATGACCAGGGCTCGCTCGCCGACATCGAGGCGCACGCAGGAATGGGTGAACTTGGTCAGCCGCATGCTCACTGCGGCTCGTCGACGACGTGCATCGCCGCCTCCTCGGCGCTGGCGGCATAGCCGGCGCGCCCGACGTCCGACGCGATCTCGTCGGGCTCGGTGTCCGGACGCGCGCCCTCGTCGGGAGCGACGAGACGGCCCGCCCGCGGGTCCGCATCACCGTGCCAGATGTCGTCCTCGCCGACCTCCGGCTGCTCCTCGGCCAGGCGCCGGTCGAGGCTCTCGCCGGCGCGCTGCTCGTCGGCGGTGGTGCCGAAGCGCGTGGCCTTCGGTTCGCGGTCCGGCGGCGAGTAGCCCGCGTCCAGCGGGTCCTCGGTGTTGTCGCCGGTCAGCGATTCGGACGGGTCGACCTGGTCGTTTCCCTGGAAGCCCGCGTCGTGGAGGTCGTCTGAGTCAGCCATGCATGCCAGCTTTCCCCGATGACCGCGGCGGCAACCATCGGTATCAGGGCGTCCGGCAGAGCCCGCCGTCACCGGCGCGTGCGCGTCGTAGCACCAGAACGGGCGCACGAGGAACCCGGCGACCGCGACCACGACCACGCACGCCAGGCCGCCGGCGACCCACGAGAACTGCGGCGAGGACACCGCCGCAGTCGCGCCAGCGCGCACGTCCCCGAGTCGCGGACCACCCGCGACTACCGCGATGAACACCCCCTGCATCCGCCCGCGCATCTCGTCCGGGGCGTAGGTCTGCAGGATCGTCTGGCGGTACACCGCGCTGACGAGGTCCGCCGCACCGGCCAGCGCGAGCAGCGCGACGACCAGCCACAGCTGGTGCGCCAGGCCGGCCAGGGCGACGGCGGTGCCCCAGCCGACGATCGCGATCACCAGCGCGCGCCCCTGGCGGCGCACCCGTCCGATCCAGCCGCTGGACACACCGGCCAGTACCGCGCCGATCGCGATGGCCGCGTACAGCGGTCCGACCGTGCCGTGGAAGTGCGCGTCGGCGACAGCCGGGAACAGCGAGCGGGGCATCGCCAGCACCATCGCAGCGATGTCGACAAGGAAGCTCATCACCAGCACCGGGCGGACGGCGATGAACCTCAGGCCCTGGCCCACTACCCGCAGGTTGGGACGCGTGAGGGTGCCGTCCGGCGGGAGGTCGGGCAGCCGGAGTGCCGAGTACAGCGCGGCGGTGAACAGGATCGCGTCGATCGCGTAGGCGTAGGCGAAGCCGTGGTTCAGGTCGACCAGGACCCCGGCGATCAGTGGGCCCGCCACCTGCCCGACGTTGCTGACGGTGAAGTTCAGCGTGTTCGCGGCGGGCACCAACTCGACGTCGACGATGCGCGGGATGATCGCGCCGCGCGCCGAGGACGCGACCGCGAACATTCCCGACTGCACGGCGACGAGCCCGAGGATCAGACCGACGTTGCGCAGATCCAGCAGCGTCTGCGCCAGCAGCGCCAGCGTGACGGCCCAGCTGCCGATCGAGGACCACAGGTACAGCCGTCCCCGGTCGACGGCGTCGGCGATCGCGCCGCCGTAGAGGCCGAAGACGACGATGGGCACCAGGCCCGCCAGCCCGACGAAGCCGACGTAGAGCGTCGAACGCGTGAGCGCGTACACCTGCACAGGGACGGCTACCTGGGTCAGCATCGAGCCGATGAACGAGGTGCCCTGACCGAGCAGCAATCGGCGGTAGGGCGCTACCGCGAGCGGCCGGGTGTCCACGGCATGGCGCCCGAGCAGCCCGCCGGCCCTGCTCACCGTCCCGTCCTACGATCTTGATGCTGTGGTGAGGGCATAGGGGCACAGGGGCATCAAGATCGCGGGCGGGCTCACGGGGCCAGGCGCTCGATCAGCCACCCGGCACCGTCGCGGCGGTAGCGCAGCCGATCGTGCAGGCGATCGGGACGTCCCTGCCAGAACTCCACGGATTCCGGCGCGATCCGGTAGCCACCCCAGTGCGGTGGGGTCGGCACGTCGCGCCCCGCGAAGCGGCGCGTCATCTCCTCGCTCGCCTCCTCCAGCACGGACCGCGACGCGAGCACCGCCGACTGAGGTGAGGCCCAAGCGCCAAGCTGCGACCCCCGTGGCCGGGACTCGAAGTATCGCTCCGTCTCGGCACGCTCGAGCTTCGCGACCGGACCGCGAAGGCGTACCTGCCGCTCCTGGGCAACCCAGGCGAAGACGGCGGCGGCGTACGGGCGCGCCTCGATCTCCTGCCCCTTCGCGGATTCGTAGTTGGTGTAGAACACGACGCCGCGCGCGTCGAAGCCCTTCGCGAGCACGGTGCGTACCGCCGGGTTCCCGTCCAGGCCGGTCGTCGCGACCTGCATGGCGTTGACCTCGAGGCTGCCGAGTTCGGCGTGCGCCTCGTCGAACCAGGCGCCGAAGAGCTCCAGCCAGCCCGGCGGAGCGGTGGCCTCGTCCAACCAGCCACGGACATAGCCGCGCCGCATCCCCGCCGGATCGTTCACGGCCCCATTCCACCATCTGCCCACGAGCCCGGCGCGAGCGAGCTTCGCTGCACCTGCCGCAACGCTCCCGCGGCGGCACGGGCAGAATGGGCGTGACGGACGCGATCCCCGCAGCGGGACTCCCACGCCCCGTGTACGCAGCGGAACTACCCGATCGGAGCATGTCCATGACGGCCGACTACAGCCCGGGTCTGGAAGGCGTCATCGCCTTCGAAACCGAGATCGCCGAGCCCGACAAGGACGGCGGCGCGCTGCGTTACCGCGGCGTGGACATCGAGGATCTCGTCGGATCGGTGACCTTCGGCAACGTCTGGGCGCTGCTGGTCGACGGCAAGTTCGGCCCTGGCCTGCCGCCCGCCGAACCCTTCCCGATCCCGGTGCACACCGGCGACGTGCGCGTCGACGTGCAGGCCGCGCTGGCCATGCTCTCGCCGGTATGGGGCTACCGTCCGCTGCTCGACATCAGCGACGAGGAGGCCCGCGAGCAGTTGGCCCGCGCAGCGGTCATGGCGCTGTCCTACGTCGCGCAGTCCGCGCGCGGACTGGCCAACCCTGCCGTCCCGCAGTCGCGCATCGACCAGTGCTCCACGATCGTCGAGCGGATGATGGTGCGCTGGCGCGGCGAGCCCGACCCCGCCCACGTCCGCGTCGTCGATGCGTACTTCGTTTCAGCCGCAGAGCACGGCATGAACGCCTCCACCTTCACCTCGCGCGTCATCGCCTCGACCGGCGCCGACGTCGCGGCCTGCATGTCCGGTGCGATCGGCGCGATGAGCGGGCCGCTGCACGGCGGAGCCCCGGCGCGGGTGCTGCCGATGATCGAGGAGGTCGAGAACAGCGGCGACGCCGGCAAGATCGTCAAGGGCATCCTCGACCGGCACGAGCGGCTCATGGGCTTCGGGCACCGGGTCTACCGCGCCGAGGACCCGCGGGCACGCGTGCTGCGCCGCACCTGCAAGGAACTCGGCGCGCCGCGCTACGACGCGGCCGACGCGCTCGAGCAGGCCGCACTGGCCGAGCTGCGCGAGCGGCGTCCGGACCGTCCCATCGAAACCAACGTCGAGTTCTGGGCCGCGGTCATCCTGGACTTCGCCGACGTCCCGCCACACATGATGCCGGCGATGTTCACCAGCGCGCGCACAGCCGGCTGGTCGGCGCACATCATGGAGCAGAAGAAAACCGGACGCCTGGTGCGCCCGTCCGCCCGCTACGTCGGACCCGAGCCGCGCAAGCCGTCCGAGGTCGACGGCTGGGGCGACATCAAGCACGCCTGATCGATCAGTTTTCGCGCCGCCCGCTCGGTTGGGACGGCCCAGAGCGAGCAGCCGGGTGCGAAAACCTGAGCGGGCGATGCGCCGTAATTAGCGAGGGTAATCGCGCGTTTGGCGGGAAAACATCCTGTTGACAGGACGGGGCGCGTGGGACGCATAATGCGCCGCCGGGTCCACCCCGGAATCGTGATCGTTTGCTTGTCACCGCGCCGCGGTGATCCGGCAACGGGAGGGCGTAATGATGACCATTTCACCGCATTCCGGACACCGTCAATCGGGCAGCCGCCGCAGGAATGCGCTGCTGGCACTGGCCGCCACCCTCGCGCTGACGCTGAGCGGGCTCGTCTCCCTCGCCGGAACCGCGTCGGCCGCGGGCGCCCGCAGCGCCGCCGCCTCGTGCTCGGCGAGCAGCACCCCCAGCCGCTCCGGCGGGTTCGGCGGCATCGTCCACCCGGTCAGCACCGGCTGCCACCACGTGCACGCAGCGACTGCGGCTCCGTACAACGGCACTCCCCCGTTGCTCAACCACGGCGGGCCGGTGATGAGCACACCGAGCGTCAGCAACCAGGTGCTGGTGACGCCCATCTACTGGGCGCCGAGCGGCTTCAGCTTCGCCCCGAGCTACCAGACGATCATCAACACGTACCTGTCGAACCTGGCCGCCGACAGCGGGAAGACGACGAACGTCTTCGCGAGCCTGACGCAATATGCCGGAAGCAACGGCGGCATCACCTACAAGATCGTCGCGGGAGCACCGATCGTCGACACGACGCAGTACCCGGCCTCCGGCTGCACCGTGAACTCCGGCTCGGTCTACTCCGACGGCTCCGGCTATTCGGTCTGTCTGGACGACACCCAGATCCGGACCGAGACCACGAGCGTGCTGAACGCCCATGGCTTCCCCAGCGACTTCGGCCACCTGTACGTGATGTTCACGCCCAAGGGCGTGGAGTCCTGCTTCCAGGCGGGCAACCCCTCCGGCCAGCAGTGCAGCATCAACCCGAGCCCGAGCGCGGCGTACTGCGCCTACCACAGCAGCTTCGGCTCGCCCTCGACGGTGTATGCCAACATGCCGTTCCCGATCTACCAGTCGGCCACCGGCTACTCCTGCACGGACGAGAACCTCGGCGGTGGCATCCAGTCGCCCAACGGCAACACCGACGCCGACGTGGAGATCAGCCCGCTCAGCCACGAGATGTCCGAGGCCATCACCGACCCGCAGCTCAACGCCTGGTACGACAGCAGCGGCAACGAGAACGGCGACGACTGCGCCTACATCTACGGCTCGCTGTCCGGCACCCCGGGGACGCTGTACAACCAGACGATCAACGGCGGCCACTACCTCACCCAGGAGGAGTTCAGCAACAACGACTACGTCGCCAACGTGAGCGGCTGCATCCAGCAGGAGGAAGCCGCGAGCGGCGTCCCGTCGATCACGGGCGTGTCGCCAAACTCCGGACCGACCGCGGGCGGCCAGACGGTGACCCTCACCGGTTCCAACTTCACCGGCGCGACGGCGGTGAAGTTCGGCCCGACGCGGGGCACCTCGCTCACCGTGGTCAGCCCGAGCAAGATCACCGTGCACTCCCCGGCGCGTGCGGCCGGACTGGTCAACGTCCGGGTCACCACCCCGGGCGGCACGAGCGCGGCGGTGCCCGCCGACCACTACACCTTCACGGCCTCGGCCGCACCGTCGATCACTTCGGTGTCGCCCAACTCCGGGCCGGTCAGCGGCGGGCAGGCAGTGACGATCATGGGCACCAACTTCGCCGGCACCACCGCGGTGAAGTTCAGCGCGACACCGGGGACGTCGGTCGTAGTCGTCTCCGCCACCAAGATCACGGTGACGACGCCGGCCCGCCCGGCCGGGCTCGTCAACGTGCGCGTCATCACCCCGAGCGGCACCAGTCCGGTGGTCACCGCCGACCACTACACGTTCGGGTAGCGGCAGACCCGAGCCGCGCCGGCAGCACCCGGCGCGGTTCGGGTGGGAAGATCGCCGAGTGACCGCCCCGCTCACCATCCCCGGCAACCTCAAACCGCGCGACGGACGGTTCGGGTCCGGGCCGTCGAAGGTGCCGGCCGCCGCCGTCCGAGCCCTCGGCGAGACGGGCGCCTCGCTGCTCGGCACCAGCCACCGGCAGGCACCCGTCCGCTCGCTGGTCGGCCGGATCCGCGCCGGACTGGCCGACCTGCTGTCCCTGCCTCCCGGGTACGAGACGGTGCTCGGCAACGGCGGGGCGAGCGCGTTCTGGGACGCCGCCGCCTTCGGCCTGATCCGCCGCCGTGCGCAGCACCTGGTCTGCGGCGAGTTCTCGGCGAAGTTCGCGGCAGTCACGGCAGGCGCGCCGTTCCTGGCGGAGCCCTTGCTGCGGCGCGCGGAGTTCGGCAGCGCGCCGAGTGCTCAGGCCGTGACCGGCGTCGACGCCTACGCCTGGCCGCAGAACGAGACGTCCACCGGGGTGGCGTTACCGGTGACGCGCGTCGCCGGAGCCGACGACGGTGCCCTGATGCTCATCGACGCCACCTCGGCGGCCGGCGGTATGGCCGTGGAGGTTTCCGAGAGTGACGTCTACTACTTCGCGCCGCAGAAGGCCCTTGCCGCCGAGGCGGGGCTGTGGCTGGCTGCCTTCTCACCCGCTGCGCTCGAACGCGCCGCTGCCCTCAAGGACGAGCGGTGGCTGCCGCCGTCGCTCGATCTAACGCTGGCGATCGCCAATTCCCGCAAGGACCAGACGAACAACACCCCCGCCATCGCCTCGCTATGGCTGCTGGCCCACCAACTCGACTGGCTGCTCGCCGCCGGCGGCCTGCGCTGGGCGGCCGCGCGCAGCGCCGACTCCGCCGGCCGGCTCTACGCGTGGGCCGAGAAATCGTCCTACGCCACGCCGTTCGTCACCGATCCGGCGGTGCGCAGTCCGGTCGTCGGCACCGTCGATTTCGTCGCGGACGTCGACGCCGCCGCCGTGGCCGCCACCCTGCGCGCGAACGGCATCCTCGACACCGAGCCGTACCGCGCGCTGGGCCGCAACCAGCTGCGCGTCGGGATGTACCCGGCCGTGGATCCCGACGACGTCGAGGCGCTCACCGCCTGCGTCGACTACGTCGTGGAGCACCTCTAGTCCCGGCGTGTTACTCCCGCCCAATCGCGGCTGGCGCGCCTATCGTCAGGCCATGCGACAGCTGCGCTTCGTGAAGCAGGGCGACGACGGCAACCACGTCGTGCTGGAGACGGCCGACGGCGGCGAGCAGTTCGTGCTGCTGATCGACACCGCCATGCGTGACGCAGCGCGCTCCGACCTGCCGCGGCTGCATCCCTCCGTCCCCGAAGCCGAGCCGGCAATGGGTCCGCGCGAGATCCAGGTGCGGGTACGAGCCGGTGAGCCGCCGCAGCACCTCGCCGAGGAGAGCGGCATGAGCCTGGAGCGGGTGCTGCGCTTCGCCGGTCCCGTGCTCGATGAGCGCGGACGGATGGCTGACGAGGCCCGCCGGGCCCGGGCCCGCCGCAGCACCACCGACGGGCAGACCGTCGTGTTCGGCGAGGCCGTCGACGCCCGCTTCGCCGCGCACGGCATCGATCCGGCCGCAGTGCGGTGGGACACCCGCCGCCGCGAGGACGGCCAGTGGATCCTGACCGCGTTCTGGCACGGCGGCGACGCCGACCGCGCGGCCGAGTGGGTGTTCCACGTCAGCGCCCGCAACGTCACGCCCGTCGACGACACCGCGGCCGACCTGCTCAGCGACCGTCCGATCAGGCCGATCGTCGCGGTCGAACCGCAGCGGCCCAACCTGTCCGCCGCGCCACCGCTCGTGCCCGGTGTGGTCGCCTTCCCGGCGATGCCCGGTGCGCACACCGGCCCGCTTCCCGTCCTCGACGACGTCTTCGACCAGGCGGCCTTCGCCGACGAGCAGCGCCGCACGTCGGCTGCGTCCGCCGGCGCGCCGGCTGCCTCCGGGGCGCCGGCCGCCTCCGGGGCATCGCCGGAGCCCTCGGCCGCTGCGGCTGCGCCGCCGCAGGTTGGCTACGACGCGCCACCGCTGCCGTTGCGGCTCAGCGAGCCGGTCGCGTCCGACGCGGCGGGCGCGACACCGGGCCGCAGCACCGATCGGCTGCCCAGGCTAAAGAACCTCGGCGTCAGCCAGAGCGAGAACGAGACCGACGAGCAGCGCGCTGCGCGCGCCAGGATCCCGTCCTGGGATGACATCCTGCTCGGGGTGCGCCGCAAGAGCGACTGACGATCTTCCCGCGCAGCGCCGAAGATCCACGTCCGGCGTGCCGCGACGTTGAGCCGGCGGCGAAAACAGGTCGCCCGATGTCGGTGCCGCGACGTAGCGTGAGTCAACGTGACCAGACTCGCCGAGGATGCCGAGCGGACCACCGAAGCGAGCGCGACCACCTCACTGTTGCGCCTGCGGCGGTGGGCACGGCCGCACCGCGTCGCGATCACGGTCATGATCATCACTGCCAGCGGAGCCATGCTCGCGCAGTCAGTCGTCCCGCTCGTCATCGGCCGGGTGGTCGACGGCCCGATCCGTCACCACGACACGTCCGGCCTCTGGCCACTCGCGGCGCTCGCGCTGGCCCTCGGGTTGGCCGAGGCGGTGCTGTTCTTCGCCCGCCGTTACGCGATGGCCAACGCGGCGCTCGGACTCGAAACGGATGTCCGGCGCGACCTGTTCGCCCACGTGCAGCGGCTTCCGGTCTCCTTCCACGACCGGTGGCCCTCCGGTCAGTTGCTATCGCGCCTGACCACGGACCTGTCCACCGTGCGGCGCTTCATCGGCTTCGGCTTCGTGTTCCTGATCGCCAACTCCGTCTCGGCGGTCGTCGTGCTTATCCTGCTGATCCACATCAACCTGCGGCTCGGCGTGTTCGTGCTCGTCTCGATGCTGCCGCTCGCGGTGTTCACCCGTCGCTTCGAGCTGCGTTACAGCCGCGACGCGCGCCGCGCGCAGGATCTCACCGGTGACCTTGCGACCTCCGTCGAGGAGTCGGCCCTCGGCATCAGGGTGATCAAGTCCTACGGCCGCCGGCCGCAGATGCTCGAGCGCTTCACCCGCGACGCCGAGCGCCTGCGCTGCGCCGAGCTCGTCAAGATCCACACGCTGGGCTGGTTCTGGGCGCTGCTGGAAGGCCTGCCGCAGCTGATCCTCGCCGGGGTCGCCTGGGGCGGCGTCGTTGCGGTCGCCCACCACGCGATGACGATCGGCCAGCTCGTCGCGTTCCTCACGCTCTACCTGCGGCTGATCTGGCCGATCGTGTCGCTGGGCTGGCTGCTGGCCCTGACCCAGGAGGCGGCGAGCGCGGCGCAGCGGTTGTTCGAGGTGCTCGACACCGATGCGAGCATCGTCGACCCCGTCCAGCCCGAGGGATCGCGCGCACCGTCGGCCGCCCAGCACGGCACCACCCTGCGCCTGGAGGGGGTCCGGTTCCGCTACGAGGGCGCGGCCACCGACGTGCTGCGCGGCGTCGACCTCGACATCGCCGCGGGGGAGACGATGGCGCTGGTCGGCACGGTCGGGTGCGGCAAGACCACGCTCACCGCCCTCGTCCCCCGGCTCTACGACGTCACCGGTGGCCGTGTGCTCGTCGGCGGGGTGGACGTGCGCGAGCTGGGGCTCGACCGGTTGCGGCATGCGGTCAGCACCGCGTTCGAGGACGCCACCCTCTTCTCCGCCAGCGTGCGGGAGAACCTGACCCTGGGCCGGGACGCCGTGAGCGAGCAGGACGTCACGGAGGCGATCGACGTGGCGCAGGCCGGCTTCGTCCACGAGCTGCCGTTCGGCCTGGACACCCGCATCGGCGAGCAGGGCCTTTCCCTGTCCGGCGGTCAACGGCAGCGCCTGGCCCTGGCCCGTGCCGTGCTCGGACGTCCGCGGGTGCTCGTGCTCGACGACCCGCTGTCCGCGCTGGACGTACACACCGAGTCGCAGGTCGAGGCCGCGCTGCGCCGGGTGCTCGCCTCGACAACCGCGCTGGTCGTCGCGCACCGGCCGTCCACCGTCATGCTCGCCGATCGGGTCGCGCTCATGGCCGACGGTCGCATCGCGGCGGTCGGCACGCACAGCGAGCTACTGGCCACCGTCCCCGGCTACCGCGAGCTGCTGTCCTTCGGCTCGCCCGTCGACGCCGACCACGGCCACGACCACGACGCCGACCACGACGCGATGAGCGGCCGCGCGTCCTCCGTCGGGACGTCGCGATGAGCGACCCGATCGAACAGCCCAGCGATCCGGCCCACTGGCGCGGCCGGTTGACGCCTGACGCGGCCGTCGGCGACGAGGTGGCGGTCACCGGGCGGCCGAAGCTGCACGCGGACGCGCGCCGGCTGCTCGGCGAGCTGCTGCGCCCGCACCGCCGCGCGATCGCCTGGGTGCTGCTGATCGTGCTGGTGCAGGTGAGCGCGACGATGGCGGCGCCCTGGCTGATCGGCGTCGCGATCGACGACTCCCTCCCGGCCGCGCTGCACGGGCACTACTCCTCCCTCGCCTGGGTCACCGGCGCGCTGGCGGGCTCGGCGATCGTGTCCGGGGTGCTGCGCTCGGTGTTCGTCATCCGCAGCGGCGTCATCGGGCAGGCGATCCTGTTCGACCTGCGCCGGCGCGGCTACGACCACATCCAGGCACTGTCGGTCGCCTTCCACGAGCGGTTCACCTCGGGACGGGTGATCTCCCGGCTCACCTCCGACGTCGACACGCTGACCGAGCTGCTCGACTCCGGGCTCGACGGGCTGCTCACCGCGCTGTTCAACATCGTGGCTATCAGCGTGCTGCTGCTGTTCCTCGACCTGCCGCTGGCGCTGATCGCGCTCGCCTCGCTGATCCCGCTGTGGCTGCTCTACCGCTGGTTCTCCACCCGTGCGAGCGTCGCGTTCCGGCGCACCCGCGAGACCGTGGCGACGGTGATCGTGAACATCGTCGAGACGTTCAACGGTATCCGCGCGGTGCAGGCCTTCCGCCGCGAGAAGCGCAACGACGCGATCTTCGCGGCGCTCAACGAGGACTACCGCGACGCCAACCGCGAGGCGTTCAAGTTGCACGCAGTGTTCATCCCCGGCACCTCGCTCATCGGCAACATCGCGACCGTCGTCGTGCTGCTCGTCGGTGGCTACCGCGTCGCCGCCGGCGGTCTCGAACTCGGCGTGCTCACCGCCTTCCTGCTCTACCTGCGGCAGTTCTACGACCCGATGGAGGACGTCGCGGTCTTCTACAACTCGCTGCAGTCGGCCACCGCGGCGCTGGAGAAGATCGCGACGGTGCTCGCCGAGCGCCCTGGTGTCGCGGAGCCGAGCGACCCGACGCCGCTGCCCACGCCCGTCCAAGGCCGCCTCGAGCTCGACGCAGTGGAGTTCGCCTACAGCGCCGAACGACCGGTACTGCACGAGCTGTCCGTCGCGGTGCCGCCGGGGCAGACCGTGGCCCTGGTCGGGGCCACCGGCGCGGGCAAGACCACGATCGCGAAGCTGATCTCACGCTTCTACGATCCGACGGCGGGCGCCGTGCGCCTCGACGGCGTCGACCTGCGCGAGCTGGCCGAGACCGACCTGCGCGGCGCCGTCGTGATGATCACTCAGGACGGCTTCCTGTTCTCCGGTTCGGTGGCCGACAACATCGGTTTCGGACGAGTGGGTGCCAGCCGCGCCGAGATCGTCGCCGCCGCGACGGCGGTCGGGGCGCACGGTTTCATCACGGCCCTGCCCGAGGGCTACGACACCGACGTCCGCAAGCGCGGCGGCCGGCTGTCCGCGGGGCAGCGGCAGCTGGTCGCCTTCGCTCGCGCCTTCCTCGCCGATCCTGCGGTGCTGATTCTGGACGAAGCCACCTCCTCGCTGGACGTGCCGTCCGAGCGGGCGGTGCAGCGTGCGCTGCGCACGGTGCTCGCGTCGCGGACAGCGCTGATCATCGCGCACCGCCTGTCGACGGTGGAGATCGCCGACCGGGTGCTGGTGCTCGCCGACGGCCGGGTGATCGAGGACGGCACCCCGGACTCGCTCGTCGCCTCAGGCGCGGGCCAGTTCGCGGCCCTGCACGAGGCCTGGCGCGACTCGCTCGTGTGAGCCGCGGACGCCTCCGCCGCTGGGCAGCGCACGGCCGCTCGTCGGCAGCGCCGCAGGCGTGCCGGCTGCCGGCTCCCGTAGCGTACGAGCCGAACGCTGGACGGCGTCCCGCGCCGAACGCGTCCTAGCTGCTCGGCACGCCGCATCGGCAAGCGGAGGGAGCCCGCGACTTGGCAGGATCTGCCGCTGCGCCCGACCAGGACGGGACGGGCCGCCCGGACCGGCCGGCCGGGGACAGGCGAGCGGGCCGGATCCTGCGTCGTCCGGCCGTGCTGCTCGCCTCGGCGGTCGCCGTCGTGGCCGTCGCGCTGCTGGTCGTCGCGATCCTGCAGAGCGTCTCGCTGCGCCACAGCGATGCCGTCGCGGGGTACCGCTCGGCGGCGGTGGGCGCGGCCCGGCAGGAAGTCCTCGACCTGACCACACTCAGCGCCGCGACCGCTCCGGCAGACGTCAAGCGGTTGCTCGACGGCGCGACGGCCGAGTTCCGCGACCGCTTCGCGCAACAGGCCACCGCGTTCCAGACCGCGCTGGCACAGGGCGAGGTCACCTCCACGGGCACCACCACCTCGGCCGGGCTGGTCAGCCTGGACGGCGACACCGCGACGGTGATCGTGGCTGCGACCGCCACGGTGAAGAACACCCAGTCGCCCAGGGGCGCGGCCCGCAGCTACCGGTTCACCGTCACGGTGCGCCATGTCGGGGCCAGGTGGCTGGTGTCCAGCCTGACGTTCGTCGTATGACCCAAGCACCGCGCCGGCCGCGTCCGGGGCCCGGGATCCCGGCCGCCCCGACGCCGACGCCCTCGCCCTCGCCGACGCCCTCGCCCTCGCCGACGCCCACGCCCTCGCCCGGCGCTGCGAGCGCGAGCGTCCCCGTGGAGCCGCTCGGAAAGGCACCGCGCCCCGCCGCTCGGCGGACTGCGGGCACGCCGCGCTGGGTTCTGGCCGGCATCAGCGCCCTCGTGCTCATCGCGCTGGTCGTGGCCGACGTGTGGCTGGGCGTGCTGCGCAGCCGCGAGCACGCTCTCACGGGTGCGCGCTCGGCCGCGCTCAGCGCCGCCGAGGCGAAGCTGCCCGTAGTGCTGTCCTACAGCTACCGGACGCTCGACCATGATCTCGCCCTGGCTGGCTCCGAGCTCACCGGCTCGTTCCGCGCCGAGTTCGCCGCGTTGCTGGCCAGCGTGATCGCGCCGGCGGCGAGGACGAACCGGACCACGACGATCTCGACGGTCCGGGCGGCCGGGGTGGTGCAGGCGGCCAGGGACGACGTCATCGTGCTGGTGTTCGTCGACCAGACCACGACCACCAATTCGGACAAGGCCCCGGTCATCGACGGCAAGCGGGTGCAGCTGACGATGACGCGGACGTCGAAGGGCTGGCTGATCTCGGCGATCAAGCTGGTGTGAAGACCGGCTCAGCCGAGGTGCGCGAACGCGACGGCCGCCGCCGCCGCGACGTTGAGGGAGTCGACGCCACCGGCCATCGGGATCCGGACGAGCTGATCGGCCGCCGCCAGTGCTCCGGGCGTGAGTCCGGGCCCTTCCGCGCCGAGCAGGACCGCCCAGCGGTCCGGTGCGGTCACCGACCGTAGCGGCGTCGCGCCGGCGTCCGGGGTGAGTGCCAGCAGGCGGAAACCCCTGTCGCGCAAGGCGTTTAGCGACGCCGGCCACGGCTCGGGCAGCACCGCGAACGGCACCTGCAGCACGTGGCCCATCGATACCCGCACGCTGCGCCGGTAGAGCGGGTCGGCACAGCGGCCGTCGAGCAGCACCGCGTCCACCCCGAACGCAGCGGCGTTGCGGAACAGCGCGCCGAGGTTCTCGAAGTCGTTCAACGATTCCAGCACGGCCACCCGCCGCGCCCGCTCGAGCAGCGCGCCGGGGTCCGGTGCCGGTAACCGGTCGGCCGCCGCCAGCACGCCACGCGTGACGCGGAAACCGACAACCTCGGACAGCAGCCACTTGTCCACCACGTAGCCGGTGACGTCGACGTCCGCGAGGGCGTCGCGCAACGCGTCGATCCGCGAGCGCAGGCCGAGTACGGCGCGAATCGGGTACGGCGACGCCGCGAGTCGCGCGACCACGTGCACGCCCTCGGCGATCACGATCCCCCGGCGATCCGGGCGGACGTCGGCGTCGGCGAGTGCGCGGAAGTCGTCCAGGCGCGGGTCGCTTGCGTCACCCAGCTCGATCGCGCGCACCCGTCCATTCTGCCCGCCCGCCGACTCGGCGCGGGTCCAGGCGTTTGCCGAAGCGGACCGCGCGGGAGTTCAGGCGTGCGCGTACGAGCTGAGCCGGCCGGTTACGTCCGAGGCGTGCAGGCCACGGCGACGGGCGATCAGCAGCGCGAGTCCCAGCGTCGCGGCGAGGCAGATCGCGCCACCGCCGAGCAGGCCCCAGCGCGGCCCGGCGACGCCGGCCAGCCAGCCCACGACCGGCGCGCCGATCGGCGTGCCGCCCATGAAACACACCAGGTACAGGGCCATCACGCGCCCGCGCATCGTCGGTTCGACGCCCAGTTGCACCGAGGAGTTCGCGGCCGTGGTCAGGGTGAGCATCGCCAGGCCGGTGGGCACCAGCAGCAGCGCTGTCGAGTCGAAGCCCGGCATCAGTCCCGACCCGATCTCCAGCACGCTGAACGACAGCGCGGCGAGGACGAGGAACAGCTGGGTCGGTCGCGTGGTGCGCCGGGTTGCCAGCACGGCTCCGGCACACGCACCCACTGCGAGCGCCGTGGACAGCAGGCCGTACCCGCTCGCCGAGCGGTGGAAGACCTGCTTGGCGATGAGCGCGGTGGTGATCTGGAAGTTGAGCCCGAAGGTGCCGATGACGAACACCAGCACCATCGTGACCATCAGGTCACCGCGACCGCGCACGTACCGGAACCCCTCCCGCAGCTGACCCCGGGCCCGCCGGATCGGGGGCGACGGGAACAGCTCGGCTGGGCGCATCAGCCAGAGACCCGTGAGCACCGCGAGGCTGGACGCGGCGTTGGCCAGGAACGCCCACCCCGTCCCGACCGCAGTGATCATCACCCCGGCGACCGCGGGCCCGAGGATCCGTGCCGCGTTGAAGATCGTGGAGTTGATCGCGACGGCGTTGGTCAGCTCGTCGCGTCCGACCATCTCGACCACGAACGACTGCCGCACCGGGGTGTCGACGGCGGCGATCACGCCGAGCACCGTGGCCAGCACGAGCACGTGCCAGTACTGCACGATGCCGCCGATATCGAGCAGGCCCAGCAGCAGCGCGGTGAGGGCAAGAGCCCCCTGCGTAGCGAAGAGGATCTTGCGTTTGTCGCCGCGGTCGGCGATGACGCCGCCCCACATCCCGAACAGCAGCGCGGGGCCGAACTGCAATGCCGTGACGATGCCCAGCGCGGTACCGGAGTTGGTGAGCTCGAGGACGAGCCAGTCCTGGGCGACGCGCTGCATCCAGGTGCCGGTGAGCGACACCAGCTGCCCGGACGCGTACAGGCGGTAGTTGCGCACTCGCAACGAGCGGAACATCCCGCCGCGCGGGTGCGCCGGATCGGGGGCAGGTGCAGGGCGGGCGGCTACCGCCGTCACTGCTCGGCCAGCTTGTCGAGCACAGCGACGACGTTGCGCAGCATCGCCCGCTCGTCCGCAGTGAGGCTGACCAGACGCTGCGAGAGCCAGGCGTCGCGCGAGCGGCGCTCGGAGTCCAGCAGCGCCGCACCCTCGGCGGTGATTCCGATGATCGCCTGGCGTCGATCGCTGGGGTGGGCCTGCCGGCCGACCAGGCCGCGCTCCTCGAGATTGGCCAGCACCTTCGTCATCGAGGGTGGCTGCACGCGCTCGCAGGCGGCGAGTTCCCCAGCACTCATCGGACCGCGCTTGTTCAATGTGGCCATTGCGGAGAGCTGGGTCAGCGTGACGGACATGTCCACGCGCTGGTTGCGGATCATCCGGGTCAGCCGCAACAACGAGGGCCGCAGCGCGGAAGCGAGTTCCGCGATCGTCCCCTTCGGCGCCACCGTCGTCACGATCGTTAGTCTATCTAACTATCGCGGCGCGCGCCAGCCGTCACCCGCCAGGTCGCGCCGAGCCGACCGCCGGCATTCCCCCGTCGCAGTGAAGCGGCAAGGGGCGCGTCAACGGACGCCGAACAGCGTCTTGAGCGGCTCGATCGCGAAGTAGACGGCAAACAGCACCGACACCGCCCACATCAGCGGGTGCACGTCGCGGGCCCTGCCGAGTGCCGCCCGCAGCACCACGTAGCTGACGAAGCCGGCGCCGACCCCGTTCGTGATCGAATAGGTGAACGGCATCAGCACGATCGTCAGGAACGCGGGCAGGGCGATGCTGAAATCGCTGAAGTCGATGTTGCGCACCTGTCCCATCAGCAGCACGCCGACCACCACCAGCGCGGGTGTGGCCGCCTCGGACGGCACGAACTGGGCCAGCGGCGAGAGGAAGATCGTCACCACGAACAGCAGGCCCGTCGTCACGCTCGCCAGGCCGGTGCGCGCCCCGTCGCCGATCCCGGACGCCGACTCGACATACGTGGTGGCCGAGGACGCGCTGGCGGCCCCGCCGGCCACCGCCGCCAGGCCGTCCACGAGCAGCACTGGGCCGATGCCGGGCAGGTTGCCCTTCTCGTCGAGCAGTTTCGCCTCGCCGCCCAGTCCGATCGTCGTTCCCATGACGTCGAAGAAGTCCGACAGCACCAGCGAGAAGATGATCACGATCGCGGACAGGACGCCCAGAGCGGAGAAGCCGCCGCCGAGGGAGAACCTGCCGAGCAGGTGCAGGTCGGGGGCACCGAAATGCTTGCCCGCGAACGAGGGCACGTTCAGCGCCCAGCCGCTCGGATTCTTCGCCGACTGCGCGCCGAGGTGGGCGGCCGCCTCGATGATCGCCGCGAGCACGGTGGCGGCGACGATGCCGATGAGCAGCGCGCCCTTCACGCGCCGTGCCATGAGCACCGCGATCACCAGGACGCCGACGACGAACACCAGCGTCGGCCAGCCGCGCAGGTGCCCGTCGGCGCCCAGCTGCACCGGCGTCCCGGCTCCGGGTCGCACGAACCCGGCGTCCACCAGGCCGATCAGGGCGATGAACAGGCCGATCCCGACAGCGATCGCGCTCTTGAGCTGCATCGGGATGGCGTAGAACACGGCGGTACGAAAGCCCGTCAGCACCAACGCCGTGATGACCAGGCCCTCGAGGACCACCATTCCCATCGCCGCCGGCCAGGACATTTGGGTGGCGACTTGGAAGGCGACGAAGGCGTTGAGCCCGAGTCCGGTGGCCAGCGCGAAGGGGTACCGGCCGACGAGGGCCATCAGCAGCGTCATCACCGCGGCGACCAGCGCGGTGACTGCCGCGACCGCACCGAGCTCAGGCGAGCTGCCGCCGCCGAGGAAGTGGCCGGTCGCGTCCTTCGCCGTGCCGATGATCAGCGGGTTCAGCACGACGATGTAGACCATCGTCACGAAGGTGACCAGGCCGCCGCGGATCTCTCCCGGGACGCTCGAACCCCGCTCGCTGATCTTGAAGAAGCGGTCGAGCGTGCCCGAGCGTGCCGGCGTGGTCTGGGTGCGAGTAACGCTCACGGCGGGTAGCCTGCCGGATCGTGGTCCAACCGGCAATGCCGTCCCCGGGCAAGCCTGCCCTACGCCAGCCCCCCGCCGTCCAGATCGACGCGCGGCGCATCGTCGCGATCGCCACCGGGCTGTGGCTGCTCGCCTTCCTCGTGCTCCTGCCGTTCTGGAGCTGGCTCGGGCACCACGGCCACCGGGTCTGGCTGTGGACCTGCCTTGCTGGCTGGGTCCTCGGTCTGGCCGGCTACAGCATCATGCTGCGCCACCGCGGGCAGGGGCGCACGATCTGAGCGCTCGACGGTGATCTCGCCGTCCTCGTACACCGTGCCGCTCGGTTCGGACAGCGCCGGCACGACGACGTCGGCCTCGGAGTGCGCGCCGCAGCCGTACTCGACGCTCACCACCTGCCCGTCGGCTGAGGTGATCTCGTTGCCGCACACGCCGAATCCCGCCTGCAGCGAGCCGGCGAGCGGCAGCAGGAAGCCACACGTTCCGCAGCGCGCCGGAGCCTGGCGGGCCATCGGCGAGTCCGGGCCGTGCTCGCCCTCCTGCCACCGCTCGGCCGCGTCCAGGCGCCCTTCGCGCGACATGACGCGTACCCGTCCGAGGCCGAGTTCGAACGCGACCGCCTCCACCGCGGGGTCGTCGGAGCGGGCGTAGGACGGCACCAGCCTCGGGTCGCCCGGATCGGAGGGCAGCAGGTCGCCGGGGCTCAGGTCGCCGGGACGCAGTCGCTGCTGCCAGGGCACCCACTCCGCCGCCAGCAGGGCGTCGCGGCCGGGCAGCAGCACCACCTCGTCCACGGTTGCCGTGCGCGAGCGCGAGGCGCGGGCCAGCGTGACTGCCCAGTACCAGCCGGCATAACCCGGCAGCGAGGACGCGAAGCGATGGGTGACGAGCCGCTCACCCTCCGCGGTGACCCCGAGATGCTCGCCGACGCTGTCCCCGCCCGTCGCCACGGCCGCCACGCGGGCCGCTTCGAGCGCCGCGGCGAGTACCGCATCGGCCTCCCGGCTCGGGGGGACCGCGCTCTCCGCGGCTGCTATCGGGGCACTGCCGGAGGTGGCCGCGCTGCTCTGCTCGGTGGGGGTCACCGTGCCATTGTGGCCGATCGTCGGGGCGCGCGTCGTCGCCTGGCGCACTCGCAGGGGTGGGGCAGGATGTACGGGTGGCCCGCAAGCGCGACGACCGACCGCACCGGCGGTTCTCGAAATCCGGCCACACCCGACACGATCCCGGGCCGCCTGGGATCCCGCCGTACGTCCCACCTCCGTACGCGCCGAAGGAATACGCGGGCGCCGAACGCCAGCCGATGCCTGCACCCGAGCCGGCGCAGCAGTTCGAGCCAGCCCGCGTCCGGCCGAGTCACGGCGCATCGAGTGCCTCGCCCGACGGCTTCGGCGCGCCGAGCTACCACCACGTTGCCTCCGGCGCGCCGGACGCCGGGCAGAAGCGTGGCCCGGCCAGCCCGGCCGTGGCGATCACCCGTGCCACCGTCACCCATACCCACCGCGCCGCCCGGGCCGTCACCCGCAAGATCATCAGTGCCAGCAGGGCGGACGGCGCGAACGAATCCGGGTTGACGGCGCTGATCTGGAATCAGGTGCTCAGCTACGGGACGGACGCGATGATCACGGTCGCGCTCGCCGGCACCGTGTTCTTCGGCGCGTCCACCACCGCGCAGCGGGGCAACGTCCTGCTGTACTTGCTGATCACGATGGCCCCCTTCGCCGTGGTCGCGCCGGTCATCGGACCGGTTCTGGACCGCCTGCAGCACGGCCGACGCTGGACGATGGCCGGCACTGCCATCGGACGGGCGGTGCTCGCGCTCGTCATGGCCGCGCACCCCACTGAGCTGCTCGTGCTGTACCCGTGCGCGCTGGGCTCCCTCGTGCTGTCCAAGGCGTACGGCGTCATCCGCGCCGCCGCGGCACCGCGCCTCGTACCGCCCGGCATGACCCTCACCGAGGCCAACGCCCGGCTGTCGATCTTCGGCCTTGGCTCGACGCTGATCTCCGGCGGCCTCGTCGGCGTGCTCATCAAGACGACCGGCTCGTACAGCCTCGGCCTGGTCGTCACCGCGATCGCCTTCGGCGCGTGCGGGTTCTCCGCTGTCCGGCTGCCACCGCAGGTGGACTCCGCGGCCCGCGCCGCGCGCCATCCGGAGGAACCGCCCCGGCCGCTCACGCAGGAGCGCGTCGCCCCCGTCGCCCGGATCCGGTCCTGGGCCAGGCGCGGTTTCGACGAGCACCTGGTCCTCGCACTGCAGGGCGAATCGGTGCTGCGGCTGCTCTCCGGCCTGCTCACGATCTACCTGGCGTTCTACGTCGAGTCGACCGCGCACGGCTTGCCGGCCGCGTTGCAACTCGGCGCCGTCATCGGCGCGGCCGGAGCGGGCAACTTCGCCGGCACCGCGATCGGCACCAAGCTCAGACTGCAGCGTCCCGAGATGATCATCGTGGTATCGGTGGTGGCCGCCACGGCAACCTGCGCCCTCGTCGCGCTGCTGTTCAGCATCGCCGTGGCGGTCGTGGGCATGTTCGTCAGCGCGGCGACGAACTCGCTGTCCAAGATCGCGCTGGACGCGCTGGTGCAGCGCGATGTCGTCGAGACGCTGCGCTCGAGCGCGTTCGCGCGCTCCGAGACGTTCTTGCAGCTGGCCTGGGTGGTCGGCGCGGCGATCGGCGTCGTGCTGCCCAGCGGTCGCGGTACGGGCGGGGCGCTCGGGTTCTGGGTCGCGGCGCTGGTGGTCGGCGCGGTCGCGGCCGTGGTGTTACTACGCCGGCGGGTGCTCGAGCGCGCCGCCGGCCCGCGCACGGCAGCGGTGCCCCGGTAGCCGTGATGCCCACCCGAGTGCTTGTCGTGACCGCGGTAGCGGCAGAGTGCGCTGCGATCGAGGCCGCGCTGACCGATCGAGCAACTTCTGGCCGCCTGAGGGGGGTGAAAGTTGCCCGATCGGTGCTGGTGGGCGGCGTGGGACCGGCGGCGGCAGCAGCGGCCACCTCCGCCGCCCTCGCCGGCAGCGATGTCGACCTCGTGCTCAGCGCCGGTATCGCCGGCGGGTTCGCGCCCGTGGCCGTCGGCGGCATCGCGGTGGCGGCGCGGGTCGTGTTCGCCGACCTCGGCGCGGAGACCGCGGACGGTTTCGTGCCGGCGTCCGAACTCGGCTTCGGCACCGATTGTTATGACGTCGCCCCGCGCCTGAGCCTCGAACTGGCCGACGCGACGGGCGGGCACCTCGGCACGATCCTCACCGTCGTCACCGTCACCGGTACCACGGCGAGCGCGGCGGCGCTGCGGGAGCGCTACCCCGACGCCGTCGCCGAGGCGATGGAGGGAGCCGGGGTGGCGGCGGCCGCTCACGTGCACGGCGTCGCCTTCGGCGAGATCAGGGCGATAAGCAACTTGGTGGGCGCGCGCGAGCGCGACAGCTGGCGCGTGCCCGAGGCCCTGCGCGCGCTCGGGCAGGCCGTCGCGTCGGTCGTGGACAGCTGATGCTCCTCGCCTTCTCGCCGTGCCCGAACGACACCTTCGTCTTCCATGCCTGGACGCACGGCCTGATCCCCGGCGCACCCGAGGTTCAGGTCAGCTACGCCGACATCGACGTCACCAACGCCGCGGCCGAGCGCGGCGAGTTCGACGTGGTGAAGGTGTCCTATGCGGCGTTGCCGTGGTTGCTCGACCGCTACGCCCTGCTGCCCGCCGGCGGGGCGCTCGGACGGGGCTGCGGGCCGCTCGTCCTCAGCCGCGGCGGTCTGGACTCGTTGGAGGGACGTACCCTCGCCGTACCGAGCGAGCGCTCGACGGCGTACCTGCTGCTGCGGTTGTGGGCGGCGCGCCGACCTCCGGCGCGCATCGAGGTGGTGCCGTTCGCCGCGATCATGCCTGCGGTACGCGACGGCGCCTACGACGCCGGGTTGGTCATCCACGAGGCGCGCTTCACCTACCCGCAGTTCGGGCTCAGCGCCCTGGCCGATCTCGGCGAATGGTGGGAGACCGACACCGGCCTGCCGATACCGCTCGGCGCGATCCTGGCGCGCCGCTCGCTGGACACCGAGGCGCTCACGCGCGTCGTGCGCGCGTCGGTCGAGTACGCGTGGGCGAACCCGGCGGCCTCGCGCGGCTACGTCGCCGAGCACGCCGACGAGATGTCACCGGACGTCCAGCGTCAGCACATCGCGCTGTACGTCAACGGCTTCACCCGTGAGCTGGGCGAAGAGGGTTACGCGGCGGTCACCGCACTGCTCGAACGCGCCCACGCCGCCGGGCTGACGCCGGCCAGCCCCGCGCTGCGATGACGCCCACCACGGGCGCGATACCGGCGGCCGCAGACGTCAGGCGTCGAGGTTGTCGGCGAAGGCACGCAACAGTCCCGCGACCTTGCCGGCCTCCACGCGCTCGGGATAGCGGCCACGCCGCAGGGAGTTCGAGATGCTGTCCAGCAGCTTTATCAGGTCCTCGACGAGCGGGGCCATCTCCTCGGCGGGCTTGCGGGACGCGCGGACCACGGAGGGCACCGGGTCGAGCAGGCGCACCTGCATCGCCTGGTTGCCCTTGCGGCCGGAGACGATGCCGAACTCGACGCGCTGCCCGGGCTTGAGTTCGCTGACCCCCTCGGGCAAGGCGTCGCGGTGCACGAAGACGTCCTCGCCGTCGTCGTAGGACAGGAATCCGAATCCCTTGTCCGCGCTGAAGAACTTCACCTTGCCGGTAGGCACCGGGTACTCCCTGGGTCGCGACGGATGAGACGTCCGGTACGGACGCATCGAAGGCACCGCACTGCGTCGCGGTGCCTCCACCACACGCTACTGCGCCGCGGCTCCGCAAGCATCCACGATCCGCGCTGTGACGAGCGGGCCTCGCCCGTTCCCGGGACAGCCGGCGGTCATGGCAGACTGGACGTCCGCGCCGACGAGAGGGTTCCCATGGCCGGCACCGCGCCGCGACTACCCGAGCAGTTCCGCGCCGCCGAGCAGCAGGGCGGCGACGACGACTTCCACGTCAACGAGCTGGCCGCCGACAAGGCCGGCGCGATGTCGCCGTTCGGCCCGGAACTCGAGTTCCCGCTCCCGGTGCGCAGCCTGCGCTACACGCATCCGACGCCGGCCGACCGGCCGAACCTGGCCGAGGGGCGCTGACCCGCCCCGCGTGGCCGCGCCACCCGTCTCGGCTGCCGGGCGCGAGCGCCCGTCGAGTTCGCTGACGCAGTGGCTGCGGGGACGTCCGGACGCTGCCCTCGCCGAGCTGCTGCGCCGCCGTCCCGATCTCGCCCTGCCCGCGCCGGCTGACGTGGCGGCCCTCGCCGGACGTGCCGAGGTCCGTAGCTCCGTGCAGCGCGCAGTCGACGGCCTGGACGCGTTCACGCTGCGGATTCTGCAAGCGCTCGCTCTGGCCGGCGGCCAGGACGTCTGCCTCGCCGCGGTCACAGAACTGACCGGATCGCTCGCCGAGGGCGACCTGCAGCGGCCACTGGACGAGCTGCTCGCCCTGGCCCTCGTCTGGGGCGACGACCCGCACCTGCACCTGGTCGCGGCCGTGCGCGACGCGCTCGGTCCCTATCCAGCCGGACTGGGACGCCCTGCGGCGGTGTTGCTGCGCCCGCTGGCCACGGTGCCGCGCCCACCCACGGCGCCGGGCGCCGAGGTCGCGCCGGACTCGCTCGCCGCGGTGCTCGCCGATCCGGCCCGCACCGCCGAGCTGGTGGCCGGCTGCGGGCCCGCCGAGCGCGAGCTGCTCGAACGCCTTGCGGCCGGCCCGCCGGTCGGCCTGATCCGCACCGCTCCGTCCGCGTCCGGCGACGACGACTCGCCGGCGTACCGACTGCTCGCCCGCGGGTTGCTCGTCGCGGTGGACGCACAGACGGTGGAACTGCCACGCGAGGTGGCCTATGCACTGCGGCCGGTCCCGATCGGCAGCCTCGAGCCGCAGCCGCCGTCGGTGCCCGTCGTCGAACGCGGGCCCGACGAGCTCGACCGGCTGGGTACCACCGCCGTCCTCGAGACGCTGCGGCTGGTCGAGGCGCTCGCCGGATCGTGGACGGTCCGTCCGCCGGCGCAGCTACGGGCCGGCGGCGTCGGGGTGCGCGAGCTGCGCCGAAGCGCCCGTGAGCTCGGGGTCGAGGAGCCGAGGGCCGCGCTGATCGCCGAGACCGCCGCGGCCGCCGGCCTGCTCAACGCCACCCACGGCGCCGAGCCCGTCTACCTCCCGACGGTCGAGTTCGACCGGTGGCGCGCCCAACCGCCCGCCGCGCGATGGTCCGCGCTGGCCGGCGCGTGGCTGCAGATGACCCGCCGTCCCGCACTCGTCGGTCACCGCGGCGAGCGTGACCGGGTGATCACCGCGCTGAGTCCGGACGTGGAACGGGGCACCGTCGCGGCGCTGCGCACCCAGGTCCTCGCCGTCCTCGCCGCGCTACCCCCCGGGTCCGCGCCCCGGGAACGCGCGGACGTGCTGCGCCGCCTGGCGTGGCAGGCTCCAAGGCGTGCGGCCACCCAGCGCGCCTGCGCGGAGGAACTGCTGGCCGAGGCCGACGCCCTGGGGGTCACCGCCGCCGGCGGCCTGACCGGGTACAGCCGCACGCTGCTCGCGGGCTCGCGCAGCGTCGCCGAACAGGTGCTCTCCGGCGCGATGCCCGCGCCGGTCACGCACTTCCTCGTCCAGCCGGACCTGACGATCGTCGTCCCCGGGCCGCCGAGCGCCGAGCTCGCCGCCGAGCTCACCCTGGCGGCCGACCTGGAATCGACCGGCGGCGCCAGCGTCTACCGCATCACCGAGTCCTCCATCCGGCGCGCCCTCGACGCGGGACGCAGCAGGGCCGAACTCGTCGGCCTGCTCGCCGAACGGTCGCGGACTCCGGTGCCACAGGCGTTGCGCTACCTCGTCGACGACGTCGCGCGCCGCCACGGCAGCCTGCGCACCGGGGTCGCGTCCGCATACCTGCGCTGCGACGACGAATCGCTGCTCGCCCGCGTGCTGTCCGACCGCGACCTGGCCGCGCTGCAGCTTCGCCGGATCGCGCCGAGCGTCGCGATCTCGTCCGCACCCGTGCCCCACGTGCTGGACGTCCTGCGCAGCGCCGGGTACGCGCCCGCGGCCGAGGCGCCCGACGGCGAGGTGGTCGCGCTCGATTCGGAGCCCGCCCGCGCGCCCGCCCGCCAGCCCCGTGAGGTGCGCAGCCGCTTCGGGGCCGGCCCCGGCGCGCACCTGGACGAGGTGGTTCGCCGCATCCGGGCCGGCGACGCGATCCCGCGGACGGCCGGATTCCCGGACCGGGCGCAGCATGTCGCCCGGCAGGTCCCGGGCGTCACCTCCGCTACGAACATGGCGCTGCTTCGGGAGGCGATCCGCGAGGGACGGCGCGTGCTGATCGGCAGCGCGGAGCCCGACGGCACCGTCACGCGCCACGAGATCCTGCCGATCTCGCTGGGCGGCGGATTCGTCCGCGGACACACACCGGACACCACGCGGCTGCAGGCCTTCGCGTTGCACCGCATCACCGGCGCGTCCGTCCTCGATGACGAGGATTCCGGCGACGGCTCCGCCTGATTGCGCCCCGGCTTCCGGGGCACCCCGGCCTGCGGCAAACTGGCGCAGGTGAACTCACCCCTGCCCGCCGCCGCGCCGCCGCCTCGGTTCGCCGGCCGGGCCGGCGTGGACGTGCCGCGTGAGCTGCGCACCATCGTCGTCCTGCTCGTGGTCAACCTGATGCTGTCGGTCGCGCTCACCGTCGCGACGGTGCTGGCTCGTCACAGCATCGTCAACTACCAGCTCGACCACCGCCACATCACCGATCCGGGGATACGGGCCACGCTGCGCGACAGCTACGTGTACAGCATCATCAGCAGGGTCGTCGGCAACATCGTCGCCAGCATCGTGTACGTCTTCCTGGTCAGGGCGTTGCTCCGCGGCCGGCGCTGGGCCTACCGCCGGGTGATCTGGCTCGGTGCGGCCGGCAGCCTCGCGTTGCTCCTGTTGCAACTCACCCCCTACCCCGCCTGGATGCGCGCCGAGCAGCTGGCACAGGCGCTGATCCTCGCCTCGCTCGTCTACTTCGTGCTGCGGCCGCAGGTGCGCGCCCACTTCGCCAAGGGTCTGCCCGCGCGCGACGTCCGCCGTTTCCGGCGGCAGTGACTGGCGCGGCGGGCGCCAAGGCCGCGTAGCGACGCGGGTGCCGAACGCGGGGTCGCGGGCGGGTGCCGAGCGCGGGGTCGCGGCACGCGGCCGTTTCGTTTGCGACAATGTTCAGATTGCCTACTCCCGAGGAGATCCGTGACCGACGGACCGCTGATCGTCCAGTCCGACAAGACCCTGCTGCTCGAAGTCGACCATCCGCTCGCGCAGGAGGCCCGCGCCGCCATCGCCCCGTTCGCCGAGCTGGAACGCTCCCCCGAGCACGTGCACACCTACCGCCTCACCCCGCTCGGGCTGTGGAACGCGCGCGCCGCGGGTCACGACGCCGAGCAGGTGATCGACGCGCTGGTGCGCTACAGCCGCTACGCCGTCCCGCACGCCCTGCTCGTCGACGTCGCCGACACGATGGACCGCTACGGGCGCCTGCAGCTGGCCAAGCATCCCGTGCACGGGCTCGCGCTGGTCAGCCTCGACCGCGCCGTGCTCGAGGAGGTGCTGCGGCACAAGAAGATCGCCCCGATGCTCGGGCAGCGCGTCGAGCAGGACACCGTCCTCGTCCACCCGTCCGAGCGGGGGCGGCTCAAGCAGGCGCTGCTCAAGCTCGGCTGGCCGGCCGAGGACCTCGCCGGCTACGTCGACGGTGAGGCGCACCCGATCGAGCTCGACCAGAGCGACTGGACGCTGCGCGACTACCAGCAGCAGGCGGTGGAGATGTTCTGGGCGGGCGGCTCGGGCGTGGTCGTGCTGCCGTGCGGGGCGGGAAAGACGCTGGTCGGCGCCGCGGCCATGGCGCAGGCGAAGGCGACCACGTTGATCCTCGTCACCAACACCGTGGCCGGGCGGCAGTGGAAGCGCGAGCTGATCGCGCGCACGTCGCTGACGGAGGAGGAGATCGGCGAGTACAGCGGCGAGCGCAAGGAGATCCGGCCCGTCACGATCGCGACGTACCAGGTGATGACGACGCGCCGCAAGGGCGAGTACCGCCACCTCGAGCTGTTCGACAGCCGCGACTGGGGGCTGATCGTCTACGACGAGGTGCACCTGCTGCCGGCGCCGATCTTCCGGCTCACCGCCGACCTGCAGTCGCGCCGACGGCTGGGGCTGACGGCCACGCTGATCCGCGAGGACGGCCGCGAGGGCGACGTTTTCAGCCTGATCGGGCCCAAGCGTTACGACGCGCCGTGGAAGGACATCGAGAACCAGGGCTGGATCGCGCCGGCCGACTGCACCGAGGTACGCGTCACGCTCACCGACGCCGAGCGCATGGCCTACGCCACCGCCGAGCCCGAGGACCGCTACAAGCTCGCCGCCACCGCGCGCACGAAGCTGCCGGTGATCCGCGCGATCGTCGAGCAGCATCCCGACGACCAGGTGCTGGTGATCGGTGCGTACCTCGACCAGCTCGACGACGTCTCCGCCGAGCTCGACGGCGCGCCGATCATCCAGGGCTCGACGACGAACCGCGAGCGGGAGCGGCTCTACGACGAGTTCCGCCGCGGCGAGCAGCGAGTGCTGGTCGTCAGCAAGGTCGCCAACTTCTCCATCGACCTCCCCAAGGCCGCCGTCGCGGTGCAGATCTCCGGGACGTTCGGCTCGCGGCAGGAGGAGGCGCAGCGGCTGGGACGGGTGCTGCGCCCGAAGCACGACGGGCGGCAGGCGCACTTCTACACGGTCGTGGCGCGCGACACGCTCGATGCCGAGTACGCCCTGCACCGGCAGCGCTTCCTCGCCGAGCAGGGTTACGCCTACACGATCGTCGACGCCGACGACCTGCTGCGCCCGCTGTAGCGATCGCGCGGCATACCCGTGCCTTGGGGTAGTTTGACGGCGTGATCCGAACGTCACGCATTGCGGCTATCGCCGTCTGCGCTGCGGCGACGGCACTCGGCGGCTGCGCCACCGCGACGTCCGGTCACGGCGCATTCGCGAGTCCGGCGAGTTCCGCGGGAGTTCGGGCCACCCCTAGTTCCGCGAGCTCTTCCCCGACGAGCACGCCCGGCGGTTCCGCCAGCACGTCCGGCTCCCCGCGGGGCGACGCGAGCCGCCTGGCAGCGTTGCTGCACCAAGGCGTTGCCGCGCTCAGCTCCGCGCACCTCACCCTCGCGCTGCAAGCCGGGGCCGAGACCGTTACCGCCAGCGGCGACGAAAAGCTGGCGAACGCGAAGCTGCTGGCACTGAACATCACGGAGAAGGTCACGGGTTTCGGCTCGCTGCGCCTGCTCAGCGTCGGCGGCCGCACCTATGTCGGGCTGCCGGCGGCGCAGAACCGCAGCGGCAAGCCGTGGGTGCTGGTGCGCGCGACCAGCCGGAACTCCTTCGTCAGGATCCTTGCCTCATCCTTGGCGTCCCTGCAGCAGTCCGCGGGGGTCGCCCAGTACACCGCCTTCGTGACGGCCGCCGAGCAGGTCCGGCTCGACGGGCCGGCCACCGTCGACGGGGTACCGGCCACGCATTACTCGATCGTGGTCGACGTGCGCAAGCTGCCCACCTCGAGCTCCTCGAAGCAGGCGATAATCCGGGCCGGGCTGAGCAGCATCCCGGTCGAGCTCTGGGTGGACGGGCAGGGGCGCCCGCTCAAGGTGACGGACACGTTCTCGATCGCAGGTCAGACGTTCGCTACGGCCGCGACACTGAGCAGGTTCGACGCGCCGCTGACGATCATCGCGCCGCCGGCGTCGCAGGTCGACACCTCCTGAGCTCGCTGCCCGACCTACGGCGCACCGCGTCGCACGGCTTGCGGCCCGTCCGGGTACGTCTCGGGCCGGCAGCCACAGCCCTGATGACCCGAACCGTTCGTTGACGTCGGCCAGAATGGCCACATGCACGCCGCGCTCGACATCCTCGCGCTCGTCGCCGTCGTCGGGTTCGTGGCGGCGGCCGCCCGGCGCCTCGAATGGTCCGAGCCGCTCGTCCTGGTCGTCGTCGGCATCGCGCTCTCGTTCGTCCCGAACTTCCTGGAGATCGAGCTAACCCCGATCTCGTCCTGATCGGCCTGCTGCCCCCGCTGCTCTACGCGGCCGCGATCCGCACGTCGCTGGTCGACTTCAAGGCCAACCGGCACGCGATCGTGCTGCTGTCGGTCGGGCTGGTGGCGTTCTCCACGGCCGCAATCGGGTTGGTCGCGTGGTGGGTGGTGCCGGGCGTGACGCTTGCCGCGGGTTTCGCCATCGGCGCGGTGGTCGCGCCGCCCGACGCGGTCGCGGCGACGACGGTGGCGCGCCGGGTCGGCATGCCACGGCGCATCGTCTCCATCCTCGAGGGCGAGAGCCTAGTGAACGGCGCGCCGGCCCTGGTTGCGTTGAACACCGCGATCGCCGCGTTGAGCACGTCGGTCACGCCGTGGCAGGTGGGCTGGGACTTCGTCCGGGCGGCGGGCGGCGGCCTGCTGATCGGCCTGCTTGCGGCAAGCGTGCTCTCCGTCGTCCGACGGCACATCGACGACCCGGTGCTGGACACCACGCTGTCCTTCGCCGCGCCGTATGTCGCGTTCCTGCCCGCGGAGCAGATCCACGCCTCCGGCGTGCTCGCTGTGGTGGTGACGGGCCTGATCCTCGGGCACCGCGCACCGGTATTGCAGAGCGCGGCCTCGCGCATCGCCGAGAACATCAACTGGCGCACGGTGCAGTTCCTGCTGGAGAACGTGGTGTTCCTGCTGATCGGCCTGCAGATCCGGCGGTTGGTCGACAGCGTGCGCGCCGAGAGCGTGCCGTGGACGCAGGTGATCCCCGCGTGCCTGATCGTGCTCGCGGCCACGATCGCGGCCCGCATCGTGTGGGTGTTCGGCTCGGCCGGCGCGCGCAAGCTGCTGCACGCGCCGTCCTGGTCGTGGAGGGTCAGCGCGATCGTCTCGTGGGCGGGTATGCGCGGCGTCGTCACCCTGGCTGCGGTGTTCCTGCTGCCAGCGGGCACTCCGGAACGCGACCTGCTCGCCCTCGCCGCGTTCACCGTGGTGGCAGGCACCCTGCTGCTGCAGGGCTTGACGTTGCCGTGGCTGGTACGCCGGATGAACCTGGCCGGTCCCGACGCCGCCGAGGACGCGCTGCAGAGCGCCTCGCTGGTCACCGACGCGGCACGAGCCGGGCTGGCCGTGCTCGAGCAGGCGCGCTCCCCGGAGGATCCCGACGAGGTGATCGCGCAGCTCGAGGAGCGGGCCCGGCGGCGGACGAACCAGATCTGGGAACAACTCGGGCGCTCGCAGTCGGAGATCGAGCCGCCGTCGGCGACCTACCGCCGGTTGCGTATCGAGATGCTCTCGGCCGAGCGCGGCTCGATCCTCGCGGCGCGCGACCGAGGCGTCTACGACGACGAGGTGCTGCGTACGGCGCTCGCCGCGATCGACATGGAGGAGTCCATGCTGGACCGCATCGAGGACGCCGCGTCCCGCGTCGACGACGAGCTGGTATCTCCGCAGCAGCGGGCCGGTGACTGCGAGCACCTGCGCGAGGCGCCGCGCGTCGTTGCCGCCCGTACCCCCGAGGGATGCGAGGACTGCCTGCGCGAGGGCACGTCGTGGGTGCACCTGCGGCTGTGCCTCACCTGCGGGCACGTCGGCTGCTGCGACTCCTCCGTCCGCAAACACGCGGACGGGCACTTCCGCCAGACGCAACACCCGGTGATGCGCAGCATCGAGCCGGGCGAGGCCTGGCGGTGGTGTTACGTGGACGAGCTGCTCGGCTGAGTGCTACCCAGCTGAGCTCGGCGCCGCCTCTGCCGCGACCGATCTTCATGCGCGGCGCCTTCCTCTGCCGCCGGCGATCTTCATGCTGAGGCGACGTCATGACCGCACCAGCGCATGACGATCGCGACGCGGTCCGCGTACGCGACGAGGGGCGGCCCCTCGCGGGACCGCCCCTCGCTGCGTTGCTGATGGACTCGATCAGAAGTCCATGTCTCCGCCCATGCCGCCACCGGCGCCGGCACCGGCCGGCTGCTTCTCCGGCTTGTCGGCCACGACGGCCTCGGTGGTGAGGAACAGCGCCGCGATCGACGCCGCGTTCTGCAGCGCCGAGCGGGTCACCTTCGTCGGCTCGACGATGCCTTCGGCGAACATGTCGACGTACTCGCCGGTCGCGGCATTGAGGCCGTGACCCGGCTTGAGGCCGAGCACCTTCTCCGAGACGACGCCGCCCTCGAGGCCGGCGTTGATGGCGATCTGCTTGAGCGGCGCGAGCAGCGCGACCTTGACGATGTTCGCCCCGGTCGCCTCGTCACCGGTGAGCTCGAGCTTCTCGAACGCGGTCACCGTGGCATTGGCCAGGGCCACGCCGCCACCGGCCAGCAGGCCTTCCTCGACGGCCGCCTTCGCGTTGCGAACGGCGTCCTCGATGCGGTGCTTGCGCTCCTTGAGCTCGACCTCTGTCGCCGCCCCGACCTTGATCACCGCGACCCCGCCGGCCAGCTTGGCCAGGCGCTCCTGCAGCTTCTCACGGTCGTAGTCCGAGTCGCTCTTCTCGATCTCGGCACGGATCTGGTTGACGCGACCCTGGATCTGGTCGGCGTCACCCGAGCCCTCGATGACGGTCGTCTCGTCCTTGGTGACGACCACCTTGCGGGCCTTGCCGAGCAGCTCGAGGCCGGCATTCTCCAGCTTCAGGCCGACAGTCTCGCTGATGACCTGACCGCCGGTCAGGATCGCGATGTCGCCGAGCATCGCCTTGCGGCGGTCCCCGAAGCCCGGTGCCTTGACGGCGACGGACTTGAAGGTACCGCGGATCTTGTTGACGACCAGGGTGGCCAGCGCCTCGCCCTCGACGTCCTCGGCAATGATCGCCAGCGGCTTGCCGGTCTGCATCACCTTCTCCAGCAGCGGCAGCAGATCCTTCACGTTCGAGATCTTGCTCTCGACGATGAGGATGTACGGGTCGTCGAGAACGGCTTCCATGCGCTCGGTGTCGGTGACGAAGTACGGGCTGATGTGGCACTTGTCGAAGCGCATACCCTCGGTGAGTTCGAGTTCGAGGCCGAAGGTGTTGCTCTCCTCGACGGTGATGACGCCTTCCTTGCCGACCTTGTCCATCGCCTCGGCGATGAGCTCGCCGACCGTGGGGTCAGCTGCGGAGATCGAGGCGGTGGCAGCGATCTGCTCCTTGGTCTCGACGTCCTTGGCCTGGTTGCCCAGCACCTCGGACACCGACACGACTGCCGCTTCGATACCGCGCTTGAGCGCCATCGGGTTAGCTCCGGCGGCCACGTTGCGCAGGCCTTCCTTCACCAATGCCTGCGCCAGGACCGTCGCCGTCGTGGTGCCGTCTCCGGCGACGTCGTCGGTCTTCTTGGCGACCTCCTTGACCAGCTCGGCACCGATCTTCTCGTACGGATCCTCGAGCTCGATTTCCTTGGCGATGCTGACGCCGTCGTTGGTGATCGTGGGTGCGCCCCACTTCTTCTCCAGCACGACGTTGCGGCCCTTGGGGCCCAACGTCACCTTGACGGCATCGGCGAGAATGTTCATGCCGCGCTCGAGGCCGCGGCGGGCCTCCTCGTTGAACGCGATCAACTTGGCCATGCGTGTCGTCCCTTCACTGACTTTTCAGCACAACGCTGAGTCATGATCCGGCCCGCAGTGCCCGCGACGGACGGTGCTCATGGGAGCGCCTCACTGCGACCGGCTGGCACTCAGCCTAGCCGAGTGCTAACTCAGGTTTAGCACTCACCCATCCCGAGTACAAGTTTTCGTCCGCCGCCCCGTCCGCCACCGGCCGCCGCAGCCAAGTCGCCGCTCGCCGCCGCCGTCGCCGCCCCGGCCGCCAAGCCCGCCGCTCGCCGC
>JBPCOI010000090.1:0-87441 GCA_051000395.1 Jatrophihabitantaceae bacterium
CCTCGAGGCCTGCCGCCGCCGCGCCGCGGGCGACGGCCGTCAGCCAGCGGGCGCAGCGGGCCGGCGGCACGCGCCGGCGCAGCTGGTTTGGTGGTGATCCGCGCCAGCACACCGAGGGTGTTCTCCGCCTCGAACGGGTGACGCCTTGCAGCGCCGCATAGAGGCTGATGCCCAGCGACCACACGTCGCTGGCGCTGGTCGCCGGCGCTCCCCGGGCGACCTCGGGCGCCATGTAGGCGACCGTGCCGAACATCATCCCGGTCGCGGTCACCGACACATCGCCGCTCACCCGGGCGATCCCGAAGTCGCCCAGCTTCGCCGACCCGTCGGCCTCGAGGAAGATGTTGGCCGGCTGACGTCGCGGTGCACCACGCCGATCCGGTGCGCCGCCGCCAGCGCGGACGCCGCGTCGGCGATGATCCGCGCCGCCCGCGCGACCCGGAGCGGGCCGTCGACGCGCAACCGCTCGGCGAGCGAGAGACCCCGGGCACGTACTCCATGACGACGTAGCGCTGGCCGTCGGCCACCAGCAGGTCGTAGACCGCCACGACCGCCGAATGTCGCACCTGGGCGGCCATCCGGGCCTCACGCAGCAGCCGGTCGAGATCCTGCGGGCCGACCGACGGTGCGTCGGCGAATCTTCTACTGCACCGCTCAGCGTACGGGCACGGTTTTCGGCGCGCCTGCGCGGAATTGTCGGAGGCGCGTGCGAGCTTGGACGCAGTCGATCCGTAGCAGTGAGCGAAGGAGCGCAGCGATGTCCGCCGAGCTGTACGCGACCTGTCCCACGTGTGCCGAAGCGCGTGTGGTGGAGCAGCCGCCCTGCGCCGAGGGTCACGGTGCGTCGTGCCCCGACCGCGCCTGCGTCGAGTGCGGCACCGCGCTGTACGTCGACCCCTCGCTGGTCGGGTTCGCAGCCGACATCGCACTCACGGTGCACCGCGCTGCGTGACGATGATCCCGACCCCGCCGCGTCCGCAGGCAGTCAAGGTGAGCGACCAGCGCGTGCCGCAGCCGGTCGCGGCCGAGCTACCGAGGCCCGAGCTGTTCCGCCAGGCGGTCGCCAGCCTGACCGGTACCGCGGTGCGTCCCGAGGTTCACGTCGAGCCGCTGCGTCCCCCGCAGCGCCTGGCCCCGTGGAGCTATGCGATCTCCGCCGACGTGCGCGACACCGACGGCACCGAGCTGGCCATCGGGCGCCTGGTGCTGCTGCACGATCCGGACGGCGTCGAGGCCTGGGACGGCGTGCTGCGGCTCGTGGCCTTCGCCTCGGCCGAACTCGATTCGCAGATGGGTGTCGATCCGATGCTGCCCGCCGTCGGGTGGAGCTGGCTCAGCGGAGCGCTCGACGAGCGCGGCGCTGCCTACCGCGCCGCGGGGGGCACCGTCACGCAGACGACGTCCACGCGCTTCGGTGACCTCGCCGGTCCGCAGACCACGATCGAGCTGGAACTCCGCGCGTCGTGGACCGCCGACGACGCGAGCATGGGCCCGCACCTGCAGGCGTTCGTCGACCTGCTCTGCACGGCCGCGGGGTTGCCCCCCGAGGGCGTGACCGCCCTGCCCCCGGCCTGACGTGGCCGAGCCCGAGAGCGGCGCCGCGGACGAACAACCCGAGATTCCGCTGCTGCGCGTGCCCGCCGACGGGGTGCAGGAGCCGATCGGCACGGGCGAGCAGCTCGAGGCGCTGATCGCCCGGATGCGCGCGGCGACGGGTCCGCTCGCGGTCGACGCCGAGCGGGCCTCGGGCTACCGCTACAGCCAGCGGGCCTATCTGGTGCAGCTTCGCCGCGCAGGCGTGGGCACCGTGCTGCTCGATCCGATCGAGCTGCCCGCGCTGGGCGCGCTCAACGAGGCGATCGGCGACACCGAATGGATCCTGCACGCGGCGAATCAGGACCTGCCGTGCCTGGCCGAGATCGGACTGCGCCCGGCGCGCCTGTTCGACACGGAGTTGGCCGGACGCCTGCTCGGCGAGGAACGCGTGGCGCTCGGCACGATGGTCGAGCAGCATCTCGGCGTCCGGCTGGAGAAGGGTCATTCGGCAGCGGACTGGTCCACGCGGCCGCTCCCGCACGAGTGGCTGGTTTACGCGGCGCTCGACGTGGAGCTGCTGGTGCCGCTTCGCGACGCGCTGGGCGAGCTGCTCAATGCGGCCGGCAAACAGGAGTGGGCCCGTCAGGAGTTCGAGGCGGTCCGGCTCGCACCTCCGAACGCAGCACGAACCGAGCCGTGGCGGCGGACGTCTGGCATCCACAAGGTGCGCAGCCGGCGCCAGCTCGCCGTCGTGCGGGCGCTGTGGCAGGCGCGCAACTCCTACGCGGCGCAGCGCGACGTCGCACCGGGCCGGATCCTGCCCGATTCGGCCGTCGTCGACGCGGCGCGGACCCTGCCGCGACGCGCGTCCGAGCTGGCCGCACTGCCGATCTTCGGCGGCCCGCGTCAACGCCGTCAGCTCGATCGCTGGTTCACTGCCGTCCAGGACGCGCTCGCCCTCGGCGACGACGAGCTGCCGCCGAGCACCGGCAACGAGGGCGACGGCATGCCGCCCGCGTCGCGCTGGCGCGAGCGCGACCCGGTGGCAGCCCGCAGGCTGCTCGCCTGCCGCGACGCGGTGAACGCCCTGGGCCAGCAGTACGCCGTCCTCCCGCAGAACCTGCTCGCCTCCGGTGTGGTCCGGCGGCTGGCGTGGGCTCCCCCGCCGCTGCTCACGGACGAGTGCGTCGGGCACCGGCTGGCCGAGCTGGGCGCCCGGCCCTGGCAGGTGCAGCTGAGCGCCGGCCCCCTCAGCGCCGCGCTCAACGGCGCGCCGGCCGCGGAGTAACGGACCCGTGTGTCAGGCCGCGGCCTCGCTCGTGCCGGGGCGGCGCGCGGGCTGAGCCTCGCCGCGGCGCGGTAGCTCGATGCGGATTGCGAGGCCGCCGAACGGCGGAGCGGCGGCCTGCAACTGGCCGTGGTGCGCGTCGACGATCAAGCGGACGATGGCCAGACCGAGCCCGGCGCCGCGCGTAGCGGTGCGCACTCGCCCGCCGCGGCGGAACGGCTCGAAGAGCGCGTCCACCTCGCCGGGCGGGATCACGGCGCCCCCGTTGGTCACGTGCAACCACACGCGCTCCGCGGTCTGGCCGGTGGCGATACGCAACCAGCCGTCGGGGACGTTGTGGCGGATCGCGTTTTCGACCAGGTTGCCCACCAGCCGCTCGAGCAGCCCCGGATCCCCGGCGGTGCATGCCGCGACGACATCGGTCTCGATGGTGACGCCCTTGCTCGTCGACTCGGCCGACACTGCGTGCAGGACGCGCGGGACGAGCGCCGCGAGGTTGACCGGTTCGCGTACCTCCAGCTCGCCGCGTTCGACGGCCTGCAGCCGCGCGAGAGTGAGCAGCGAGGACACCAGCCGCTGGGCCCGCTCGGTGGCGCCGGCTACCACCTCGCCCATGCGCCGCAGCTCCGCGACGTCCGCATCGGGATCGCCGAGGGTCACCTCGAGCTCGGTGCGGATCACCGACAGCGGTGTGCGCAGCTCGTGGCTGGCGTTGGCGACGAAGGACCGCTGACTGTCGAACGCCGCGTCCAGACGCGCCAGCATCTCATCGAAGGTGTCGGCCAGCTCGCGCAGCTCGTCGTCCGGGCCACCCAGGTTGATTCGGTGATCGAGCGTCTCGGTGGACAACTGCTGCGCGGTCCTGGTGAGCTTCGCGATCGGCCGAAGCGCCTGCTTGGCCAGCAGGTAACCACCGGTCGCCCCGATGACGACGATCACCGCGAAGTAGATCAACCCGGTGTGCAGGAGGTAGTCGACGGACTGGTTGCGCGCCTGGTGCCCGATCGTGCTCGGGTCGATTCGCCGGGTCCCTCGCTGGTCGGTGACGGTCACCGTGCCGACGGTGTTGAAGAACGGCAGCCGCGCGATCGAGCGCTCCAGCAGCACGATCGAGATGAACAGCAGCGAGACACCGACGAGCAGCACCAGTCCGCCGTAGAGCAACGCCATGCGGATCCGCAGCGTCGGGCGGAAGAGCCTCACGAGAGAGCCTCGGCTCCTTCCGCGTCGTCCGCGAGCGCGATCGGGTCGATGCGGTAACCCGATCCGACGACAGTGTCGATGATCGCGGGCTCGCCGAGCTTGCGCCGCAAGGTCATCATCGTGACGCGCACGGTGGTGGTGAACGGGTCGGCGTTCTCGTCCCAGACGCGGTCGAGCAGCTCCTCGCTGCTGACCACCGCGCCCTGCGCCGTGAGCAACGTCGCGAGCACGCCGAACTCCTTGCGCGTGAGCTCGACGGGTTCGCCGTCGCGCGTGACCGTCCGCTTGGCCGAGTCCAGCTCGACGTTGCCGGCCGTCAGCACCGGCGGCGCCGCGGGCGTCGTCCGCCGCCCGAGAGCCCGCACCCGCGCCACCAACTCGGCGAACGCGAAGGGCTTGGGCAGGTAGTCGTCGGCGCCCAGCCCGAGCCCGGTGACCTTGTCCTCGACGGTGCCGCTGGCGGTGAGCATCATGACGCGGGTGAGCACCCCGTCGTCGGTGAGCCGTCGGCAGATGTCGTCACCGCTCATGCCCGGCAGGTCACGGTCGAGCACGACGACGTCGTAGCGAGTGAGCGACGCCTTGCGGTAGCCGTCGTCGCCGTCGGTTGCGACGTCCACGGCCATGCCCTCGCGTCGCAGCCCGCGGGCCACCGCCTCGGCGAGCTGTACTTCGTCCTCAACGACGAGGATCCGCATGTCGTCCCTGCCTCCTGGCCCTGTCGACACCGCCTGTCGCAGTGTCTCAGTGCCACCGTGTCCGTGCGGCTGGTTGCCGCCGTGTTGCCGCCGCGTCGGTCGTTGGATCAGCCGCCGAACTCGCCCGCGCGACGAGCTGCCGGGAGGTCCGTTCCCGGCTCGCTACCGGGTGAAACGAGGACAGACCACTCGACGATGCGGCGCCCGATGTCCGGGACGGTGAGACCGGCCCAGGCCCGAACGTCGGCGACCGTGCCGTGCCGCGGGAACTCCGGCGGGACGCCGATCTGGCGGACGGGCACGTCGACCCCGGCCGCGGACAGCGCCTGCGCGATCCGCGAGCCGACGCCGCCGAGCACGCTGCCGTCCTCGACCGTCACGACCAGGCGCGCGCGGGCGCCCAACTCGACGAGCGCCGGGGCGACGGGGCTGACCCACCGGGGGTCCACGACGCGGACCGAGTAGCCGGCCTGCCGCACAGCGGTGCAGGCGGCGAGCGCGTCGGCTGCCGTGGCACCGATCGCTACGAGCAGGACGTCGACGTCGGCACCAGGATCCGGTTCGGCGAGAACGTCGACGCCGTCCAGGCGGCGCAGCGCCGCGATCTCGTCGCCGATCGGGGTCTTCGGGAAGCGGAGCACCGTCGGCCCGGCTGCGTGCGCGACCGCCTGGGCGAGCTCCTCGCGCAGCGTGGCCTCATCGCGCGGCGCCGCGATCCGCAGGCCCGGGACGACGCCCAGGATGGCGAGATCCCACACCCCGTTGTGGCTTGGGCCGTCCTCGCCGGTTATCCCGGCCCGGTCCAACACGACGGTGACCGGCAGCCGGTGCAGCGCGACGTCCATCAGCAGCTGATCGAAGGCTCGGTTGAGGAAGGTCGCATAGACCGCGACGACCGGGTGCAGGCCGCCGGAAGCCAGGCCGGCGGCCGAGGTGAGCGCGTGCTGCTCGGCGATGCCGACATCGAAACAGCGGTCCGGGAACGCGTGCTGGAAGGAGTTCAGGCCGGTCGGCTCGCACATCGCCGCAGTGATGGCGACGATGTCGTCGCGCTCGCCGCCGAGGCGGACCAGCTCGTCGGCAAACACGCTCGTCCAGCTGCGACCGCTTCGCGCCATGACGCGGCCGGTCACCGGGTCGACCGGACGCCACTGATGCATCTGGTCGGACTCGTCGTTCTCGGCCGGCGCGTACCCGTAACCCTTGCGGGTAACGCAGTGCACGATCACCGGTGCGCCGAAGCCGCGCGCCAGCGCGAAGGCGCTCTCCAGCGCGGCGATATCGTGACCGTCGACCGGTCCGAGGTACTTCAGGCCCAGATCCTCGAACATGCCCTGCGGCGCGAGCAGGTCCTTGATCCCGCGCTTCATCCCGTGCAGCGCCTCGTAGAGCGGTGCGCCCACGACCGGCACCCGCGGCAGGCCGCCCTTGACCTGGCCGAGCATCCGCTCGTAACCGGGCCGCAGCCGCAGGCCGGCGAGATGATCGGCAAGCCCGCCGATCGTCGGCGAGTACGAGCGTCCGTTGTCGTTGACGACGATGATGACCGGACGGTCGGCGGCAGCGATGTTGTTCAACGCCTCCCAGCACATCCCGCCGGTCAGCGCGCCTTCGCCGACGACGGCGATGACCGGCTTACGCTCGCCGCGCACGTCGAATGCCTTGGCCAGCCCGTCGGCGTAGGACAGCGCAGTGGAGGCGTGCGAGTTCTCGATCCAGTCGTGGACGCTCTCGGCCCGGTTCGGATATCCGGACAACCCGCCGGTCTGGCGCAGCGTCGACATCTGCTCGGCTCGTCCGGTGAGGATCTTGTGGACGTAGGCCTGATGACCGACGTCGAACAGGATCGGCTCCGTCGGCGAGTCGAAGCACCGGTGCAGGGCGATGGTCAGCTCGACGGCGCCGAGGTTCGGCCCCAGGTGCCCGGTGTGCAGCCGCGACGCGGTCTGCACCAGCAGGTCACGGATCTCCGCGGCAAGCAGCGCCAGCTCGTCGGCGTCGAGGGTGCGCAGGTCGGCCGGCGAGCGCAGACGGGCGAGAACGTGTGTCACAAGCACAAATCGTACGGCCTGCCACCGACCGAGCGCTGGTCAACAGGCCGTCAGAGCTCGCCCGGCTCGAGTAGCGCGACGCACTCGACGTGGTGCGTCATCGGGAACGCGTCGAAGGCGCGCAGCACCGTCAGGCGCCAGCCGAGTCCCGCCGCCACCGCCACGTCACGCGCGAGCGACGCGGGTTCGCAGGCGAGGTAGCCGACGGCCCGCGGGTGCAGCGCCAGCAGCCGCGCCGTCGTCTCGCGCCCCGCGCCGGCCCGCGGCGGGTCGAGCAGCACGACATCGAACTCGCGCCCGAGGCCGTCCAGCGCTGCCGAGGTGACCCGCGCGTGGCGTACCTCGGCCCACGGCAGGTCGGCGAGGTTGCGGCCGGCATCGGCGACAGCAGCCCGGGCGGACTCCAGGCCGAGCACCTGCCCCGTCGGTCCGACCGCCTCGGCGAACGCCGCGGTGAGCGGCCCCGCGCCGGCGTACAGGTCCAGCACCGACTCCCCCGCCTGCGGCGCGACCGCTCGCAGCAGCGCCGACGCGAACGTGGCGAGGGCAGCCGGGTGGACCTGCCAGAAGCCGCCCGCCGAGACCGCGAACTCCCGCCCTCCGGAGCGGAAGCTCAGCACGTCGGGGCCGGACACGCCCTGTACCCGATCCGGCGGCCGCCTGCCACGCGCCTGGCGCCCCGGTCCGGGCCGGTGTGCGAGCACCGCGACGTCGCCGGCACCGTCGCGGACCACCTCGACGCCGCTGAGTCCGGGCCACTCGCGCTGCAGCACCGTGGAGTCGCCGACCGACGCCGCGCCGAGCGGGCACAGCTCGACGGGTTCGATCTCGTGCGAGCGGTACCGGTGCAGCCCCGGCCGGCCGTCGCCTTCGACGGCATAGGTGATCCTGGTACGCCAGCCCAGCAGCCCGCCGTCCAACGGCTCGACCTCGCCGAGCAGTCCGGCGACGTCGATTCCGGCGACGCGGGCGAACTGCTCGCGGATCACGGCCAGCTTCAGCGCCCGCTGCGCCGACGCGCTCGCGTGCTGCCAGTCGCAGCCGCCGCACCGTCCGGGCCCGGCGTGCGGGCACTGCGGCGCGACACGCTCCGCGCCCGGCTGCAGGATCTCGACCGCGTCCGCACGGCAGAACGACGCGCCCCGGTCCTCGGTGACCCGCGCCCGCACCCGCTCGCCGGGCAACGCGTGTCGGACGAAGACGACCCGGCCGTCGTGGCGCGCGACGCACGAGCCGCCGTGCGCGGGGGCGCCCACGTCGAGTTCGACGACCTGCCCGAGCAGCGTGCCGTCCTCAACCACGGCCGACGGGTGCCTCGTGTGCCGGCGGCGCGACGGGGCCGTGCGGGCGTCCGCCGTTCTCGCCCAGACCGGCCGAGGAATCCAATTGCCACGGCACGCTGGTCACCATCACACCGGACTGGAACAGCAGCCGGCCCTTGAGCCGCAGCGCGGACTGGTTGTGCAGCAGTTGCTCCCACCAGTGCCCGACGACGTACTCGGGGATGAACACGCTGACGATGTCTTGGGGGCGATCGGCGCGCAGTTCCTTGAGGTAGGCGATGATCGGGCGGCTGACCTCGCGGTAGGGCGATTCGAGCACGGTGAGGCGCACGGGCAGGTCGTGGCGCTCCCACTCGGTCAGTAGGCTGCGCGTCTCCTCGTCGTCGATGTTGACGGTGAGCGCCGTGAGGGTGTCCGGACGCGTCGCGCGGGCGTAGGCGAGCGCGCGCAGCGTCGGCTTGTGCACCTTGGCGACGAGCACGACGACGTGGTTGCGCGCCGGCAGCACCAGGCCGACCTCGTCGCTCACGAGCTCGTCGGCGATACGGGTGTAGTGCTTGTTGATCGCCCGCATCAGCGCGTACAGCAGCGGCATGGCGATCAGCACGAGGTAGGCGCCCTTGGTGAACTTGGTGACGATGACGATCACCAGCACCACGCCGGCGAGCGAGGCGCCGAAAGCGTTGATCGAACGTGACGTGCGGATGCGCCGCCGCTCGGCAGGATCGCGCTCCGAGCGCATCGCCCGGTTCCAGTGCCGCACCATGCCGCTCTGTCCGAGCGTGAACGAGGTGAACACCCCGATGATGTAGAGCTGGATCAGCTTGGTGACATCGGCCTTGTAGATGACGATCAGTGCGCCGGCCACGACCGCGAGCGCCAGGATGCCGTTGCTGTAGGCGAGCCGGTCGCCCCTGTTGTTCAGCTGCGCAGGCAGGTTCTTGTCGCGCGCGAGGATCGCGCCCAGCAGCGGGAAACCGTTGAACGCGGTGTTGGCGGCGAGCACCAGGATCAACGCGGTGGTCGCCTGGATGTAGAAGAAGCCGATCGAGCCGTGACCGCCGAAGACGGAGGCCGCTACCTGCGCGATCACGGTGCGCTGCGGGGTGTGCGCGCAGTTCGGCACGCCGCTGAGCAGGCAACTGCTCGTCGTCGGGTCGGTGATGTGCACCTTGGCGATCAGGGCGAGGGCGGTGAGCCCGCCGAACATCGTCACCGCGATCGCGCCCATGGCGACCAGCGTCTTCTGCGCGTTCTCGGCCTTGGGCTTCTTGAACGCCGGCACTCCGTTGGCGATCGCCTCCACCCCGGTGAGGGCGGTGCATCCGGAGGAGAAGGCACGCAGCGTGAAGAACATCAGCGCGAGGAAGCCGAGCGAGCCGTAACCGGACTGCGCGTGCACCCCGAACTTCGCGCTCTCCGCGACCGGCGCGTCGCCGACCGCGACGCGGAACAGTCCGGTCGCGATCATCACGAACACCCCGCTGGCAAACAGGTAGGTGGGTGCGGCGAAGGCCAGCCCGGCCTCGCGAAGCCCGCGCAGGTTCACCGCCGCCAGGATCACGACGAACGCGACCGCCATCTCGACCCGGTTCGAGTGCAACGAGGGGATCGCCGAGATGACGTTGTCGACGCCTGAGGATACGGAGACGGCCACCGTCATCACGTAGTCGACAAGCAGCGCGCTGGCGACGATCACGCCCGCCGGCTTGCCGATGTTCCTGGTGGCGACCTCGTAGTCGCCGCCACCGGTGGGGTAGGCCTTGACGAGCTGGCGGTAGGACACGACGACGGTCGCCATCAGAATGACCACCGCAAGGGCCACCCACGGCGCCAGGTAGAGGAAGGCGGTGCCGCCCAGAGTCAGCACCAGCAGGATCTCCTGCGTCGCGTAGGCCACGCTGGACAGCGCGTCGCTTGCGAAGATCGGCAGGGCCAGCCGCTTGGGCAGCACAGTGTGACCGGCCTGTTCCGAGCGAACCGGACTGCCGATGATCAGCCGCTTGAACACCCGCGTCACTAGCGCCACGTCGCGCACAATACGCACCGCCCAGGTCCATCCGCGCCCCGTGGCGTCGCGCCGCGCACCGGGCTTGTGTAGCGTCGCGAGTCCGGGATCCACGCCGCTGGACCGGCCTGCCGTCCCGCCACGGCGCGCTCACGTCGAAAGGAGATGTGCCACCGGTGCACATCGTCATCATGGGGTGCGGGCGGGTCGGCGCCTCCCTCGCGCACAGCCTCGCGCGGCTCGAGCACAGCGTCGCGGTGATCGACCAGGACAAGCTCGCCTTCCGGCGCCTCGGCGAGCACTTCCCCGGACGCTCGATCGTGGGTATCGGGTTCGACCGCGACACCCTCACCGCTGCGGGCATCGAGCAGGCCGCCGCGTTCGCCGCCGTGAGCAGCGGGGACAACTCCAACATCATCGCTGCGCGGGTGGCTCGCGAGACCTTCGGCGTCTCGAAGGTTGTCGCCCGCATCTACGACCCGAAGCGCGCCGAGGTGTACGAGCGGCTCGGCATCCCGACCGTCGCCACCGTTCCGTGGACGTCCGGTCGGCTGCTCAAGAGCGTGCTCGGGGAGGCGACGGCCGAGGCGTGGCGCGACCCGTCCGGACAGATCGCGATGCTGCACGTCGTGCCCCACGAGGGCTGGATCGGGCACCCGCTCGCCGATTTCGAGACCGCCACCGGCTCGCACATCGGGCTGATCACCCGCTTCGGCAGCGGTCAGCTGCCGCTGGCCACCACACTCATCCAGTCCGGCGACAGCCTGCACGCGCTCACCACCGACGAGCACGCTCCGCTGTTGCGCGAGCTCGCCGGCCGCCCGCCCGACGGGGGTCCGCAATGAGAATCGCGATCGCCGGCGCCGGATCGGTCGGGCGCTCCATAGCCCGCGAGTTGCTGAGCAACGACCACCAGGTGCTGCTCATCGACAAGGACCCGGCCAAGGTGGTACCCGAGCACCTTCCCGCCGCCCAGTGGCTGCTGGGCGATGCCTGCGAGGTCGCTAACCTCGAGGACGCGAAGCTCGAGGAGTGCGAGGTCGTGATCGGCGCGACAGGCGACGACAAGGTCAACCTCGTCGTCTCGCTGCTGGCCAAGACCGAGTTCTCCGTGCGCCGCGTCGTCGCCCGCATCAACCACCCGTCCAACGAGTGGCTGTTCACCGAGGCGTGGGGGGTGGACGTCGCGGTGTCCACGCCCCGCGTCATCGCCGCGCTCGTGGAGGAGGCCGTCGAGGTCGGCGACGTGGTGCGCCTGTTCGGCCTGCGCGAGGGCCAGGCCAACCTGCTCGAGGTCACGCTGCCCGAGGACGGCCCGTGCTCGGGCAAGGCGGTCCGCGACCTCGACTTACCCAAGGACGGCGTGCTCGTCGCCATCGTCCGCGGTAACCGGGTCATCACCCCGACCGACGAGGAGCCGCTCGTCCCCGGCGACGAGTTGCTGTTCGTAGCACTGCCGGAGGCGGAGGCGGCGATCCGGCGCAACGTCATCGGCTGAGCCCGAACGGCGCGCCGAGCCCGCCGAACATTCAGCTCGGACGCTCAGGGCGATTCGGCCGCCAACCGACGCCGGGCCCGGGTCACCACGAGGAACGCGAACCCGACGCCGGCGAGGTAGAGAGGGTAGCCCATCGCCACCTTGGCGAAGGCCAGCCAGCCGGTGGCGTTGCGGCCGTAGAGGGTGAGCTGGACGATGCCGCGGGCGAGGAAGATCAGCGTGCCGGCCAGCGTGGCGAGGTCGTACGCGCGCAGCAGAATTCGCCGGCGATACCACGCAGCGCCGTCGCCATCCGGTGACGGGTCGAGGAACTCCCACAGCAACCCGACGAGCGGACGGCGCACCAGCAACGAGATCAGGAACGGGACGGCGTAGGCGAAGCTGGCCCAGATCCCGAGCAGGAAGTAGCCGCGCGCCTGGCCGGTTCGCGCCGCGATCAACGCGGCGATCGCCACCGCGAACAGTCCGGACAGCGCCTGCTGCACGGGCTGCCTGCGCAGCAACCGGTAACCGGCCAGCACTGCCGCGGAGGCGACGGCCGCGATGATCGCCGCACGCAGGCCGCTGAACGCGTTCACGATCACGAACACCACCGGCGGGATCGCGGTGATCGCGGTGCCCGTCCAGCCGCCGATCCCGGCGACCAGCTGCGTGCGGTAGGTCTCGCGGAGCTCGCTGCGACGGTCCCCGGGCGACTGCTCGTCGCCCATCAGCTGCCTGACTGCAGCTCGTACCACGGGTTGTAGATCGCCAGGCGGCCGTCGTGCACGCCGACGCGGCCGCGCACGAGCAGCGTCCGGCCGGGCTCGATGCCCGCGATGCGCCGGCGCCCGAGCCACACCAGGCTGATCCCGGCCGTTCCGTCGAACAGTTCGGCTTCCAGGGTGGGGACGTTCTCGCTGGGCGTGTAGACGACCGCGCGCAGCCGCCCGGCGACCGCCGCCCGCTGGCCGCGTCCCAGGTGGCTCACCGCCGTGCAGTCCTGCCGCTCGGCCGCGGACTGCAGCTGCGCCGCATCGATGTGATGCGTGCTCGCTGTCAGGCGGCGCAACAGCGACAGGGGCTTGTCCACGTCGCCAGGGTAGCCGCGCGTCCGCTGAACCGGCTCAGCCCGCGCTCGCCTCGTCGCTGCCGTCGGGCAGCACCACGTCGCGCGGCAACCGCAGCGGGACGGGATCGCGCACCGGCAGCGGTTCGGCGCCGCGCACCACGACCACCCCGCGCAGCACCTGCTCGAAGCGGGCCGCCTTCCCCGGATCGGTGGCGACCACACCGACCAGCATGGCGCGCAAGAACCAGCGGGGACCGTCCACGCCGATGAAGCGGACCGGGACAGGGGCGCCGGTCTCGCCCGGCAGCTTGCCGGTGAGCTCCGTGCCGAACGGCCCGTCGTGCCGTTCCTTGGCCTGCCCGCGCTGGGCGTTCATAGAAGAAGCGATCTCCGCACGCACCTCGTCCCAGATCCCCGCGTTACGCGGCGCGGCGAAGACCCCGAGCTGCATCGAGCCGTCAGGCGCGGCGAGGGTCACCGCGACGACCTGCTGGGCCTCGTTCAGTTCGAGGCGGACCTCGACGCCCGGACCGACCGGCACGTGCAGCGCGCCGAGGTCGATGCGGGCAACGTCGTCCTGAGGGACGTCGCGCTCGTCGTAGGGGCCCTGCGTGGGCGCCGGTTCCTCGCGCACGCGCGTCTCCCACGGCGGCGTCGCGTCGATCTTGGAGCGGTCGGTGCGCTTCTGCCTGCGTCGGGGCGGCACTACGCGTCCTGTCCGACGTCGCTCGACACGACCGCGGCGAGGGCCGCTGCCCCGCCCGTCGACCCGTGGCCGCCCTCGTCGCGGGACGATGCGGGCAGCTGCGCCACCTCGACGAACGCGGCGCGCTCCACGCGCTGGAACACCAGCTGCGCGATGCGCTCGCCACGGGCCAACTGCAGGCTGCGGTGCAGGTCGTGGTTGATGACTATCACCTTGATCTCGCCGCGGTAGCCGGCGTCGATCGTCCCGGGCGCGTTGACGAGCCCCAACCCCGCGCGCGCTGCCAGGCCGGAGCGGGGGTGGACGAACGCGGCGTAGCCGGCGGGCAGCGCGATCGCCAGGCCCGTCGGCAGCACGGCCCGTTCCCCCGGTGCGAGCGTCACGTCGCGCGCTGTGACGATGTCCGCGCCCGCGTCGCCGGGCAGCGCGTACAGCGGCAGCGCGACATCGGCGTCCAGGCGGCGGACCAGTACCTGCAGCGCGCTCTCACATCCCTGGCTCACGGGGCGAAACGCTACCCTCGACCGGGTGAGCGCCAATAGTGAGAGCCCACTGGGAGTGCCCGCGCTCGCCACCGGATACCGCGAGTCGCTGCGCACGCCGTGGTGGTGGTATCTCGTCGCACTCGGCGTGGCCGTGTTGTTCGCCGCGGAGTTCCACGTCGCCGGCCTGCGCCTGACGGTCTGGATCCCGTTCGGGATCCTGCTGCCGCTTTCGGTGTTCATCGTCTGGTGGCTGGGCCACAGCCGCTTGGAGATCCGCGACGGCGAGTTGCACGTGCGCGGGGCGCACCTGCCGCTGCGCTACGTCAGCGGGGCGATCGCGCTCGACGCGCAGACCCTGCGCCGGGTGGTGGGCCGCGAGGGTGATCCGGCGGCATACGTGTCGATCCGCCCGTGGATGGGGCCGGGCGTCCAGCTGTGGCTCGACGATCCCGAGGATCCGGCACCGTACTGGATCGTCAGCTCCCGGCACCCGCAGCGCGTCGTGGCGGCGATCAGGGCGCAGAGCGGTAATCGCACCGACTAGGGTCGCGGTGCATGAGCATCGACGGACAGCGCTTCACCGGCCGCGTCGCCCTCGTCACCGGCGCCAGCCGCGGGATCGGCCTGGCCATCGCCGCCCGCATCGTCGCCGAGGGCGGCCGCGTGGTGATCACCGCCCGCAAGCCCGAGGGATTGGCAACAGCCATCGACGACCTCGGCGGCACCGAGCACGCCGTGGCGATTGCCGGACGGGCCGAGGACACCGAGCATCAGGCCGAAGCCGTCGCCGCCGCTGTGGGTGAGTTCGGCCGACTGGACGTCCTGGTCAACAACACCGGCATCAATCCCGCGTACGGCCCGCTGACGGAGCTGCCGGATTCGGCGGCGCGCAAGATCATGGACGTCAACGTGCTGGCGGCGCTGTCGTGGACCCGCCAGGCGCTTGCGGCGGGGCTGGGTGGGCGCGGCGGCGCGGCCGTCGTCAACGTGGCCTCGGTGGCCGGGCTGGCACCGGCACCCGGAATCGGGTACTACGGCGTGAGCAAGTCGGCGCTGATCGGCCTGACGGTGCAACTGGCTGCGGAGCTCAGCCCTCGGGTCCGCGTCAACGCGCTGGCGCCGGCGGTGGTCAAGACGAGGTTCGCCGCAGCGCTGTACGAGGCCGACGAGGCCGCCGCCGCAGCGGCCTACCCGCTGGGGCGGCTCGGGGAGCCCGAGGACATCGGCGCGGCTGCCGCCTTCCTCGCCTCCGACGACGCCGCCTGGATCACCGGGCAGACGCTGGTCATCGACGGCGGGATGAGCCTGCGCGCCAGTCTGTAACCCTGTCTGTAACCCGGCCTCGGATCCGATCAGGCGCAGTCGCGGCAGAGGTATTTTCCGTTGCGCTCGCGGGCGAGGCGGCTGCGGTGGTGCACGAGGAAGCAACTCGAGCAGGTGAACTCATCGTCCTGCTTGGGCAGCACCCGGACCGTCAGCTCCTCGCCGGAGAGGCTCGACAGGTCGGCGCCGGGCAGTTCCAGGGATTCGTTGAGCTCGGTCTCGTCGACGTCGATCGAGCCGGACTGCGCCTCGGCGCGGCGCGCCTTGAGCTCTTCGAGCGAGTCCTCGCCCATTTCGTCGACGTCGCCTCGACGCGGCGCGTCGTAGTCGGTCGCCATCTGGCTTCAACTCCTCCTGGAACTCTGGTAACACCACGGGTGTCGCGTATCGGTCGGGCGCTCTGGCTCGGGTACCCGGCGCTGCAACGCACGAAGCCTGCTGTTTGTGCCCGACCCTGCCCCCGGCCTAACCTGCCGGGCCGAGCGGTCCATCTGCGTGGGCCGCGGAACGGTACCGCGCCAGGATTCGTCTGCAACCGCGGGGCGGGCCCGCGCATTCCCGCACGCCCGCGGATAGGCTGTCGCCCTGCCTCACCAGGAGGGTCGATCAGCCGGTCATGACGAGCCCGACGCAGCGGCGGCCGCTGCCCGCGTTGGTGTTCCTGCTGGCGCTGAGCCTGCTGGCCGCGCTGGTCTGGTGGCGGGTGCTGCACCGCACCGCACCCGCGCACGCGGCGCGACCCAGCTGCCCGACCACCCAGCCGGCCACCCAGCTGGCCACACCGTCAGCCGCTCAGCTGCCGCGTCCGGCTGCGGTGAGCGTGCGCGTGCTGAACTCCACCACCCGCAGCGGGATCGCGCTCGCCGCCACCACCGCGCTCGGCAAGGACGGCTTCGTGACCGCCTCGCGGGACAACGACACCGACCCGGCCAAGTACGGCAGCCACGGCACCGTGCCGGGCGTGGCAGAGATCCGCTACGCGGCCGCGAGCCAGCCAGCCGCCCGGCTGCTGGCCTACTACTTCCCGGGCGCGACTCTCGTGCTGCGCAAGGGGCAGGACGGCACCGTCCTCGTCGCGCTGGGCACCAGGTTCAGCCGGGTCACGGCGCCGGCCACCGTCGAGGCGAGGCTCAGAGCCGCCGGCATCACGACGGGCGCGCCGACGGCTGCGACGTCGAACCCGAGCTGCTGAGCGGGCCGGCCAGCAGCTCGTCGAGCAGGCTGAACAGCTCGGCCGCGGCCACCGGGCCCGCGACCGCGGTCAGCCGCTCGTCCGGCGGCTCTGCGCGCAGGCCGCTCACCAGGCAGCCGGCCTCGCTGGCGATCAGCGCGCCGGCGGCGTGGTCCCACGGGCTCAGCCCGGTCTCGAAGTAGCCGTCCAGGCGTCCCACCGCGACCGCGCACAGATCCAGGCTCGCCGATCCGAGCCGTCGGATGTCGGCCACGCGGGGCAGCACAGCGGCGAGCAGCTCGCCCTGGCGCGCCCGAACGCCCGCGTCGTACCCGAAGCCGGTGCCGAGGACGGCCTGCGCCAGCGGCACCGGGCGCGGCCCGTGCAGGCGGCGGCCGTCCAGGTACGCGCCGCCTCCGCGCTGGGCGCGGAACAGCTCGCCGGACGCCGCATCGCACACGGCACCCGCTACCGCCGCGCCATCGACTTCGGCAGCGACCGACACCGCGTAGCGCCGCAACCCCAGCACGAAGTTGACGGTCCCGTCGATCGGGTCCAGCACCCAGCGCACTCCGGTGCGACCTGCCCGGGCACCGCCTTCCTCGCCGAGCGTCGCGTCACCGGGTCGCGCGCGGGCTATCTGCGCGACGAGCCAACGTTCCGTGGCCCGGTCCGCGTCGGTCACCAGGTCCGTATCGGTGCTCTTCGTGGACACGACGACGCGCCGCGCACTGAACCGGCGCACCAGCGCGGCGGCACCCCGCGCGAACTCGGCCGCGAGCTCCGCGAGCTCGCGCACCAGGTCGGGGTCGCTGCCCGCGTCGTCCATGCCGCTATCGGACCATGCCGCTGGGGGCCGCGACGATAGGGTCGGGGCCGAGTCGTCCGATCACGAGGGAGCCGTCGTGGGTGAGCGCACCGACCTGCCCGGACACGCCTACGGGATCGACATCGGCGGGTCCGGCATCAAGGGCGCGGTCGTGGACACCGCCACCGGCACGTTGCTCACCGCGCGCAAGCGCATCCTCACCCCCCATCCGTCCACCCCGGACGCCGTCGCCCAGGTTGTCGCCGAGCTGCTGAGCGACGCGTCCTGGCAGGGGATCGTCGGGGCGACGTTCCCCGCGGTGATCCAGCACGGTGTCGCGAAGTCGGCGGCCAACGTGGACAAGAGCTGGATCGACACGGACGTGGACGAGTGCTTCACGCGCGCGGCGGGCGGCGCGAACGAGGTGATCGTGCTGAACGACGCGGACGCCGCGGGCATCGCCGAGGCGCGCTTCGGCGCGGCTAAGGGCGTGGCCGGCGTGGTGATCCTGCTGACGTTCGGCACCGGCATCGGCAGCGCCGTCCTCGTCGACGGCACGCTGGTGCCCAACACCGAGCTGGGACACCTCGAGCTGGACGGCCACGACGCCGAGACGCGCGCTGCCGCGTCGGTGCGCGACGAGGCCAGGATGTCCTATCGGAAGTGGTCCAAGCGCGTCGAGGCCTACCTGGCGCACGTGGAGAAGCTGTTCACGCCGGACCTTTTCGTGGTCGGCGGCGGGGTCAGCAAGGACGCAGCCAAGTGGGTGCCCCTCCTCGAGCTGCGCACCCCGATCAGGCCCGCGGAGCTGCTCAACGATGCCGGCATCGTGGGGGCCGCGATCGCCGCGGCCGAACGCCGGGGCGAGTAGCCGTCTCGAACTCGCATCGGCGACGGACGGCAGTACAATGCGAGTTCAGGGCACTGCGCACGTACTGGACTCGAAGCTGAGGCGACAAACAGACGGCCTGCTACCCGCATTCGTGTCAGCCGCATCGAGCGGAATTGAGTACCGCGCCCGGAGCACAAGCTCGCGCGCGCTCGTGGTGAAAGGTCATCCGTGGTTTCCAGCCAGCAGCCCAGCGACGAGGTCCCCAGCTCGACCAGCAGAACCAGCCTCGCCGCAGCCAGCACTACCAAGCGCGTGTCCGCGGCGCTGAAGGCGCCCCCCGCAAAGCCGAGCGGCAAGCCGATGACTGCCGTGAAGTCGGCCGGGTCGAAGGCCCACAGCGCGAAGCCCGACAGGGCGAAGGTCGCGGCGGCAACGGCGGGCAGCGCTACCGCCATCAAGCCGACGGCCCCCAAGGCCGCGGCGACCAAGCTGACGGCCACCAAGCCGATGGCCACCAAGGCTACGGCGACCAAGGCCCCGGCCGCCAGGACCAAGGCCGCTGCCGCGACGGTGAAGGACGAGGTGAAGGCCGCCCCCAGCAAGGCGGCGGCGAAGGCGCCCGCCAAGAGCGCGCCGGCCAGCACAAGCGCGAAGGCCAGGAGCATCGCGAAAGCCAACGGCGCGGCGCCGGCTGAGGACACCGAGCTGAGCGCGAGCAACAGCGCGAGCACCACGAGCGCCGATTCGACGGCTACGGCGACGCCCGACGCCGTGGCTGGGGCGCCTGTCGATGCGGTGACTGCCGAGGACGAATCCGCCGAGTTCACCTGGGACGACGAGGAGGAATCCGAGGCCCTGCGGCAGGCCCGTAAGGACGCGGAGATGACCGCCTCGGCCGACTCGGTACGTGCCTATCTCAAGCAGATCGGCAAGGTCGCGCTGCTCAATGCGGAGGAGGAGGTCGATCTCGCCAAGCGCATCGAGGCGGGTCTCTACGGTGCCGAGCGGCTGCGTCAGGCGGAGGAGAGCAGCCAGAAGCTTGCCCTGCAGGGCCGACGCGACCTGCGCTGGATCGTGCGCGACGGCGAGCGGGCCAAGAACCACCTGCTCGAGGCCAACCTGCGCCTGGTCGTCTCCCTTGCCAAGCGCTACACCGGCCGCGGCATGGCGTTCCTGGACCTGATCCAGGAGGGCAACCTCGGCCTGATCCGCGCCGTGGAGAAGTTCGACTACACCAAGGGCTACAAGTTCTCCACCTATGCGACCTGGTGGATCCGGCAGGCGATCACCCGCGCCATGGCCGACCAGGCCCGCACCATCCGCATCCCGGTGCACATGGTGGAGGTCATCAACAAGCTGGGCCGCATCCAGCGCGAGTTGCTGCAGGATCTCGGCCGCGAGCCGACGCCCGAGGAACTCGCCAAAGAAATGGACATCACGCCGGACAAGGTGCTGGAGATCCAGCAGTACGCCCGCGAGCCGATCAGCTTGGACCAGACGATCGGGGACGAGGGCGACAGCCAGCTGGGCGACTTCATCGAGGACTCCGAAGCCGTCGTCGCTGTGGACGCGGTGTCCTTCACCCTGCTGCAGGACCAGCTCCAGTCCGTCCTGCAAACCCTGTCCGAGCGCGAGGCGGGGGTCGTCAAGCTGCGTTTCGGGCTCACCGACGGGCAGCCACGCACGCTCGACGAGATCGGTCAGGTCTACGGCGTCACCCGCGAGCGGATCCGCCAGATCGAGTCCAAAACGATGTCCAAGCTGCGCCACCCGTCGCGCTCACAGGTGCTACGCGACTACTTGGATTAAGTCTCGACGAGGTCTCTACTAGGTCCGCGGGCGGCCCGGGCTACTGCTCAGCGCTCCTCGAGCGCAGCGGTGGGTGACACCTCGGCCAACCGCTCGGACTCGTCGTGGATGCGCGCGCCGAGTTCGCGCAGCCGCGCCTCGTTGTCGTGCCAGTGGTGGGCGCAGAAGAGCAGTTCAGAGCCGGACGCCATGACGGCGCGGACGTAGGCCTGGGCGCCGCAGCGGTCGCATCTGTCGGTCGCGGTCAGCGGACGCGCGGCGATTGTCGTGGTCACGTCGGGCACCTCTCTGTGCGCTCGTCATTTCGGACGAGGTGGTGCATGGTGCTCCTGCCGGGATCTCCACGTAACCACCGATCTTGCCGTGGCGACGGCGACACCCCGAGAGCGATATCCTCTTGCAACTTGTTCGTAGCACCGCCGATCGCGGATCCCGGCACCATGTTCCGTCCAACGATCCCTACCCGTCCGCGGATTCCCGCAACCAGCGCCACGTGAGCCGGCCCACCCTCGTTCAGACGTGCAACATCGCCAGCAGCCGGGCGCGGCGGCGTTCCAGGACGCCGGAGCCTGCCGCAGCCGAGGCCGGCCCGGGCACGACGCGACGCAGCTCGGCGTGGATCTGGGCGTGCGGGCGATCCTGGCGCGCGGCCAGCACGCCGACCAGGCGGTTCACCTCCCGGCGCAGCTGCGCCCCGGCGCGCCACGCGACCGCCTCCGCCGAAGGCGGTGTCACGGCGGCCGTGCCCGCCTTGCGGCGCGCTGCCGAATCGCGACGCGCCAGCAGCGCCGCGATCTGCTCCGGCGTCAGGATTCCCGGCAGGCCCAGGAAGTCCTCATCCGCGGCGGTGACCTGGGCCGGATCGGCGACGACCGCGCGTCCGGCGTGCAGGACGTGCGCGAACTCGGCATCCGCGTCGACGAGCTCATCGGCCGAGGCCAGCGACGGGTCCTTCTGCTCGCGTTGCACGTCCAGTGTCGCGTCCTCGGCCGGCGGTGGCGGGATCACATGGTTGCGTTCCTGTTCGAGCTCTGCGGCCAGCGCGAGCAGCGGACGCACCGCCGGGAGGAACACGGTCGCGCACTCCCCCGACCCGCGGGCGCGGACGACCCGGCCGACGCCCTGCGCGAAGAACAGCGGCGTGCGGTAGGAGGTCATCCAGGCCAGACACAACGCCCGCGGCACGTCCACGCCTTCGGACACCATCCGGACGCACACCGCCATCCGCTGCGTCCCGGCGGTAAAGGCAGCGATCTTGTCACTGGCGTCGGGGTCGTCGGAGACGATGAGGACCGGGCGTTGCCCGCTGACCTGCTCGACGATTTCGGCGTAGGCGCGCGCGTCGTCCTGGTCGCTGGCGAGCACGAGGCCGGCGGCATCGGGCATCCCCGATCCGCGCAGCTGGCTGATCCGCTCGTCCATCGCGGCGATGACGTGCGGCACCCACCCGCCCTTGGGGTTCAGCGCGACGCGCCAGGCGGCGCTCTCGGTGCGTCTGGATCCGGCCTCCGACAGCGACGCGGCCAGCACGTCGCCCGCGCTGTTGCGCCATCGGGAGGTTCCCGTGTACGCGGCGAAGACGACGGGACGCACCACCCCGTCGCGCAGCGCCTCGCGGTAGCCGTAGCTGAAGTCGGCGACGCTGCACCAGCCGTCTCCGCCCGACCCGCCGTCGCCCGCGGGCTCGTAACGCACGAACGGGATCCGCTCCTCAACCCTGGTGCGAAACGGCGTACCGGTGAGGCACAGCCGACCGGCGGCCTGCTCGAACGCGGTGGCGACCGCATCGCCCCACGACAGGCCGTCTCCGGCGTGATGCACCTCGTCGAGCACGACCAGGCTGCGCCGGCTGGTGGTGCGAGCGGCGTGTAGCGCGGGCTTGGCGGCCACCTGCGCATACGTGGTGACGTAGCCGGACAGGTCCGTGCGCACAGGTCCGACGGCGTTGGACAGCGCGGCGTCGAGCCCGATGCCGGCAGCAGCGGCGGCATCGGCCCATTGCACGCGCAGGTGGTCGGTAGGGCAGACCACGACGACGCGGTCGATCGCGCGCCGCTCGAGCAGGCGACGCGCAAGTGCCAGCGCGAAGGTCGTCTTGCCTGCGCCCGGAGTGGCCGTGAGGAGGAAGTCGCGACGCGGCTGCTCGTCGTAGCACTTCAGCGCGGCGCGCTGCCAGGACCGCAGACGAGTTCCGGCCGGGACCGGCAACGGTCGCAGCTGAGCCACCTGCTCCCCCTTCGCGCCTCGTGGGCCACTGCGGTGCGCTTGCGTCGATCGTGACGAGATGCCCCGTGGCGCGCGGCCGCAGGGCATCCGGATCCACTCTAATCGCGAGCGGCGACACCGGCGCTGCGTGCCGCGCACAGCGGTGCCGCTCGGCTCGCTCGCGTGATGCCGGCAGCCCTCGTGCCGTCAGGACAGCCGTCGCCGACACGCGGGGACGCGGCGAGACGGTCGCCATGAGGCCGCGGTGGGCAGACTGGTGCATCGTGAACCCCGCGCGGCGGCTGCTCCGAGATGTCGGCCACCTGCCCTACCTGCTGCGGCGCACGATCGCCCAGGCATGGAAAGACCGGGTGCTGGGCCTGTCCGCGGAGGCCGCGTTCTGGCAGTTGCTCAGCCTGCCGTCGCTGTTCCTCGCGCTCGTCGCGACGCTCGGCTACGCCTCCCGCTGGTTCGGCACCGACGTCAACCAGACCGAACGACGCCTCGAGTCGACGCTCGGGCGGGCATTCAGCCAGCAGGTGGTCGACGACGTGATCGCACCGATGCTGCACGGCGTCCTGCACAGCGGCCGGGCCGACGTCATCAGCCTCGGCTTCGCGCTGGCCCTGTGGGCCGGCTCGTCGGCTACCGCCACGTTCGTCAACACGATTACCATCGCCTACGGCATGCGCGACCTGCGCGGCGCAGTGCGCAGCCGGTTGCTCGCACTCTGGCTGTTCCTCGGCTCCGTGCTGCTCGGCGTGGTCGTGCTGCCGATGCTCGTGCTCGGACCCGACCTGATGCAGCGCACTTTCCCCAACCGGCTTCGCCCGACCGTCGACACGTTGATCTCCGTGGGCTACTACCCTGCGGTCGCGCTGCTCTTGCTTCTCGGCCTGACCACGCTGTTCCACCTGGCGCCTCCGCGGCGCCTGCCCTGGCGGCGGGGGGTGCCCGGGGCGATCCTCGCGATCGTGGTGTTCCTGGCGGGCTCCGTCGCGTTGCGCACCTACCTCACCTTCATCCTCGACCACAACCACGCCTACGCCACCCTGGCGGCCCCGATCGCCGCGCTGCTGTTCTTCTTCGTGCTCGCACTCGGCGTGTTGCTGGGGGCGGAGTTCAACGCGTCCATCGAGCACCTGTCACCAAGCCCGATCAAGCCACCGCGCGTCCTGCACGAGCGGAACTGGCAGCGGCTGGAGGATGCCGAGCGTCCGACACCGGCGCCGGACACCGAGGATCAGCCGGACAGGACGTGGTCGTAGATCTCCTTGCAGCGCGGGCACACCGGCGAGCCGGGCTTGGGGGTCTTGGTGACGGGGAAGACCTCCCCGCACAACGCCTCGACCATCGTCCCCATGACCGCGCTCTCGGCGATCTTCGCCTTGCGCACGTAATGGAACATCTCGCTGCCGGTGTCGGCGTCGGCCGTCTTCGGTGCATCGAGGGTCTGAGTGCTGGTCACGCCTCGATTGTGCCACCGCTCGGCGTGCTCAGCCGTCGACCACACGTCCCTCGTCTGCGGGTGGCAGCGCCCGCTCGGCCGGGGCGCCGCGGTAGGCCGTTGCCTTACGGCGCTTCTTCGGCGGGCCGTCGTTGGCGATGATGACCGCACACCAGGGCAGCACCGCACCGGCGATCACGAAGACGAGCGCGAGGACGAGCGATTCGCGGTAGGTCAGCGCCGCGCCGAGCACGCAGACCGCGCGCAGGCCCATCATCACGGCGTAACGCTTGCGGCGCCGGTCGAACTCGTGGTCGCTGCTCTGCGGCGCCGTGGTGATCAACGCCGGCTGGTCGGCGTGGTGGCGGCGCATGCGGTCCATGGTGTCACCCTGCGGCGCGGCGCGCTCGTGTCGACCGCGCGAGGCGGCAGAGCGCCGCAGGACGGCCGGTGCGCTGATCGCGCTGCACCGCCAGGGCATGAGCCGGCCCACGGCCGGGCGCGACGGACCGATACGGCTCAGCCTGCCAACCTGCGCGCTCGGGCGCGCAGATGTGCGCTGAGGTGCACCTGAGCGTCGCGATCGGCCGCTCAGTTCGCGGGAACACCAGGGGCAGGTCGACACGTTGACCGAATGAACCCCGAACAGCTCCGCCGACGAACTAGTGGGTAGGGCATACCAGGTGAGGTTCTCTCGACATTGAGGTGGTCTGACAGATCGTGACGACATCCCGGAGCACTACCCCGCGGAGCACTGCACCGCGCCGCACTACCTCCCGGAGCGCAGCTGCCCGGAACACGGGCGCCCGCGATGCCTCCGGCACTAAGGCGCGCCCGTCTACCGGCGAGCCGCGCATCGCGGCGCGCGTGCACCGCAGCGCTCGTCCGAGCACGCCGGCCACCGCGGGACCGGAGCAGGCGACCGCAGCGCAGGCGAGTGCAGGACAGGCAGGACAGTCTTCCGCAGGGCAGGCGAGCGCAGCACAAGCGACCGCAGCGCGGGTGCCGGCCGCACCACAGCCACGGGATGACGTGCCCGCCGAGATCGACGAGTTCGCGCGTCCGGCTGCGGACCTCGACGAGGTCGCTACCTCCGCGGATCTGGTCCGGGTGTACCTGAACGAAATCGGCAAGGTGGCGCTGCTGACCGCGGCAGACGAGGTCGAGCTGGCCAAGCGCATCGAGGCGGGTCTGTACGCGGAGTACCTGCTCGCCGGCGCCACGAAGCTGCCGGCCGGCCGAAAGCGCGAGATGAGCGCGCTGATTGCCGACGGCCGCCGCGCCAAGGACCACCTGCTGCGGGCCAACCTGCGCCTGGTGGTCTCGCTGGCCAAGCGTTACACCGGGCACGGCATGCCGTTCCTCGACCTGATCCAGGAGGGCAACCTGGGCCTGATCCGGGCCGTGGAGAAGTTCGACTACACGAAGGGTTTCAAGTTCTCGACCTACGCGACCTGGTGGATCCGGCAGGCGATCAGCCGAGCCATGGCCGACCAGTCGCGCACCATCCGCCTGCCCGTCCACCTGGTCGAGCAGGTCAACAAACTGCAGCGGCTGCGGCGCGAGATGAGCCAGACGCTGGGGCGTGAGGTCTCCGACGCCGAGCTGGCGCAGGAGCTGGACATCACCGAGGAACGCGTGCGCGAGCTTATCGACCTCTCGCGCGACCTGGTGAGCCTCGACCAGACCGTCGGAGCCGACGACGACGCGTCGCTAGGCGACTTCATCGCCGATGAGCGGGCCACCTCGGCGGCGGCCGACTCCGTGGAGTCTCGACTCATGCGCACGCAGCTGCACGACGTCCTGGGCACCCTCGAGGCGCGGGAGGCGTCCGTCGTGCGGATGCGGTACGGCCTGGACGGTGGCCAGCCCAAGACGCTGGACGAGATCGTTCGCGAGTTCAAGCTGTCGCGCGAGCGGATCCGCCAGATCGAACGCGAGACCATGGCCAAGTTGCGTCATCCGTCGCGGGCCCAGGTACTGCGCGACTACCTCGACGACTGACAGGCCCCCGGCGGGGGCACCTCCGTTCGCGTTGCCGATTTGGTCCTCTCGCAGGTCGTGGCTGATGGCCTGTGCCTGCGGGACGGTGCCTGTTTCCGAGCCGGCTCCGTGCCGGCTCGGTGCCGGCTCCGTGCCGGCTCCGTGCCGTTTCCGTGCCGGGCGCTGGCACGGCTGTGGGCGCGGTTGCGACTAGGATGAGCCGACCCGCAATGACCGGAGACCACCCCGCGTGAGCCATCACAGCGACCTCATCGACACGACCGAGATGTACCTGCGGACCGTGTACGAACTCGAGGAGGAGGGCGTCGTCCCGTTGCGGGCGCGTATCGCCGAGCGGCTCGGGCAGAGCGGACCGACAGTGAGTCAGACGGTCGCCCGCATGGAGCGCGACGGTCTCGTGCACGTCGCGGACGACCGCCAGCTTCAGCTCACCGACGTAGGCCGTCATCAGGCGATGACCGTCATGCGCAAGCACCGGCTCGCCGAACGGCTGCTCGCGGACGTCATCGGTCTGGACTGGGAGGACGTCCACATCGAGGCGTGCCGCTGGGAGCACGTCATGAGCGAGGCGGTCGAGCGCCGAATCGTGGCGTTGCTGGACAGGCCGCTGGTGTGCCCGCACGGCAGTCCGATTCCGGGCCTGGACGAACTCGGCCTGCCGGCAGCGGTACCCGAAGACGCGAGCGGCCTCGTCAGCCTCACCACGGCCGCGGAGGGCGGCACCGGCGACGTGGTCGTGGACCGCATCAGCGAGCAGCTACAACCCGACGCCGCGACGATGCATCGGATCGACGCCGCCGGTCTGCGCCCGGGACGCCGGGTCCGTGTCGATGCCGTAGCGCCCGGCGTCGAGGTCTGCAGCGACGGAGTACGCACCACGCTCGACCGCCACGTCAGCGATCACGTGTTCGTCCGCGCCTGCTGAGCCGTTGCGTGGCGGCTGAGCCCGATCGCGCCGGGACGCGCCGAGCCGGTTCCCTAGCTGGTTGGGTAGGATCGGCGGGCCACGAGCCGCCGCTGCCTCGCCGGGCCCCGACGCGTAAGCGTCCATCCACTCAAGATCGCCGGACCCGTGAGTCGGGCCAGCTGCGCGAGCGAAGGGACAGCACCGGTGGCACACGACCCGCAGGGTTTCCTGAAGTACGCCCGCGTCGACACACCGAAACGTCCGGCGGCCGAGCGGGTGCGGGACTGGCAGCCCATTTACCTGCGCCCGGCCGCGGAGGTGGTCAACCAGCAGGCCGACCGCTGCATGGATTGCGGCGTCGCCTTCTGTCACAGCGGCTGCCCGCTGGGCAATCTCATCCCGGAATGGAACGAGTTCGTCGCCCGTGACGACTACGCCAGCGCGAGCGAGCGCCTGCACGCCACCAACAACTTTCCCGAATTCACCGGCTGGATCTGCCCGGCTCCGTGCGAAGCCGCCTGCGTGCTCGCCTTGAACACCGAACCCGTGGCCATCAAGCAGGTCGAGCTCAGCATCGTCGAGCGGGCCTTCGACAATGGCTGGCTGGGTCCGCAACGCCCCACCGAGCAGACCGGCAAGTCCGTGGCCGTGGTCGGTTCCGGACCTGCGGGCCTCGCCGCCGCCCAGCAGTTGACCCGTGCCGGACACGAGGTGAGCGTCTTCGAGCGCGACGACCGGATCGGCGGACTGCTGCGCTATGGGATTCCCGACTTCAAGATGCCCAAGGACATCATCGACCGCCGCCTGGCGCAGATGCAGGCCGAAGGGACGCACTTTCGCGCGGGTACCGCAGTCACTGCGGACCGGGCGGAATGGCTGCGCGCGCAGTTCGACGCCGTGGTTCTCGCGGTCGGCGCGCTGGCGCAGCGCGAATTGGGATATCCAGGCCGCGAGCTGCAGGGCATGCATCAGGCAATGACCTATCTGCCGCAGGGCAACCGGGTGCAGGCAGGCGACATCCCGGCGCCGGCGATCGACGCCGCGGGCAAGCACGTGATCATCATCGGTGGCGGAGACACCGCCGCCGACTGCCTGGGCACCGCGAACCGCCAGGGTGCGCTCTCGGTGACGGTGCTCGACCACAATCCCCGCCCCGAGACCCGGACCGGACCTGTCAACCCGGCGTGGCCCTCCGCCCCGGACAGCCGCGGCGTCTCGCCGGCACATGACGAGGGTGTGCACGAGGCGTGGGCGCGCGAGGTCGTCGAGTTCCTCGGGGATGACGCCGGCGCGGTCCGCGCGGTCGTCGTGCAGGAGGTCGAGATCGTCCGCGTGGATGCGCGGCGCGAGTTCCGCGCCGTGCCGGGATCGCGGACCGAGCTGCCGGCCGACCTGGTCCTCATCGCGGCCGGTTTCGTGGGAACCGACGTTCCCGAACTGCTCGACGCGCTCGGCGTGCACCGCGACCCGATCCGCGGCACAGCCGTGGTCGACAGCCGCTGGCGTACCTCCGCCGCCGGCGTCTACGCGTGCGGCGATGCCAGCCGTGGCGCGTCGCTGGTGGTATGGGCCATCGCGGAAGGGCGGGCGTGCGCGGCCGCGGTGGACGACGCGCTCAGCGGAGCGTCGGACCTGCCCGAACCGGTGCGTCCGCACGCCGTCTCGCTCTGACGGGTTCATGCGGAGCGGGGCAGCCGAAGCTTCGGCAACTGGCGCGGATCCATCCCCCGGGCCAGCGCAGCCAGCAGCAGGTCTGCGGCACTGTAGCCCGGATCGCTGGCGACCGCACGGTCTGCGGCAATGCCCGCGAGCGCCCCGCTGCCGGCGCGCCAACTCGCCCAGCCGAACAGGAACAGCGGAGCGGCGTCATACGGTTGCGGCAACCGGCGGGCCAGGTCCCGCCACAGCGCGCGACCGTCGAGACGCCCGTCGTCAACGGCCATCCATACCGCGTCGCGCGTCGGACGCCCGCTCAGCGCGACTGCGAAACGCGCGACCGTCGCGTCGTCTAGCGCCACCCCGCCGGGCCAACCCGGTTCCTCCGAGTCCCGCGCGGCGGAAAAGATCGCTCGCTTGACGGCCCGCTCTCGGCGCTCGGCGCTGGCGTCCAGCACCGCCCGCACCGCCGAATCCTCCTCTTCTGCCACGAGCGGGAACAGCGCCGCGCGGACGTCCTCGGGCTGCGGGTCGAGCACGGCGGCAAGCGTCTCCCGATCAGGAAGTGCGACCATGCCCGCGTAGGTTGCCGCCGCCGAGACGACTGAAGGTCCGGCGGACACCGGGCGCCCCTCCTGCGGGCAGCACGTCGGATCTTTGCAGAGGTAGGACCACCACCGCTGCCCCACCACCAGCAGGACGGCGGTGAGCTCGCACCCGAGACGCAGGCACTCCCGGTCGATCGCCGGCGCGACACCGGCCCACGGCAGGGCGGATCCCGAACGAGTTGGCTCCGCGCCGTCGTCGTACACCGCGCCGATGAGCTCCTCCGCCGCACCTCGGCGCATCGCTGCGATCGTCTCGGCGAGCACGTCTGCCTGAGCCAGGTCCGACAGGTCGACGCGCACGGTGACGACGAGCGCTCCCGCGGACAGGCCGACGAGTACCAGGCTGGCCTTGGGATGGAAACCGAGCAGGTAGGGAATGGCCTGCAGGAGGTCACCCGGAGCCTTGAGGCGCAGCGTCGGCAGGGGCTCGGCGTCGTGATCTGTCGTCATACCGCAAGCCTGACCACGCGCACGCTGGCGCGGCGGTGCCGAGCGGCTTCTGTGGACGGCGGCGGCTGCTGTGGAAAGTGACCGCGCATTCTGACGGTGCGATGTGCTAGGAGCGTGCGCTCAGCACAGGGTGCCGGCCCGCCACCGGGCCGCCGCGGCGCCGAGATCGGCGGCCGCTCGCTCGTTGCGCGACGCGAGAGCCAGTTCCGCCTGCCCGCGCTCGTCTGCCGGGGCGAGTTCCCGTCGACCCGCCGCGATCACGCGGAACAGCGCCGCCGCGCGTTCGAGCGCGACCGCGAAATCGCCGCGGTAGACACCGGCGAGCACGTCGTCGGCGACCCGGCGCACCGCTTCGGCGTCGGCGAGGGCCGCCATCCCGGCGACCGCCGCGTCGGCACCGGCGAGCGGTTCGCCGGCGCGCCACAAGCGGCTGAGCTCGTCCCCGCTGGAATGGCACCACTGCCGCAGGAGGTACAGGGCCCACAACGCGCCGGGCAAGCTGACCGGCTCCGAATCACGCCACAGCGCTGCCAGCGTCTCCAGGCCGATCCGGTCGGCGAGATCCACGAACCTCGCGTCGTCCGCACCGACCTGGACGGGCTCGCGCCCGGCTTGGACCACAACCGCTGCCGTGGCAGCCGCCAGCTCAGCGCGCGAGCCGGGCAGCTCGCCGCCGGCCGCGTCGATGAGCGCGGTCAGGTCCGCGCGCAGCGACGGGCGGTGCGGCCGATCGGACTGCGCGCTCACCGGCGCCGCCCGAGACGTGGTGCGATCACGGCAACCACGATACGGGCGCAACGGCGCCGCGTCCTGCGACTCGTTCACCACGACGCCAGCAGCAGCCGGTACCGTGGAGCCCGGCGTCGGTCCGATCCATGGCCCCCGGTCCCACAACTGCCGCTGCGAGCGGCCTTCCGCCGAGAGGCGACCTGGCGGGCCGACGCCGACAACGTGCGGCGACAAGATCGGACGAGCCGGCGACACCGACTCGGCCCACGCCGTAATGGCAGCTTGCTCAGCCGGGGCCGCAGCCGGGTCGGGCGCCAGCTGCCTCGGGGTCAGGAGGTCCGCGTGAGCGGGGACGGCAACGGCTGGGTGCGATGCGCGCTCGGGCACCGGCACTGGGGGCGCTTCGGTGCCGCGGGAATGCTGATCACTGACGGGACGCGGGTCGTGCTGCAGCACCGCGCACCGTGGACCCACGAGGGCGGCACCTGGGCAGTCCCCGGTGGCGCGCGAGACAGCCACGAGGACGTCCTTGCGGCGGCACTGCGCGAGGCGAGGGAGGAGGCCGAGATCGATCCCGCCGGCGTCGCACCGATCGGTGAATGGGTTGACGATCACGGCGGATGGTCCTACACCACGGTCGTCGCCCACGCGCTGAACGTGCTGCAGCCGCGCGCCGCGAATGCCGAGAGCATCGAGATCCGCTGGTGGGAGATGGACGCCGTCGCCGATCTGCCGCTGCACCGCGGCTTCGCGGCGGTGTGGCCCGAGCTGCGTGCACTCGCCGAACTGAGCGGCCGCTGATCCGGCACGAACGGTCCCGCCGGGCGAACATCCCATGCCTGCGCGGCGACGGTGCGGCCCTTGTAGCATCCGGCGCGACCGCTGCGGTCGCGACCCCGATGTCCGCCCCTGCGCTGCGGTCGGCCACGATGACCCCATGCGTCTCGATCACCTCAGTTACGCCGCCGGACCGGAGGGCCTGGCTGCCTGCGTGCAGCGGCTCGGATCGCGACTCGGGGCCGCGTTCTCCGACGGCGGGCTGCACCCGTCCTTCGGCACGCGCAACTTCGTCCTGCCGCTCACGAACGGCAGCTATCTCGAGGTCGTTGAGGCGCTGGACCACCCCGCCGCCGAGACCGCTGCGTTCGGCCAGGCGGTCCGCACGCGCGCCCAGTCCGGCGGCGGCTGGCTCGGGTGGGCGGTGCGGGTGGCTGACATCGCACCGGTCGAAGCCCGCCTCGAGCGAAGAGCTGCGGACGGCCACCGCCGCCGCCCGGACGGCTTCGACCTGCGCTGGCAGCAGATCGGCCTGCGCGACGTGGCCGCGGATCCGCAACTGCCGTTCTTCGTGCGCTGGCTCAGCGACGAGCAGCACCACCCGTCCGCGGACGGGTCCACGGTCGCCCTCGTCGCGCTGGAGATCGCCGGCGACGAGCGCCGGGTGGACGATTACCTCGGCACGTCGGCACGCCAGCCGCTCGAGGGCGTCGCGGTGGACTGGTTGAGCGGTTCGGAGGACGGTACCGGCGTCGTGGCGGCAGTGTTCGAGACCGCCGACGGCGTCGTGCGCATCGACTGATCGCCGCAGACGGCCTCACACATCGCCGCCTCGGGCACGGCCGGTTCCGAGCGCCGTGAACCGCGCGCCGCGAGCACCGACCCGAGCAGGATCAGCGGGAACCCGAGTGCCATACCGAGGGTGAACCGCTCGTGCAGCAAGGCGACACCCAGCAGCACGGCCACGGCGGGGTTGACGTAGGTGATCACTGTGGCCCGGCCCGGACCGATCGCGGCGATGAGCCCGAAGAAGAGCACGAACGCGAGTGCCGTGCACACCGTCCCGAGCACCAGGATCGAGCCGAGGCCCGCCCCGGTCACGTGCCTCGGCCAGCGAAGCAACGCGTAGGGCAGGTAGCCGACCGCAGCGAGCAGCAGGGCGGCCGACACGACCGGGATCCGCGGCAGATCCGCCAGCCGGCGCGCCATGATCACCGGTGCGACGGCGTAGCCGAGGACCACCACCACGACCTCCAGCAGAGACCACGCGCGAAGGTGGGCCAGATCGAGCCCGACCAGCAGCGCCACGCCGACGATCCCCAGACCCAGGCCGAGTCGTTGCCGGCCGTCCGGGCGTTCGGCCGAGCCGAGGACGTGCGCGACCAGCACGCCGACGAGCGGTACCGCGGCCACCAGTAAGCCGGACAGCGAGCTGGACAGGTGCTGTTCGGCGTCGCCGAGCAGCAGCCACGGAATTGCGAGCTCGATCACGGTGAAGGCGAGCAGCGGACGCCAGCGCCGCAGCACGGGAGCGAAGCCGCCGCGCAGCAGCGCGACGGGCAGCAGGATCAGACCGCCGATCCCGGTGCGAAGGAAGACGAGCGTGCCCGGATCGACGTCGCGGACAGCGACCCGGATGAGCAGGTACGGGATGCCCCAGATGACGCACATCGCCGTGAACAGCGCCCAGCTGCGCCTGCTCATGCCACCGTCCTCCCGCCTGCTCCGATCGACCCGAACCCGCCCGGTCCGAGGCCGAACCTAGACGCCAACACCGACACCGGGCGCCGCATTTCCCGTCGCGGCATAGTTGGCGCGTGCACAACATCGGCTGGACGTGGCAGCAGGCCGGCCTTCTCGCAGTCGCGCTCGGTGTCGTGTCGCTCGCTCTGCGCCGAGCCGACGTGCCCCGGCTGCGTCCGCTCACCCCGTTCGCGACCGAATCGTGCCTGATCGCGGCGCTGTACTCGATCTGGCAGCTCGCCGGCGAGCTGTCGGTGACCGGGACGTCCGGCGCGTTCGAGCGCGGCGGGTGGATCGAGCGGGCCGAGCGCGACTGGCACCTGCCCGCAGAGGCGGCGGTGCAGCGGTTGATCCTCGCGCACCCGCTCGTCACCGAGGCCGCGAACCTCTACTACGCGACGATGCACTTCGGGATGCTCTTCGTCTTCCTGCTCTGGCTGTTCGTGGCGCACCGCGAGCGCTACACATCGGTGCGCACGACGCTCGCGCTGACGACGCTGGCCTGCCTGGTCATCCAGCTGCTTCCGGTGGCCCCGCCCCGGCTGCTCGGCGGATATGTGGACACCGCCGCGCGCTACGGTCAGTCGGTCTACACGCTCGGCATCGACGCCGACCAGTTCTCCGCGATGCCGTCCGTGCACGTCGCGTGGGCGGTTCTGATCGGCTGGTACGCCGTGCGGATCGGACGCAGCCGGTGGCGGTGGCTCGCCGTGGCACATCCGGTGCTGACCGTGTTCGTCGTGGTGGCGACGGCGAACCACTTCTGGCTGGACGGCATCGTCGCGGTGGCGGTGCTGGTGAGCTGCGCGTGGACCCAACGCGGCGCCCGCGCCGCCCTCGCCGCGGCCCGTGCCGGCCTATGGACGGGGGCGCGGGGACCGGCGGCTGCCACCAGCGCCGCACGCGCCTGAGCGGCTCGCGTCAGGCCGATAACGCGCCGGACTGGGCATCCGTCGCGATCAGCTCGGCCACCGAATGCGGCTGGCTGAGCAACGGAGTGTGGTCCGACGGCCAGTGCACGCTGCGGGTCGCGCGTGCGGCCATCGCCTGCTGCAGTTGCGGCGCGACGCAACGGTCTGCCGTGCAGATCGCGTAGCTGGACGCGACGTCGTGCCATGCGATCGCGGACGGGCGCGCGGAGAACAGCGCTCGTCCGACGGGGCGCAGCCGCTCGATCGCCGCGCGGGCGGCCGTGACGTCGGCCTGCTGATAGAGCAATTCGCGCGTCGAACGTGGGTCGAGGCTCACCTGGCTGCCGTCGGCCGAGAAGCGCAGTGCCGCGCCGAGACCGGTCGCGGCGATGCCGAGGTCCGGTCGTACCCGCGAGATGCTCTCGCCCTCGTCCAGCTGGAACGCCGCGATGTAGATGAGCTGCCGGACCGCCGGGTGCACCCCGGCGGCCGTGATCACCGCCCCGCCGTAGGAGTGCCCTACCAGCGCCACCGGGCCGGGCATCGTGTCCAATACCGAGCGCACGCTCGCCACGTCGTCCTCCAGCGTGATCATCGCGAGTTCGACGGCGACGCTGGCGATCCCGCGCTCCGCGAGCAGGGCACGCACCGGGTCCCAGGACCACGCCCCATGCCAGAGCCCGTGGACCAGCACCGCGCAGGGGTCGCTCACGAGCCCGTCCGCAGCACCGACATACGGCTACTTCATCGCGGGTGCTCGACCCACGGCTTAACCGGGTCCGGACCGCCGCGCTCCCCCTGGTACGGCTCGCCGGACGGTTGCGGATAGCCGCCGGCCGCCGGTGCGGGCGGGTAGGTGCCCGCCCCGGGCGCGGCATTGCCAGGGCTCGGCGCCGCGGGCGCGCGCTGCTCCTCGGCGCTGCGGGGCTGCGGGGCTGCGCTTGTCGGCTCGGCGCGCTGCTGGTAGGCCGCTGGCGCCGCGGGTTCGGCAGCTGCGGTCCGCTGCGGCGTGCTGGAACCTCGCTCGTGCGTGACCTGCTCCGGCTGATCGGTGCGGCCCGAACGGGCGTTGAGGCGCTTGTTCTCCTTGGCCAGATCGCGCCGCTCGCGCCGCAGCCGCCACTGGCGGGCGCCGCCGGCCTTCATGAGCGCCAAGCCGATGACCGCGGCAACCAGGATGATCGCGCCCGACACGGCCAGCCAGTAGGCGTCCTGGTTGTGCCACGACCAGCCCCACAGCTTGATCGTGACCGGTCCGCGGTTCGCGAGGATGAACTCGATCGCGACGACCACCGCCGCGGCTAGCAGGAGCAGACCAAGGAGCACCATGACATCTCACCTTCCGAGAACGGCCCGTTCGGGCCACGTACGCTCGTCTCGCGGCCATTGTTCCCGTCCACAGCTGACGCCAAACCGCACGGCGCGTTACCCCTGGGGTGACTCGGCCGTGACGCTCGCGCTGCCCCGGCGCTGCACGGCTCCCAGCGGCAGGCAGGTACGGCAGAACTCCTCGCCGAAATAGTTGAGGTAGATGCTGCGCGGCACCATCTTCGGCATCCGCCCGGCCCGCTTGAGCGCCTCGAGAACCTTGGGCTGCGCCTCAATGACCTGGTAGCGCGAGGGATTGCTGACCTGCTCCTTGGAGAACTCGATCAACCCCAGGCGTGCCAGGTTGGTCAGGTAGGGGTCGACGCGGTCGAGGTAGCGGCACCCCGCGTGCTCGGCGATCATGCTCAGTCCGCTGGCGACGAGGACCGAGCCGATACCGAGCGGCCGGTTCGTGCGGATGTCGATCGACGGTTGCGGTCCCTCGACGTAGAGAAAGCGCAGGATGCGGGCCTCGTCCGGGGTGATCTCCGACAGAATCCGGGCGAACGCGGGATGGGTGTCCTCGACGACGTGCACGTCGTTCGCGCGCCGCATGAGCTCCGATCCGCGCCGCTGCAGATCCGACGTCGTCGCTCCGCCGGGAGGCGTACGGTCGGGGCCGGCCGCGTCGTCCGGGCGCTTGTCGAGGCCGAGGATGCGCCACGCCGCCGAACGCAGATCCGTCGCCGCGTCCTGGATGATCTCCGTCGCCGGCTCGCCGCGCATCGCCCGCATGGCCACGTAGTTCGTGCCCGCCACGCCGGCGCCGACGGACCAGCTCGTCACGTGCCAGGCCGAGACCGCCGCGACTCGCGCCAGTCCGGGAACCGCCTTGATCATCTCTGCGTTGGGGCGCAGCGCGATCCCGAAGCGCGACCCGGGAGGCGCCTTGCGCACCAGGCTCTTCTCGTCACCTTCCGACACGTCACACTCCGAAGATCGCTAGGTGGACGAAGCCCGCGATTAGTCCCAGGGCCCCGCCGTGCACGAACAGCAACCACTCATCCTGCTTGATCGCCGAGCGCAGCATCTCGACGAAGTCGTCGGGTCCCATCTTCTGCATCTGGGCCTCGATGAAGGTATAGATCTTCTTCGACTGCTGCTTGTTGAACTGCGCGTCGTTGAAGGCTATCGGGGCGAATCCCGTCGCCTCCGTGGCTACCGAGGCCCGGATCTGGTCGTACTCCTTCGTCCCGATCGCGACCCGAACGGCGGCGCGGGCCGGTCCGATGGCCTTGTCGACGGCGGGGCGAAGCGTGTCCTGCAGCATCTGCATGGTCCGATCGCTGCGTGGCCCGTTGAGCAGTTCGTTGCCGATGTTCTGCAGCGTGATCACCTTGTCGGACACCATCTCGGCGTACAACTTGGTGACTTCCGGTTGGCGCTTGATCAACAGGCCCTGATGCCACGGCACCCAGCGCCGGTAGAAGACCGGTTCGAAAATCATCGCGATGCCGAGGTAGTTGACCACCCAGCCGATGATCACGCCGCCGAGCGGCAGGACGTACCAGTGCGGGAAGACCTCCAGCACACCGAAAAGCACGAAGCCCATCGGGAAGCCGAAGTAGAAGCCGAAGTTCTGCATGAACCGCAGTTCCTTCTTGCCGAGGATCTGGAACAGCTCGTTGAGTAGCTCCGGATGCTCGCCGAAGTAGCTGATCACCATGAGCTTCGCGTCGATGAGCTGGTCGACGTTCTCGCCGATCTCGTCGGTGATGTTCCGGACGATCGCTGGCAGTTGCTGCTTGACGCGCGCGTGGACGGCTTCCTTGATCAGGGGCGGCAGGTCATGCCAGAGGCCGGGGTTCTCCTGCTCCATGATCTGCTCGACGACGCCGCGGATCTCGGCCTGCGCGACAGCGGCCAGATGCTCCGCGATCCGGTCCGGCTCCAGCTCGCGGTAGAAGTCGCCGATGCTGCCGAGCTTTCCCAAGCCCTTGTCGACGGAGATGCTGGCCATCTTGTCGGCCCGCGACGGGACGATGCCCTGCCAGCCGATGCGTCCCTGATAGCTGATCAGCGGCAACACGCGCACCCGCCGCGGCAGCAGCGGGAACAGCAGCTTCAGGCCGGGCAGCCGGAAGCCGTGGAAGCGGATCGGCTTGAACAGCATCAACACGCCGGTCCAGTTGGTGACGTAGCCGATCACCCCCGTGAACAGCGGGATGCTGATCAGGTCCATCAACATCTTGCTGGTCATGGGTTCCCTTCCGGGCGCTCGGGCCCGGTCGTGGCGAAACTCCCGACCAGGGTCGTCACATCATGTAGAGGGCCACTCATGCTGTCCAGCGGCGACAGGCCGCGCCGCTCTCGGAGACAAAGTGCAGCAGGGTGTGTTCGTGGGCGATGTCGAGCCGTCGGAGAGCCGGAACGGTTGCTTCGTTCGCACCGCGCTCAGACCGCTGATCTGCACGAGGCCGTGACCTTGAGCGACGTGGGCTCGGGCAGCAATCCCACCGACGCTAGCGGGTGCCAGCGGGTGCCGCCGCGGATGACGGCGCGCATGACGGCGTGGCCCAAGGTCGACGTCGTGCGAGCCTGCTGCCCGATGACGCTTGCCGTCACAGCGGTTCCTCGTCCTCATGGGCTGCCTGCCGGCGCGGCTCGCGGCACCATGCGACCGCCGTCACAGTGCCCAGTTGATCGGGCACCCAGTTACAGGAATCGTCAAACCGGGCGCCTCGCCGTCGGGGAGCCTCGGGCAACTCGCGGACGCGACCGGTCAGCTCACGCTGTGGGAAGGCAACACCGCCATCTCAGGTCGCATCCTCGGCGCGCTCTCTGTGCGCCGCGACCGGGGAACGGTGATGTCGTACACCGGCCCACGCCGCCTATGGGCATCACCGTTCCACCGGCCCGGCACGGCACGGCACGGCACGCCCGGCCCGCTCCCGTGGCCGGGGTTGACCCGTCAGGCTGCATCGGGCGCAGCTGCCGCCTGCTTTCAGCTGCAGCCGCTGGTGCTGCCGCAGCCTTCGCAGACGAAACAGCTGCCGGCCGGGCGCATCTTGGTGCCGCAGTTCATGCACAACGGCGCGTCCGCCGAGGATCCGGTGATCGACTCCAGCAACTCGGTGGAGCTGTGGACTCCGCGCGGCGCGGGCAGTTCCGCGGCATCGCTGTCGTCGACCACGTCAGTGGCGGCCTTGGCCACCGGCGCCGACTGGGACAGTGTCTCCAGATCCAGCTCGTCGCCGGACTCGCTGGCCGCGTAGGAGCCGGTCTCGAGCTGGCGGGTGCGCTCGCTCGCGGTATGGATGCCCAGCGCCGATCGCGTCTCGAACGGCAGGTAGTCCAGCGCCAGGCGTCGGAAGATGTAGTCGAGGATCGACTGGGCCATGCGGATGTCCGGGTCGTCGGTCAACCCGGCCGGGTCGAAGCGCATGTTGGTGAACTTCTGCACGTAGGTCTCGAGCGGGACGCCGTGCTGCAGTGCGATCGAGATCGCGATCGAGAACGCGTCCATCACGCCGGCCAGCGTCGATCCCTGCTTGCCCAGCTTCAGGAACACCTCACCCAGGCCATCGTCCGGATAGGACCCGGCAGTCATGTAACCCTCGGCGCCCCCGACCGTGAACGACGTCGTCAGCGACGGGCGTGCCTTGGGCAGGCGCCTGCGGGTGGGCCGGTACTCGACGACCTTCTCGAGCGCCGCCTCGGCTGCCGCGCCATTGTTCTCGCCCTTCCCCGCGGACAGCGGCTGGCCCACCTTGCAGTTGTCGCGGTACACCGCGAGCGCCTTGAGGCCGAGCTTCCAGCCCTGGAAGTAGACGTCCTCGATGTCGTGCACCGTCGCGGTCTCGGGCAGGTTGACGGTCTTGGAGATCGCGCCGGACAGGAACGGCTGCGCCGCGGCCATCATCCGCACGTGGCCCATCGCCTTGATCGCGCGAGCGCCCATCGCGCAGTCGAACACCTCTTAGTGCTCACTGCGCATCCCCGGCGCGTCGACGACGTGGCCGTGTTCGGCGATGTACTCGACGATCGCCTCGACCTGTTCCTCCTGGTACCCCAAGGCACGCAGCGCCCGGGGCACGGTCTGGTTGACGATCTGCATCGATCCGCCGCCGACCAGCTTCTTGAACTTCACCAGCGCAAGGTCGGGTTCGACGCCGGTGGTGTCGCAGTCCATCATCAAGCCGATGGTTCCGGTCGGCGCGAGAACCGAGGCCTGCGCGTTGCGCCAACCGTTGCGCTCACCGATCTTGTTTCCGGTGCTCCATTCCCGCGTCGCGGCCGCGAAGACCGAGCGGTCGAGCTCGTGAATCGGGCGGGCCGAGTCGTTGGCCGCCGCGTGCTTACGCATCACCCGCGCGTGCGCTGCCGCGTTGCGGGCAAAGCCCTCGTACGGTCCGACGATGCCGGCCAGCTCGGCCGAGCGGCGGTAGGACGTCGCGGTCATCAACGACGTGATCGCGCCGGCCAGCGCGCGGCCGCCGTCGGAGTCGTAGGCCAGGCCGGATGCCATCAGCAGCGCACCGAGGTTGGCGTAACCGATGCCCAGCTGCCGGTAGGCGCGGGTGTTCACCCCGATCGCCTCGGTGGGGAAGTCGGCGAAGCAGATCGAGATGTCCATCGCGGTGATGATCAGCTCGACGGCCTTGACGAACTTCTCGGCGTCGAAGCGATCGTCCTCCCGCAAGAACTTGAGCAGGTTCAGCGAAGCCAGGTTGCACGAGGTGTTGTCCAACGAGAGGTATTCGCTGCACGGGTTCGAGGCGGTGATGCGGCCGGTCTCGGGATTGGTGTGCCAATCGTTGATCGTGTCGTCGTACTGCAGGCCCGGGTCGGCGCACTCCCATGCGGCCTGGGCGATCTGACGGAACAGGTCCTTGGCCGCGACCGTCTCGATCACCTCGTGGGTGCTGCGGGCGCGCAGCCCGAACTGGGCGTCCTCCTCCACCGCGCGCATGAACTCGTCAGTGACGCGCACGGAGTTGTTGGCGTTCTGGTACTGCACGCTCGTGATGTCGTGTCCGCCGAGGTCCATGTCGAAGCCGGCGTCGCGCAGCACGCGGATCTTGTCCTCCTCCCGCGCCTTGGTCTGTACGAACTCTTCGATGTCGGGGTGGTCGATGTCGAGGACGACCATCTTCGCCGCCCGGCGGGTCGCGCCGCCGGACTTGATGGTCCCTGCGGACGCGTCGGCGCCACGCATGAAGCTCACCGGACCCGAGGCGGTGCCGCCGGAGGACAGCAGCTCCTTCGACGAGCGGATGCGCGAGAGGTTGAGCCCGGCGCCGGAACCGCCCTTGAAGATCAGGCCTTCCTCGCGGTACCAGTTGAGGATCGAGTCCATCGTGTCCTCGACAGCCAGGATGAAACAGGCACTCACCTGCTGCGGGGACGTGGTGCCGACGTTGAACCAGACCGGCGAGTTGAAGCTGAACACCTGGTGCAGCAGCATCCAGGTCAGCTCGTGCTCGAAGATCTCCGCGTCGGGCGCGCCGGCGAAGTAGCCGTGCTGCTCGCCCGCAGCCCGGTATTTGTGCACCACGCGGTCGATCAGCTGGCGCAACGACCACTCCCGCGCATCGGTGCCCACCGCGCCGCGGAAGTACTTGGTGGTGACGATGTTCGCGGCGTTCACCGACCAGAAGTCCGGGAACTCGACGCCGCGCTGCTCGAAGTTGACTGAGCCGTCGCGCCAGTTGGTCATCACGACGTCGCGCCGTTCCCAGTTCACCTCGGCGTACGGGTGCACCCCTGGGGAGGTGTACACGCGCTCGAGCCGCAGGCCGCCCGCCGGGTAGCGCGGCGCCCCCGGCCCTGCGCCATCGGGCTGGGACAGCTCGCCGGTCTCGGCCTGCGTGGCTGACTTGTCAGTGGCCTCGGTCATCGTCGGTGGTTCCTTCCGTGCGGAATGCTTGGGGCGGACGGGCGATTGATCAGGTTCGGGACGGCGAATGCGTGGTAGGAGCCGGAGCGGGCGAGACGCCCCAGGATCAGGGACCGTGCCGGCGATGCTCGACCCGCAGATCGCAGATCGCCTTCTCGAAGTCGTCGACAGAGCTGAAGGCCTGGTACACGCTGGCGAAGCGCAGGTAGGCCACCTCGTCCAGGGTGCGCAACGGTCCGAGGATCGCCAGGCCGACCTCGTCGCTGGGCACCTCGGCCACGCCGCCGGCGCGGACCGCGTCCTCGACTGTCTGGGCGAGTTGGGCCAGCGCGTCCTCGTCGACCGGGCGCCCCTGGCAGGCGCGGCGCACGCCGCTGACGACTTTCTGCCGGCTGAACGGCTCGGTGACGCCGCTGCGCTTGATGACCGCGAGCGTCGCCTCCTCGAGCGTCGTGAAGCGGCGGCCGCACTCCGGGCAGGACCGGCGGCGCCGGATGACCTGGCCCTCGTCCTGCTCACGTGAGTCGAGCACCCGGGAGTCGGGATGGCGGCAGTAGGGGCAGCGCATCGACGACCCTCCTCTCGTTGCGGGCTTGCCGTCTCGCGGCGGCGCAGGTGGACGAATCTGTGCACGAACCTGGGGACGCCCGGTGGACGAGCCGCCGGCCGTTGTGGACGACCGACCCCAACCTGTGGACAACTTACAACCTTGTAAATACTACATGTAGGGGTGAACCGTAGAACGGTCGTCGATGTTCCGCAAGGGCCAGCCGCGGCGCGTCGCGGATTGCCGCCGGCCGGCAGGTCGCGCACACGGCCCTGGATCGAACATCGGGAGGGTCAGCGCGTCCGCAGGATCTGGCCAGGGTGCAGCGCGACGCTGTCGAGGTGGTTGCGTCGCTGCAGGTCTGCGACCTCGGCCCGCGGATCGCGGTCCGGGGCCACCCGGGTGGCGATGGACCACAACGTGTCGCCGCTGCGGACGGTGACGCTGGCCGGTGCCGGCGCCCCGGCGGGCCGAGCGCCGGGAGCCGACGCCCAGGCGATCGCGACCAGCGCCGCGGCGAGCAGCGCGACCGTGAGCGCCACGACGCGGATACCTCGACGGGTCAACCGCAACGGCGTAGCGACCGACCGCTCGCCGGGCGCGAACAGCACGGCGACGGTGGTGCAATGGTCGTCTCGCGGGCGCGCCGGCGGCGGAATGTAGACGACGGGCGCGAACTCGGTGGCGACGGACATCGGGACTCCTCTGGTGGGCTGGCCCGGGCGGCTGGCACCGCACCGGTCGAACAGGCATTCGATTGGACACCTGATCGAATGTGTACCAGCAGGCTGTGACAGTTTTCCAGCCGCCCCCGGCGTGTCGTTCGAACACGTGTTTGCCACGAGGTATCCAGGGCGCTACCGTCAGGGCCACATCGAGCGAGCGACAGCGGGAGTCCACATGGCTGAGAAGAAGTCCGTCCCCCCGACGGCGCACAAGGGCGCACGACGCGCGAAGAAGGCGCCCGCCGCCGAGGCGCAGCGGCGCGGTCCGGGCCGGCCCAAGGTCACCGAACTGCCTGACGCGCTCACCGGTTTGACCCGGCGGCAGCAGGCGATCCTCGACGTCATCCGCGACTCGGTCGATCGTCGCGGTTACCCGCCGAGCATCCGGGAGATCTGCGAGTCAGCCGGCCTCGCATCCACCTCCAGTGTGGCCCACCAGCTGGCCATGCTGGAACGCAAGGGCTTCCTGCGCCGCGATCCCAACCGTCCGCGGGCCGTCGACGTGCGGCGCTCCGGTGCAACGCCCGGCCCGGACACCGGAGACAAGCCCCGCGCGGCCCGGCGCGCCCTGGCCGTCGCCGACGACGCCCCCCGTGGCGACACACCGGTGTTCGTCCCGATGGTGGGTCGCATCGCGGCTGGCGGACCGATCCTGGCCGAGCAGATGATCGAGGACGTCTTCCCGCTGCCCAAGGCGCTCGTCGGTGACGGGTCGCTGTTCCTGCTCAAGGTGGCCGGCGACTCCATGATCGAGGCGGCGATCTCCGACGGTGACTGGGTCGTGGTGCGCCAGCAGCCCGATGCGGACAACGGTGCGGTCGTCGCCGCGATGACCGAGGGCGAGGCAACCGTCAAGACCTTCCGCCGCCGCGACGGACACGCCTGGCTGCTGCCGCACAACCCGGCCTACTCCCCCATCGCGGCCGACGAGGCGAGCATCCTCGGCCGCGTGGTCGCCGTGCTGCGCAAGGTCTGAGCGCACCGCGCACTGCATACCGGATACCTGCGCGGTCCGCTCAGGTGCGCGGTGCGCTCAGGTGCGCGGTGCGCTCAAGTGCGCGGTCTGCATCAGCATCGCGCCGACGCGTCGGTGCACCAGCCGGCCGCGGCCTGGCGGCAGTGGTTCCATCTTCACCGAACCCAGCACTGCGCCCTCGTCCTTGTTGCCCGAAAGCAGGACGCCCGGCGTTCCCATCTCCCGCAGGCCGCGCATCACCGGTTCGTACATGCCCTGGCCGACGCCGCCCGCCGATCGGCTGAGCACGACGTGCAGGCCGATGTCGCGCGCCTGCGGCAGGAACTCGACGATCGAGTGCATCGGGTTGCCCTGGCTGGCCGCGACCAGGTCGTAGTCGTCGATGAGCAGGAACAGGCGCGGCCCGCTCCAGCGCGCCAGCTGCGCAACGGACGGGTCGACCTGCAGGCCGCCGAGCCGCTCGCGCAGTGCGGCGACGACGTTGCCGACCACCTCCGGCGCGGCCATCGAGTTCATCACGTAGCCGATCTGGTGCGCGGTGGTGATCGCCCCGAGCATGCCCCGGCGGTAGTCCAGTGTGATGATCTTCGCTTCGTCCGGGCCCCATCGTGTCGTTATTCCCCGGGCGATCAGCCGAAGCAGGTTCGACTTGCCGGACTCGACGTCCCCGACGACCACGAAGTGCGGCTCGGCGTCGAAGTCGGCGTACACCGTGGCGAGCGAATCCTCGTCCAGTCCCAGCGGGATCGTGGCGCCGGTAGCTCCAGGCGCCGGTAGGTCGGCGTAGGGCAGGTCCCGGGGCAGCAGCCGGACCGGCGGTGCGGACGGCCCGTGCCATGCCGAGCCGACCCGGGTCACCAGCTCGCCTACCCCCTCGCTCAGGTCGTCGACCTGGGGGCGTGCGTCGATGCGCGGCAGTGCGGACAGGAAGTGCAGCTTCTCCGCGATCAGGCCGCGGCCGGGCAGGCCCGCCGGCACGTCCGCCGCCATCCGGCGGTCGAAGTCGGACTCGGACGGGTCACCGAGGCGCAGTTCGAGCCGCGTGCTGATCAGGTCGCGCAGCGCGGGCCGCAGTTCCATCCAGCGCTGGACGGAGAGCACGACGTGTACACCGAAGCCGAGTCCGCGTGCCGCGATCTGGGTGATCGCCGGTTCTAGTTCCTCGTAGTCCTGCCGGATCGTCCCCCAGCCGTCGACCACCAGGAACACGTCGCCGTAGCCGTCGCCGCCGACCACGCCCGATTCCAGCATCCGGCGGTAGGTGGCCATCGAGTCGATCCGGTTCTGGGTGAACAGCTGCTCGCGGCGGGCGAGCAACCCGTTCACCTCCGCGATCGTTCGCCTCAGCCGCTCGGGCTCCAGGCGCGTCGCCACCGAGCCGACGTGCGGCAGGTCGACGAGCCCGGTGAGCGTGCCGCCGCCGAAATCGAGGCAGTAGAACTGCGCCTGCGCCGGCGTGTGGGTAAGCGCCATCGATGCGATGAGCGCGCGCAGCACCGTGCTCTTGCCGCTCTGCGGCCGGCCGACCACCACGAAGTGCGAGCTCGACAGCGCCAACCAGTGCGGGTCGCGGCGCTGGTCGAACGGTCGGTCGATCAGGCCGATCGGCGCCGTCAACGGCGGGACGGTCTCCCACTCCAGCGGCCGGATCCCCAGGTCGGTCTCCTTCAGCGGCGGCAGCAACTCGTCGAGCGTAGGTGGGACGTCCAGCGGTGGCAGCCAGACCTTGCGCGCCGGCATGCCCTTGCCGTCCAGGCGCTCCACCAGGACGTCGAGCAAGGTCTGACCCGGTCCGGACGGATGCGCCTGCGCGATCGGCTCGTCGCTGTCCGGTTCGCTGAGGTCATCGCGGGGCGCCAGGTAGGGCAGCTGGTAGGGCAGCACGCTGTGCCGGCTCGTCTCGCCGCCGCCCTGCACCGCGCTGACCCCGCGGGTGTACGTGCCCGACACGTAGGCGGCCTTGAACCGCACCAGCCCCTCGGTGCTCTCCTTCAGATAGCCGTTGCCCGGCGCGCTGGGAAGCTCGTAGGCGTCCGGAACGCCCAGCACGACACGGCTCTCCATGGAGGAGAACGTGCGCAGCCCGACGCGGTAGGACAGGTGGGTGTCCAGCCCGCGCAGCTTGCCCTCCTCGAGGCGCTGCGAAGCGAGCAGCAAGTGCACGCCGAGCGAGCGCCCGAGGCGCCCGATCATCACGAACAGGTCGATGAAGTCCGGCTTCGCCGCGAGCAGTTCGCTGAACTCGTCGACCACCACGAACAGCGACGGCATCGGCTCGAGCAGCGCGCCCTGCTCGCGGGCCCGCTCGTAGTCACGCAGCGACGCGTAGTTTCCCGCAGCGCGCAAGGCCTCCTGACGGCGGACCATCTCGCCGTGCACGGCGTCCTTCATGCGGTCGACCAGGATCAGCTCGTCCTCCAGGTTCGTGATCACCGCGGAGGTGTGCGGCAACACGTCCAGGCTCGCGAACGTCGCGCCGCCCTTGAAGTCGACGAGGACGAAGTTCAGGACTTCCGACGAGTGCGTCAACGCCAGCCCGAGCACCAGCGTGCGCAGCAGCTCGGACTTGCCGGACCCGGTCGCGCCGATGACCAGCCCGTGCGGTCCCATCCCGCCCTGCGCGGACTCCTTGATGTCCAGCTCCACCGGCTGGCCCGTGGTGCCGACTCCGATCGGAACGCGCAGGCGGTCGCGCGGCGCCCGGGGGCGCCAGGTCAGCTCGGTGTCGACCTGGTAGGGGTCGCCCAGTCGCAGCAGGTCCGGCAGGCTCAGGTCGGCGGCGAGCGCATCGGTCGGCTCGGACGTCGCCGCCGACATCCGCAGCGGCGTCATCCGCCGCGCGAGCGATTCGGCCTCCACGACGCTGAGGGAGTCCGCGACACCCAATGCCGTGCGCCGCACGGCGCCGGTGCCATCGCGTTGCGCCATCGTCAGGTTGCCCTCCTCGACGAGCAGCGACAGCACCCCGTTGCCCGCCTCGACCGAGGTCGTCGAATCCAGCTCGAGCACGGTCACGCCCTGGACCAGCGCGCTCGCCAGCTGCGCTTCCGGCGGCACCCGGCCGCCGTCGACGACGACGACGACGTGCGGGCCCTCGCTCGTGCCGCCGATGCCGAAACGGGGCCGGCTGGTCAACGTGTCCCCGAAGCTGGCCTCGATGTCGAGCAGGTCGTCGGTGACCAGGCGTAGCTGACCGACCGCGTCGAAGGCCGCCGGGCTCAGCGCGTGCGGCAACCACTTGAGCCACTCCCACTCGGGCATCACGGCGGGCGACGCGCAGACTGCGATCACCACATCGTCGGGTGAGTGGAAGGCGGCAAGCTGGCCGATGACGGCACGCATCATGGCGCGCGAGCGGTGCGGCGCTCCGGAGACGGTGATCCTCGCGAACGCGGCCAGCGAGATGGCAACCGGCAGGTCGCGGACCGCTCCGTGGGCGCGGACGAACCGGCGCAGGGAAACCGCAGAGATCGGTTCGAGGTCCTCCACGGGCTTGGTCTCGGGGGTCACCAGGCGAACCGCGAGCCGTTGCGCGCCGCGACCGACGCGCACGGCGAGGAAGTCGCCGTCGGCAGGTCGCCGTTCCCACAGCCGAGTGCCGATCGCCACGCACCACAGCGCGCCGGGATCGGGGTGGTGCCACAGAGCCGAGGCGCGCTGCTGCTCGGCCGCGGTGCGGACCCGGCTGCGGACCTGCTGCAGGTATCGCTGGTAGTCGCGGCGGTCGCCGTCCAGCCGCCGGCGCTTGTCGCCGGAGGAGCGGCCCATGCTGCTGAACGCCATGCCCGCCATGGACAGCGCCATCATGCCGCTCGCGAGATAGGTGACCGGCGAGCCGCCGCTGCCTGTGACGAGAAGCGCGGTCGCTCCCGCGCCGGCCAGCATCGGCAGATAGGTCAGTGTCTGCCCCATCCCGCCGCCGCTCACGGTCTCCGGCAGCTCCGGCGGCGAGTCCAGCACGATTTCGCCGCGCGGTTCGGGCGGGGGCTGCCGGCGGGCGGGTCGCCGGAACAGCACCGTGCTCACCCGGCCTCCTTCCGGCAACGCGGACGGGCGCCGTCCCGCACGTCAGTCGCGTTGCCCGCTCCGCACGCGTCGCAGCTTGCGTTACCGTTGCGAACCGCAGCGTGGTTCCGATCCCCGCCGACCGGTACAAACAACCGACCGGCGAACAAGCATGCTAGCTCGCAACCGCAGCCGGCCGATCGACAGGAGTTCCGTTGTCCTCCAGCGTCGTGTCGAACACGTGCCGGATCACCGTGATCTCGGCGGAGGTCCGCGCGGATCTCGCGGTGCCCGTGCACATCCCGGTAGCCGAGCTGCTCGCCACGCTGGTGTCCAGCCTGGGCCGTGAGGTCGCCGACGAGGGTGCCGCCAACGGTGGCTGGATCCTGCAGCGAGCCTCGGAGCCGCCGCTGGATCCGGCCACGTCCCTGGCCGCCGGCCAGATCCGCGACGGCGACGTCCTGCACCTGCGCACCCGCGCTACCCAGTTGCCCGAGATCGCCTTCGACGACGTGCTCGACGCCGTCGCCACCGGTGTGCTGACCCGCACGGCGCGATGGCACGCCCCGAGTACCGAGGTGGCAGCGGTCGCCTTCGGCTCGGCGTTGCTCGGCCTCGCGCTCGGGGCGGCCTTGGCGGCCGGCCCCAGCTGGGCGCTGCCCGCTGCCGTCTGCGGCGTCGGCGCGGCTCTGCTGCTGCTCACCGCTGTCGCGCTGTCGCGTGCCTACCACCAGCGCGGCCCCGCGCTGGTTGCGGCAGGCTTCGCGATCGCGTTCGCGACGGTCGCCGGGGCCACGGCCGTCGGCGCGCACGAGTCGTTACGGCACTTCGGCGCCGCCTCGATCCTGCTCGGCTCGTGTGCGGCCGTCCTCGCGGCGACAGTCGCGGTCCTGAGCCTCGGCAGCGGGATCTCCGGGTTGGCGACCGTCATCGGCGTCGGCCTGCTCAGCGCGCTCGGCACGGCGGTCGCCACCGGAACGTCACTGCGACCGGCGGGCACGGCCTCCCTGGTCGCTGCAGCCGCACTAGCCGTCTCCCCCCTGCTGCCGATGCTGTCGTTCAAGCTGTCGCGCCTGCCGTTGCCGTCGATCCCGACCGACGCGAGCGAGCTGCGCCGCGATGAGGGAAGCGTGGACGCGACGAAGATCCTTCGACAGGCCACGATGGCCGACCAGTTCCTCACCGGCCTGGTCGGCGGGGTCAGTCTCGCCATCGCGGGCGCAGCGATGTTCCTGGCCGTCGGCGACGTCAGCGCCCAGGTCCTGGCCCTCGTGCTGGCGGCGATCTGCCTGCTGCGGGCGCGGCTGTTCACCGGGCGCGGGCAGCGCGGCCTGCTGCTGACGGCAGGCGGCATCGCCACGGCGGCAGTCGTGGTGGCCCGGGCGTCCGCAATGCAGCACACCCAGCTCGCGTTGGCGGTGTCGGTACCGGCCCTGGCCGTGGCCGTGGTGCTGTTCGCGCTCGCGGTCGTGCTGCCGGGACGCCGTTACGCCCCGCCCTGGTCACGCGCGGCGGACATCGTCGAGTCGCTGCTCGTGCTGTCGGTGATCCCACTCGCGCTCGCGGTCATGGGGGTGTACGGCGCGCTGCGCTCGGCGGTCAGCTGATCTGCGGCCTCAACTGCCGAACAGCAGTCCAGCCTCGGACGCGGACGGATCCAGGCTGACGTGCTCCAGGCTGCCGCGGCGCACCAGCGCCACGGTGCCGCCGCCGAGTGAGGTCAGCTGGGCCGGCGGCACGACGAACAGCGCCGGGACGTAGTCGGCCAGCTCCGCCGGGATGTGCCCGAGCAGCACCACGTCGGCCGCGGTGAGTGAGGCGAGGTCGGCGCGCGTGCCCGGCGAGCGGAGATCCACTCGGCACTGCCAGGCGCCGGCCTCGCCCAGACCGCGCGCCTCACCGGGCCGATCGTCGACGAGCAGGGTGGGGCCGCCTGCTGCGCTCGGAGCGCTGCGCTGCTCCACCACCCGGGCGTCCACCGCGTGCGCGAGAGCCGACGACCAGGCGGCGCCGCGTTCGCTGGACACCACGACCGATGCGCCCGCTGCCGCGGCTCGGACGGCGAGCAACACGGCCGCCGCGGTCGCGCCGACAACCGCAACACGCGTTGGCCGGCCCCGGAACAGCCGCAGCGTGACCTGCCCCCGCTGCCCGGTGCCGAGGTGGACACCGGACACCGGCGCGCCGGCGCTCAGACCCATCGGCGAGGGCAGCTGCAGCACCCCGCGGGTCACGCCGCAGCGCCCATGCCGACCGGGGTGGTGGCGCGCAGCAGGTTGCCGTGCTCGCCGTCCAGACGCTGCAGGACGAGCCCGGCAGCCGCCGCCTGCTCCGCCGTTCGCGCCAGCGCGACGGTGTCCGGTGCGGCGCCGGGACCGCTCAGGCGCAGCAGCAGCATCGCCTGCAACTGCTCGTGGCGCCCGGGGCGACGCAGCACGAGGCAGGTGACCACGACCGGTGTCATTGCTCCGGCCGCCAGCTGCGTCAGCGCGTCCGGCGTGCGCTGCCCGCCGCCGGCGACGGCGAAGCTGACCGACCAGGTGCCCGCCACCCGGATCCCGCGCCAGGACTCCACCGTTGCGGGTAGCGAACCGTCCGGGCGTGCGGCAGCCGGACCCATGCAGCTGGCGAACAGCGCCGTGACGGCCCGCTCGTCCAGGCGACGGACGCGCACCCCGACCGCTGCCAGGATCTGCTCGCAGCGAAGCGCGCAACGCCGCAGGATCTGCTGGACGGCGGCGTCGGTCCCCCCGCGCGCGGCGACCGCTTCGGCCGCGGCGATCGTGTCCAGCGTGAGCAGGCAGTAGCGCGCAGCTACCCGCGGCGCGGGTGCCACGGGGCCGAGCGGGGCGTGCGGCGCGGGCCGTGCCGGAGCGAGCACCGTCAGCAGCCGCACGCTGGCCAGCGGCACGTCCTCGACCCGCAGCAGCGCCGCCAGCTGATCGACCGGGACGGGGGCGTCGTCGTTGCACACGCCGTCGCAGTCCAGCTCGAGGGGCAACGTCCACATCGAACCGACGCGGACCACCCCGAACTGCGTGCCGTGCCCGCTCGGCGCGATCGTGCGCACCTGGTATCCGCCCAGCAGCGTCTGCAGGCCGGGGCCGCGCACGCCCTGACGGCGTCGCATCATCGCCAGCCAGGACAGCGCGAGCTGATACGCCCAGCGGCGCCGAAGCGGCACCACGGCCAGCACCGCCAGGACCGCGGCTACGCCTGCCCCCACCGCCGGCCAGGCCCGCTTCTCGGCGAGGCCGCCCACCACTGCGGCCAGTGCGAGCTCGAGGAGCACGAACTGCATCAGCGTCGGTTTCGGCACTCGTCCTCCACAGCCGTGCTCGCCTCGGGCCGAGCAGATCATCGCAGGTCGAGGCGCGTCCGATGGACCCGTATCCTTTCCCCCGACCCACGGCACCGCCGAGCCCGACACCGGACGTGGAGAGGAGGGCGTCGTGCAGACCCGCCGCGACCAGCTTCACGCGTACCGCTTCCTCACCCGTCGCGCGCTCGCGTCCCTCGTGACCGGCGAACCGAACGTCGTCGAACCGCCGATGCGCCGTCTGACGCTGACCACCGTCTCCGGGATCATGATCGCCGTCCTGATCGCCGCGGTGTACACCCTGTTCGGCGTGATCAAGCCGAGTACGGGCAACACGTGGAAGGCGGCCGGCACGATCATCGTCGAGCGGGAGACCGGCGCCCGTTACGTCCTCATCGACAACGTGCTGCACCCGGTGCTGAACTACTCCTCCGCCGTGCTCGCGCTGTCGGGTCAGCAGTCCACCCACGTCACCCTCGTCAGCCAGTCGGACCTGAGCAGTACCAAACGCGGGGCGACGATCGGGATCGACGGCATCCCCGATTCCCTGCCGTCCGCGTCGAACCTGCTTCGGTCGAACTGGACGGTCTGCTCACGCCAGCTCGCAGGCAACGCCGGGGCGCTCGACGCCCAGGTCACCGTGCAGGTGGGCCACGCCCCGGCCGCGTCCGCGGTGCCCGCCGGCGGCGCCGTCCTCGTCCGAGCCCCCAGCGCCGCAAGCACCTACCTGCTCTGGCATGGCGAACGGCTGGGCATCGCCAGCCAGGAGGTGGCGACCGCGCTCGGCCTGCAGAGCGTCGCGGCGCTGACGGTCGGCACCGCGTTCCTGGACTCGCTGCCGCAGGGAAGCACGCTGCGCACGCCGACGGTGCCCGGCCTCGGCCAGCCGGTCGCCACGATTGCCGGGCAGCGCTCGGTGGTCGGTCAGCTGATCAAGGTCAGCGACAACGGTCAGCTGTTCGTCGTGCTGCGCGACGGCATCGCTCCCGTCAATGCGCTGCAGGCGGACTTGTTGCAGACGCTCACGCTCGGCCGCAACAGGCACCTGCCGCAGCTCAGCACGACCGCGGACGTGGAACTCGGCATCGCCCAGTCGAAATCGGACGTCGGCGCGTTGATCGCGCAGTTCGGCGGGCTGCCGACGGCGGTCCCCACCGTCGAGCCGAAGGCCGCGCAGAACGGCGGGCTGTGCGCGGGCTTCGGCACCGGCGGCGCTCCGGCGATCCTCACCGTCCCGGCCAGCACGCTGCCGGCCACTCCGGGCACAACCGTCGAGGAGTCCGTCCAGTCGCAGCGCGGGATCGCCGACCAGGTGCAGCTGCGACCCGGCCAGGCGGCGCTCGTCAGGTCCGCGGACGGATCACCGACCGTGTTCGTCGTGGCCGAGCCCGGCAAGAAATACCCGGCGGCCTCCGTGCAGGTCCTGAGCGGGTTCGGCTACGGGAACTCCAATCCGCTGACGCTGCCCGGGCAGTTGCTGAGCCTGATCCCCACCGGACCCGCCCTCGACCCGGACGCGGCACGGCGACCTGTCACCCAGTGACGCCGCGCGCCGCCCGAGCAGATGTGCCGCGCCCGGCGGTAACGTCCGTGTTGGCAAGCGCACGGCTTTTTTGTACGGTATGGGCACAGGCAGGATCCGGACCCACTCACCTCAGCAGGAGGAGGGACACTCGTGGCTCAGTACACGACCAGTCAGGAGGCCATGGCGCAAGGTGCCGTCAAGGTCGATGACGCAGCAACGCAGATCCAGGGACACATCAGCAACCTGCGCTCCGAGGTCGAGACCATGATGGGTGGGTGGCGCGGCGAGGCCGCCAGCTCGTTCGTCCAGGTACACGACGCCTTCGAGCAGCAGGCCAACAAGATCAACAACGCGCTTCGCCGGATGCACGAGGCGCTGCTGTCCACCCAGCGCACCTACGGCACGCAGGAAACCGACCAGACCCAGACCCTGTCCGGCCTCGCCGGCCAGATCAACGCATGAGCCGAGAGGAACTGACCCATGGGTGAGATCCACGTCCAGTTCGAGTCCCTGCAGGCCGGCGAGCAGGGCATCCGCAACAACTACGCCAAGCTGACCGCGACGCTCGAGCAGCTCAACAGCGACCTCCAGCCGATGATCGCCTCGTGGAGCGGCGCCGCGCAGGAGTCCTACCTGACCTGCAAGAAGCAGTGGGACGAAGCCTCCCTGGCCCTGTCGAACGTGCTCAACAACATCGGCCAGGCAGTCGGGCAGGCGCACCAGAACTACACCTCCGCGGAGAACGCGGCCCGCAGCAACTGGGCCTGAGGACGAGGCCGGCCAGCCGCGTCAGCTGGCCGGCCGCAACCTGCAACCGTGTAGTCGGGATGTGAAGGGAGAGGATCCGTGGCGCCCACCAAGGGTTTCCGGGTCGATCCGGGCAAGCTTCTCGCCGTGGCCGACCAAGTGCATCGACTGCTGGAGGACATGTCCGGCGGCTCGGGTTATGTCGCAGGAAACCTGCCGCGCTACCGGGAACAGGCCGCCCCGGAGAAGCTGACCGCGGCGCTCGCCAGCTTCTGGAGCGGCGAGGACGTGTTCGCGACGGCCTACGGCTACGAACACGGCGGTGTCGTCATCACCATGCAGCGGATGGTCGAGCAGCTGACCAACCTCGAGTCGGCCTGCCGCACCACCGCGGAGCAGTACCAGAGCCGCGACACCCAGTCCAGCCAGCAGGTGACGCAGAGCGGCACCGCACCGAACACACCGTGGGTGGGGGCAACGCCATGACCGGTTCCGACAACGCCCAGGTCATCAACACCGGATCCGACCAGTTCAACATCCAGGTCGACCACTACGGCGACGCACGCGGCACCAAGGACCAGTTCGCCAAGAGCGACCCCGGCACGATCGACCCGTTGATCCAGGAGAACTACCAGGCGTTCACGTTCGCCACCGGGACCGTCGCGCCGCAGCTGAGTTCGATTCGCGCGAATCTGGCCGCCTGCTGGGAGGGCGAGAGCGCGGACAACGCGACGTCGATCATCGACACGCTGACGACCGACGCGCAGACCATCGGGACGAACACCAAGGCGTGCAGCGATTCCTTCGAGCAGTTCCAGTCGAGCTGGACCAGCCTCAAGTCCCAGGCACAGGGCCTCTACGAGGGGGTCATGGGCAGCGGGGTGAACGAGGACAACGGCGGCGCGCATCGCATCTACAAGCAGTTCAACGACGCGATGCAGAACTCCATGCACGCCATGCCGAGCCAGCTCACGTACCACACGCCGCTGACCGGGACCCGCGACGACACCCAGACTCCGGGACCGGGACCCGGCCCAGGCCCCGGCGGTATCGGCCCGGGTCCCGCGGGTCCGGGACCCGGTGGTTTCGGCCCGGGTCCGGGGGGCCACGTGCCGGCGCCGGGAAGCTACGGGCCGGGCGGTTTCGGCCCCGCTCCTGGCGGCGGGCACGTGCCGTCCCCGGGCGGTTTCGGTCCGGGCGGTGTGGGTCCGGGCGGCTACGGTCCCGGCGGTATCGGCCCGGGTGCTTACGGACCCGGCGGTGGGGGTCTGGGCGGCTACGGTCCCGGCGGCATCGGTCCCGGCGCTCACCTGCCGAGTCCGGGCGGCTTCGGTCCGGGTCCGTCCGGTGACACCGGTTCCACGCTCGCCGGTTATAACGGGGGCGCCGGCATCGGAGGCGGCGCCGGCGGTGGCGTGGGTGGTTTCGGTCCCGGTGGCGCCGGTGTTGGCGGTCTCGGCGCCGGTGGTGGCGTCGGTGCCGGTGGGCTCGGTGCAGGCGGCCTCGGCGCGGGGGCCGGCGGCGTCGGCTCGTCCGCTACGGGTCTGGGCAGCGGCGCTGCCGGGGAGGCTGGCGGCGTCGTCGGCGTGGGCCCCGGTGGTGCGGGCGCGGGTGCGCCCGGCGGCGGCCGCGGCATGATGGTGCCGATGCACGGCGCCGGTCAGGGCGGCGACGACGAGCGGGAACGCACCACCTGGCTGGAGGAGGACGCCGACGTCTGGGGCGGCGGCAGCGCCCCGCCCGGCCTTATCGAATGACCCTGCTTCGCCTCGATGTGGTCCGTCGCGAACCGCGGCGGACCACATCTGTTGCCGGCGTGCTCCTGCTCGCCCTGTCCGCGCTCGTTCTCGGGTTCGCCGCCGCGCCGGCGGCCGGTGCGAGCCCGGGACTGAGCCCGGCAGCGGTCCAGGCCCAGCAGTGGTGGCTCAACCGCCTGAACCTGCGCAAGGCCTGGACGCTCACCGAGGGCGCCGGCGTGACCGTCGCCGTGCTGGACTCCGGCATCAATGTGGGCTTCGGTGACCTGCGCGGCGCCGTCGTACCCGGTTTCGTCCCGGGAGGCAGCGGGAGCGGACTGACCGACACCGACCCTGCCGAGCACGGCACCCGGCTCGCGGACGAGATCGCTGGCCGAGGCACCGGGTTCGGGCTACTCGGGGTGGCCCCGAAAGCCACGGTGCTGCCGGTCGTCGTCCCGACGAGCGACATCCACGACGCCACGATCACCGCCCTGGACCGGCTGGCCACCATGGCGCATCCCCCGCAGGTCGCCAATATGGCCTACGGCGCGTCCGCTGCCTGCCCGCCCGACGTGCAGGCGGCGGTGCGGCGCGCCGTCGACAGGGGCATCATCCTCGTCGCGTCGGCGGGCAACGACGGCGCAACCACCAACCCGTCGAACTATCCGGCGAACTGCGCCGGCGTCGTCGCGGTAAGTGCGGTCGACCAGAACGGCCACGTCTGGACGGGTAGCGAGCGCCAAGCGTACGTCGCGCTCGCCGCCCCCGGCGTGCACATGATCGGATACGACGCGCAGGCCGCCTCCGGCTACGGTTACGCCGACGGCACGAGCGACTCCGCGGCCATCGTGTCGGGAGTCTTCGCCCTGCTACGGGCCCACTTTCCTGCCATGCCCGCCCGCCAGCTGGTGGCGCGCGCGCTGTTCACCGCCAAGCAGTTCCTGGGCGCGCAGGGCAGTCGCAACGACCAGACCGGATTCGGCGTGGCGCTGCCCTACGACGCGTTGACGGTGAAGGTGCCGCTCAGCGCGCCCAACCCCGTCTACGACGCCCTCGGTCCCGCTGCACCGTCGGCGCCCGCGACACCGTCGGCGTCGGCGTCGGCGTCGTCCCAGCGGCCCGGCAGTTCCGGGCCGGCCCCGGCACCGTCGAGCTCAGCCGCCGGTGCCCCCAGCGCGAGTTCCGGTGGCGGAGTCTCGACGGCGGTCATTGCCGCGATCATCATCGCCGTGCTCGTCGTCGCCCTCGTTGCCGTGCTGCTCCTGCGTCGCCGGCGAAGCGCACCTGCCGGTTCGGGTCCACCGGGCGCCAATCCCTGGCCGCCGGGCCCGCCGAGACCGTGATCGCGCGGCGACGGTGACGACGACGCGAAGCTCGGCAGGTGCGGCGGAGCAGGCTTTGCTGCCCGAGGTGCTGGCGAACCGGCGCTGGGTGCGGCGCGACGTCCCGTTCCCGCACGTCGTCGCCGAGAACGTCTTCACGCCGGCGTTCTACGGCGAGTTGCACGCGGAGTTCGAGCGCATCCAGCGTGAGCACCCCGAGGCGTTCCAGCGTTCGATGGCTGGTTACGACGCCGCCGGTGCCGAGGTGGCCGCCCACCGCGACGGACCGCTCGGCATCTTCGTCTCCCGCGAGTGGCACGACCTGCTCGCCGGGGTCGCGGGCGTTCGGGCGACCGCGGATGTGGCGGCATCGCTGCACCACCACGAGCCGGGCAGCGCGAGCGGCTGGCCGCACAACGACCTGAACCCCGGCTGGTTCGGCGACCCGGCCGCCGATGCGGGCCAGATCGTCGTGACCGGCGCGTCAGGGGTGGGTTACCACCACGGCAACCGGCCGCCCGGCGTCGAGGCCCGCGAGACCGTACGCGCCGTGTCGCTGCTGTTCTTCCTGGCCAACCCCCCGTGGCAGCCCGGCGACGGCGGGGAGACCGGGCTGTTCGCCAGCGTCGACGCGGCCGGGCGGGGCCAGCGCGTGACCGTAGCGCCGGTGAACAACTCGCTGGTGCTCTTCGAGTGCACGCCGCTTTCCTGGCACTGCTTCCTCGCCAACGCCACACCGCGCAACTCGGTGGTGATGTGGCTGCACCGACGCCGGGACGAGGTCGTCAGGCGGTGGGGTGAGCACAGCATTGTCCACTGGTGAGCACGCCCGGCGCGTCTGCCTGCTGACCGGCGCCGGTGGCACGCTCGGCAACGCGTTCTGCCGCCGCTACGCGGGGCACTACGACATCGTCGCCGTGTGCCGCAGCCGCGCCCCGGACGTCGTCTCACAGCATGAGCAGTACGTCGATCCGCTCGCGCCCGAGGCGGTCCTTCCGGAGAACGGCGAGCGGGTCTTCGTCGTCCGCGCCGATCTGGAGCAGGACGGGCAGCCCGAACGCGTCGTCGAACTCGCTCTCGCCCGGTTCGGACGCGTCGACTTGCTGGTCAACGGTGCCGCCTACTCGAACTGGACGCCGCACGGGCTCGCCGACGGCGACGCTGCGCTTCGCGACGCCGGCCGCCACTTCGCGGTCAACGTAGAGCTGGCGTTGCGCATGGCGGTGGGACTGGCCCAGCAGTCCTGGATGCACCGAGATCTCGACAACCGCCGGTACAACCGCAACATCGTGAACGTCTCGAGCCTCGCCGCGACCACGGTGTTCCCGCATCAGGGACAGGGCGTCTACGCAGCGAGCAAGGCGGCACTCAACCATCTCACCCGGCACCTGGCTTCGGAGTTCGCGGCGTTAGGGGTGCGAGTCAACGCCGTCGCCCCCAACAGCTTCCCGTCGATCGTGAGCACCGACAGCGTCGCGCGGGCGATCACCCGGCTCGACGGCGAGTCCGTGACCGGGCGAATCCTCGTCGTCGACGCAGACCGGTAGGAAGCCGCGCCGTCACGGCGCCGGGCGGCGCGCCCTCACTGCGCGGAACGCTGGGGCCGGCGGAGCACCGCGGTACCCGCCGCGGCCAGCAGCGCCAGCGCGAGCAGGCACAGCGCGCTGGCCAGCGCGATGTGCTGCAGGCGGCGGTCCTCCGGCCGCGCGACAACTGGCGCGGGCAGCGGTTTGCCGACCCTGGTGACCGGCGCGGCGAGGGTGTCGTCGCGCACGGAGGTCACCGCCAGGTAGGGGTTGACGACGCCGTAGCCGTACTTCGGATCCGGCACCGCGACCGGTGGCGGATCAGCCGTGGCCTCGAGCCGGTCGCGCACCGCAGCCGCGCTCATCGCGGGATGCGCCGACAGCATCAGGGCGACGGTGCCGGTGACGAAGGGCGCCGCGAAGCTCGTCCCGTCCAGCTTGGTGTATCCGCTCTGTCGCGCCGGCGCCAGGACGCCGACACCGGGGGCGCACAGCGTCACGTAGTGCCCGCTCTCGGAGAACTGCGGGACCGCGTCGCTGGAGTCGGTGGCCGATACCGCGATCACGTTGTCGTACTTGAGGGAGTACGCCGCCGGGTAGGCGGTGGCGTTGACCCCGCTGCCGTCGTTGCCGGCTGCCGCGACGATCACGACGTTGGCGCGTGCTGCGGCCGCGACAGCGGCATCCAGGTCGGCCCCGGGACTCGGCACCGTCACCGAGATGTTGATGACCCGGGCGCCGGCCTGCAGCGCGTACCGGATCCCTCGGGCGATACCGCTCCGTCGCCCGAGGTTGTCGTTGCTGGTGTTGGACTGCTTGATCGGCACGATCGTGGCGCCCGGCGCGACGCCGACGAACGGGACCGTGCCCAGCTGCGGCGCGGCGATGATCCCGGTGACCGCAGTGCCGTGACCGTCGCAGTCGCTGGTGTCGCCCGGCCGGAAACCGGCCAGCACGTCCAGTCCGCCGGCCACCTTGATCCGCGCCATCTGCGGCTGCTGGCGGTCCATGCCGGTGTCGATCACCGCGACCTTCACTCCGGCGCCCTCGGTGATCGCCCACGCCCGCTGGAAGTCCAGGCGGGTCTGCGGCCACGGCGTCTGGGTGAGCTGGCCGCCGGCCTTGGGCAGGCAGTCGGCCGCCACCGGAGCGGACGGTGCGGGAGCGGACGGTGCTGCTGCAGCCGGAGCCGGCAGGGCAGGGGCGGCCGTGGCGAGGATCGCCGTGGCGAGCGCCGCGGCGGCACGCCTCACCGCGTGGGGCGGGCCAAGACCGGGCAGGTGGCGCGGAACTCAGTCGGCATGCGCGGCGGGCTGCTGGCTGTCCCCCACGACAGGGACGGTGCCGTTCGGCGCCGGTGCGACCACCGGCTGCCCGACCACCGGCTGGGCTGCCACCGGCTGGGCTGCCACCGGCTGGGCCGGCGCGACCGGCTGCGGTACCGCAGCAACAGGGGCGGCGGCAACGGGGGCGGCGACCGGGGGCAGTGGCGGGCTCACGGCGGCGACGGGCGCGGAGTCGACGGTCTTGGCTGCCTCGCGGGCCTTGTCGTCCTCGCTCATGCCCTTGATCTCGGTCTTGAACACGCGCATCGAACGGCCGAGCGATCGCGCGGCGTCCGGCAGCTTCTTGTATCCGAACAGGGCGACGACCACGATCACGAGGATCAGCCAGTGCCAGGGTGCATCTGCGCCGGTGAACATCTCGGTAACTCCTCTGGCTCTCGGTTAGGACCCGCTCAGCTCACGATACGCCGGCGGCACAGACGAAGGGCGCCAATGCCGCGGCCAGGCCGGGATGCACGCGTGCGTGCATCCGCGTCCCGTCCCCGGTGTGTTCGGTGCTGAGGACCTCGGCGGATTCGTGCAGGCGGGCCACGAGGTCACCGCGGTTGTAGGGCACCAGCACGCTGAGTTCGACCGCGGGGCGCGGCAGCCGCCGCTCGATGACGCGCCGCAGGTCCTCGAGCCCGGCACCGGTGCGAGCCGAGACCAGCGCCGCGTCCGGCGCGAGGCGGCGCAGGCGCAGCAGCATCTCCGGATCCGCCTCGTCGATCTTGTTGAACACCAGCTGCTCGGGCACCCCCAGCGCGTCGATCTCGGCCAGCACCTCGCGTACCGCCGTGATCTGGGCGAGTGGATCGGCGTCGGCCGCGTCGACGACGTGCAAGATCAGGTCCGACTCGGCAACCTCCTCCAGCGTCGAGCGGAACGCCTCGATCAGCTGGGTGGGCAGGTGTCTCACGAAGCCGACGGTGTCGGTCAGCGTGTACGGGCGCCCGTCGGCGGACTGAGCGGCCCGGACCGTCGGGTCGAGGGTCGCGAACAGCGCGTTCTCGACCAGCACTCCCGCGTCGGTCAGCCGGTTCAGCAGACTCGATTTGCCGGCGTTCGTGTAGCCGGCCAGCACGACGCTGGGCACCTGCCGATCGACCCTGCTGGCCCGCTTCACGTCGCGGGCCGTCTTCATGCCCGCGATCTGCTTGCGCAGCCTGGCCATCCGCGAGTTGATCCGCCGGCGGTCGATCTCGATCTTCGTCTCACCGGGGCCGCGGCCGCCAATTCCGAGGCCGCCGGCCGCCCGTCCACCCACCTGGCGAGACAGCGACTCACCCCAACCCCGCAGGCGTGGCAGCAGGTACTGCAGCTGGGCCAGCTCGACCTGCGCCTTGCCCTCGCTGGAGCGCGCGTGTTGGGCGAAGATGTCGAGGATCAGCGCCGTACGGTCGACGACCTTGACCTTGACCACCTCTTCGAGCTGGCGCAGCTGTCCCGGCGCAAGCTCGCCGTCGCAGATCACCGTGTCGGCGCTTTCGGCGAGCACGACGTCGCGCAGCTCCTTCGCCTTCCCGGAACCGATGTAGGTCGCCGGGTCGGGGCGGACGCGGCGCTGGATGAGCGCGTCGAGCACCAGCGATCCGGCCGTCTCGGCGAGGCGGGCCAGCTCGGCGAGCGAGTTCTCCGCCTCGGCGAGGGTGCCCGACGTCCAGACGCCGACGAGCACGACGCGCTCGAGCCGCAGCTGGCGGTACTCGACCTCGGTGACGTCGGCGAGTTCGGTCGAGAGGCCGGCAACCCGGCGCAGTGCCTGGCGCTCGGCCAGTTCGTAGTCGCCGGTGGCATCGTCCGGAGCCTGCACGTCATCGAATTCACTCATCGTGCCTTCCATCGTGACAGGTCCGGCGCGCCGCGGCGACGCGTTTAGCCCGCTGTCCCGGCTGTCCCGGCTGTCCCGGCTGTCCCGGCTGTACCGGCTAGCCCGGCCAGCCACGCGTCGTCGACCTCGATCTCGGCGAGGATCACGGCTGGGCCGGTGAGCTGTAGTTCGCCGTCGCCGCGCCACGTCACCTGGCAGCTTCCGCCGGGGACGTCCACGCGCCAGGGCTGGCCATCGGCTGCGCAGCCGTCGGCGGTGGCTGCGGCCACGACCGCGGCGCAGATCCCGGTGCCGCACGAGCGGGTCTCCCCCGACCCGCGTTCGTGGACCCGCAGGATCAGGTGGCGTGGCCCGCCGCGCGCCACGAACTCGACGTTTTGCCCGTCCGGGCGCCCCGGTTCGACGCTCGGCGGAGAACCCAGCCACAGGGCCTGCAACGCCTCCGGCGAGTCCATCCACACCACCACGTGCGGGTTCGGCATCAGCACGGTGGCGGCGGCCGGCATCGCGGAGGCGCAGGCGGCGGTGACGACCGGCCGGTCGGCAAGGACCACGGGCTGGCCCATGTCGACAGTGACGTCGCCGCCTCCGCCGGACCGCACACACTTGATCCCGCCGCGTGTCGCCACCGCCGCATCGTGTCCAACGAGGCCGGCCCCTTGCAGGTATCGCAGGTACACGCGTATCCCGTTGCCGCACATCTCCGCGAGGGACCCGTCGGCGTTGCGATAGTCCATGAAGTACGGCGCCGCGGCGGCCATGTGACTGGCGTCCGGGTCGTTCTCCGAGCGCACCACCCGCAGCACACCGTCGGCACCGATGCCGGCGTGGCGGTCGCACAGCGCCCGGACGAGCTGTGGCGTGAGCGCGATGGCGGCGTCCAGGTCGGGCAGCACCAGGAAGTCGTTCTCGGTGCCGTGGCCCTTCAGGACGCGCATCAACCCAGGGTAGGCGGTAGCGCCGCGAGGACGCGGTCGACGAGACCGGGCAGCGCGGCGTCGAACCAGCGCACCCGCGGATCGCGGCGAAACCAGGAACGTTGGCGCCGAACGAAGCGCCGCGTCGCGCGAACGGTGGCAGCCACCGCGTTGTCCGGGTCGCCGATCAGGGCACCGGAGTCGTCCAGGCAGGCAAGCAACTGCGCGTACCCGAGCGCTTTGCCCGCCGTCGGGCTGCCGCGCAGGCCCAGTGGCAGCAGGGAACGCACCTCGTCGAGCAGTCCCTGCCGCATCATCTGGTGCACCCGCTCTTCGACGCGCTCGTCCAGCCTGGCCCGGTCCAGACCCAGCTCGACGGTGTCATAGATCGAGTCGAAGCCCGGCATCGTCGCGGTGAACGGCCGGCCGGTCAGCTCGATGACCTCGAGGGCCCGTACCACCCGCCGGGCATTGGTGGGAAGGATCGCCGCCGCCGCGGCCGCGTCGAGGCCGGCCAGGCGGGCGTGCAGCCGCTCGGAGCCCAGCTCGCGCAGCTCGCCGTCGAGCCGGCCGCGCACCTGCGGGGACTCGCCCGGGAACTCGAGGCGGTCCAGCGCACCGCGCAGGTAGAGGCCGGACCCGCCGACCAGGATCGGCAGACGGCCGCGGTCCTGGATGTCTGCGATGGCCGCGCGCGCCATCGCCTGGTACTGCGCGACGGCCGCCGACCTGGTGATCGGCCAGACATCGAGCAGGTGGTGGGCGACCCCACCTCGTTCGTCCGCAGCCAGCTTCGCGGTGCCGATGTCCATGCCCTGGTAGAGCTGCATCGAGTCTGCGTTGACGATCTCGCCGCCGAGTTGCTGGGCGAGCGCGACCGCCAGCGTGGACTTGCCGGTGGCGGTAGGCCCGAGGACGGCGAGCACGCGCGAGTCAGGCACTCGCGCTCCAGGTCGCGACCAAGTACCCGACGCCGTAGGGCGCATGGGCGTAGCAGAGGTCAGCGTCGTACGCCGTCCCGGCCAGCAGCGCGCCGGCCGCCTGCCAGGCCGCCACGCCACCGGCGAGCAGTTCGGCGCCGAGCGCCGCGTCGAGCGCGGTGAGCGCGGTGCCGTCCCCGCTGCGCAGCGCGGCCGCGACGGCGTCATCGAACCCGGCCGCCCGCTCGTCGAGGTAGCCGGGTGCGGTGACGCTGCGGCGGGCGCTGCCGTCGGCGAGAACGAGCAGGACGACATCCCGCGAGGCGACCAGCGCGTTCACCTCGCGTGCCGCCGCGCTGGACGCGAAGCCCGCGCCGACCGAGAAGCCGAGCGCGCCACTGTCCGGGCCGAGCGTGTCGGCGACCAGCCACGCGCCGACGGTGAGCGACAGGGGCAGCTGTGGCCCACCGCGGCCGGCAGCACCGAGGGCTACGTCGGCCGCGACACCGAAGCCGGCGAGCGAACCCCACGCGGACGGCGAGAACGCCTGTGATACCGGACCGGCACCGAGCAGCGCGAGCGCGGCGCCGTCGGCCGCGACCTTGCCGAGGGCGTCCCGGCATGCCGCGCGCAGCGCATCCAGCTCGGCCGCCGCACCGGTGCCCACCGCGGGGACGAGCAGCGGCGGGTGCGGGCAGAACGCAGCGCCGGAGATCACCGGCGCAGGCTACCGGCCCGGAGGCGCGCTGCGGGCGCCGCTCATCGTGTCTAATGCTCAGTCATGGGCTCCGAATGGGGACGTATCGATGCCGACGGCACCGTCTACGTCAAGACGCCTGAGGGCGAACGCGAGATCGGGTCGTGGCAGGCGGGCGATCCCGGCGCGGGCCTGGCGTTCTACGAGCGCCGCTACGAGGATCTGGCCACCGAGGTGACGCTGCTCGACAAGCGCCTGCAGTCCGGCGCTGGCGACCCGGCATCGACACGTACCCATGCGCTCGCGCTGAAGCAGCAGCTGCCCGGCGCCGCCGCGATCGGGGAACTGCCCGCGCTCGAGGCCCGGGTGGACGCCCTGCTCGCCGCGGCGGAGGAGAAGGCCGGAGAGAAGGCGGCCGCGCGAGCGCAGGCGCGTGCCGAGGCGCTCGCCGCGAAGCAGGCGCTGGCTGCCGAGGCGGAGCAGATCGCGGAGAACGCGACGTCGTGGAAGGTCTCGGGTGAGCGGCTGCGCACGATCGTCGAGGAGTGGAAGCAGATCAAGGGGGTCGACCGCAAGAGCGACGAAGCGCTGTGGAAGCGCTTCGCGGCAGCTCGCGACGCGTTCGGCAAGCGGCGCGGGTCGCACTTCGCGCAGCTCGACGCCGAGCGCGGCACGGCCCGGCAGGCCAAGGAGAAGCTCGCCGAGCGCGCCGAGGAGCTGGCCAGGTCCTCGGATTGGAAGCAGACGGCTGTGGCGATGCGCGAGCTGATGGTCCAGTGGAAGGCGAGTGCGCGCGCCGGCCGCGACGTCGAGGACGCGCTGTGGACGCGCTTTCGCGCTGCCCAGGACGAGTTCTTCGCCCGCCGCAGCGGCGAGTTCGCCGAACGCGACGCCGAGCAGGTCGACAACGAGCGCAAGAAGCGCGACCTCATCGCGTCCGCCGAGGCGCTGGATGTCGGCGATCCCAAGGCGGCGCAGGCGGCGCTGCGTGACGTGCAGGCCCGCTTCGACGCGATCGGCCACGTGCCCCGTGACGCGGTTCGGGCACTCGACGAGCGGATCCGGGCCGCCGAGAAGCGGGTGCGCGATGCGGCCGACGCGCAGTGGCGGCAGGCCAGCGTCGAGTCGAACCCGTTCCTCAGCGCGCTGCGGGACCGCCTGGCCGAAGCGGAGGCGAAGCTGGAACGAGCCCGCAGGTCCGGCGACGCGGAGCGCGTGGCCAAGGCCGAAGCCGAGGTGCAGCAGCGCCGCTCGCTCATCCCCGACTGATCCCCGCCCGAGTGACGGCACCGATTCGACGCATCGATCAGGGTGTGCGGCCGATCGTCAACAGTGTCGCGCCGGCCGCCGTACCGCGCATCGTGGCGGCGGCCGCGCCCCCTGCCGCGACATCGCCGCGCCAGCGGCGATGCGTGATGAGACCGGAGTCGGCGACGAGGTGGTGCGGAGCCGCGTACGTGACCGCCGCCGTCACGACGTCACCGGGCTGCACGTCCACACCACCCGTGGCGACGTGGACCAGGCGTCCGTCGCGGGCCCGTCCGCTGACCCGACCCGTCGCCGCGTCCTTGCGGCCCTCGCCGGCGCCGACCAGCACCTCGACCTCGCGTCCTACCAGCGTCCTGGCGCCGTCCCAAGAGAGCTCCTCCTGCAGCGCGATCAACCGCTCGTAGCGCTCCTGGACCACCGCCTTGCCCACCTGCCCCTCCATCGCGGCGGCGGGCGTACCCGGACGTGGGGAGTACTGGAAGGTGAACGCGCTCGCGAAACGGGCGGCCCGCACGACGTGCAGCGTCTGCTCGAAGTCCTCCTCCGTCTCGCCGGGGAAGCCGACGATGATGTCGGTGGTGATCGCGGCATGCGGGATGGCGGCCCGCACTTTCGCGATGATCGCGAGGTAGCGTTCCTGCCGGTACGAGCGCCGCATCGCCCGCAGCACGCGATCGGAGCCGGACTGCACCGGCATGTGCAACTGCGGGCAGACGTTGGGCGTTTCGGCCATCGCGGCGATGACGTCCTCGGTGAAATCGCGCGGATGAGGGCTGGTGAATCGCACGCGTTCGAGCCCGTCGATCCCGCCACAGGCGCGCAACAGCTTGCCGAAGGCGAGTCCGTCGCCGAAAGAGCGGCCGTAGGAGTTCACGTTCTGCCCCAGCAACGTCACCTCCAGCACTCCGCAGTCCACCAGCGCCCGGATCTCGGCAAGCACGGCGCCGGGCGCGCGGTCGGCCTCGACTCCGCGCAGGCTCGGGACGATGCAGAACGTGCACGTGTTGTCGCACCCGACCGAGACGGACACCCAGGCGCTGTAAGGCGATTCGCGCCGCGACGGCAGATCGGACGGGAAGTTCTGCAACGCCTCGACGATCTCGACCTGCGCCGCGCGGTTGTGCCGGGCACGCTCGAGCAGCACGGGCAGCGAGGCGAGGTTGTGCGTGCCGAACACCACGTCCACCCACGGTGCCTTCTCGAGGATCGCGCCGCGGTCCTTCTGGGCCAGGCAGCCGCCGACCGCGATCTGCATGCCGGGATGGCGCTGCTTGGCCGGGTAGAGCTGACCGAGGTTGCCGTAGAGCCGGTTGTCGGCGTTCTCCCGCACGGCGCAGGTGTTGAACACGACCAGGTCGACGTCCTCGCCGCGAGCACGGACGTAACCGGCGTCCTCGAGCAGGCCGGCGAGCCGTTCGGAATCGTGCACGTTCATCTGGCACCCGTGGGTGCGGATGTCGTAGGTTCGCGGCGCGGCGTTCATCGCGGTGTCGAGGATACGGGCGTCGTGTCGCAGCCCGGACCACAGCGGAGCCAGCCGCACAATGCAGGGATGGGGCAAGCGAACCGGACGGCGGCTTTCGCGCACGCGAGAGGGCAGCTGCTCGCCGCCGCCTACCGGTGCGCGGCGGGCGAGGCGGCTTCGGCGAGCGCGCGGACGATCCTGCAGGGGCGCCTCGCGCTGCGTCCGGGCGCCGTCGACCTCGCCGCGGACGCCGTCGCGCGGGCAGCCACCCGTTCGCTGCTCAGCCGTGGTTGGCGACCGGCCGAGCTGCACCAGTTCGGTGCCAAGCGCCTCGATCCGCTCGCCACCAGCTACCTGCGCGACTGCCTCGCCGGTGCCTCGCAGTTCGTCAGCGACCGTTCCTGGCGCGCTGAGCTCGCCGCGCTCGGCGCCAGCCCGTGGTGGACGCCGGACAAGGCGCACCTGACCCAGTGGGCCGCGATCCACGGCTGCCGTCGCGCGGAGACCGTCGCGGTCGTCGTGGACGTGCTCGCCCTGCTGGAGTTCCTGCCCCGCACGCAGGATCGGCGCCTCGACTCCCCGATCGGCCGGGAGCTGCTTCCCGGCACGTTGGTGCCCGACGAACGGATCGCCGCCAAGATCACCGCGCTTCTCGTCAGGGCGGCATCGTCGGACTATCCCAGCGAGGCCGCCGCCTGCGCCGCGAAGGCCCGCGAGCTGGTCGGCCGCTACGCCACGGTTCCCAGCGAGCCGGAAGCTCGCGCCGGCGGGACGCCGCGGTGGACGCTGCAGGATCCGCGGGCCACCGCCCGAGCATTGCGCGCGCAGGTACGCGCGGGATTCACGACGGGACGAGCCGTTGCCGGCGAACCGCTGCGCTACGCCGCCGCGTTCGAAGACGAGCTGGAACACCTGGCCGGTGCACTGGTGGAACAGGCCATGCGCACGCTGCCGGCGCGGCGCCTCCGGTCGGGCCGCCCGTACCTGCCTGCCGCCGGGTGACCCGGTGCCCACGCCGCACCTGACGCTGCGGCCGATGACGTCCGGCGACCTGGCGAGGGCCCGTGGCTGGCTCGAGCAGCCGCACGTCGCCCGCTGGTGGAGCGACCCGATCGCCGAGCAGTACGCGGAGTTCGAACGGACCCTGCGCGGCGCCGAGCCGACGGTGCTGCTCACGGCGCTCGCCGACGGCGAGCCGATCGGGCTCGCGCAGTGGTATCAGTAGGCCGACTACCCGCCGACGCACGAATACGGCGCGCTGCCGGGCGAACTCGGCATCGACTACCTGATCGGCGAGGCGGACCGCGTCGGCCGAGGACTCGGGACGGCGCTCATCGCCGCGCTCGTCGCCGAGCTTCGCCGCGATCGGCCGGACGCGGGAGTGCTGGTCTGCGTCGATGTTGCGAACACCGCGTCGCGCCGAGTCCTGGAGAAGAACGGCTTCCTGCTCAGCGACGTCCGCACGATCGCCTCCGAACCGGAGGACCTCTCCGCGCTGTACCGGCTGGACGGGCCCGGTTCAGTGGGCGATCTCGGTACTGCGTGACTCGCGCACTACGGTGACGCGGATCTGGCCGGGGTAGGTGAGCTCGTCCTCGATCTGCTTGGCGATCTCGCGGGCGATCACCTGCGCAGCAAGGTCGTCGACCTCGGACGGCTGCACCATCACGCGCACTTCGCGGCCGGACTGCATCGCGAACACCTTGTCGACGCCGGGCTTGGCGTTGGCGATCTGTTCGATGTGCTGCAGCCGCTTGACGTAGTTCTCCAGCGATTCGCGTCGCGCGCCCGGCCGCGACGCAGAGCAGGTGTCCGAGGCCTGGGTCAGGACGGCCTCGATCGTACGGGGCTGCACCTCGTTGTGGTGGGCCTCGACGGCGTGGGCGACCGCCTCGTCCTCGCCGTAGCTGCGCAGCAACGCCGCGCCCACGATCGCGTGGCTGCCCTCCACCTCGTGGGTGAGCGCCTTGCCGATGTCGTGCAGGAAAGCGCATCGCTTCACCAGCGTGGCCTCGATGCCGAGCTCGGCGGCCATGATCCCGGCGATGTGCGCCGTCTCGACCAGGTGGGCCAGGACGTTCTGCCCGTAGCTGGTGCGGTACTTCAGCCGCCCGAGGGTCGGCAGCAGGCGCTCGTCGATCGCGCCGACTCCGACCTCGGCGATCGCGTCGCGGGCTGCGCGCAGACACAGGGCGTCCACCTCTGCTCGGCTCTGCTCGTAGGCCTCCTCGATGCGGTGCGGGTGGATCCGGCCGTCGAGCACGAGGCGGCTGAGGGTGAGGCGTCCGACTTCGCGGCGGACCGGGTCGAAGCACGACAGCAGCACCGCCTCGGGCGTGTCGTCGATGATCACGTTCACCCCGGTGACCGACTCGAAGCTTCGGATGTTGCGCCCTTCGCGACCGATGATGCGGCCCTTCATCTCCTCGCTGGGCAGGTGCAGCAGGCTGACGACGCTCTCCGCGGTCTGCTCGGCGGCCACCCGCTGAACGGCTTCGACCACGATCGCCCGCGCCCGCTCGGTGCCTTCGGTGCGTGCCTCGTTCTCGATCGAGCGGACAAGTATTGCTGCCTCGCGGCGGGAACTCACCGCCACGCCCGCCAGCAACTCGCTCCTGGCCTGCTCGGTGCTCAGTCCGGCGACTCGCTCGAGCTCGCCCTCGTGCTCGGCTCGGCGCGCAGCCAGCTCGTCCGACCGGCGCTCCAGTTCCGCCGATCGGCGTTGCAGTTCGGCCGCCGTCGCGTCCAGCGCGGCACGTTGCTCGCCGAGCTGGTGCAACGCCTGATCCAGCTCCGCCGAGTCGCGGGCCCGCCGGTTCGCCTCGGCCTCCAGTCGAGCCTGGGACTGCTCGATCATGACGGCCTGAGCGTTCAGGTCGGTCTGCGTGCGCCGCAGCTGTTCGGTCAGCGACGCGGCTTCCTCGGCGCCGGCGCGCCGTGCCTGCGCGCGGATCTCCTCGGCCTGGCTGGCAGCCGTCGCGCGCACGGTCTCCGCCTCGGCGTGCGCCCCCTGGACGTGGGCCTGCGCCGCCTGGCGCGTCGCGTCGGCCTCGGTCTCGGCTGCGCGGCGCACCGCGTCCGCCTCGGCCTGCGCCACCCGCCGCAGTGACGCCGCCTGCGCTTCGCCCACCCTGCCCGCGTCGGCCTCGGCGTCCGGGTGCCCAGCACCCGCAGTCGGACGCCCCTTGCTGTAGCCGTAGACGGCGAGTAGCCCGAGGACGAACACTGCGCCGATCGCCGCGTACCAGACCCCGTACATCGCCGTCTCCTGTTCGCCGTCGTGCGTGGCCAAGAGGGGCGCGGCTGTCGACGTGCCGGAGCGCCGGGGTGCGGGCACACCGTTGCGATGCGCCGCACCGGCGCCCTGCCGGGTAGGTCGTCCTTTCTGTGCGGTGTCGTCGAAAGCTATATCCGCCTCCCCGCGCCAAGCGGCCGGTAAGGCCGGGCGACGCGGGCGTGAGCTGCAAGCGGTACTCCTGGTAGCGCCGAGGTTAGGAACGCAGCGGACGCATTGCAAGTACGCGTGGCGCGACCCCGAGAAGCCGGGGGCTCGCGGCCGCTCGCAGGGTTCAGTCCGGCGCCTGCGCGTCGACGTCCAGCCCTCGCGCGCCCAACGCGTCGCGGACCACCTGATGCGCGAGCCCCGGGCCATATCCGCGGCGAGCTAGCAGGCCGACGAGCCGCCGCGCCTGGACAACCCGGTCCATGCCATTGAACGATGGCAGCCGGCGCGCGACCAGCGCAGCCGCCGCGGCACGCTCGCTGTCCGGGTCGATCTGCTCGACCGCTTGCTGGACGGTCGTCTCGGCGACCCCCCGCTGTCGCAGTTTCATCGCGACGGCCCGGCCGGCCAGGCCACGTCCGCGGTGCTGGGAGATCGCGAACGCGCCGGCTACGGCTGCATCGTCGATCAGCCCGACCTCGGTGAACCGGTCCAGCACGCGGCAGGCGGGCTCGTCCGGAACCCCCTTGCGCTGCAACGCTGCTGCCAGCTCCGAGCGGGTGCGGGCGCGCCGTTCCAACAGGCGCAGGCAGATCGTCCGGGCGACCGATTCCGGATCCGCTGGGGGTTCGGCCGCCGCGGTAGACGTTGCCGGCGGGACGGGCGCGAGCTGGGCCTGCGCCGCCGGCGGGACGCGCGGCGTCACGGTCCTAGAAGTCCACCGGCGCGGGCAGGACGTCGATGGGAGCGGACTCGTCGACCCGCGCGCCGACCCCCAGCTTCTCCTTGATCTTCTTCTCGATCTCGTCCGCCAGGTCGGGGTTGTCGCGAAGGAAGCTGCGGACGTTCTCCTTGCCCTGGCCGAGCTGGTCGGCGTCGTAGGTGTACCAGGCACCGGACTTCTTGATCAGCCCCTGCTCCACGCCGACGTCGATGAGCGAGCCCTCGCGGCTGATGCCCTGCCCGTAGACGATGTCGAACTCAGCTTGCTTGAACGGGGGCGCCACCTTGTTTTTGACGACCTTGACCCGGGTGCGGTTGCCGACCGCGTCGCCGCCGTCCTTGAGCGTCTCGATGCGGCGCACGTCCAGCCGCACCGACGCGTAGAACTTCAGCGCCTTGCCCCCCGTGGTGGTTTCCGGAGAACCGAACATCACTCCGATCTTCTCGCGCAGCTGGTTGATGAAGATCGCGGTGGTGCCGGTGTTGCTCAATGCGCCGGTGATCTTGCGCAGCGCCTGGCTCATCAACCGCGCCTGCAGGCCGACGTGGCTGTCGCCCATCTCTCCCTCGATCTCGGCACGCGGCACGAGCGCGGCCACCGAGTCGATGACGATGACGTCCAGCGCGCCGGAACGGATCAGCATGTCCGCGATCTCGAGGGCCTGCTCGCCGGTGTCGGGCTGGCTGACCAGCAACGCATCGGTGTCCACACCCAGCGCCTTGGCGTAGTCGGGGTCGAGCGCGTGCTCGGCGTCGATGAACGCCGCCACCCCGCCGGCTGCCTGGGCGTTGGCCACCGCGTGCAGCGCCACCGTCGTCTTCCCCGACGATTCCGGACCGTAGATCTCCACCACCCTGCCGCGGGGCAGACCGCCGATACCGAGGGCGACGTCGAGCGCGATCGAGCCGGTGGGGATCACCTCGATCGGCACCATGGCCCGATCTCCCAGGCGCATCACCGCGCCCTTGCCGTGCTGCTTGTCGATCTGTGCCAGGGCGACGTCGAGCGCCTTCTCCCGGTCGAATCCTGTTGCCATCGAAGACACCTCGCTACGAGTTTCTGTGAGTCGTGGTCAGGCACTCGCCACCCGAGATGCCCTGCTTGACTTGCGACGATAGAACCGCTCACCGACACAACCGTGGCGAACCGCGCTGCTGTGGACAACCGATCCCGCCGTCCACAGGCTAGCCGAACACCTGTTCGATCGTGGCAGGATCGCGCGCGACACGCCGACGCCCAACCCGGCGCAGTCCGAAGGCTGCCGCTCACCGTCAGCGCAGGTGGCCCGGCACCTCGAGATCGGTGCACACCGCACGCCAGATCGCCTTGGCCTCGGTGCCGCGGCCCAGTGCCTCGTCGACGGTCGCGCCGAGGGACGGCAGGCGGTAGTCGGCCGCGATGCTGCGCGCATAAGCCGCGCCGAAGCGCGCGTCCATCCGCCGCCAGAACTCGGTGAGTCGCACCGAAACAGGGTAATGCGGATGCCCCGGCCGCATCGGGCCGACAGAATCCACCCATGCCCGTCGCCGCCACGCCCGCCCCCGAACCCGACCGCTGGTACGCCCAGGAGGAGCTCACCGGCTCCAAGGTCCGCCTGGCGCCACTTCGGCTCGAACACGCCGAGGGCTACCTGGCGGCGGCGCAGTCCGACGGCGGCGGCGAGGAGGTCTTCCGCTGGCTGGGCAACGGCTCGGCACCCCAGACCGTCTCGAGCGCCCGCACCGAGATCCTGCAGGCCCTCGCCGCCCGCGCGCGCGGCGAGCGATTCGCCTACGTCCAGCTGGACGCCCCCACCGGCGACGTCATCGGGACGACGAGCTACTACGAGCTCGCCCCGGCCGCGCGGTGTCTGGCGATCGGGCACACCTGGCTGGGCCGGCGGTGGTGGCGCACAGGCCACAACACCGAGTCCAAACTGCTGCTGCTCACGCACGCCTTCGACACCCTCGGCGCGGCGCGCGTCGTCTGGCACACCGACATCCGCAACACCCGCTCGCAGGCCGCGATCGAGCGGCTGGGCGCGACGAAGGAGGGCGTGCTGCGCAAGCACCGGATCCGCCACGACGGCACCTGGCGTGACACCGTCCAGTACGCCATGACCGACGAGGACTGGCCATCGGCGCGAACTCGGCTGGCCGGACGCCTCGCGGCTGGTTGAGCCGGGCCGCGCTGTCGGTGGCGCGGGGCAGACTGGGGGCCGTGCCCCGGTTCTCGCCGTCCACCCAGGCTTGGCTGGACGGCGTCTTCGCGGCACCCACCCCGGCCCAGCTCGGCGCGTGGCAGGCGATCGAGCGCGGCGAGCACACGCTGGTGGTGGCGCCCACGGGCTCGGGCAAGACGCTGGCGGCGTTCCTGTCGGCCCTCGACCGTCTCGCCCGCCTGCCGGTGCCCGAGCAGCCCCTGCGTCGCTGCCGGGTGCTCTACGTCAGTCCGCTCAAGGCGTTGGCCGTCGATGTGGAACGCAACCTGCGCTCGCCCCTGGCCGGCATCCGGCAAGCCGCGGCCCGCCTCGGCCAGCCGGTGCCCGACATCACCGTGGCCATGCGCTCGGGGGACACCCCCGCCGAGCAGCGACGCGCCTTCGCGCGGCGCCCGAGCGACATCCTGATCACCACGCCGGAGTCGCTGTTCCTGCTCCTCACCTCCTCGGCACGCGAGGCCCTGCGGGGGGTCGACACCGTGATCGTGGACGAGGTGCACGCGGTCTGCGCGACCAAGCGCGGCGCGCACCTGGCGCTGAGCCTGGAGCGGCTCGACGCGCTGCTCGACGCCCCTGCTCAGCGCATCGGACTCTCGGCCACCGTCCGTCCGGTCGACGAGGTGGCCACCTTCCTGGCCGGCGGACGCCCGGTCACCGTCGTGCAGCCACCGGTCGCCAAGACCTTCGAGCTGCAGGTGGTCGTGCCCGTCGAGGACATGTCCGTGCTGGGCGAGCCGACCGACGACCTCACCGGCCCTGCCGCTGCAGCGCAACGGCGCTCGTCGATCTGGCCGCACGTCGAGGAACGCGTTCTCGACCTCATCCAGGCGCACCGCTCCACCATCGTGTTCGCCAACTCGCGCCGGCTGGCCGAGCGGCTCACCGCCCGACTCAACGAGATCGCGGCCGAGCGGGCCGGGGCGCCGAATCCACCGGCGGCACGCTCCCCGGCGGAGGCGATCGCGCAATCCGGTTCGGGTTATCCGAGCGGCGACGTCGTCGTCGCCCGCGCGCACCACGGATCGGTGTCACGCGAGCAACGCGCCCTTGTCGAGGAGGATCTCAAGGCCGGGCGGCTGCCCGCGGTGGTCGCGACCTCCTCCCTCGAGCTCGGCATCGACATGGGCGCCGTGGACCTCGTGGTGCAAGTCGAGTCGCCGCCCTCGGTCGCGTCCGGCCTGCAGCGGGTGGGACGCGCCGGACACCAGGTGGGTGCGGTATCGCGCGGCGTGATCTTCCCCAAGTTCCGCGGCGACCTGCTCGAGTGTGCGGTGGTCGCCGAGCGGATGCGCGCCGGCCAGATCGAGTCGATGCGCTACCCGCGCAACCCGCTGGACGTGCTCGCCCAGCACATCGTCGCGATGGTCGCCCTCGACGCGGTGACGGTGGACGGCGTAGCGGAGCTGGTGCGGCGCGCGGCCCCGTTCGCCGGTCTGCCGAGATCGGCGCTCGAAGCCGTGCTGGACATGCTGGCCGGGCGCTACCCTTCCGACGCGTTCGCCGAGCTGCGTCCGCGCCTGGTCTGGGACCGCGTCACCGGCGAGCTGACGGCGCGCGGCAGGGCGCAGCGCCTTGCCATGACCAGCGGAGGCACCATTCCCGACCGCGGGCTGTTCGGCGTGTTCCTGGCCGCAGCCGAAGGTCCCGGCCGGCGCGTCGGCGAGTTGGACGAGGAGATGGTGTACGAATCCCGCGTCGGGGACGTCTTCCTGCTCGGGTCCTCGTCGTGGCGCATCGAGGACATCACGCATGACCGGGTCCTGGTCACCCCCGCGCCCGGCCAGCTGGGACGAATGCCTTTCTGGAAGGGGGATTCACCGGGCCGTCCCGTCGAGCTCGGACGCGCGCTCGGCGCATTTGTGCGGGAACTGGCCGCCGCCGATCCGGTCGCGGCGCTCGCGCGGACCGCAGCTGCCGGCCTCGACGACTGGGGGGCGGCCAACCTGCTCGCGTACCTGGGCGAGCAACGCGAGGCGACACGGCATCTGCCCGACGACCGCACCGTGCTGGTCGAGCGCTTCCGTGACGAGCTGGGTGACTGGCGCGTGGTCGTGCATTCGCCCTTCGGCGCCCCCGTCAACGCGCCCTGGGCCCTGGCGATCGGTGCGCGGGTACGCGAGTGGTACGGCCTGGACGTCGCGGTAATGCATTCCGACGACGGCATCGTGCTGCGCCTTCCGGAGACCGACGGTGAGCCTGTCGCACGGGCGGATCCCGCGTTGCACGGGAGGCCGCGGTCCGTCGCGGGAGATGGTCCTCCGCTCGCGGAGCTGGCGGTCTTCGACCCGGACGAGATCGAGGCGCTGGTCACCGCAGAGGTCGGCGGCTCCGCGCTGTTCGCGTCGCGCTTTCGCGAATGCGCTGCCCGCTCCCTGCTGCTGCCGCGGCGCGACCCGCGTCGGCGCACCCCGCTGTGGCAGCAACGGCAGCGGGCAAACCAGCTGCTGCAGGTGGCAGCCGAATTCGGCGACTTCCCGGTCGTGCTCGAGGCGATGCGCGAATGCCTGCACGACGTCTACGACCTGCCCGGGCTCGTCGGCCTGATGCGTGAGCTCGCGTCGCGCCAGGTGCGCCTGGTCGAGGTTCAGACCCCGGCGGCCTCTCCGTTCGCCCGCTCGTTGCTGTTCGGCTACGTCGGGATGTTCCTCTACGACGGCGACGCGCCGCTGGCCGAGCGCCGCGCCCAGGCGCTGTCGCTGGATTCGGCGTTGCTGGCCGAACTGCTCGGCGCCACCGACCTGCGCGAGCTGCTCGATCCCGAGGTGATCGCCGCAGTCGAGCAGGAACTGAACCGGCTCGCCCCGCAGCGCCAGGCACGCGGCACCGACGGCGTCCACGACCTGCTGCGCTCGGTCGGCGAGCTGAGCACGGCCGAGGCAGTGGCCCGTGGCGCGACCCCGCAGGACCTGGAAGCCTTGGAGGCGGCCCGACGCGCGATCCGGGTACGCATCGCCGGCGTCGAACGGTGGCTGGCGATCGAGGATGCCGGACGGGTGCGCGACGCGCTGGGCGTTGCGCTGCCGGTCGGGGTCCCGGAGGCGTTCACCGAGCCGGTCCGCGACCCGGTCGGCGACCTGGTTTCGCGCTACGCGCGCACCCACGGCCCCTTCCACGCGCCCGACGTCGCGACGCGGCTGGGCCTCGGCGTGGCGGTAGTGGGCACGGCGCTGGCCCGGTTGTCGGCCGCGGGACGGCTGGTCCAGGGTGAGTTCCGGGCCGACGGCGGCATCGGGACGCAGTGGTGCGACGCAGACGTGCTGCGCGCGATCCGCCGGCGTTGCCTGGCGGCGTTGCGGCGCGAGGTGGAACCGGTTCCGCCGGCCGCGCTGGCCCGGTTCATCCCGGCCTGGCAGGGCGTCGGCACCCGGGCGGGCCGCGGCGTCGACGCCGTCCTGCGGGCGGTCGAGCAGCTGGCCGGCGTACCGCTGCCGGCGAGCGCGCTGGAATCGCTGATACTGCCGAGCCGCGTGCTCGACTACTCCCCCGCCCTGCTCGACGAGCTGACCCTGGCCGGCGAGGTGCTCTGGACCGGAGCGGGTGCGCTGGGCGGCAGCGACCTCTGGCTGGCGCTGTGCCCCGCCGAGCTGTCCCAACTCCTGCTTGCGCCGGCCGAGGACGTCCCGGGAGCGGTGCACGAGGCGATCCGCGACGCGCTCGCCGGTGATCAGGCGATGTTCTTCGCCGCCCTTGCCGACCGCGCCGGCGCGCAGGTCACCGACGAGACGATCGCCGCGGCGATCTGGGATCTCGTCCGCGCAGGCCTGCTCACCAACGACACGCTCGGACCGGTCCGCGCACTACTCGGATCCCGCGGGCGCACCGCGCACTCCCGTCGGCCGCGCCCCCCGCGCACCCGATACGGGCGCTATTCGGGTCTTGCCGCGGCTGCCCCTGGGGCCTCGCACCGCCGCGCCGTGCCCGCCGGAATGGGCGGACGCTGGTGGGCGCTCGGCCCACGCGACACCGACCACACCCGCCGCGCCGTCGCGGCAGCCGACGTGCTGCTCGACCGCTACGGCCTGGTCACCCGCGGCTCGGTGGCCGGCGAGAGGGTCACCGGCGGCTTCGCCGGCGTGTACCCCGTGCTCAAGGCGGCCGAGGAGTCCGGCCGGGCGCGGCGCGGGTACTTCGTGGACGGGCTCGGTGCGGCGCAGTTCGCCCTGCCCGGTGCGGTGGACCGGCTGCGGGCCGAGGCCCGCCCCGGCGCCACGCGTCCGCAAGCCCCGACCCTGGTGCTCGCGGCAACCGACCCGGGCAACGCCTACGGCGCCGCCCTGCCCTGGCCCGCCCCGCTCGGCGCTCCCCCGACGACCGGCGGCCGCGGACACCAGCCGGCTCGCAAGGCCGGCGCGCTGGTCGTGCTCGTCGACGGCTCGTGCGTGCTGTACGTCGAGCGTGGCGGGCGCACCGTCCTGTCCTTCACCGAGGAGCCTGCGCTCCTGCAACCGGCAGCCGACGCGCTCGCGCTGGCGGTGCGCGACGGCGTGCTCGGCAAGCTCGCCGTCGAGAAGGCCGACGGAAAACCCGTGGTCGTGTCCGCGCTCGGCGAGGCGCTGAGCGCAGCCGGATTCCGGCCGACCCCCCGCGGGCTGCGGCTGCGCGGCTGATGCCCGAGGTCGACACCGTCTGGCTCACCGCGCGGCGCCTGCACGCCGCGTTGGCCGGGAACGTCCTGTCGACGTGCGACCTGCGGGTGCCGCAGCTCGCGACCGTCAATCTGCGCCGCGCGAGCGTCGTGGAGGTGGTGGCGCGCGGCAAGCACCTGCTCGTCCGCCTCGACAGCGGCAGCACCTTGCACAGCCACCTGAAGATGGACGGGTCCTGGTACCTGAGCCGCGCCGGCACCCGGCCGCGCGCGTACCCGGAGCACCTGATCCGCGCGCAGCTGGGCAACGCCACCTGGCTCGCGACGGGCTACCGCGTCCACGACGTGCAGCTCGTGGCCAGCACCGCGGAGGGGCAGCTCGTCGGCCACCTCGGCCCGGACCTGCTGGGCCCGGACTGGGACGCGCCGCGGGCCGTGCGCCGCCTCTCCGCCGACCCCGCACGGGCGGTCGCCGAGGCGCTGCTGGACCAGCGCAACCTCGCCGGGATCGGCAACCTGTACAAGTGCGAGATCCTCTTCGTCGAGCAGGTCAACCCGTGGACGCCGATCGGTGACCTCGCGCAGCTGCGTCGGCTGGTGGACACCGCGGAGCGGCTGCTGTGGGCGAACCGCGAGCATCCCGAGCAGTCCACCACCGGCCTGCTCGCCCGCGGGCGGCAGCGCTGGGTCTACGAACGCGCGGGCGAGGCCTGCCTGCGCTGCCGCACGCCGATCCGCCGCGCCGAGCAGGGCACGGCGCCGCGCCGACGCAGCACTTACTGGTGCCCGTCCTGCCAGCCCGCCCCGTCAGGCTGAGCGCCTGCGGGGCTCACCGCGGCGCTTCGCCGGCGCCTCGGCGGGCCCGCAGCATGGCCGCCGCGATCGCCCGTTCGCGTTCGAGGCGTTCCAGGCGGCCGAGCAGCACGACCTCGGCGCGCAAGGCGCTGTCCAGCGACGCGTTGTTGTGCTGCAACAGCTCGTTGACCTGCTGCAGGTTCAGCAGCGCGTCCGCACGCAGTCGATCCAGCTGGCCGATCGCCGCGGTGACCACGTCCAGCTGGCTCAGCAGAGCCTGCCGGGTGTGCTCGTAGGGTTCGGCGGCAGCAGCGCCGCCGTCGGCGCGGGCCAGCTCGGCGGCCCGCTCGGCGGCGGCCACCGCCTGGCACGCCTGTTCCAGCGCGCCGGCGAGCACCTGCCGCTGCTCGCCGATCGCACGCTCGAGCTCGCCGTGCCGGACAGCCGTGGAGCCGGTGCGGGCGGCCACCCGGGCCTGCTCCTGCCGGGTGCGCATGATCGCGGTCCGGATCGTCGCCCGCACGGGCGGCTCGGCTGCGTCGGCGCTGGACGAGCCGCGCCGTCGCACCAGTGCGGCCAGCTGCCGCCACGACCTGCCCCTCGCGCCCATGCCCCGCAGTATCGCCGCTGGGTCGGCTGCAGTCGGCGGCAGCCCCGCGCTCAGGCCGAGCGCGCCGCGCTCTCGGCGGACGTCGCGGTCGCTGCCGGTTGCGCACCGGGCAGCCCGGCGAGCAGGACCGCGACGTCCGCGGCCACCGCGGCGGGACCAGCCGGGGTGAGCAGGTAGGACGCCAGCCAGCGCAGCACCGTCTCGGTGCCACCGCGTCGATGGCGGGCGAGGGTCGTGGCGACCGCGTCATGCGCGAGGCGCCAGCCCTCGGCCCCGGTGTCGACGCAACCCAGGGCGGCGATGGTCGCGGGCTCGATGCGGGCCAGCGTCCGCAGTACCGGATGCCTGGCGACGGCCTCGGCCGCAGCCGCAAGGGCCTGCGGCAGCGGCACGTCGGCGAGCTCGTCGACGAGGCTGGTGACCTCGTGCGCGAGCAGCGCCGACAGCACCGAGTCCCGGGTGCGGAAGTGGTTGTAGAGCGTCGCCTTCGCGACGCCGGCAGCCGCGGCGACCTGTGCCATCGTGATCTTGGTTCCGCTGTCGGTGGCCGCCCGCCGGGCGCCGCCGAGCAGGGCGTTCCTCGTGCGGCTCATTGTGTTGCCCGCGCGTACCCGGGTGCCCACAGCGCGCACCGGCGCGCCCGACACGATGGCCGGAGCCCGCGCGGTCGACCGGAACAGCGTGTCGAAGAGGGGGTCGGAGCTGGCCATGCCCGCAAGCTACAACGACCCGCGGGACGTGCCGCGCGGCGCGCGGTACGTCCCACCAAGGTCGGGACGAGAGTGACTGCTGTTACGGATGTGACGGTTCGCGGCGCTGCTGGCTCACGCGGCGACGGTCGGCAGCACCCGCACCTGGGGACCGGCGCGATCGCCGGCCGGTGCGGGGGTGAGGCGCGCGGCGCCCGTCCCGGCGATCGCCGCGACGCGACCGGCGAGCTTCTCCTCGCGGCGCAGGGTGTTGCTGACCTCCCAGAACAGCTCGGACAGCTCGACGTCGAGCGCGCCGCAGATTGCCGCGAGCAGTTCGGAGGACGGTTCCTTCTGGCCGCGCTCGACCTCGGACAGGTAGCCCAGGCTCACCCGCGCGCTCGCCGAGATCTCGCGCAGCGTGCGGCGCTGCCGCAGGCGCAGGCCGCGCAGGGTGTCGCCGACCACCTGGCGTAGCACGGGCATGTTCCGAACAACCCCCAGTCGAGCGAAGACAGACCGCCTCTGGCCGTCCACGGTACCGGTCGGCACCGGTCGGCACGTGAGCGAACGCGCGCGTCCGCTCACGGCGAACGTAACGCCTGCTCGGCCCGGTCGCATTCCGAGGCGAGCAGCCGCAGGCACAGCTGCACGGCGGCTGCCCGGATCGCCGGCCGGTCGCCGTCGGCGCGCACCCGGCGGCAGGTCTCGCCCGCCGGCCCGGCGATCGCGGCGAAGACGGTGCCGACCGGCTTGCCGTCCTGTTCGTCCGGCCCGGCCACCCCGGTGACACCCAGCCCGTAACGGGCCGTCAGCCGGTCCCGCGCGCCGCGGGCGAGCGCGAGCGCGACATCCGCTTCAACGGCGCCGTGCTCGGCGAGAAGCGCCGCGTCCACTCCCGCCAGTGAGGCCTTGAGGTCGGTGGCGTAGACGACCAAGCCCCCGCGGAGCGTCGCGCTGGCCCCGGGTGGCTCACTCAGCGCGGCGGTGACGAGGCCGCCCGTCAGCGACTCGGCGACCCCGACGCTCGCGCCCAGCGCCCGCAGCCGCGAGAGCAACTCGACGGTGTCGACCTGGGCAGGCGTCACCGTGCGGGTACGGCCCTGCGCAGCCGCAGCGCGCGCCGCACGTAGTCGGCGCCGGTGACGAGCGCGACGACGATCGCGACGATCATCAGCACCCACGCGACGCCGCGCAGCCACCCCCACGGCGGCAGCACGAACAACCCGATCGCGACCGCCTGCAGCAGCGTCTTGAGCTTGCCGCCGCGGCTGGCCGCGATCACGCCGTGGCGGATCACCCAGAACCGCAGCAGCGTGACGCCCACCTCGCGCACCAGGATCACGACCGTGACCCACCACGGCAGGTCGCCCAGTACGGACAGCCCGATCAGCGCGGCACCGACGAGCGCCTTGTCGGCGATCGGGTCGGCCAGCTTGCCGAACTCGGTGATCAACCCGCGCTTGCGGGCGATGTCGCCGTCGAAACGGTCGGTGATGCAGGCCAGCGCGAAGATCGCCCAGGCGGCCACCCGCCAGCCCGGCTGCGCACCCGTGCCGTGGAACAGCACCACCAGGAAGATCGGAACGAGCACCAGGCGGAACACGGTGAGCCCGTTGGCGACGTTCCAGGTCGAGGCCGGGCTCAGCGGCGCGGCGATCGGGTCGTCGGCGAGCGGGCGGGCGGCCTTCACCACGGCGTGCCGTCGGGCTCGGCGACGAGGTCGACGCCCTCGGAGTCGACGACGAGCGCCGGGACGAACTGCGCGAGGCGGGCCGGCCCGAGCAGGCGCGTCGTCCCGTCCACGTCCGGGCCCTGGTGCGCCGCGCGTCCGGTGGCCCCAGCGTGGTCGATCTCCTCGACCAGGACCTCGACGCGAGTGCCGACGCGGTCCTCGGCACGCTGTGCGATCAGCTCACCGCACAGGGCGGACAGCTGCTCGACGCGTGCCGCGATCTCGTCGGCGTCGAGCTTGGCGTCGAGCGTCGCGGCCTGCGTGCCGTCCTCGTCGGAGTAGCCGAACACGCCGACGACGTCGAGCCTGGCCTCGGAGAGGAACTGCTCCAGCTCGGCGACGTCGTCCTCGGTCTCGCCGGGAAAGCCGACGATCACGTTGCTGCGCGTGCCGGCGTCGGGCACGAACGCACGGACCCGGGCGAGCAGGTCGAGGAAGGCATCGCTCGAGCCGAAACGCTTCATCCGTCTCAGAACACTCGGACTCGCGTGCTGGAAGGACAGGTCGAAGTAAGGCGCGACTCCGGGCGTGGTCGCGAGCGCCTCGAGCAGTGCCGGCCGCAGCTCGGCCGGTTGCAGGTAGGACACCCGGATCCGTTCGATGCCCTCGACGGCAGCGAGTTCGGGCAGCAGCCTCTCCAGTGCGCGCAGATCGCCGAGGTCCTTGCCGTAGGACGTCGAGTTCTCGCTGACCAGCACCACTTCGCGGGCGCCGGTCGCGGCCAGCCAGCGCGCCTCGGCCAGCACCTCGGCCGGCGGGCGGGACACGAACGAGCCACGGAAGGACGGGATCGCGCAGAACGTGCAGCGCCGGTCGCAGCCGGAGGCGAGTTTCAGGTAGGCGAACGGAGCTCCGTCCAGCCGGGTCCGTGTCTCGGGCAGCCAGGCGTGGCCTGGCAGCGCGATGTCCACGGCCGCGGCCCGCCTGCGGGACGGGGCCACCGGCAGCAGCGTCCGGCGGTCGCGCGGGCGGTGCGGTGCGACGCTGCGGCCGGCCGCGACGTCATCGAGGCGTGCGGCGATGTCGGCGTAGGAGTCGAAGCCGAGCACCGCGTCGGCCTCGGAGAGCGTGTCGGCCAGTTGCTCGCCGTACCGCTCGGCGAGGCAGCCGACCGCGACGACCTTCCTGCCCGTGTCGGCCGCGGCGAGGACGGTGTCGATCGAGTCCTTCTTCGCCGAATCGACGAAGCCGCAGGTGTTGACAAGCACGACCTCGGCGTCCGCGCCGTCGCTCAGCGTCCACCCGCCCGCGCCCAGGCGGCCGGCCAGCTCCTCGGAATCGACCTCGTTGCGGGCACAACCCAGCGTCACGATCGAGACGGACCGGGACGGCGGTGACACATCAGCAGGCTACCCGCGCGGGCGCCTGCGACCCCCACCCGTGAACTCCCGCTGCAGCTCCTGCCGCCCCGGCGCGACGGGTGGCGATCGGGCATCGACGCGACGGGATAGCGTTTCGGCGTGCCTGTCGTCGTCCGTCGTGCCCGCACGGCCGACGTGCCGGCGATCAAGGCGATCGTCGACATCTACGCCGGTTCCGGCCGCAAGCTGCTGGCCAAGGAGCTCGTGACGCTCTACGAGGACGTGCAGGACTTCCTGGTCGCCGAGCGCGGCGGGTCTGTCGTCGGCTGCGGCGCGCTACACGTGCTGTGGGCCGACCTGGGCGAGATCCGCACCCTGGCCGTGCATCCGGAGCACCGCAAGGCGTGCATCGGCTCGCAGCTGCTCGACGTGCTCATCACCACCGCCCGCGAGCTCGGGCTGTCCAGGCTGTTCGCCCTCACCTTCCATACCGACTTCTTCGCCCGCGCCGGCTTCGCCGAGATCGACGGCGCGCCCGTGGACCCGGACACCTACGAGGCGCTGCGGCGCTCCTACGACCCGGGCATCGCGGAGTTCCTCGGCCTGGAGTACGTCAAGCCGAACACGCTGGGCAACACCCGGATGCTGCTGAGCCTCTGACGATCGCCCCGCGCGCCTCACCTGTCACAGGCGAATCACGGGATAGCGTTCGGCACGGAGGTGATCACCGTGACGACTGCAGACCGCATCGACGTGCTCTCCTGGGCGCCGCCGGCCTCGTCGGGAACCGTCGCCGGGGACTACGCCGGGCGCCACCGCCGGCCGGAGACCCGGCACTTCTCGTTTCGGCGGATGTTCTATCTGGCACGCCACCTCGCGCGCGGCCGCTGAGCTGGTTCGAAGCGCCCGACCGCCACGGCACCGGGCGCTTCGTGCTGTCCGGACTCAGACCGCGTCGGCGGAGGGCTGCTCGTCCTCGGCGGGCGTGAGCAGGTCTTCGGCACTGCCGCCGTTGCGCAGAGCGTAGAGCAGCCCCGCCAGCTCATCCGGCATGACCAGCACCTCGCGTGCCTTGGAACCCTCGGACGGCCCGACGATCGAGCGCGACTCCATCAGGTCCATCAACCGTCCGGCCTTCGCGAAGCCGACCCGCAGCTTGCGCTGCAGCATCGAGGTCGAGCCGAACTGCGTCGACACGACGAGTTCCACGGCCGAGAGGAACAAGTCGAGGTCATCGCCGATATCCGCGTCGATGTCCTTCTTGGCGGCCTGTGGCGCGGTGACGTCCTCGCGGTAACTCGGCTGCAGCTGGGACCGGCAGTGCCCGACGATCGCATGGATCTCCGCATCGGTGACGAAGGCGCCCTGCATGCGGGCCGGCTTGGACGCACCCATCGGCAGGAACAGCCCGTCGCCCTTGCCGAGCAGCTTCTCCGCACCCGGCTGGTCGAGGATGACCCGCGAGTCGGTCACCGAGGACGGCTTGAATCCCAGACGCGACGGGACGTTCGCCTTGATCAGGCCGGTGACGACGTCGACGGACGGACGCTGTGTCGCTATCACGAGGTGGATGCCGGCAGCGCGCGCGAGCTGGGTGATGCGCACGATGGCGTCCTCGACGTCGCGCGGCGCGACCATCATCAGGTCGGCCAGCTCGTCCACGATCACGAGAAGGTACGGGTAGGCGGTGTAGACGCGCTCTGAGCCCGGCGGTGCGACGAGCTCGCCGCTGACGACCTTCTTGTTGAAGTCGTCGATGTGGCGCACTCCGGAGAACTCCATGTCCTCGTAGCGCATGTCCATCTCGCGGACCACCCACTGAAGCGCGTCCGCGGCCTTCTTCGGGTTGGTGATCACCGGCGTGACGAGGTGCGGAATCCCTTGGTAGGCAGCGAATTCCACTCGCTTCGGGTCGATCAGCACCATGCGCACCTGATCCGGGGTGGCCCGCGTGAGGATGGAGAGGATCAGCGCGTTGATGCAGCTCGACTTGCCCGCGCCCGTCGCGCCGGCCACCAGCAGGTGGGGCATCTTCGTCAGGTTCGCCACGACGAAGCCGCCCTCGACGTCCTTGCCGAGCGCCACCAGCATCGGGGCGTGGTCGCGCTGCGCGATCGGTGAGCGCAGCACGTCGCCGAGCATCACCATCTCCGGGTCGGCGTTGGGGATCTCGACGCCGACGGCGCTCTTGCCGGGGATCGGGGACAGGATGCGCACGTCGGCGCTCTTGACGGCGTAGGCGATGTTGCGCGTCAGGTTGGTGATGCGCTCCACCTTCACCCCGGGCCCGAGTTCGACCTCGTAGCGGGTGACGGTCGGGCCGCGGTTGAAGCCCGTGACGGCGCAGTCGACGTCGAACTCCGCGAAGACCTGGGTCAGCGCAGCGATCACCTCGTCGTTGGCACGGGTGTGCTCCAGGTGCGGCGTGCCCTGCGCAAGATCCTTGAGCGAGGGCAGCGTGTACATGCCGGCGCCGTTGGACAGTTCGAGCTGTACCGGCCGGGTGATCGGAGGCAGGTCCTCGCCGTTCGCCCTCGGTGCGCGAGGCTTGCGCGGCCTCGGCAGCTGGACCGTCCGGTTCCCTTCGCCGTAGTCAGCGTCGCCGTCGTCGCCGTCGTCGCCGGCAAGCGGCCGTTCGGAGTTCTCGGTGTCCGCAGACGCCTCGGGCGCGCGGCGGCCACGGCGCCGGCGTTCGGGAACCGGTTGCGCCGCGTCCGCGTTCCTGGTGGCCAGCTCGCGGACGTAGCCCGCGAGCGCGCTGATCGGCGTGGCGGTCACCACCAGGATGCCGAACACCCCGAGTACCAGGAGCAGCGGCACCGCGATGGCGGGCGACAGCCCGCGCTCCAGCGGTTGCGCGACAGCAGCGCCGAGCAGGCCGCCCGCGTGCGAGCGGCCGGCCGCGCTGCGTGGCGAACCGGCCCACAGGTCGAACAGCCCGAGCACCGACGCGCCCACAGCGAGCGAGCCCACCAGCAGGCGCCCGCGGGACTCCGGTTGCGCCGCCTGCCGCAGCATGCGTGCACCGTCGGCGAGCAGCAGCACCGGCAGCAAGAGCGTCCCGTTGCCGATCAGCACGCGGCACGCGCTACTGAGCACGCGCCCGACCGGTCCCGCCGCCGCGAACCAGACCGCCATGACGGCGACCAGGCCGAAGGCCAGCACCCCGAGGGCGGCGCCGTCGCGACGGTGCTCGGCGTCCAGATCGCGAGCCGTCGCGGCGTTTCGTCCGACCGCCCGCGCCAGGCGTCCGACCACGACGGCCAGGGCGTGCCAGATCGACCCGAGCGCTCGGCCGAGGCCGATCAGCGGTTTGGCATAGCCCGGTGTGCGAGCAGCGCGGGCCCGGCTGCGGGGCTTTCGCGCCTTGCGCGTTTTGCGCGCCGGCGTTCGGGTGCGGGTTCCGCTCGCTCCTGCCATCGGACAACCCTAACGCTGAACTCGATGGTTATCGGGGAGCCGCGACGCGTGCCGCCGCCGCTCGTCTGCGATCTTCATGCTCGTCCGCGATCTTCATGCTCATCCGCGATCTTCATGCTCGTGTGCGCCGATGAGGGCGCAGGACCATGAAGATCCGGCAGGACCATGAAGATCCGGGAGGACCATGAAGATCCGGTTCAGCCAGGAGCCGGTGCGGTCACAACCCGGCGGCGGCGAGGTCCTGGCGCAACTGGCTCAGTTCGTGCTCGGTCGCGTCGACGAGCGGCAGGCGCACCGGGCCGACGTCCAGACCCCGATCGCGCAGGCCCGCCTTGACCAGGATCGTGCCCTGGGTGCGGAAGATGCCGGTGTAGATCGGCAGCAATCGCCGGTGCAGGCCGATTGCCTCGGCGACCTCACCGCGTTCGAAGGCCTCGATCATCGCGCTGGTGGGCGCACCGGAGAAGTGCGTGGACGTGCCCACCACGCCGACCCCGCCGACGGACAGGATCGGCAGCGTCATCGCGTCGTCGCCGCTGTAGAACGCGAGCTCGGTCTCGGCGAGCACTCGCGACGTGGCGACCAGGTCGCCCTTCGCGTCCTTGACGGCGACGACACGCTCGTGCGCAGCGAGCGCGATCAGCACCGCGCTCGGGATGGGCAGCGCACTGCGGCCCGGGATGTCGTAGAGCATCACCGGAAGCTCGCTCGCATCGGCGACCGCCCGGAAGTGGGCGAGCAGCCCGGCCGGCGGCGGCTTCGAGTAGTAGGGCGTCACGACGAGCAGGCCGTGCGCGCCCGCCTTGGCCGCCTGCTCGGCGAGATGGATCGAGTGGACGGTGTCGAACGTTCCCACGCCCGCGACGACGTGCGCCCGATCGCCCACCGCGTCGAGCACCGCCCGCAGCAGCTCGGACTTCTCCGCGTCGGAGGTGGTAGGCGACTCGCCCGTGGTGCCGCTGACCACCAGGCCGTCGTTGCCCTGCTCGTCGACGAGGTAGCTCGCGAGTTCGGCCGCCTTGTCGAGATCGAGTTCGCCGCTGACGCCGAACGGCGTCACCATCGCGGTGAGCAACCGCCCGAACGGACGGCGCGGAACGGCGCCTGCTGCCATGGCCCAAAACTACCGCGTCAACCCTCGCTGACGAGCGGACTGGACGCGACCTCGGTGCCGTCGGGCAACGCGATGATCTCGAAATCCGCGAACGCGTTCGCTGCGACGTGCTGCAGTTGGCGCAGGCAGGCCACGGCCAGCGCGCGGATCTCCACGTCGGCGTGCTCGGATGCGCGCATCGCCACGAAGTGCCGCCACGCACGGAAGTTGCCGGTGACCACGATGCGGGTCTCGGTCGCGTTCGGCAGCACCGACCTGGCGGCCTGCCGAGCCTGCTTGCGCCGCAGCGTGCCCTCGGCGGTGCCGGCGAAGGAGCGTTCCAGGCCGTCCAGCAAGGCGTTGTACGCGGCCAGCGCCGCCTCGCTCGCCGCGAGGAAGCGCGCATGCAGTTGCGGGTCGGCCGCGATGACGTCCGGTTCCACCATCGCCGCTTCGCGCTCGGGCACGTAGCGCTGCGAGAGCTGCGAGTAGCTGAAGTGCCGGTGCCGGATGAGCTCGTGGGTCAGCGAGCGGGAAATCCCCGTCACGTAGAACGTCACGCTGCCGTGCTCGAGCACGGACAGGTGGCCGACGTCGAGCAGGTGGTGCAGGTAGCCGGCATTCGTCGCCGTGGCCGGATTCGGCTTCGACCACGACTCGTAGCAGGCCCGCCCGGCGAACTCGGCCAGCGCCTCGCCACCCTCCGCGTCGGTCTGCCAGGCGATGCCGGCCGGGGGCGCGAAGTGCGTCCACGCGATCGCGTGCACCCGCATCGGGACGAGCTGCGGCACGGCCTGGCTCCTTGTTGCTCGGGGAGCCGCCAGCCTACCGATGCGCGCGCGGCGCGCCGGATGCCGCTGACATTGACATGACGTCATTATGATGTCATTCTGGCGTCATGCAACTCGATCCCTACGTCGACCAGGTTCGGCACCAGCTCACCGCGACGGCCGCGCTCGGCGACGAGCACACCCAGAACATCGCGGCAACGTTGATTGCCGCCACCGCGCCCGCGGTCCGGCTCACGATCATGGCTGCGCTGGGCGAAGCGGCCCAGCAGATCACGGCGGCGCTGCTCGACGCCCCGGGCGCGCCCAGCGTGTCCGTGCGGCTGGCCGACGACGACGTCCAGGTCGAGGTCCGTACCGCCGACACCGAGCCGGACGACGCCCCTCGCAGCGACGACGGTGAGCCCAGCGCCCGGATCTCGCTACGGCTTCCCGAGGCCCTCAAGGCCGATGTCGAGCAAGCGGCCGCCCGCGATGGCGTCTCGGTGAACGCCTGGTTGCTCCGGGCAGCGGCCGGCGCACTCTCGCGAAGCACCCGCGGCGGACACGGCCGGCGCGGCAACAACTCCCAGCGGGTAACCGGCTGGATCAACGGATAGGACTGCCATGACGACAAAGACCTTCGACCTCACCGCACCGATCAGCCTGCACGCGCGCATCGGCCGCGGCTCGCTCACCATCAACGCGCTGGACGACCTCCGCCAGGCAGCGGTGACGGTGACGCCGTGCCAGCCCGGCTCGGACATCGCCGACCGCGTCGCCGTCCAACTGCGTGGCGCGGTGCTGGCCGTCGTCGCGCCGCGCGAGGGG
>JBPCOI010000010.1:0-20742 GCA_051000395.1 Jatrophihabitantaceae bacterium
GGTGTCCTAGACGGAGTCGGCTAGACCTCCGGCTGGGCCGGCTGGGCCGGCTGGGCCGGCTGGGCCGGCTGGGCCGGCTAGGTCGGCTAGGTCGGCTAGGTCTGCGCTGCCACACTGCAGGCGGACGCGCCGGCGCTCGCTCAGCTGCCGAAGGTTCCGTGGCAGTTGGCCTGATCCCAGAGCTTGACCGCCGCGCCGCTCACCTGCAGGTCGGCCAGCGGCTTCGCGATCTCGGTGGGCACCTTGCTGGAGTCCAACGACGCCTGGGTGGCCTTCGTCTGGACGTAGGTGTTGAACTGCCCCACGTCCGACACCAGGGACGTGAGGCTCCCGCGGATCGTGCTGGGTGCCTTGGCCGCCAGCGCCTGCCCGCTGCTGACAACGGGCGGGAGTTCGGCCTTGACGGTCGCGAGCTTCCCGCCGCCGGAGAAGACGCCCTTCACCTGACGGCCGTATGCGCCGAGTTGCGCGCAGAACGCAGCACTCGCCGCGGCACTCGTACCGCTCGGCGCCGGGGTGGTGTACTGGGCGCTGCTCGTCGCTGCCGACGTCGTTGCGGGCGTTGAGGCGTGCGTGGGCGACGTCGAGGCGCCGGGATGTCCGCTGCTGCTGCAGGCCGACAGGCCGATCCCTCCTGTCGCGACGGCGATGACGAATACGCCAGCGCGAGTTCCGGCTCTGTCCATCACAATGTCCTCCCAAAGTTGATCGGCAAAGATCGAATCCTACGCGACCATGTCTGGGCTGACGGGCGGCCACGTATGGGGCGTCGGCCGAGCAGCCCTCGGTCGTCGCGGCGCCGGCGCACCCACCGGGGCGTCAGCGCGGGTGGTGGTCCGGCGGAACGGTCAGACGCCCCGCTGCTGGAAGTCAGTTATCTGACCAGGGGTTGAGGTACTCGACGCCGGCGCGTTCGAAGTCGCGCGCGTTGCGGGTGACGACGGTCAGGCCACGGGCGAGGGCGGTGCCCGCGATCAGCGCGTCGTGCCGGGGCGCTTGGTCTGGTACGTGCAGTGATGCGACGCGGCGGGCGGCGGCGAGCTCGAGGGGAAGGATGCGGTCGGCGAAACCGGTGAGCACATTCTGCTCGAACCACCGCGTCAGGATCCGGGCCTGGTCGGGTTCGGTCCGCCCTTTGCGCAGAATCCCGGTCTCGATCTCGATGACGGTCACGACACTGATGGCAAGGTCAACCACGCTCTGCTTGGCTACCCACTGTTTGACTCCGGAGTCGCCGCGCCGCTTTCGAAGTTCACTGACGACGTTGGTGTCGAGCAGGTACATCACACGGTCGCGGGTCGGATGTCCAGGCCGACCGGGTCGATCTCGAACTCGATCTCCTCGTCCATCTCCAGCCACTCGGCCAGGTCGCTGGGCGTGCGAAGCAGCCGCTGATACTCGGCGTAGGTCAGCAACACGAACGACGGCCGGCTACGCTCGGTGATCACCACCGGTTCTTGCTCGGCCGCACGCTTGACCTGGCTAGGGCGCTGGTTGAACTCGGCTGCGGTAACGGTAGCCACTACCACCTCCCTCAAAGTAGTACATCTAACTACATCGTACGGCTTGGTGCTCGGCGCCGCATTCCGCAGGCACGATCACCCGCCTGACGCATCGTTGACCGAAGGCTGACCCCGGCCCCTGAGCACCCGCCGCATCGCGCTGGCCATGCTCAGCCTCGGCGGCCACCGACCGTCCGACCGGGCCCTACCGACCCGCGGATCAGTCAGTAGCGCCGCTTCTGTTGGGTTCTCGAGCTCATTCACACGTTGAAGCGGAACTCGACGACGTCGCCGTCGCGCATGAGGTAGTCCTTGCCCTCTACTCGGACCTTGCCCCGCGCCTTGGCCTCGGCCATCGAGCCGGCAGCCGACAGATCGTCGAAGGACACCACCTCGGCCTTGATGAAGCCGCGCTCGAAGTCGGTGTGGATGACCCCGGCGGCCTGCGGCGCGGTGGCGGCGCGCGGGATCGTCCAGGCGCGGGACTCCTTCGGCCCGGCCGTGAGATAGGTCTGCAAGCCGAGGGTCTGGAACCCGACGCGCGCGAGCACGTCGATCCCGGACTCCGCCTGTCCCATCGACTGCAGCAGCTCGAGCGCCTCGTCGGGATCAAGCTCGATCAGCTCCGACTCGGTCTTCGCGTCGAGGAAGATCGCCTCGGCCGGCGCGACGAGCGCGGCCAGCTCAGCGGTGAACGCTTCATTGGCAATCTCGTCTGGATCGACGTTGAAGACGTACAGGAACGGCTTGGCCGTCATGAGGTGCAGCTCGCGCAATGCCTCGCCGTCGAGGTCGGCGCCGAAGAGGGTACGTCCGGAATTCAGGACCTGCCGGGCGTCCTCGACCGCCGCCACGGTTGCGAGCTTTCCCTTGTCGAGACGGGCCTCCTTCTGCAGCCTCGGCAGCGCCTTCTCGATGGTCTGCAGATCCGCCAGGATGAGCTCGGTGTTGATCGTCTCGATGTCGTCCTGAGGGCTGACCTTGCCGTCCACGTGGACGACGTCCGGATCGCTGAAGGCGCGGATCACCTGGCAGATGGCATCGGCCTCGCGAATGTTGGCGAGGAACTTGTTGCCGAGGCCGGCACCCTCGCTCGCACCCCTCACGATCCCGGCGATATCGACGAACGAGACGGTCGCAGGAACGATCTTCGCCGAGCCGAACAACGTCGCGAGCACGTCCAGCCTGGGGTCAGGGACGCCGACGACGCCGACGTTCGGGTCGATGGTCGCGAACGGGTAGTTGGCGGCGAGGGCGTCGTTCTTGGTCAGCGCGTTGAACAGGGTGGACTTGCCGACGTTGGGCAGTCCCACGATGCCGATGGTGAGGCTCACGGGCCGTCAGTCTAGGTGTCCGGAAAACTGTCAGAGGCCGATGTGAGGATCCCGGCATGGATGCCACCGCCGCCGTTCTCGCCTGCATCACGCTGCTCGTCGGCGTCGTCGTCGGCTGGATGCTCGCCCGCACCCAGGTGCGCGAGCTGTTCGGCACGCAGGCCGCGATCGCGTTGCAGCGCAACAGCGAAGCCGTCGTCCGCCTCGCCGACGGCAGCTTCGCCCAGCGCCAGCAGTCCATCGACGCGCTGATCGCGCCGCTGCACGAATCGCTGGAACGGGTGCAGGCGCAACTGGCGCAGGTGGAGATGGGGCGAGCCGGTTCCGACGCGGCGCTCCGGGAGCAGGTGCTCGCGATGAGCCGCAGCTCGGAATCCCTGCGCACCGAGACCGCGCAGCTGGTCACCGCGCTGCGCGCCCCGCAGGTGCGTGGCCGCTGGGGTGAGCTGCAACTCGAACGGGTCGTCGAGGCAGCCGGAATGACCGAGCACGTCGACTACACCACCCAGGTACAGGCAGGCGGCGACGGGCCCGTGCAACGGCCGGATCTCGTCATCCGCCTGGCTGGCGGCAAGAACGTGGTGGTCGACTCGAAGGTCGCCTTCAGCGCGTATCTCGAGGCGCTGGAATGCCGGGACGAGGCCGCCCAGACCGAGCGCCTGCGGGCTCATGCCCGGCAGCTGCGCACGCATATCGACTCGCTTGCCGCCAAAGCCTACTGGGAACGGTTCAGCCCGACGCCGGAGTTCGTGGTCTGCTTCGTGCCGGCCGACGCCTTCCTCGACGCCGCGCTGCGGGCCGACCCGACGCTGCTCGAACACGCGTTCGCGGGCAACGTGGTGCTCGCGACGCCCTCCACGTTGATCGCGCTGCTGCGTACCGTCGCCTACACCTGGCGGCAGGAAGCCCTAGCTGAGAATGCGAACGCCGTGCACGAACTGGGCAGGGAACTCTACAAGCGCCTCGCGACGATGGGCCGGCATTTCGACAAGCTCGGGCGCAGCCTGGGCAGCGCCGTGGGCGCCTACAACGAGGCGCTGGCGTCGATGGAGAGTCGAGTCCTCGCCACGGCCCGGCAGTTCACCGACCTCGGCGTGGTCGCCCCGGACGCTGCCCTGCCGCCGTTGCGGCCGCTCACCGACGCGGTGCCGCGTCCGGCCACGGCAGCGGAATTGTGCGAGCAACGGGTGGTGACCCTGCGGCGCGCGGCAGCGCCGGGCTCCCACAGCGGTCCTGATCCTTAGCGTCCGCTGACCGCTTCGGCGCGCGTCACAGCCGACTCCGCCACGCTCGGCGGTACCGTTTCGATAACGGACACCGTCCCGGATCGACGAGCGGCGGCCCAGTCAGCGACGACGAGGGAGTGCGGTCTTGGTGAACGCGCAGGCTCCGCGGGGGGGACGCGGCGTTGCGGCACGCCTCGGCACCGACGACGGATGGGGGCCGGCCACCTCAGTGCGGACCGCCGCCGCGCAGCCGGCAACCGGGCGACAGGCGCCCGATGTCGACCAGCGGGCCGTGCCCCGGGTCGCCGGGCAGCGTCCCCGCGACCGACGCGCAGCCAACCGTCTCGCCAGCCAGCAGCGGTATGGCAGGCCTGCGCAGCAACAGGTGGTGCCCGACCGAGGCCTGCCCGGCTGGGCGGCGCTGCTCCTGCTGCTCGTCATCGCCGGTATCGGCGGCGTCATCGACGTGATCAGCGGGTCGCAGATCCGGGGCGGTTTCAACGTCGGGGTGGTCATCGCGTCCGTCGTCGCGATCCTGGTGGTCCGGCGTTCGGCGATGTTTCCGGTCGTCGTCGCACCGCCGATCGTCTACGCGGTCGCGTCCGGCGCGATGCTCTACGTGCGCTCGGGCGGTCTGCACGATCGGCGCGCGTTGTTCGACGCGGCGGCGAACTGGCTCGTCTACGGTTTCCCGGCGATAGCCGCGGCGACCGCCGCAGTCCTGATCATCGCCGGCATCCGGCTGATCGTCCGCCGCTGATCGTCCGCCGCTGATCGTCCGCCGCTGAGCAGTCGTTCCGTGCACAGCCGCGCCGCGGGCACCATGGACAGATGCTCACCGGGATGGCCCCACCGCGCCGGCGGCTGGTGCTGGGCGTTGCGACGATCGTGGCGCTGGCCGTCCTCGCTGCCGTCGCGGTCCTCCTCGCATCAATGCACCGCGCTCAGCCGGCAGCGCCGGTGGCGCAAGACGTCCCCGGGCCGGTCCTGCTCGTACCCGGCTACGGCGGCTCGACGGCCGGCCTGGACGTCCTGGCGAACCTGCTGCGCGCGCACGGCAAGGACGTGGCAGTCCTCACGCTGCCCGGCGACGGTCGTGGCGACCTGAACGCGCAGGCGGCCGCACTCGGCGCCGCCGTCGCCACGGAACTCGCGCGGACGCACGCGCGCTCCGTCGACGTGGTCGGCTACTCCGCGGGCGGCGTGGTGGCCAGGCTCTGGGTGCGCGAGCACGGTGGCGCACGAGCGGCCCGCCGCGTCGTCACCCTCGGCTCGCCTCACCACGGCACCGAACTGGCCGGGCTGGCCGGTTCGCTGCTGCCCGGCGCCTGTCCCATCGCCTGCCAGCAGCTGGAACCGAACAGCTCCCTGCTCGACGAGCTGAACGCCGGTGACCAGCCGCCGGCAGGGCCGTCGTTCGTCTCGATCTGGACCACGCACGACGACGTCGTGCTGCCGCCCAATTCGGCATCAATCCCGGGCGCGCTCGATTTCACCGTGCAGAGCGTCTGCGCGGGCGACCCGGTCCGGCACAGCGGTCTGCCGAGCGACCCGGTGGTCGGCGCGATCGTCCTCGCCGAACTCGCGCCCGGACCGCCGGTGGCGGCCCCGCGGGTTAGCTGTCCTAGCTCGTGATGTCCTTCGTGCTGAAGTTCGCCCAAGCGGCACCGAGCAGTACCGCCACGTAGACGAGCTGCAGCAGCATTCCGCGCTCGACGTTACGCCACAGGATGGGGTCGCGGAACAGATCGATGAACGACAGCCAGTAGCGCGTCGGGAGGTAGGGCGAGATCGACCGCGCCGCGTCCAGCGTCAACAGCAGTGACGAGCCGATCAGGAAGGCCAGCGCGCCCAGGCTCGCCGACAGCGGCGAGTCGGTGAACGTCGATAGCAGCAGCGCCATCGCGGCCACGCCGAGCATGGACAGCGCCACGTACGCGATGGCCAGCACCGTCCGCAGTCCGACCTGCCCGGACGTCAGCGTCGACCCGGACACGCTGGCCACCGAGCTCGCAGCGCTCACCGGCTCGTGGCCGAGCAGCAACGTGCCGACCAGGTAACCGGTGCCGGCCACGATGACGACTGCCGCGAGGACGAAGGCGAAGACGGTGACGAGCTTGGCGACCAGCAGCCGCGAGCGCGCCACCGGCCGGGTCAGCACGTAGCGCAGCGTGCCGCCCTGGGCTTCCCCGGCGATCGAGTCGCCGGCGACGACGGCCACCGCGACCGGCAGGAACAGCGGCAGCACGATGGCCAGCGCGGCGACGGCGAACAGCGATCCGTTGGACAGGACGGCAGACAGGAACGCCGGACCCTGCCCGGGACGCGGTCCGAGGTGGGTGACGGCCAGGAGCACCGCGACCACGGTCGGCAGCAGGTCGAGCAGCAGCAGCGTCGCCCAGATACGGGGCCGGCGCGCCAGCTTGCGCAGCTCGACGCCGATCACAGCTGCACCACCCGGTCCGAGCCCGACGTAGTTCGCTCGAGGATCACTTCTTCCAGTGTCCTGCGCTCGGCAACGAGCTCGGCCACGGGCACGCCGCAGCCGACGAGCAGCGCGTTGATCCCGGCCGGCTCCCCGCCGCGGACGATCAGGCGCTCCCCGTCGCGTCCTTCCACCCGCCCGTTCAGCGCGGCCAGCGCCGCGGCCGGCTGCGGCGTGCGCACCACCGTGCGTCCCGTCGGCGCGCGCAACGTCGCGAGCTCGTCCTGGATCACAAGCCGGCCCCGATCCAGCACCCCCACCCTGGTGCACATCTGCTCGATCTCGGCAAGCAGGTGACTGGACAAGAAGATCGTGCTGCCCGCTGCGTTCAGGCGCAGCAGCAGCTCGCGGATCTCCCGGATACCCTGCGGGTCCAGGCCGTTCGTCGGCTCGTCGAGTACGAGCAGCTCCGGTTGCTGCAGCAGAGCGGCGGCCAGTCCCAGCCGCTGGCGCATGCCGAGGGAGAACGCCTTCACCTTCTTGCGTCCGGTACCCGACAGGCCCACCTGCTCGAGCGCGTCCTCGATGCGCCGGCGGCGCGTCGGGCGCCCACGCGAGCCGCCGCTGGCGTCGAACAACTCAAGGTTGGCGCGCGCCGTCAGGTGGCCGTAGGCAGCCGGCCCTTCGACGAGGGTGCCCACCTTGGGCAGCACCCGACGCGCCGCTCTGGGCATTGCCTCGCCGAACACCTCGATGCTGCCGGACGTCGGCAGGACAAGGCCCAAGATCATCCGTACCGAGGTGGTCTTGCCCGATCCGTTGGCGCCGAGGAAGCCATACACGTCACCGGCACGCACGTCGAGATCGATGCGGTCGACCGCGACCACGCGGCCGAAGCGCTTGGTCAGGCCCTCGGTGCGGATCACTGGAAGTCCTGCACGGCGGGCAGGTGCCGACCGGCCACTGCGAGGGTCGCCGCGGTGACGGTTCCGGCGAGCAGCCATCGGGAGCCGTCCTGCGCCGCCGCGGTCAGGAGAAGGTTCAGCGGGCCGACGACGAGCCGGATGGCGCCCGACGTGACGCTGCCCAGCTGAGCGGCGACCTCGCCGGCCAGGTGCGGCGGCAGGGGCACGGCGGCCAGTTGCGTCAGCCCGCGCCCGTACACCCCGACGGCACCGAGGCCGGCCGTCTGCTCACGGGCCAGGCCGGCGAGTTCCCGCGGCGGCGCGGTGGCGGTGAAGTGGTCCAGCGCCGAGACGACGTCCGAGCCGTACTGCAGGTTGAGCCTTGCTCCGGACGGGGGGCGAAAGGCCGTGCGCGCAGCCGGCGGCGTGACAATCGAGAGGTCGAGCATGCTGCTGGTCAGCACCGGGCTCGTGCCGCCGCGGGCGTACACGCTGACCTGCAACGCGAGCCCTGAGGCCGGCAGCGCCCACACGTCGACGTGTCCGATCGTCGAGCGCGCGTCGGTCGAGCGCAGGCGCAGTCCGGCAGCCGCCTGGCCGGCTACGCGGGCATCCGGCAATCGGGTGACGTCCGCGGGGGCGGCCTGGGCCAGCAGCCGACGCGCGAGCACCGCGGGCACCAGGTCCGCGGAGCGGGGAAGGCGCACATCCGGGCCGGACGCGAGCAGGTCTCGCGTGGCGCTGCCGGCCTCGTAGTTCCACGTCCAGACGCCCTGCGGGTCGCGGACGGTGTCGGTCTCGCCGGTCAGGGTCACGGTGTCCACGCGCCAGTCCGCCGGACCTCGCCACCACACCCGCAGGTCGCTGGACCCCCCGAACAGGTCGTCGACGGAGTTGAACTGCGACGTGACGGGAAGCGCGAGAGCTCCCACCGACTCGGCGTAACCGGAATAGCCCACCTGTCCTGAACCCTGGATCCGGCGCAGCAGCGCTCCCGCGCCGATCGAGCTGTGGCCCGCAGGCAGCAGTCCCACGAGCGTGGGGAGCAGCAGAACCAGCGCGCTTGCCGCGGCCACCACAGCCCACCGCCACATCCGGCCCATGCCGCACGGTACGTCGCGCCGCGATGAGGTGGTTCAGCCTGCCGGCGAAACCGGCGCTTCCCCGGTGCCCGCTGGGTGGGGAGCCGCGCGCGCACGCAGGTCACGGCGCAGTTCCTGCGGCAACGCGAACGTCAGCCGCTCCTCGGTGTGCGTGATCTCCTGCAGGTCGGCGTAGCCGCGCTCGGCCAGCCACTGCGTCACCTCGTGCACGAGGATCTCGGGCACGGACGCGCCGGAAGACAGGCCGACGGAGGTCACCCCGTCCAGCCAGGCGGCCTCGATCGCGCCGGCGTTCTCGACCAGGTGCGCGGCCGGGGCGCCGGCGGCGGTGGCCACCTCGACCATCCGCACCGAGTTCGACGAGTTCGCCGAACCGACGACCAGGAACAACTCGACCTGCGGCGCGATCTGCTTGACTGCCGCCTGCCGGTTCTGCGTCGCGTAGCAGATGTCGTCCGACGGCGGCGCCTGCAGGTCCGGGAACCGCTCGCGCAACGCGTCGACCGTCTGCATCGTCTCGTCGACGGACAGCGTGGTCTGCGAGAGCCAGACGACCTTCGCGGGGTCGCGCACCTCGATGCCGGCGACGGCGCCCGGACCGTCGACGAGCGTGATGTGCTTGGGGGCCTCGCCGCTCGTGCCGATGACCTCCTCATGGCCTTCGTGGCCGATCAGCAGGATGTCGTATTCGTCGTTGGCGAACCGGCGCACCTCGTGATGCACCTTGGTGACCAGCAGGCAGGTCGCGTCGATCGTCCGCAGCCCACGCTCTGCCGCCTCGGCGTGTACCGAGGGCGCGACGCCGTGCGCGGAGAAGACGACGCGCGCGCCTTCGGGCACTTCCTCGGTCTCCTCGACGAACACCGCACCGCGCTGTTCGAGGGCGCGCACCACGTGCAGGTTGTGCACGATCTGCTTGCGCACGTACACCGGAGGGCCGTAGTGCTCGAGGGCCTGCTCGACTGTCTGCACCGCGCGATCGACGCCGGCGCAATAGCCGCGGGGCTTGGCGAGCAGGACGCGGCCACGGGACGGCACGCTGTTCTGCTCGGCCGAGGTCATACCTCTTATGGTACGGATCGCGGGGATGAGGCACGCTTGACTCATGCCCTCGCTGCCCACGCCGTTCCGCGCCGCCCTCGGCCTCGCCGCCCAGGTCGCCGACGACGCCCGTCACCTGCCCGACAAGGCTGTCGAGCTGCCGATGCTGGCCGTCAGCACGGCGCTGCAGCTCTCCCTGCGCATGCAGCAGCGCTACGCGATGCTCGCGGCGCGCGGTGACGAGCTGCTGAACCGGCGCGAGCCCACCGACGAGGCACCCCCCTGGGCCACGTTCGACGCTCCGGTGAACGGGCCGCTGGGGTCGCCTGCCGGTACGGTTTCCGATCTCGAGGGCGAGCACGACGTGCCGCGCAAGACCGTCCGGCGCCCGCGTACGGGCGTCCCGTCGAGGTTCGACGCGGTCGGCGACGAGTAGGCAGTGGCCCCAGCACGCAGCTCGCCGCAGTCGCCGTGGCCGGTGCGCGTCGTCGCCTTGAAGATCAGCGAGTGGATCGGGCGCCTCGGCGAGGTGTGGGTGGACGGCCAGATCGCGCAGCTCAGCCGGCGTCCCGGGATGGCGACCCAGTTCCTGACGCTGCGTGACCCGGACGCGAACATCTCGCTGCCGGTCACCTGCTCGCGCGGGGTGCTCGCGGACGGCATCGGCGAGGGCACCCGGGTCGTGCTGCGGGGCCGTCCGGACTTCTACGTCGAACGCGGCACACTGAGCCTGCGGGCCACCGAGATCCGGCAGGTCGGACTGGGCGAGCTGCTCGCGCGGTTGGAAGCCCTCAAGCGGCTGCTCGGCGCCGAGGGGCTGTTCGCGGCGGAGCGCAAACGGGCACTGCCGTTCCTGCCGCGGCGCATCGGGTTGATCACCGGACGGGCCAGCGCGGCCGAGCGCGACATCGTGGACAACGCCCGGCGGCGGCTGCCCGGTGCCGCGTTCCGCATCGAGAACGTCGCGACACAGGGCGCGTCCGCGGTGACCGAGATCGTCGCGGCGCTGCAACGACTTGACGCCGACCCGAGCGTGGAGGTCATCGTGATCGCGCGCGGTGGTGGCAGCGTCGAGGATCTGCTGCCGTTCAGTAACGAGACCCTGATCCGTGCCGTCTTCGCCGCACGCACCCCGGTCGTGAGCGCCATCGGGCACGAGACGGACGCCCCGCTGCTCGACCACGTCGCCGATCTCGCCGCGTCCACCCCCACCGATGCGGCCAAGCGGGTCGTGCCGGATCTCGCCGAGGAACTGCGCAGCCTCGGCGAGCTGCGCGGCCGCGCCCGATCCTGCGTGCACCGGCGCCTCGAGCGCGAGGCCGAGCTCATCGCGGGGCTGCCAGATCGGTTGCGGCGCAGTATGCGGACCCGTCTCGCCGAGGAATCCGCGCAGGCGGCCGGGCTGCGCGACCGGGGCCGTCGCCGCAGCGCCAACCTGCTCGACGCGGCGCGCGCCGATCTCGAACACGTCCGCGCCCGGGTACGCACTCTCTCGCCGCAGGCAACCCTCGACCGGGGCTACGCGGTGGTCCGCACGGCGGGCGGGGTCGTGGTCCGCGAGCCCGCGGATGCGCGCGGACGGTTGCGGATCCGGGTCGCGCGCGGCGAGTTCGACGCGCTGGCCCAGTAGGATCGTCGCGATGGAGGAGCAGCTGTCCTACGAAGCGGCCCGCGCCGAGCTTCGTGACGTGCTCGCGAAGCTGGAGTCCGGCGCGCAGCCGCTGGAGGAATCGCTCGCGCTCTGGGAACGTGGCGAGCAGCTCGCCGATCTGTGCCAGCAGTGGCTCGACGGTGCCGCCGCGCGCCTGGACACCGCCATCGCCGCCCGCGAATCCTGACGGGGCACCTCGCCGGGCAGGTCTGCAAGGATGGGATCCCCGTGCCGAGAGGAAGGCCGTGATGACCGACGGACCCCCCGTCACCCCCGTCACCCCCGTCACCCCCGTCTCCCACGAGCTCCCGCCGGCGCTGGCCGTCGCCCGTCAGGCGCCCGACCGCAACCTTGCCCTGGAGCTGGTGCGCGTGACCGAAGCGGCCGCGATGGCCGCCGGGCGCTGGGTCGGCCGCGGTGACAAGAACGGCGGCGACGGTGCCGCGGTCGACGCGATGCGCGCGCTGATCGGCACCGTCTCGATGCGCGGCGTCGTCGTCATCGGCGAGGGCGAGAAGGACGAAGCGCCGATGCTCTACAACGGCGAGCAAGTCGGCGACGGCACCGGCGCGCTGTGCGACGTCGCGGTCGACCCGATCGATGGCACCACCCTGATGGCCAAGGGGATGCCGAACTCGATCGCCGTCATCGCGGTGTCCGAGCGTGGCAGCATGTTCGACCCGTCCGCGGTGTTCTACATGGACAAGATCGCGGCAGGCACCGAGGCCGCCGACGTCATCGACATCAGCGCGCCGGTCGCCGAGAACGTCCACCGCGTCGCGAAGGCCAAGCACGGCCACCCCGAGGACGTCACGGTCTGCGTCCTGGACCGTCCGCGCCACCAGGAGCTCGTCCGCGAGATCCGCGAAGCGGGCGCCCGCATCCGGTTCATCAGCGACGGCGACGTGGCCGGCGCGATCTCGGCCGCCCGCCCGGGTACCGGCGTCGACCTGCTGCTCGGCATCGGCGGTACGCCCGAGGGCATCATCGCCGCAGCCGCGCTGCGATGCATGGGCGGCGCGATGCAGGCCAGGCTCTGGCCGCGCGACGATGCCGAGCGGCAGAAGGCGATCGACGCCGGCCACGACCTCGACCGGGTCCTCACGACCGAGGACCTCGTCCGCGGCGAGGACATCTTCTTCTGCGCCACCGGGATCACCGACGGCGACCTGCTCCGCGGGGTGCGCTACTACGCCGATTCGCTGCAGACTGAGTCGATCGTGATGAGGTCGAAATCCGGCACGATCCGGCTCGTCGACTCGCTGCATCAGCTCGGCAAGCTGCGGGCATACTCCGCGGTGGACTTCGACCGGAACTGAGAAGGGATACGACGATGCTGGTTGTCACCACGTTCGACCTGCCCGGCTGGGAGATCCAGCGCGTCTGCGGCGAGGTCTTCGGACTCACCGTCCGTTCGCGCAACGCGTTCTCTCAGATGGGCGCGGGACTCAAGTCAATGTTCGGCGGTGAGTTGCAGGGCATGACGAAGAACCTGATCGAGAGCCGTAACGAGGTCATGGGCCGCATGCTCGAAGCGGCCCGCGCGAAGGGCGGCAACGCGGTCGTCGGCATGCGCTTCGACACCTCGGAGATGGGCGACGTCTGGACCGAGCTGTGCGCCTATGGCACCGCGGTCGTGGCGATCCCGGTCGACGAGGGCGCCAAGCAGACCGCGACCGCGCTCGGTTACGGCCAGCCCGGCGGTTCGCCGACCACGCCCGATGCGGTGCAGTCCTACCCACAGCAGCAGCAGGCGCCGCAGGGTTACCCGCAGCAGGGTTACGGGCAGCAGCAACAGGGCTATCCGCAGCAGTAGGGCTCCGACCGTCCGGGACGGTGCGTGCCTCGCAGCGAACGGTGACTAGGGTTTTGCGACGAGCCGATTCGCCGAGCCCGGGAGGCAGCCGTGGGTGCTGAGCAGGACTACCGCGTCGAGCAGGATTCGATGGGCGATATCCGGGTTCCCGCTGCGGCGAAATGGCGGGCGCAGACGCAGCGCGCCGTCGAGAACTTCCCGATCTCGGGACAGCCGATCGAGCGGGAGCTGATCGCCGCCCTCGCACTGATCAAGGGCGCCGGTGCGCGGGTGCGAGCCCGGCGTGGCCTGCTCGCGCAGGACAGGGCAGACGCGATCGCCGCCGCGGCCGCCGAAGTTGCCCACGGCGACTGGGACGCCGAGTTCCCGATCGACGTGTTCCAGACCGGCTCGGGCACGTCGTCGAACATGAATGCCAACGAGGTGCTGGCCTCCCTCGCGGCCGAGCGCCTCTCGACGACGGTCCATCCGAACGACGACATCAACGACCCGCTGTCGAGCAACGACCAGTTCCCGTCCGCGATCCACGTGGCCGCGACCAGGGCGGTCGTCCGCGATCTGGAGCCCGCGCTGGAGCAGCTTGCCGGCGCGCTGCAGGCCAAGGCGGAGCAGTTCGCGACGGTGGTGAAGTCCGGACGTACCCACCTGATGGACGCGACGCCGGTGACGCTCGGGCAGGAGTTCGGCGGCTATGCCGCGCAGGTGCGCTACGGGATCGAGCGGTTGCAGGCCGCCCTGCCGCGCGTGGCCGAACTGCCGCTGGGCGGCACGGCCGTGGGCACCGGCATCAACGCGCCGGCGGGATTTGCCGCCGATGTCATCGCGTTGATCGCGTCGGAGACCGGGCTGCCCCTGACCGAGGCACGTAACCACTTCGAGGCCCAGGGTGCTCGCGACGGGCTGGTGGAACTGTCCGGGGTGCTGCGCACGATCGCGGTCGGGCTGAACAAGATCAGCAACGATATCCGCTGGATGGGTTCGGGTCCGCGTACCGGTCTGAGCGAGGTGTTCCTGCCCGATCTGCAGCCGGGTTCGTCGATCATGCCCGGCAAGGTGAACCCCGTGCTGTGCGAGGCGCTTTGCCAGGTCGTGGCGCAGGTGATCGGCAACGACGCTGCCGTGGCGTGGGGGGGCGCGGGCGGCAACTTCGAGCTGAACGTGATGCTTCCGGTGATCGCCCGTAACCTGCTGGAGTCGATCCGCCTTGTCGCGAATGTCGCACGGGTGTTCGCCGAGCGATGCATCGAGGGCATCGAGGCAAACGTCGAGCGCTGCCGGGAGTTCGCGGAGTCGTCGCCCTCGATCGTCACACCGCTGAATCACTACGTCGGCTACGACGAGGCCGCCAAGATCGCGAAGCAGGCCCTCGCCGAGCGCAAGACCATCCGCGAGGTCGTGCTCGAGCGCGGACACGTCCCCGGCAAGATCAGTGAACAGAAGCTGGACGAGGTGCTCGACGTCCTGTCCATGACGCACCCGGCCAGCTGACCCGTCCGCCGCGAGCCAGCTGACGCCCCGCGCTGGCTGACCGCCGTTTCGGTCGCGCGTTACGCCTGTTCGGTCGCGCGCGTGTTGCGCCTGTTCGGTCGCGCTGTTACGCCTGCTCTGACCGTCGGAGGGGGCCTCACGCGGTCCGCCGAGGCGTAACGCGGGCGGCGAGGGCAGCGCGCACCCGGTCGCCGGTGCCCACCGGATCGCGAGTGACGTCGTCCCACGTGACCCGCACCACGCGATATCCGAGCCGCTCGAGCCGTTCCTGGCGCAGCTTCTCCGCCCGCAGCGTGCGCACGTCGGTGTACTTCGACAACCCGTCCGCCTCGACGACGACGCGCTGCTCACGCCAGAGCAGATCGACGCGGCAGAACCAGCCGTCCACGGGGTCGGTGATCCACACCTGCAACTGTGGCGCCGGGAGGCGTTGATCGGCCAGACACAGCCGCGTCAAGGACTCCAACGGCGATTCCGCCAATCCGGAACCGAACGCGAGCACCTCACGGGCAGCGACGATGCCGGGCACGGGTCCGGCACGAGCGAGGGACTCGACCAGCTCCGCTGCTGTCGTGAGGCGCTCGCGCAGAGCTGCGTCCGCCGCGACCAATCCGCCCGCCCGATCGGTTCGCGCCAGATCCACAATCGTGCGCGCGACGGTGGTGAGTGGCGCGCCGAACCACGACGTGAACTCGTCGGGCTCCAACCAGGCGGTGCGGACCAGCGCTCCGGAGTGCGCTCGGCTGTACGCCGCGGCCGGAGCGGTCAGCTCCGGATCTGTGGGCATGGCGATCACGGGCAGCGAGTGCAGCAGCGCGGCGCTGCGGTGGCTGATGACGTGCCCCTCGCGAGCCCGGACGGCGGCGGTCGCCGCGAGTATGGCCGCGTCATCCACTGCGCGGGGTACCGTCGCGAGGACACCCCGCCGTGGCAGCCACCAGTGGCCCCCGCGCAAGTGGCGGCGAATCTCCGCCTCGCCGACGAGGCCTCGCGCCTGCTCCCGACCCACGACGAAACCTTGCCTGAGTGCGGGCGCGGCGACCGCAGGATGTCGCAGGCGCAGCTCGCGCGCCCGTTGCTGCCACCTGCCGTACGCAGCCTCGGCAGTCCCCAGCGAAGGGAGCAGCACGTTGTCCAGATACCAATCGGCCTCGCTCGCTTGCGCGCTCACGGCGCTCATGCTGCCGCCTCACGGCTGTCGCGTACGCGAATCGTCCACACCCGGTTGACCTGTACACAGGTGCGCACGTCGAGCTTGACAGGCGCGGCCAACCTTGCCCGCGCGAGCTCTCGTCGGCATCGCACCAGTTCGCGCGGCCAGGCGTCTGGCGCGCGACGCGTTCGCCCCTGCGCCGCCGAGCGTTACGCCTGCGCTGACCATGGCGGAGGGGGCCGCGTTACGCCTGCGCTGATCGGCGAACGTCCGTTACGCCTACGCCGCCCGTCCAGCGCTGCAGATCATGGACGGACCAGGCGTAACGCCCCCTCGCATCAGCACTGAGCAGGCGCGGAGCAGGCGTAACGCGCCGTCACATCAGCACGCAGTAGGCGCGCGGAGGTCCCCGTGCTCCACGCAACGCGCCAGCCAGCCGGTCGGCGTCACCTGCACGATGAGCCGGCGCCGGCAGCGGGTGCAGTAGCGCGGCGGTTCGAGTTCGCGGGCGCGCGCACAGGGCGCGTGATCGCCCTCGGCGCGCGGCCCACCGCACCGGTCGCAGTAGCTGCCACAACCGTGATGGCCACCTGCTGTCATGGCTTCACCCGAGCATCAAGATCGCAGAGCTGGGCATCGCAGAGGCGGAGGCGATCGCAGAGCCAGGCATCGCAGAGGCGCAGGCGGGCGTCGAAAAGCCGGGCGCCGCAGAGCCGGGCACCGCAGAGGCGGAGGCAAGATCGCAGCGCCGGGCCGTGCCGGGCACCGCAGAGGCGGAGGCAAGATCGCAGCGCCGGGCGTCGCAGAGCCGGGCACCGCAGAGGCGGAGGCAAGATCGCAGCGCCGGGCCGTGCCGGACGGCGCGGGCGTGGCGGCGGGTCACAGGTCCCGCGCCAGCGCCTTGATCGGCATCTTGAGCTCGGCCAGCATCGCCAGGTCCTGCTCGGCCGGACGGCCCAGCGTGGTCAGGTAGTTGCCCACGATCACCGCATTGACGCCGCCGCGCACGCCACGCTCGGTCAGCTCGCCCAGGGTGATCTCGCGCCCGCCCGCGAAGCGCAGGATGGTGCGCGGCAGCACGAGCCGGAATGTCGCCACAGCGCGCAGCGCGTCCACCGCCGACATCGTGTCGAAGCCGCCGAGCGGCGTGCCCGGACGCGGGTTGAGGAAGTTCAGCGGCACCTCGTCCGGGTCGAGCGCTGCCAGTTGCGTCGCGAACTCGGCACGCTGCTCGAGCGTCTCGCCCATCCCCAGGATGCCGCCGCAGCACAGCTCCATGCCGGCCTTGCGCACCATTTCGCAGGTGTCCCACCGCTGCTCGAAGGTGTGCGTGGACACCACGGACGCGAAGTGCGAACGAGCGGTCTCGAGGTTGTGGTTGTAGCGGTGCACGCCGATCGCGGCCAGCTCGTCGACCTGCTCCTGCGTCAACATGCCGAGCGAGCAGGCGACATTGATCTCGACCGCGGCACGGATCGCCGCGACCCCGTCGCGTACCTGGGCCATCAACCGTTCGTCCGGGCTGCGCACGGCCGCGACGATGCAGAACTCCGTCGCCCCGGTCGCCGCGGTCTCGCGCGCCGCCCGGACCAGGGACGCGACGTCCAGCCAGGCCGAGCGCACCGGCGAATCGAACACGCCCGACTGCGAGCAGAAGTGGCAATCCTCGGGGCAGCCGCCGGTCTTGAGCGAGACGATGCCCTCGACCTCGACCTCGTCGCCGCACCAGCGCAGCCGCACCTCATGGGCAAGTTCGAGCAGCTCGTCCACGCGCTCATCGGGCAGCTGCAGGCACTGCAGCGCCTGCTCCTCGCTCAGCCCGATGCCCTGAGCGAGCACCTGCGCGCGAGCGAAGTCAAGGGTGTCCACGGCTCTCCCCAGTTGCGAAATGACGGGCCACCGGGCGCCGAAGCCCGCAACCGGCCTGACGGCGTCCCCGTAGTACCCCGGCACGCTACAGCGGCAGGTCCTCGAGCATCTCGGTGACCAGCGCCGCGATCGGGGAGCGCTCGGAACGCGTCAGCGTGACGTGCGCGAACAGCGGGTGCCCGCGCAGCGCCTCGATGACGGCCGCGACTCCGTCGTGGCGCCCGACGCGCAGATTGTCACGCTGGGCGACGTCGTGGGTCAGCACCACCCGCGAACCCGCGCCGATGCGCGACAGCACGGTGAGCAGCACGTTGCGTTCCAGCGACTGCGCCTCGTCGACGATCACGAACGAGTCGTGCAGCGAACGCCCACGGATGTGGGTCAACGGCAGCACCTCGAGCATCCCGCGGTCGAGCACCTCGTCCATCACGTCGCGCGACACCAGCGCGCCGAGGGTGTCGAACACCGCCTGCCCCCACGGCGCCATCTTCTCGTTCTCACTGCCGGGCAGGTAGCCGAGATCCTGCCCGCCCACCGCGTACAGCGGACGGAACACCACGACCCGCTTGTGGGCGCGGCGTTCCAGCACCGATTCCAGGCCCGCGCACAGCGCGAGAGCCGACTTGCCGGTGCCCGCGCGCCCGCCGAGGGAGACGATGCCGACCTCGGGGTCGAGCAGCAGGTCCAGCGCGATGCGCTGCTCGGCGGAGCGGCCGTGCAGGCCGAAGGCCTCGCGGTCCCCGCGCACCAGGCGCGCCCGCTTGTCCGGCGTGATGCGCGCCAGCGCGGACCCCTTGGCCGAGTGCAGGACGAGACCGGTGTGGCACGGCAGCTCGGCCACGTCGCGGAAGTCCTCGTGCTCGACGAGATCGATGCCCGCGCCGTCGTAGATCGCGTCGACCGCCCCGGAAGAAACGTCCAGTTCCGCCATTCCGGTCCAGCCGGTGGAGTCGGCGACGGGGTGCATGCGGTACTCGTCGGCGGGCAGCCCCACGGAGGCGGCCTTCACCCGCAGCGGCATGTCCTTGGTGACGAGCGTGACGTCGTGACCCTCCGCCGCCAGATTGAGCGCCACGGCGAGGATGCGCGAGTCGTTGCTGTCGACGCGGAATCCCGCCGGTAGCGGTGCGAGGTCCGAGTGGTTCAGCTCGACGCGCAGCGTGCCGCCGTCCGGCCCGACGGGCACCGGCGCGTCGAGGCGACCGTGCTCGATGCGCAGGTCGTCGAGAACCCGCAACGTCTGCCGTGCGAACCAGCCCAGCTCCGGGTGGTGCCGCTTGCCCTCCAGCTCGCTGATCACCACCAGCGGCAGCACCACCTCGTGCTCGGCGAAGCGTCCGAGCGCCCCAGGGTCGGACAGCAGGACTGACGTGTCGAGGACGAACGTGCGCAGGCCGGTTTCGGCGGGCGTGCGGGCAGCAGTCACGGGGCGCTCCTGACGGTGGGATCGGCGCGATCGGGCGCGGACGCGTCCGGGGCGCTGTCGGGGATCCGGTCGTTCCCGGCGCGGGTGCCAGCGGGGACGATCCGGTCCCCTTCGCTGGAATCGACCACCGTTGCGGGACCTCCGGGAGCGGACCGGGTAGGCCGGCCCACCGCCTCGGACGCTACGTGCTCGGCGTGCTCGCCGGCGTCAGGCACGCGGAGCCGCCGCACCACCGCGCTTACCCGAGTCGGCACCGAGCGTCCGCGTTCGGCACGGAGCGCCCGCGTCCGGCACCGAGAGTTCGCAGGCACCAAGAGTCCGCGTCCGGCACCGCGCCCGTGGTCCGGCACCGAGAGTCCGCAGGCACGCTCGCCGGGTCGGCCACAGCGGACGGCCCGCGCCGCCCTTGCCCCCCACAGCGAGATCACCCCGTCTCGGGCGGGATTTCCCCCTCGCTGGGACGCGACGCGTCGGCGCCCCACTGCGACCAGGAGCCGGGATACAGCGCGTTGCCGGTCATGCCGGCAAGGTGCATGGCGAGCAGGTCATGGCAAGCGGTGATGCCCGAGCCGCAGTAGGCGATCGCACCGGTCCGTCCCCGGGGCTCCGCGGGAGAGAATCGCGCCCGCAGCGCTGCGGCGTCGAGGAAGCGCCCGTCCGCTGCGAGGTTGCCAGCCCACGGCGCGCTGTGTGCGCCCGGGATGTGACCAGGGCGCGGGTCGAGCGCGGGATCGCCGTGGGAGTACCGCTCGGCGGTGCGCGCGTCGAACACGAGCGCCCCGCTGCGGGCGAGTTCGTCGGCCGTCACGAATTTGTCCGCAGGCCAGGGGCGCGGCGCGCGGTGCACGGGCGCAGGATCCGGTACCTCGGCCGTGAGCTCGCCCGGCCAGGCGGCCAGGCCGCCGTCGAGCACCGCGACCGGCTCGCCGAGGACATGCAGCAGCCACCACAGACGTGCCGCCGTCGACCCGCCCGCGTCGTCGTAGGCGACGGCCGGCTGCCCGGCCGCGATCCCGGCCCGGCCGAGCGCGGCGGCGAACGCTTCGGGCGGCGGAAGCGGGTGGCGTCCCTGCGCCGGGCTCGCCGGCGCGGACAGGTCGCTGTCGATGTCGAGCCAGACCGCACCCGGGACGTGCCCGGCGCGGTAGGCCGCCCGTCCGCTGCGCCCGTCCACATACCAGCGCACGTCGACGACCCGGACGTCGCCGAGGTGCGCGGTCAGCCACTCGCCCGAGACGAGCGGGCCGAACTCAGCTGCCATAGCGGCGCTGGCGCGTGCCGTAATCGCGCAGGGCGCGCAGGAAGTCGATGCGCCGGAAGTCCGGCCACAGCGCGTCGCAGAAGTAGAACTCGGAGTGCACCGACTGCCACAGCAGGAAGCCGGACAGCCGTTGCTCCCCCGACGTGCGGATCACCAGGTCCGGATCCGGCTGGCCATTGGTGTAGAGGTGCTCGGCGATGTGGTCGACGTCGATGACCTCGGCCAGCTCCTCGATGGACGTGCCGGCCGCGGCGTGCTCCTGCAGCAGTGAGCGCACCGCGTCGGCGATCTCGCGGCGCCCGCCGTAGCCGACCGCGACGTTGACGGTCAGACCGTCGCGCTCGGCGGTGCGTTCCGCGGTAGACTTGAGAGCCGCGGTGGTGGCCGAGGGCAGCAGGTCGAGCGCGCCCATGGCATGGACCCGCCACGGTTTGCCATTAGTCGAGAGCTCCTTGGTCACGCCGGCGATGATCCGCAGCAGCGGGTCGAGTTCGTCGGCCGGGCGGCGCAGGTTGTCGGTGGACAGCAACCAGATGGTGACG
>JBPCOI010000094.1:0-38501 GCA_051000395.1 Jatrophihabitantaceae bacterium
GCACTCATGGGCGACGAGGGCCATGAAGATCGTCCGGGGACACGATGGAGCCGCCTCGGGGAATCGAACCCCGGACACCCTCATTACGAGTGAGGTGCTCTGCCGACTGAGCTAAGGCGGCGCGCCCGGCGGGCCGGCGCGACGCCGGTGAGTTTATCGTGTCGCGTCGGCCCGCGTGCGTACTGAGGCTGCCCAGCACGTCGGGCCGGCGGGCCGTAGCGAGGCTGCCCAACCCGCCCGGGCCCGCGCGCGTACCGAGGCCTGCCCAGGCCGCCCAGCCCGCCGCTCAGGAAGGCTGGGCCGGCTTGATCACCGCGAAGGCCGCCCCCTGGGGGTCCGCGACGTCGGCGTGCCGGCCGTAGGGCATGTCCTGCGGCGGGCGCAGCACCGTGCCGCCGAGGCGCACCACCGAGTCGACCGCCTCGTCGGCGTCGTCGACGGCGAAGTAGGTCCGCCAGTGTGCGGGCACCTGCTCCGGCACGTCCTCGGGCAGCGCGCCGATGCCACCCACGGTGTTGCCGTCGAGCTCGATCGTGGAGTACTGGAAGCCGTCGCCACCCATGTCGGAGTAGCTGTAGCCGAACACGGCCGCGTAGAAGTTCATCGCCGCCTGGTACTCGCGGGTCATCACCTCGTTCCAGACCAGCGTGTTCGTAACGTTGACCAGCTGCGCGCCGGTGTGCTTACCGGCCTGCCAGAACCCGAACGTCGCCCCGGTCGGATCCTTGCCGGCGCCCATCACCCCGAGGTCCATGACGTCGAATGGTTCGGCGACCACGGTGCCGCCGGCTCGGGTGATCGCCTTGGCCGTCGCGCCCACGTCGTCACTGGCCAGGTAGGTCGTCCACACCGATGGGTGGCCGTCCTGCCCCGGCTGGATCGGGCCCAGGCCGGCGACCGCCAGGTGGTCGAGTTCGGCCATCGTGTAGCCGCCCGTCTCCGGTGGCCCGACGGTGAGCTGCCAGCCGAACAGCCCCTCGTAGAATAACCGCGCCGCGTCGATGTCGGAGGTCATCAGGTCCACCCAGCACGGGGTGCCGGCGGGCCAGGCGCTCTTACGTTCGGTCATCGTGGAGTCCTTTCGTCCTCGGCTACTGCCGATCCGTCACGCTCTGATCACGTTCCTGGTAGGCCCTGCGCGAGGAGCACACGGACGCGAGCGCGCAGGCCGTGCGCCTCCCGTCGGCCGACATGCGCACGACGACCTCCTCGGCCGGCACGTTGTGGGCGAGCACTGTCGCGTCCCCTTCCGCAGTCTGCACCCGGTCACCGACAGCGGGCGCCTCAGCAGCGAAATCCTGGTAGAGCGGATGCTCGTATTTCAGGCAGCACATCAGCCGTCCGCACGCACCGGAGATGCGCAACGGGTTGAGCGGCAACCCCTGGTCCTTCGCCATCCGCACCGTGACCGGTTCGAAGTCCACGAGGAACGTCGAGCAGCACAGCTCGCGGCCGCACGATCCGATGCCGCCGCTCAGCCGCGCCTGGTCGCGGGCGGACAGCTGGCGCAGCACGACCTTGGTGTCCAGGGTCGCCGACAGGTCGCGCACGAGCGCGCGAAAATCGACGCGGTGCGCCGCGGTGAAGTACACGGTCGTCTCGCCGGTGGCTGCGACGTGGTCGACGCCGCTGAGCTTCATCGGCAATCCGTGCTCGCGGATCAAGCGCTTCGCGGCCACGCGGGCGCCGGCGCGCTTGGCGCGGCTTCGCTGCGCAGCGGCGATGTCGTTCGGGCCGGCCAGCCCGGTGAGGACGGGCAGTCCGCCGATGTCCTCATCCACCCACTGTGGTGCCCACATGACCTCGGCGACCTCGTCGCCGGCCTCGGTCGGGTACCGGACCAGGTCACCGACGCGCAGGCTGAGCCCGTCCGGATCGGCGTAGTAGAGCCGCCCGTGCCGTTGGAACACCACCGCGCACACCATCGCCACGGCGTCACCCTAGCCCGGTCCGGCCGTCGCGTCGGGCGGACGACCGCCATGATCGACAACGGTAGGAGACCGGCGGCTTGCCGGTCACCGACACGATGGGCACGCGCGCGACGGACGCGGCTCAGGGCAGGCGAAGGGCGGCGGTCATCGCCTCGACCGCGACGCGGGGCTTGACGTTCTGCTCCAACGCCTGCCGGCAGGCGAGCACGGCATCCAGCCGTCGCAGCACGCCGGCGGGCGCGACGCGCAGCGCAACGGCGCGCACGTCGGCGTCGAAGTCCGGATGCGCGGCGGCGACCTGCGCACCGGCGTGACGCAGCAGCACATCGCGGTAGAACGCGGCGAGATCGACGAGCGTGCGGTCGATCGCGTCGCGTTGGGTGCGCGTGGCGCGCGATTTCTGCCGCTTTTCCCGGTCCTTGACGGCGCCGCTGCTGGCGCGTGCCGCGGCCGCCGTGCCCTTGCCCGTACCGCCGACGCCCAGCGCGGTCTGCAACGCCTCGGTCTCACCCGCGTCGAGTTCCGCGGACATCGCGGCCGCTTCTGCCTCCGCCGCGCCGACGAGGTGGTCGGCGGCGTCGAGGCAGGCGCGCAACGAGGTGAGCGACCCGGGGATCGAGAGCACGGCCGCTCGGCGCTGGCGTGCCTCGCTGTCGCGGGCCAGGCGGCGCGAGCGCCCGATGTGCCCCTGCCCTGCGGCGGCGGCCCACTCGGCGGTGCGCGCGTCCATCCCGTCGCGCTGCAGCACCTGGGCTACCGCGGCGGCCGGCGGGGTGCGCAGCGCGACGAGCCGGCACCGCGACCGGATCGTCACGGGGACGTCGTCCGGGTGCGAGGACGGCGTGCACAACATGAAGATCGTGCGCGGTGACGGTTCCTCGATCGCCTTGAGCAGCGCGTTGGCCGCCCGCTCACCCAATCGGTCGGCATCCTCGATGATCACGATCTGCCAGCGGCCCGCCGACGGCAGCCGAGCCGAGTTCTGGATCAGCGCGCGGGTCTCGTCCACCGAGATCGACAGGCCCTGCGGGACGACCAGGCGCACGTCGGGATGGGTTCCGGCGCGCACGGTGCAACAACCGGCACACACCCCGCACCCCGGCTCTGCCGACCGCTCGCACTGCAACGCCGCGGCGAACGCGCGTGCCGCGACCGAGCGGCCCGAACCGGCCGGTCCGGTGAACAGCCACGCGTGTGTCATCGCGCCGGCACCGGACGGCCGCCCGGCGGTGATCTCGACAGCGGCCGCCGCGGCAGCGCGCAGCACGCCGGCAGTGTCGTCCTGACCGACCAGCGCGTCCCAGACCGAGGGCGCGTCGGTGTCATCGCGGGTATGTGCGGGCGAAATCATGGCGTGGCGCTCACCTCAGGACGTCGCTTGTCCGCCGAGCGGCGGACGACGCGGCGCGGGCCGAGCAGGGCCACCACGGCGGCGTGAATCTGCTCGGCGATCTGCTCCGGCGGCCGGCTCGCCTCGACCACGAGGTAGCGGCGGTGATCGGACTCGGCCTGGATGCGGAACGCCTCGCGCACCCGTTCGTGGAACGCGACCGATTCCCGCTCGAGCTTGTCGGCCGAGCCGCGACCGTGCGCCCGGGCCAGTCCTTCCGTCGCGGGCAGGTCGAGCACGACGGTGAGATCCGGGCGCAGGTCTCCGGTTGCCCACCGCGAGATCCGTCGCACCTCGTCGATCGCGAGCGCACGTCCCACGCCTTGATAGGCGAGGGAGGAGTCGACGAAGCGGTCGGTGAGCACCACCTCGCCGCGGTCGAGGGCCGGGCGGATGACGGTGTCGACGTGGTGGGCACGGTCGGCCGCGAACAGCAGCGCCTCGGCGCGCGGCGTGAGGGGCAGCGAATGGTGCAGCAGCAGCGTGCGGATCTCGCGGCCCACCTCGGTCGCGCCCGGCTCGTAGGTGACGGTGACGGTGCGACCGACCTCGCGCAGCGACTCGGCGAGCAACCCGATCTGCGTCGACTTGCCGGTGCCCTCCCCGCCCTCGAAGGCGATGAACACGCCCCCGCCGCGCATCCTGCGACGCACCGACGAATCGCCGCGCGCAGATGCCTTGATCTCGGCCCACACGCCCAGCTGGTCGCGGTCGTCCATCTTGCGGTAGGCCAGCAGGCCGGCCGCGAGCGCGAGCAGCCCGCCGGCAAGCAGCACGAAGCGGGTGCCGTCGACGACGTAGTTGACCCCGCCGATGTGGAAGCTCTTGCGCCCGACCTGTGCCACCGCGAACGGGACAGCAGCCAGCGCCATGATCAGCACGACGCGGATCAGCGACTGCAGCAGCGCGAAGACCCGCCCGCGCATCTCGTCGTCGATGTCGGTGCCCATCAGCGTCGTCCCCGCGAGATAGGCCACGCCGGCCCCGAAGCCGACGCCCAGGACGGTGACCATCGCGAGGGCGACCTGGGGCATGAGGGCGGTGAGTATCAGGCAGCCGGCCGCGAAGACGATCGCCAGGCCGAACAGTCGCCGCCGGGACAGGCCACGGGCGATGCGCGGGCCGAAGGCCATGCCCGAGCCGAGGCCGACGAACACCGCGCCGAACAGCACGCCGTAGGCAGCGTTGCCACCGCCCAGACTGGTCACGAAGATCTTGCCGGCGCCGATCACGGCACCGCCCGCCGCGAAGGCACCGACGAGCCCGATGATCAACCCGCCGACCAGGCGGGAGGACCGGATGAACGACGCGCCCTCGCGCATCAGGCTGACCAGGCTGGGTTCCTCGCCCTGCGGCCGGTGGCTGCGGTGCCCGGTGATCTCCGGGATGAAGATCACCACGATGGCACCGACCAGGAACGTCACGGCGTTGAAGTACAGCGCGAGATTCACCGGCTGGGCGCGGAAGAAATGCAGGTGCTGCGCCAGGGCTGTGGTGATCAGGGACAGCACGGAGAACAGCCCGGCGCCGGCGACCGGAGTCAGGCCGTAGGTCGTAATCAAGCTGAGCTGGTTGGCGGCCTCGATCTGATCGCGGCGCACCAGGTTGGGCACCGAGGCGTCCTTGGCCGGCATCCAGAACAGGCTGACGCACTCGATCAGGAAGCTCGCGACCAGCAACCAGACCAGCGTCTGGTGGTTGCCGACGACCAGGTGCGCGAGCGGGATGCTCAAGAACAGCAGGAAGCGCACCGCGTCCGAGATGATCATCGTGCGGCGACGGTCGAAACGGTCGGCGAAGGCGCCAGCGAGCGGGCCGAGCACGATGGCGGGCAGCAGCTTGACAACGAGCACCCCGCCGAGCGCGTAGTTCTGCGCCTGGTAGCCGTGGGCCAGCGACGTGGCGAGCGCGGTCGTGGCGAGCAGGCCGAGCCAGTCGCCGAGGCTGGACAGCGCGGTGGTGTACCACAGGCGCCGGAAACCGCGCACCCGCAGCACCCCGCGGATCGCCGCGACCGACGAGACGGCCGGCTGCACGGCGGCAGGCGACGCAGCCGGTTCGGCGCTGATGGCGGGCTCCTCGCAGACTCGCTGGACGAGGCTCAGCGTAGCCGTGCGCGCTGACGATCCCCTGTTACGACAGGATCATCCGGCTACTGCTGCGGCGAGCAGCTTGCGCAGCGCCTGGGCCAGCTCGGCGCGCCGTCGCCGGTCCAGCGTGGCCAGCAGATCTCGCTCGCCGGACAGCAGCGCGGCGAACGCGGCGTCGACCGCGTCCCGCCCGGTGGGGGTGAGCCGCACCCGGACCAGCCGGCCGTCTGCCGGGTCCGGGTGCCGGGACACGAAGCCGCGGGCGGTGAGACGGTCGAGGCGGCTGGTCATCGTGCCGGACGTGACGTGGGTGCTGCTGGCGAGCTCCCCGGCCGTCAGCTCGAACGGCTCGCCGCTGCGGCGCAGGACGCTCAGGACGTCGAACTCGTGTGCCTGCAGGCCGTGCTCGACGAACGCGTCCGCGCGGCGCTCGTCGAGCACCGCGGCGAGCCGGGAGATCCGTGACAGCACCTGCAGCGGCTCGACGTCAAGATCGGGACGCTCGCGCTGCCACGCCTCGACGATCGTGTCGACCTCGTCCATGCGGCTCATCCTGCCATATCTCTTGACTTCAAGATATATTGTTCGACGTCGAGAGAACGGAGCGAGCCGATGCGCTGGGACCCCGAGCAGTACAGCCGATTCGCCGGGGAACGGGGGCGCCCGTTCACCGACCTGCTGGCCCGAGTCGGCTGCGCCGGGCCGCGGCGGGTGATCGACCTGGGGTGCGGTCCGGGGACCCTCACCGCGCAGCTCGCCACGCGCTGGCCGGGCGCCGAGGTGGAGGGGATCGACTCGTCGGCGGAGATGATCGCCCGCGCCGCGCCGCTGGGCACCGCGCGCCTCAGCTTCCGGGTCGAGGACGTCGCCGCGTGGCCGATGCCGGCGGATGCCGACGTCGTCGTCAGCAACGCCGCGCTGCAATGGGTGCCGCGGCATCAGGAACTGCTGCGGGCATGGGCGGCCGCGCTGCCGGTTGGCGCCTGGCTGGCCTTTCAGGTGCCCGGCAACTTCGACGCGCCCTCGCATACGGTGCTGCGCACGCTGGCGTCCACACCCCGGTGGCGCCCGCTGGTCGGCGACGACGTGCTGCGCCATCACGACATGGTCGCCACGCCGTCGTCCTACGCGAGGCTGCTGCTGTCCGCAGGACTGGCGGTCGACGCGTGGTCGACGACATACCTGCACCTGCTGCCCGGTCCCGACGCGGTGCTCGAGTGGATGCGCGGAACCGGCCTGCGCCCGGTCCTCGCCGCGCTGGCCGACCGGCACGTCGAGCGCGACGGGGTGACCGTGCCCGCGGCTGACGCGTTCGCGGCCGAGTACGGCCTCGCGCTGCGCGAGGCCTACCCGGCGACAGGACACGGAACGCTGTTCGCGTTCCGTCGCATCTTCGCCGTGGCCCGCAAACCGTGACGATCCTCGGCTACGACCACGTGCAGGTGGCGATGCCGGCCGGCGGCGAGGACGTGGCGCGCACCTTCTACGGGGACGTTCTCGGCTTGGCCGAGCTACCCAAGCCGCCCGCGCTCGCACAGCGCGGCGGGTGCTGGTTCAGCTCCGGCGGTGCCGTGCTGCACCTCGGTGTCGAAGTGCCGTTTACCCCTGCGCGCAAAGCACATCCGGCGTTCATCGTGGACGACCTGGACGCGCTGCGGATACGGCTCAGTGCAGCCGGGCATCGCTGCGTGGCCGCGGAGGAGATACCGGGCACGCGTCGGTTCCACACCGCCGACCCGTTCGGCAACCGGCTGGAGTTCCAGCAGGCCGCGGGCCACCAGGATGGTGGCGGGTTCACCGCTCGCGGCCCGGCGAACTCTCCCGGACCCGCGCCCTGACCGGCTTCTTGCGTGCCGGCGCGCGCTTGGCCGCCGTCTTCTTCACCGGGCCCCGGGCGCGGCGTTCGGCGAGCAGTTCCGCGGCCCTATCGACGGTGACCTGCTCCACCGAATCGCCTTTGCGCAGCGAGGCATTCGTCTCGCCATCGGTGACGTACGGACCGAAGCGGCCGTCCTTGACCACGATCGGCTTTCCGGTCACCGGGTCGTCACCGACCGAACGCAGCGGTGGCGCGGCGGCGGCACGGCGGCCCCGCAGCTTCGGCTGAGCGAACAACGCCCGCGCCTCGTCCAGGCTGATCGTGAACAGCTGCTCCTCCGCTTCCAGCGAGCGCGAGTCGGTGCCCTTCTTGACGTACGGGCCGTAGCGTCCGTTCTGCGCCGTCACCTCCTCGCCGTCCAACGCGCCGAGCGAGCGTGGCAGCGTGAGCAACCGCTCGGCGTCCTCGAGGGTCACCGTGTCCAGCGACATCGACGCGAACAACGATGCCGACTTCTCCCCGTCGGTGACGTACGGACCGTAGCGACCGGACTTCGCCGTCACCTCGGCGCCGGACGCAAGCGTGCCGAGCGCACGGTCCCCCGACGGTTCCGACAGCAGCTGTTCCACCTTCTCGGCCGTCAGCTCGTCCGGCGCGAGGTCCTCCGGCACAGAGGCCCGGTCGGCCGCATCGGTGGACGTGCCGCGCTGCAGGTACGGACCGTAACGGCCGACCCGCACCACGACCTCCGTGCCCGCCAGCGGGATCGAGTTCACCCCGCGCGCGTCGATCTGTTCGAGACGCTCGGCGATCAGCCGCTTCAGGCCGCCCTGCCCGGAGATCCGGTGCGCGTCACTGACTCCCTGCGCACCGAAATAGAACCGCTGCAGCCACTCGATGCGCGAGCGTTCCCCGGACGCGATCTCGTCGAGGTCGTTCTCCACGGACGCGGTGAAGCCGTAGTCGACCAGCCGCGCGAAGTGCGACTCCAGCAGCCCGATCACCGCGAACGCGGTCCAGGACGGGACGAGCGCCGGACCCTTCTTCCACACGTAACCGTGGTCCTGGATCGTCTGCATGATCGAGGAGTACGTGGACGGCCGGCCCACGCCGAGTTCCTCCAGCGCCTTGACCAGCGACGGCTCGGTGTAGCGCGGCGGTGGCGATGTCGAGTGGCCGTCGGCGGCGAAGGAGCGCGCGTCGAGCTGGTCGTGGGCGGCGAGCTGCGGCAACCGCTTCTCGGCGTCGTCCTTCTCCGCCGCCGACTCGTCGAGGTCCTCGACATAGGCGCGCAGGAAGCCGGGGAAGGTGATGGTGCGGCCGGACGTGGTGAAGACCGCCACCTCGGCGGCCGACGATTCGCCGGCGATGCGCACCGAGATCGTGGTACCGACCGCGTCAGCCATCTGCGAGGCCAGCGTGCGCTGCCAGATCAGCTCATAGAGGCGGAACTCGTCGCTGGACAGCTGCGCGGCGACCTCGCCGGGGGTGCGGAACGTGTCGCCGGCGGGACGGATCGCCTCGTGCGCCTCCTGCGCGTTCTTCACCTTGCGGCTGTAGGTGCGCGCCTCGACCGGCACGTAGGCGTCGCCGTAGAGCTCGCGAGCCTGCGCGCGGGCCGCGGACAGCGCCGTCGACGACAGGTTCGTCGAGTCGGTGCGCATGTAGGTGATGAACCCGTTCTCGTAGAGCCGCTGCGCCACGCGCATCACGACCGCCGAGGACCAGCGCAGCTTGCGGCCGGCCTCCTGCTGCAGCGTCGAGGTCATGAACGGCGGGTACGGCCGGCGGCGGTAGGGCTTGTCCTCGACGCGCTTGACCTCGAACGGACGGCCGTCCAGGCGCGCGGCGAGACCGCGGGCGCCGGCCTCGTCCAGGTGCAGGACGTCGCCGCCCGCCCGTCCCGTCGCCGGGTCGAAGTCGCGGCCGGCGGCGACGCGGATGTCATCGAGGGTGGCGAGTGACGCGGTGAACGTCTCGGGGTCCCCGGCCTTCGGCGACGCGGGCGCGAAGGTGCCGGCGACATCCCAGTACTCCGCGCTGTGGAAGGCCATCCGGGCCCGTTCGCGCTCGACTACGATCCGCGTGGCAACTGACTGCACGCGGCCCGCGGACAGCTTCGGCAGCACCTTCTTCCAGAGCACCGGGCTGACCTCGTACCCGTAGAGCCGGTCGAGGATGCGCCGCGTCTCCTGCGCGTCGACGAGGTGCTCGTCGATCTCGCGCGGGTTGGCGACGGCCTCGGCGATGGCACCGGGCGTGATCTCGTGGAACACCATCCGGCGCACCGGGATCGTGGGCTTGAGCGTCTGCACGAGGTGCCAGGCGATCGCCTCGCCCTCGCGGTCCTCGTCCGTCGCGAGGTAGAGCTCGTCGGCGTCCTTGATCAACGCCTTGAGCTTGCTGACCTGCTGTTTGCGGTCGGGGCTGACGACGTAGAGCGGCTCGAAGTTTTGCTCGGTGTTCACGCCAAGGCGGGCCCACGACTCGCCCTTGTACGCGGCCGGGACGTCGGCCGCGTTTCGGGGCAGGTCACGGATGTGGCCAATGGACGCCTCGACGACGTAGCCGGCGCCGAGGTAGCCGCCGATGGTCCTCGCCTTCGCCGGCGACTCGACGATCACCAACTTGGTGCCCGCCTTCGCGCCCTTGCTCGCCACGTGTGTCCCCCTGCTGCTGCGCCCGGCCTGGACGGCCTGCCGCCGCGGACGGTACATGACGCGCCCAGGCGCGCGGCTCAGCGCACCGTTGGCCAGTCGCGGCCCGCACCGAGCGGTGGCGGTCCCAGCAGCTCGACCAGCCGCCGGATCCGTCTGGCCGAGGTGACCCGCCAGCCGGGACGGGCCCGGTTGGAGATCGACACCGCGGCCAGGCCGAGCCGCGACAGTTGCGCGCCAGCGGCGAGGTGCGTCGCGTCGTCGGGCTCGGCGGTCGCGAGCAGGTAACCGGCGTCCTCGCGACGGCCGTTCGCGACGACCCAGAGCCGCAGCCCGCCGGGAGTCAGGACGAGATCCGGCGGGGGCGCCTCGTTGGCTCCCCGCGTCCACCGGGCGGCGAGAGGTGTCAGTTCGGCGGCGAACGCCGTCCGCACGGCGAACGCGCCTGCAGCCGTGGCCACCCCGGCAGGTGGCGGGAATACGCCCGGTGTGGCAGATGTAGCAGGCGTGGCCAGTGCGCCAGATACGATAGACGTGGCAGGTGCGTCAGAGGTCGCGAGTGCGTCGGGTGCGGCAGGCGCGACGGATGCGACGGATGCGACGGATGCGGCAGCTGATGCCTCGGGTGCTTTGGGTGCTCCCGGTGCTCCCGGTGCTGCGGCGACACCGCGCACCCCGAACTCTCGCGCAAGCGCGGCAGCGCGCCACGGGTCGGCCACGACGACGGACAGCCGCGCGGACTGTCCCGAGCGGACCCAGTGGCCGCCCGCGAGCAGGACGCCGTCAAGATCCGCTAGCTCCGGCTCAGAAACTGCCGCGCCGAACAGCGAGAACTGCGTCATCGTGCCTCCGTCCCCCCGTCGTGAATCACGTTTTCGCGTGCGCCGACCGGTTGGCCGGGCGGCAACCGGTCGGCCGGCGCGAAAACGTGATCGAAAACGGCCGCGGTGCCGGGCGTACTGCGGCTACTGCGGCACCTGCAGAGACTGCGGCGCCTGCGGGACGGCGGCGCCGCGGCGGGGTCGCGCGGCGATACCGGGAGCGGCACGGGCAACGCAGGTCAGGCGGCAGCGGTCTCCGCCGGCTCCGCGGGCTCGGCCGGAGCGCGGTCGGCGGGCGCGTCCCCCATCGAGACCGTGCGCCGCTTGGACACGATGACCGCCGCGGCAATGATCAGGAACGCGATGATCGCGATGACGGCCCGGATGGCATTGCTCTTGTGATCCCCCACGCTGTACTTGATCACAGCCGGCGCGATCAGTACCGCTACCAGGTTCATCACCTTGATCAGCGGGTTGATCGAGGGCCCGGCGGTGTCCTTGAACGGGTCGCCCACCGTGTCTCCGATGACCGTCGCCGCGTGCGCGTCACTGCCCTTGCCGCCGTGGTGGCCGTCCTCGACCATCTTCTTCGCGTTGTCCCACGCGCCACCGGAGTTGGCGAGGAAGACGGCCATCAGCACGCCCGCCGAGATCGCACCACCCAGGTAACCGGCGAGCGGGCCCGCGCCGAAGGCGAAGCCGATGGTGATCGGCGCGAAGATCGCAAGCAGGCCCGGCGTCGCGAGCTCGCGCAACGAGTCCTTGGTGCAGATGTCGACGACGCGGGCGTAGTCCGGCTTCTCGGTGAAGTCCATGATCCCGGGATGGGTACGGAACTGGTCGCGCACCTCGAACACCACGCGACCGGCGGCCCGCCCGACAGCGCTGATCGCCAGGCCGCTGAACAGGAAGACCACCGACGCACCGATGATCACGCCGACCAGCACGTTCGGCGCGGTGGCCAGCGGTCCGAAGAACGGGGCGGCGTGGTTCTTGGCCAGTGACGTGAGCACCGCATCGCTGAAGGAGCCGAACAGCGCGGTGGCCGCGAGCACCGCGGTGGCGATCGCGATGCCCTTGGTGATCGCCTTCGTGGTGTTGCCGACGGCGTCCAGATCGGTGAGCACGCGCGCCCCGGCGTCGTCGATGTCGCCGCTCATCTCTGCGACGCCCTGCGCGTTGTCGCTGACCGGGCCGAAGGTGTCCATCGCGACGATGACGCCGGCGGTGGTGAGCAGGCCGGTGCCCGCAAGCGCGACCGCGAACAGCGCGACCGGGATCGAGCCGAAGCCGAGCAGGAACGCGCCGAACACTGCCAGCGCGATCAGGATCGCGGTGTAGACCGCGGATTCCAGACCGAGCGCGATCCCCGACAGGATGACGGTGGCCGGCCCGGTGAGCGAAGTCTTGGCGACGTCCTTGACCGGCCGGCGGACGGTGTCGGTGAAGTAGCCGGTCAACTGCTGGATGAGCACGGCCAGCACGATCCCGATCAGTACCGCCAGGAACGCGATCACCCGCGGGTTCCCGTCGATCTTGCCGGCGTCGCTCAGGTTGCCGAACGCACTGAAACCGAGCACGCCGCGGAAGCCGCTGAACTTGCCCGGCAGGTAGACGAAGCAGGCGATGAGGACGAGCACCAGGGAGAACACCGCGGAGATCACGAAGCCCCGGTTGATCGGTACCAGGCCGTTGCGGTCGCTACTGCGGATCCTGGTGGCGAAGATGCCTACGACCGAGCTGAGGATCCCGATCGCGCCGATGATCAGAGGGAGCAGCAGGCCCTTCGCGCCGAAGGCGGCCTGGCCCAAGATGAGCGCGGCCACCAGCGTGACGGCGTAGGACTCGAACAGGTCGGCGGCCATACCGGCGCAGTCGCCGACGTTGTCGCCCACGTTGTCGGCGATCGTGGCGGCATTGCGTGGGTCGTCCTCGGGGATGCCCGCCTCGACCTTGCCGACGAGGTCCGCGCCGACGTCCGCGGACTTGGTGAAGATGCCGCCGCCGACACGCATGAACATGGCCAGCAGCGCGCCGCCGAAGCCGAAACCCTCCAGCACGGTGGGGGCGTTCTGGTTGAAGATCAGCAGCACGATCGAGGCGCCGAGCAGGCCGAGCCCGACGGTGAGCATGCCGACGATTCCGCCGGTGCGAAACGCGATGTGAAAGCCGCGCTCGCGCCCGTTGCCGCCACCCACGGCGGCAGCCGCGACGCGCACGTTGGCGCGGGTGGCCATCGTCATGCCGATGTAGCCGACCATGGCCGAGAACGACGCGCCGACCAGGAAGAACAGCGCCCGTCCGACCCGGACGCTGGTGGCTCCGGAGGCGACGTTCACCGGCAGCAGGAACAGCAGGATGAACACGATCACCGAGAAGGCTGCGAGCGTACGGAACTGGCGGTTCAGGTAGGCCGCGGCACCTTCTTGCACCGCCTTCGCGATCTCCTGCATCTTCGGCGTGCCCTGGTCGGCCTTGAGCACCTCCTTCACCAACGCTCCGGCGAAGGCCAGCGCCGCGAGGGCGATGATCCCGATGACGACGACCAGCCAGTGGTCCCCCGTCGAGATGGCCAACGGGTTCTCGTTGCTCGCGATCACCGGAGCGGCGATCAAGTGGTGCGCGGCCATGCAGTTCCCCTATGTCTTCTCGTCGATCGCATACTGCAGCGGAATCGCTGCTCAGCAGCGAAGTGCGCCCCGGTACGCGGGTACCGCGGGGGCGCTGACCGAGGGAGTCTAACCGGTCTCACAGCACGGGCGCCGCGCCGGGTCGCCACGGACGGGACCGGGCAGGACCTCAGCGGTCGCTGGCCGCCGCGGCGAGCTGCTTCAGCGCGTCGTCGACGCTCGGGTGGACGTCGAACACGGCGTCCAGGCCGGTGATGGCAAACAGCCGCAAGGTGCGCACGGACGTGCACACGAGAGGTAGTGCACCGCCCTTGTCGCGCGCGGCGCCGTACGCCGAGACGAGCGCGCCGAGGCCGGTGGAGTCGATAAAGCTGACGGCGTCGAGGTCGAGGACGGCCTCGCCGTTGCCGTCCTCGATCAGCTCGAGCAGGGCGTCGCGCAGGTGTGGGGCGGAGTGCACGTCGACGTCACCGTTCACGACGACCACCGTGAACCCACCGTCGGACGGCCGTGACACGGAAATCTCCACCGGGGTCACCACCTCGTCTGGCACAGCGCTGGGGAATCATGTGACAGGCAGGGGCCAGCATGCCACACGCCGCTGCACCGGAGGTGACGCCGATGCACGCCCTGCTGGGCCGGGTGCTCGACTGCGTGCAGCCTGGCGCCGAGCCGCTGACGCACGTCGAGGAACTGCCCGCCCGGGCGGGACGGTGCGTCCTGTGGCCGGCGTGGGTCCCGGAAATCCTGCGCGCCCGGCTGGCCGAGCGTGGGGTCGAGCAGCCGTGGGCACACCAGGCCGAGGCGGCCGAGGCCGTCCACGCGGGCGAGTCCGTCGTCATCTCCACGGGCACGGCTTCGGGCAAGTCGCTCGGCTACCAGCTGCCCGCGCTGAGCACCCTGCTCTCGGACGGGCGCGCGCGGGTGCTGTACCTCGCGCCGACCAAAGCACTCGCCGGTGACCAGTTGCGGTCGCTGGATGCGCTCCGGCTGCCCGGCGTGCGAGCGGCAACCTACGACGGGGATACGCCGGAGGACGAACGGGACTGGGTGCGAGCGCACGCGAACTGGGTGCTCACGAACCCGGACATGCTGCACCGCAGTGTGCTGCCCGGCCATGCCCGGTGGGCCTCCTTCTTCCGCCGGCTCTGCTACGTCGTCTTGGACGAATGCCACGCCTACCGCGGGCTGTTCGGCTCGCACGTCGCGCTGGTCCTGCGGCGTCTGCGGCGGGTGTGCGCGCTCTACGGCGCGTCGCCGACGTTCGTGCTCGCGTCGGCGACCGTCGCCGCCCCGGCGCTCTCGGCGTCGCGGCTGCTCGGCATGCCGATGCGGGCGATCACCGAGGATTTCGCGCCGCGCGGTGCGACGAGCTTCGCGCTGTGGGAGCCGCCGCTGACCACCCTGCGCGGCGAGCACGGCGCTCTGGTGCGACGCTCGGCGGGGACGGAAGCGGCCTGGTTGCTGGCCGAGCTCGTGGCGCAGGGTGCCCGCACGCTGGCGTTCGTCCGCTCACGGCGAGGCGCAGAGCAGGCGGCGCTGAGCGCGCAGCGGTACCTCGCGGAGGCCGGCCGGTCCGAACTCGAGGGACGGGTGGCGGCCTACCGGGGCGGCTATCTGCCCGAGGAGCGCCGGGAGCTGGAGGGGGCGCTGTCGCGAGGCGACCTGCTCGGGGTCGCGACGACTAACGCGCTGGAACTCGGGCTGGACGTGAGCGGGCTCGACGCGGTGGTGCTGGCCGGCTACCCGGGAACCCTGGCGTCGCTGTGGCAGCAGGCCGGCCGGGCCGGCCGGGCGGGCGCGCCGTCGCTCGTCGTCTTCGTCGCACGCGACGACCCGCTGGACACCTACCTCGTGCACCATCCCGAGGCGCTGTTCGGCCGACCCGTCGAGACGAGCGTGTTCGATCCCCTCAATCCGTACGTGCTCGGCCCGCAGCTGTGTTGCGCCGCCGCGGAGCTGCCATTGCGCGTCGGCGAGCTCGACGTCTTCGGCGGCCCGGCCGCGGAGGGGCTGCTCGACGAGCTGGTCGCCGGTGGCGCGTTGCGGCGACGGCCGGCCGGCTGGTACTGGACGTCGCGGCAGCGGCCGAGCGTGGACATCCGAGGTAGCGGCGGGGCGCCGTTCGCGGTGGTGGACGGGCCGACCGGCTCCTTGATCGGCACCGTCGATTCGGGAGCAGCCCATTCGAGCGTGCACGCCGGTGCCGTGTACGTGCACCAGGGCAGGTCGTTCGTCGTCGACTCGCTCGACCTGGACGACCGTGTCGCGCTGGTGCACAGCGCGGAGCCGGACTGGACGACCTCGGCGCGCGAGCTCACCGACATCGCAGTCGTCTCGACCCAAGAGTCGGCGACGTACGGGCCGGTGAGCGTTGCCTTCGGCACCGTCGAGGTCACCAGTCAGGTGGTCGGTTACCTGCGGCGCAGCCTCAGCACCAACGAGATCCTGGACGAGACGCCCCTGGACCTGCCACCGCGCCAGCTGCGCACGCGCGCCGTCTGGTACTGGGTCGACGCGCAGGCGCTGGCGGCCGCCGGGCTGTGCGCGGCCAAGCTCCCCGGCGCCGTGCATGCCGCCGAGCACGCCGCGATCGGATTGTTACCGCTGTTCGCGACCTGCGACCGGTGGGACATCGGCGGGGTCTCGACCGCGCTGCACCCGGACACCGGCGGGCCGGCTGTGTTCGTCTACGACGGCCATGCCGGAGGCGCCGGATTCGCTGAGCGCGGTCATACGGCCCTGGCGGCGTGGCTGTCGGCCGCCCGGGACGCCGTCTCGGCCTGCGAGTGCCCGACGGGGTGCCCGTCATGCGTGCAGTCGCCCAAGTGCGGAAACGCCAACGAGCCCCTCGACAAGTACGGCGCGATCAGGCTGCTCGAACTCGTGCTACTGCACGTGCGGGGCTGACGACGCACCGCGATCGGCCAGCCGACGTTGCGGTATCGGGTCGTCGCAGCCGCTGGCCCGTTGCCGGGGATCGAGGGCGTCGGCAGTTGCCGACCGGACTCACCAGCAGCGCTGACACCCCGGCGGCGGCGCGGTTGGAGCGAGCGGAGCGCTGGCTAGGGAGGGACTGCCTCACGGCCAGCGCGCGCGCTGGCCGTGACGTCACGGACGCCGACCACCGGCAGCTCTATCCGCAGCCGCAGCCGGATCAGCACCGCTCCGCTACGCCCGTCCGTAGCCAGCGACGGGACGCAGGCCTGGATGGCGGCGCCGTTCGCGGCCGCGACGCGAGCGGCCGAAGCACAGGCGTCCGAGGCGATCCCGATCCGTGCGGCGGCCGCGAGCGCGGCGAGGTCGGCAGCTGACTCGGCGCGGTGCCGGGCGAGGACCGCGAAGCCGCGAAGGGTCGCGGCGAGCGCGACCGCGATGACCAGCGCGCCGCACCCCAGCACCCAGATGCTCGCCGAGCCACGCTCGTCGCGCGGCAACAACGTCACGGCGAGGCCGCCGACGGCTCGACCGCGGCGACCGCTCGCTCGGTGATCGTCACCGCCGGCAGCCATCCCACCAACAGGTGTGCCCGCAGCCGTGCGGTGGCCACCACCTCCCCGCCGGAGCGGGTGATGACGACAGCTACCCCAGGCGCCGCGCCCTGCGCGAGCTGACGGGCAGCGGCGGCGTCGCCGCGGGCGGCTGCTCGGGCCGCCTCCCGGGCAGCGTCCTGCGCCCGGACCCGCGCCCCCGAGACCGACACCATCGTGACTGCGAACGCGAGCAACAGGACGAGCACCGGCAGGCCGGCCGCGAGCTCGGCGGTCACCATGCCGCTGTCACCGGCGCCGCGCCTACAACGCATGCAGCGCCGACTGCACGATCGAGCTGAGCGCCGAGGACACCGCTGGGCTGCGCACGACCTTGTACAGCACGACCGCGAACGCCACAGCGGCCACAGTGCCGACTGCGTACTCTGCGGTGGTCATGCCGGCGTCGATCGCGGTCCGCATTCCCTTCGCCCGCTGGGCGATTCGCGTGAAGAGTTTCATGCCGAGAACGGTGTCAGCTCGAGCCGGCGGATGGGACAACCTGGACGGATCTGTGGACGGCTGCGCGCGATGTGGACGGCGCACGCCGTCATGTCGGCGGTCTGTGCTATGTGCCATCGATCTAACATCACGTGGTGGGACTCGATACAGCGCTCGACCGATTCGCCGAACACGCCGACGAACACGCGTTGGGCATCGAAGGTGTCCAGGTTGTGCTCGACAACGGAGATCGCGCCGCGCGTCGCTGGATCGGTGACATCCGTCGCGACGTGTTCTCCGTGTCGAAGACGGTGACCTCGCTCGCGATCGGAATGCTCTATGGCGACGGCCTACTCGGTCTGGATGACCCTGCCCTGTTGCATCTGCCCGAGCTGGCTGACACGGCAGCACCCGGCAGCGACGCGATTTCCGTACGACACCTGCTCAGCATGACCGCGGGCAACGAGTACCGCTGGCTTGATCTTGACGCCGATCACCCAGGCGATCCGGCCCGCGACTTCTTCGCGACGCCCCTGGTAGCCGAGCCGGACACGGTCTACGACTACGCAGGCGGGAACTCCTACGTCCTCGGGCGCATCGTCCATGCGCTCAGTGGCCTGGACCTACGGGACTTCCTCCTTCCGCGACTGTTCACCCCGCTCGGCATCCATAACCCGCAGTGGCTGCGCTGCCCGCTCGGCTTTCCGCTTGGCGCGATCGGGCTGCACCTGCGAACCGCTGAGATAGGCAGGATCGCCCAAGTCGTCCTGCACGGAGGTGAATGGCGTGGACAGCGACTCGTGCCCGCCGGGTACCTCGCGCGGATGGTCTCGGAGACCACCCATACCGGACGCGCAGAGCCGGACAACCAGATCTACGGGCTGCACGTGTGGATGTGCAGTCGCGACCGAGCATGGCGCATGGACGGCATCTACGGGCAGTTCGGGATCATGCTGCCCGACCACCGCGCCTGCGTGAGCGTGACGGCGCATTACTTGGGGCCGACCACCGACATCCTCGACGCGGTTTGGGAGTACGTCGTCCCGGCGCTGGCGTAACGGCCGCGCACACGACGGGCTGACACAGCGAGCCAGGTTATTCGCGGACGGCCGGAAGGCGGTCGAACACCTCGGGAGCGAGGTCCAGGGTTGTCGGGTCAGCAGACGGTCCGAAGCTGCAGATCGAAGACCAATTCGGCAACAGCGAGCGAAGGCACGCCGTCGCCGGCATCCAGTCGAGCGTGTCGATTCGGACGCATCGCTCGGCTTCGGCGTAGATCGCGTGGAAATGGGGTGGCGCGTGGTCGTCGTAGCAGAGCGCGATGACTATCCCGTAAGACTCGCTGAGGCGGGGCGCCCTGTCGACTACGAAGAACGCAGGCCTACCGCGGCCACGGTATGGACGACGCTCCGTGAGCTGATCTCATACCCGGGTCCGGACTGCGAGGCGCCTCGCGTACAACTGATCGGCAGGGACACCACCGGCCACGGTTTCCCCGCGGTTTCCCACCTGCTCGCTGACGAGACAGCCGACAGTTGCCTCGGCCGGCGCGGCGGCGTTCAAGCCGACGTGAGCGAGCGCAACAGCTGGCAGTCCGCGGCGATCCCGCTGAGCACGCCCGGGATGTCGGCCCATTCCTCGGCGGTGCCGCGGCCGCCACCGCGGTGAGTGCCGTCGTGGACGATGCCCTCGAGGCCGGCCTCGTACACCGCGTTGATGTTGGAACTGCTCCACGGTCGCAGGGTGAGCGGCGCCCCGACGTCTCGTACCGCCTGCGCCGCGGCGCGGACCAGCGGATGCTCCTGGCCACCCCGCAGCATGCCGGCCGCCTGCTGCACGCCGTCGCGGCAGCTGACCGCGACGCCCGCCTCGGCGGCCGTCGCTTCGGCGAGCAGCCTCGTCTCGCGCCCGAGCCGACGCAGCACCTCGGAATCGGTGCTGCGGATGTCGACGCTCACGGTGCCCGTCGATGGCGAATGGTTGAACACGTCGCCGGCGGCGATCCGGTTCACCCGCCGCACCGAGACAACGCCGCCCTGCTCGGCAGGTTCGACGCCGACCGACGGCGGCACTGCCGCGTGCAGGGCTGTCACGAACCGGGCGATGGCGTCGGTGAGCTCCGAGACGCCACCGTAGAGGCTGTGCCGCGGGGCGGCGGTGAACTCGACGAGCACGCCGTCGAATCCGACCGCGTTCCAGCTGATGGTGCCCACGCCACCCATCAGGTCGACGACCTGGCCGAGGTCGCTGCGGCGCTCGGCGCACAGAGCCCGGATGCCGGACAGGCCCGTCTCCTCGCCCAGGACGAAGGCCACCGTCAGCTTGCCGAAGCCGCGCTCGGAACGAGCAGCGAACCGGAGGATCGACAGCGCGGACGCGTCCGACGACGTCGTCTCGGCGCAGGGACCGACCAGCCGCTCACCCTGCACGTCGATGCGCGAGCTGGCTCGACGGTGGGCGGCGACCGAGTCGAGGTCGTCCATCGTCGCGAGGAAGGTGAACCGGTCGGCGCCCGAACCGTCGAGGGTCGCGACGACGTTGCCGGCGCGGTCGAGCTCGACGCGATCGGCGCCGCAGGCGCGCGCCAGCTCGGCGATCAGCGCCGCGCGAGCGGCCTCCTGTCCAGCGGGCGCCGCGAGCAGGGCGATGCGCTGCCACTCCGTGACCACCCGCTGCGCGTCGTCGTCGACAAAGCCCAGCACCTCGCTTGCGTCTGCCATGCGTCCATCCAACCGCACGACGCCGCGCGGCCCGAAGGTTCGATGCGGCGCGTTTGCGGGTAAGGAACGCGTCGACGCGATCTGAAGCCAGGACGGGAGCCGTGGACATGAGCGACGAGCAGGTGCACGACGCGGGCGAAGGCGTGAGCGACGACGAGATGGCCAAGCAGGTGGCCGATCAGACGTCGAGCGACCTCAAGCATGCCGACGTCTTCCGGCGCGAGGCCGAAGGAACGAGCACCGACACCGAGGCGGCGAAGGCATCCGCCGACGAACTCGGCGGGCAGTAGCGGCGCCACTCGGCGAACACGCGCCCAAGGGGCCTCGCGCTACACGCAAGACCGTGCGAGGTAGCGCGGCGTACTCACGGTAACCCGCCCAACGCCTCGGAGACGACGCCCGCCACCACCGGCGCGACGCCTAGGCAGATGAACGCGGGCAGGAAGCACAGCCCGAGCGGCGCCATCGCGAACACGCCGGCCCGGTGGGCGCGCGCCTGCGCTGCAGAACGCAGCGCCAGCCTGGTATCGGCCGCGAGATGCTCGAGTCCCCGGGCGAGCCGGATGCCGCTGCTGGCGCTACGTCGAGCAGCGGCCGCCACCGGCGCGAGCGCGCCGTCGGCTGCGACCACCCGCCATGCCTCGTCCGGGTCGGCGCCCAGGCGCAGCAGTCCGCCGACGCGCCGCAGCTCGGCGTCGATTGCAGCCGAGGCAGCCGGTGCAGCCACCAGGACGGCGGCAGCCAGGGGTTGGCCGCCCCGCAGGCCTGCGGCGATCAGATCCAGCACGAGCGCGAGCGAGGAATCGGGGGACGCGCGGGCCGGACGATTCTGCGACCGGGCGGTCAGGAATCCCGCAGCCGGGCACAGCGCCGCGGCGAGCAGGCCGCCGGCAGCCAAGCCGAACAGGCCGCAGCAGGCCAGGAGCACCGCGCCGACCACCACCACCTGCAGCATGGGCGTCGACATCGCCCTTGTCGCGACGGCCTGTTTGGGGCGATGCACGCCACCGCCGCGTGCCTGCCGCGGGGGGAGGAGCAGCACCGCAGCGGCCAGGAGCAACCAGCTCAGCGTGGCGCTCATGCGCGCTGGGCCCGTTGGGTGAGGCGCTGCGTCCACAGCACACCCGCCGCGTCGAGGAGGACCCCGGCACAGCAGAGCGCGCGTCCGGACGCCGACCCGAGCAGGAACGGCAGCGGCCGGGCCCCCATCGCCGCGCCCAGGGCTATGCCGAGTGCCGGCAGCCCGGCCAGCAGCAGTGCCGACGATCGCGGCCCCGAGAGCGCCACGTCGACGGCGTGCTGTTGCTCCGCGCGGGCGAGGAGATCCTCGGCTACGCGGGCCAAGACGTCGGCGATCGGGGTTCCGGCACCGTCGGCGACCTGCCACGCATGTCCCAGCGGCGCGAGTTCGGCAGCTCCGGAACGGAGCAGCGTGTCGGCGATCGACCCGCCGTCACGGGCGGTACGGGCAGCGGCAGCGAGCACCGCGGCATGGTGCGGGCAGGCGCCGGCCGCAGCGTCCAGGGCAGCGGGTGGGCGGGCACCGGCTTCGAGTTCGGCCACCAGCAGTCGCAGCGCGACCAGCAACTGTTTCTGTCGCGTCAAGGCCTGTCGCCGCCGGGCGCTTGCGATGACGAGGACAGCGACCGTACCCGCCGCCACGGCGGCGGCGACGCCTACCGCCGGACCGGCCAGGACGATGCCCGCCGTGCCGCACGCCGCGCAGCCGACCGCTGCCGCCGCTGGCGGGTCGACCGGCCTGGGCCACCGTCGCGACGCGGGCGGATGCGGCGGGACCAGCCGTCCCCTGGCAGCGAGCGCGCGGGCCCGGGCCGGCTGCACCGCAGGCAGCGGGACCAGCAGCACCGCTGCAGCCAGCGCGAGCAAGCTCAGCGCTGTCATCGGCTCTCCTCCGCCACGACGGACAACAAGGGGCTCGGGCCACTCACCGCAGTCATCGGCTCTGCTCCGCCACGACGCGCAACAAGGAGCTCGCGCCACTCACCGCGGTCATCGGGACTGCTGCGGCGCGGCGCACAGCACGGGATTCGCGCCGCTCAGCACCGCGGGCACGTCCACCGAGCGCTCGGCAAACAGTCTCGCGAGCTCCCGCCCCGCGGCGTCCGGACCGCCACGCGCGGTCCACACCGGATCCACCCGCAGGTCCACCCCGGTGCGGCGCAGCAGCCCGATCTCATCCAGTACCCGGCGTCCGTCCCCTGCGCGGCGCAGGTGCACAACCACCTCGACGGCGCTGGACACCAGGCTGGCCACCGCCGGTGCGGCGAGACCGCCCAGGCCACCGAGCGCCTGCAGCCGCGCGGGGACGTCGGCAGCCGAGTTCGCGTGCAGCGTCGCGCAGCCACCGTCGTGACCGGTGTTCAACGCGACGATCAGCTCGACCATCTCGGCACCGCGGAACTCGCCCACCACCAGGCGGTCCGGGCGCATCCGCAACGCCTGTCGCACCAGTTCCCGCAGCCCGATCGCGCCGGCGCCCTCCACATTGGCCGCGCGCGTCACCAGCCGCACGACGTGCGGGTGCGTGATCACCAGCTCGGCGGCGTCCTCGATGACCACCAGCCGCTCGCCGCCCGGTGCCAGACCGAGCAGGGCGCCCAGCAGCGTCGTCTTGCCGGTGCCGGTGCCACCGCTGAGCACGAAGGCGAGGCGCGAGGCGACCACCGCGCGCAGCACCTCGGCGATTACCGCGGGCATCGTGCCCAACCGCACCAGGTCGTCGAGATCGTGGCGCTCACGGGCCAGCACCCGCAACGAGATCGTGGTCCGAGCCGTCAACGGCGGCAGGACGGCGTGCAGGCGGCTGCCGTCGGGAAGTGCCGCGTCGACGAACGGGGCCGCGTCGTCCAGGCGGCGCCCGGCCGCAGCCGCGAGGCGTTGCGCGAGACGGCGGACCGCCGCGTCGTCGGCGAAGCGTGCGGGCGCACGTTCCATCCCGTGGCCGCGGTCGAACCACACGGCGTCCGGGGCGTTCACCAGGACGTCCGTGACGCCGCGCATCGCGAGCAACGGCTCCAGCGGGCCGGCACCGGTCAGCTCGGCCGCGACCTCACGCCGCAGCGCCGCCAGGACCGCGTCATCGACGATCCCGCCGGACTCTGCGCGCACGATCTCGTCGAGGTCCGACGGGCGCGTGATGCCCTCGCCGGCCAGCCGCCGGCGAACCCGCTCCACCAGTTCGCTCACGCCGAGAGCCCGTCCAGGATGCCCGTGGCGACCCGAACCGGAGCCCTCGGCAGGCGGCGGGCGTCCAGCTCGCGCGCCCGCGTCAGCGCGGGCAGGACGCCGAGCAGTGGGGCGCCGGCCAGCGCGGCCGACTCGTCCGGCGCGAACGCGCCACGGCGCACCACCGCGCCCACCGGCACGCCCGGTGGCAGGGACGCGAGCACGGCCCGCGCGGCTGCGAGGTCGCGGACCCTGGCTGCCACGACGGCGACGACGAGGGTGCAGCGCCGCGCTGCACCCTCACGCGACGCGCACGGTGCCCTGGGCAGGTCGAGGACGGCCGTTCCCAGCTCTGCCGCCGCGTCGAGAACCTGCTCGATCGCGGCCGGCGCCGGCGGTGCCACGTCCGCAGCGAGCACCGGCACCCGGCCCCATCGCGGCAGCCCCTCGGCCAGCAGCACGGGGTCGAGCCGGCCGCCGTCCAGCCGCAGGCCCGACCACCGCGCCCCAGGAACGTCCTCGATGCCGAGCGCGACGTCGACGCCGCCACCGACCGGGTCGAGGTCCACGAGCACCGAACGGGTCGCAACGGCGGCCAGCACGGCAGCGAACGACGACGCGCCCACCCCGCCGCTGCCACCGAGCACGCCGATGACGGCACCATCCGCGCCGCCTGCCCCGTCCAACCCGTCCACGCCGTCCACGCAACCGCGCGTCACGCCGGCCGCCAAGCGCCGCAGCCTGAATGTGGACAACCGCCTGCCCTGTGGACGGCGGCGTTGACAACCGCGGCGCCTCCCTTCGGGCAGCGGGTGCACTCGTTACCCTCGTCGTCGTGACCGAACCGTCGAGCAGCTCGCAGCCGTCGGCTGCGTTCTTCGACCTCGACAAGACGATCATCGCCAAGTCGAGCGTCCTCGCCTTCGGCAGACCCTTCTACCAGAGCGGGCTGCTCAACCGCCGTGCGGTGTTGCGCAGTGCGTACGCGCAGTTCGTCTTCGCACTCGCCGGCGCCGATGCCGACCAGATCGAACGGATGCGCGCGTATCTCACCGCGATGTGCACCGGATGGGACGTCAGCCAGGTGCGGGACATCGTCTCCGAGACGCTGCACGAGATCATCGACCCGATCGTGTACGACGAAGCCGTCGAGCTCATCGACATGCACAAGGCGGCCGGACGCGACGTCGTGATCGTCTCCTCGTCGGGCGAGGAGGTCGTGGCCCCGATCGGCGCGATGCTCGGCGCGGATCACATCGTGGGTACCCAGATGGTCGTCGAGGACGGCAAGTACACCGGCGAGATCGGCCGTTACGCCTACGCCGACGGCAAGGCGATCGCCGTCCGCGAACTGGCCGAGCAACGCGGATACGACCTCGGCGCCAGCTACGCCTACTCCGACTCGGCGACGGACGTGCCGATGCTCGAGGCGGTCGGGCATCCGTTCGCGGTCAACGCCGACCGCGCGCTGCGCAAGATCGCCGTCGAACGCGACTGGCCGCTGCTCACGTTCTCCAACGCGGTGCCGTTGCGCGAACGCATCTCCGGGCTGCGGCCCGAGCATCCGACCGTCGCGGCCACCGCCGTCGGCGCGGGCATCGCCGTCGGCGGCCTGGTGTGGTACGCCTCCAAGCGCCGGCGCGAGGGCGCCTGACGCTCGCGTGCCGAGTTGGCCCGTGGGGGTTGCGCGCACCGGGCCAGCGGGCGTCCAATACGGGGACGGACGGGCTCCGTCGATGGCGGTCCAGCCCCCAGCGGACCCGTCCCGCACGGACGAGACGGGCACCCACGCGGCGAACCCACCACGCAATAGGTGAGTCGGCGCGGACCGCGACACCTGCGGTCCGCGCTCGACATCCGCAGGGCACGCTTGGTAACCCGCTTCGCCCGCGCCGACGGCGTCGCGGCCACCCGCGGCGCCGTCGTCCATCTCGGGGCGGCAATCCCGACGGGTCCCGTGCCGATGGTCGTTCAGCCGCGCGCCATCGCCTCGCAGATCGCGCTCGACTCCCGCGCACCTGCCACGACCGCGTCGGCACAGTGCGCAATCCAGCGGCCGATTCCGTCCGGCGTGCCGGTGCGATAGGCGTCCAGCGCGAGGGCATACTCGCGGCTCATCACGCGGTGGCCGGCCTCCACGACGACGAGCGACTTCGGGTCCAGGCCGCGCTCGATCAGCGTGAGCCGCACGGCAACCAGCGCGAGGATGCCCGACACCGGCGCGAACGCGTCCAGCGACAGCAACTCGCCGTGCACGACGGCAGCCACCACCACGGCGGGCGCGGACGTCCCGCCGAGCACGCCGGCCAGGGTGTCCAGCCGCGCCGCTACGCCGGGCTGCTCGACAGGGCGGCCGAGGCGCCCGGAATCGGCGACGAGGTCGGCGGCGGCCAGGGCGTGCAGCCGGGCGAGCACCTGCCGCGGCGCGCGCGTCCAGGTGTCGGCCAGGGCCGGGATCGCCGAGTAGGCCCGCAGCGCGCCCTGCAGCACCGGATCGGCGCCCACCGTCGAGGATCGCACAGCGTCGAGCGGATGCTCGCGGCCGGACAGCCACGCCGCGGCCCACGCGCCGCGCAGGGACGACTCGGCCGAGACGTCGCCCGAGCGGCGGCGCAGGACCCGGTTGACGAGCAGGCTGTCGACGGCCGCGCGGGTGGCGGCTACCCCGTCGGCTACCCCGGCTAGCTCCACCAGCGGCGCGAGCGGGTCGGCGGTCACAACGCCGAAGGCTAACCGGCCTTGCCTGGCGCGCCCAGGCAGCGTAGACCTCGACCATGGCTGACCGAGCGAATCCGGACCTGCGCCCCCTTGTCGGCAGCGATCGCGGCCCCGCCGCCGATGCCGCGGCCGGCGGACCGGTCGACGCCGCCACCCCGGTCACGGCCACGGTCATGCTGCGCCGGCGCGTCGAAGGTGAGCTCGGTGCCGATCCCGCCGACGTCACGGCCGTCACCGACACCCTGACCGCGCTCGGCCTGCAGATCACCAGCGCGGACGCCGCGTCCCGCCTGGTGCGCGTGCACGGCAGTGCCGAGGACATGGCGCGGGTCTTCGGCACCCGTTTGGAGCAGACCACCAGCCGGGCACCGGACGGGCGCTCCGTCGCGCACCGTCAGCGCACCGGCTCGCTGAGCGTGCCCGCGCAGCTGGACGGCATCGTCATCGCCGTCCTGGGCCTCGATGACCGGCCCCAGGCCCGCGCGCAGTTCCGCATCGCGGCCGCCGGTTCGGTCAGCACGAGCTACACGCCGCTGCAGCTCGGGGAGATCTACCGGTTCCCCGCGAACACCGACGGCGCCGGCCAGGCGATCGCCATCATCGAGCTCGGCGGCGGCTACGCGCAGGCCGACCTCGACGCGTACTTCGCCGGTCTCGGCATCACCGGCCCGGCCGTCACCGCGGCCGGCGTCGACGGCGCGAGCAACCAGGCCGGCAAGGACCCGCGGGGCGCCGACGGGGAGGTGCTGCTCGACATCGAGGTCGCCGGCGCGCTCGCGCCCCGCGCGGCGTTCACCGTCTACTTCGCACCCAACACCGACGCCGGCTTCGTCGACGCCGTCAGCGCGGCCGTGCACGCCACGCCGAGTCCCACCGCGATCAGCATCAGCTGGGGCCAGAGCGAGGACGCGTGGACCGCGCAGGCGCGTACCGCCCTGGACAGCGTCTTCGCAGACGCCGTCACGCTCGGGATCGCCGTCACCGCGGCGGCCGGTGACAACGGCAGTTCCGACGGCGTGGGCGACGGCAAGAACCACGCGGACTTCCCGGCGTCCAGCCCGCACGTGCTGGGCTGCGGGGGGACGACGCTGCACGCCGACGCGAGCAGCGGCGCCGTGTCGTCCGAGACGGTCTGGAACGACGGCAGCACGGGCGGGGCCACCGGAGGCGGCGTCAGCGACGTCTTCGCCCAGCCGCAGTGGCAGGCCGGAGCGGGCGTCCCGCATACCGGCCGTGGCGTCCCCGACGTGGCCGCCAACGCCGATCCGCAGACCGGCTACCAGGTGCGCGTCGACGGCTCGGACCTGGTGATCGGCGGGACCAGCGCCGTCGCGCCGCTGTGGGCGGCACTGGCCGCGCGCCTCGCGCAGGCCACCGGCGCGGGGCTCGGCCCGTTCGCGACGCGCCTGTACCAGGGCGTCACCGCAGGACACACCACGTCCGGATTCCGCGACATCACCTCAGGCAACAACGGCAGCTTCACGGCGGGCTCCGGCTGGGACGCGTGTACCGGCCTCGGCGTGCCCGACGGCACGGCCCTGCTCGCGCAGCTGCAGGCGAGCGGCGCCGGTTCAGGTGCGCCGCAGCCGTCCGGACTGCAATGATCGGAGCCCACGCGTCCCTCGAGCAGCCAGGAGCACACATCGTGACGGTGACCTCGCAACCGAACGCGCCGACTCCGGCCGGCAGGCACGCGGCCGAACCCTCGCTCGGGCAACTCGTCTCGACCGCGTCCACGCACTTCTCGACCCTGCTGCACGGCGAGATCGAGCTCGCCAAGCTCGAGCTCAAGACCTCGGTGAAGAACGCCGGCACCGGTGTCGGTTTCTTCGGTGCGGCGCTCGTCCTGCTGGTCTTCTCCCTGACGTTCGGCCTCATCGCGCTCGCGGAGGGCCTGACCGCTGCCGGCCTCTACCGCTGGCTGTCCTACCTGATCGTTTTCGGGTTCCTGCTCGTCGTGGTCGGCCTGCTGGCGTTCATGGGAGTCCGGAAGGTGAAGCGCGTGAAGGCGCCCGAGCGCACCATCGCCACCAGCAAGGACACCGTGGCCTACCTCAAGGCCAACACGAAGCGGGGCTGAGCGCGCCGATGGGATTCGGGCCGCGGGCTTCCGCGCCGGACAGCTCCATCACGCTCGTAGAGGGCCCGTGGACGCACCGCACGGTGCGCGCCAACGGCATCGCGCTGCACGTGGCCGAGCTGGGAACCGGTCCGCTCGTCCTGCTGCTGCACGGGTTCCCGCAGTTCTGGTGGGCGTGGCACCGTCAGCTCGTCGATCTTGCCGACGCCGGTTACCGCGCGGTCGCCGTCGACCTGCGTGGCTACGGCGCCAGCGACAAGCCGCCGCGCGGCTACGACGCGCCGACGCTGGCCGCCGATATCGCCGCGCTGGTCACCTCCCTTGGTGAGAGCGACGCGACGGTCGTGGGCAGCGACGTCGGCGGCCTGCTCGCGTGGACGATGGCAGCCCGGCATCCGCGGGTGGTCCGCAGCCTGGTGCTGCTGGGCGCGGCTCACCCGCTGCGCCTGCGCGCCGCGATCGCCCGCAACGCCGAGCAACGCCGGGCGTCGTCCTACGTCCTGCGGACGTTTCAGGTGCCGCGGCGCGCGGAGACCCTGCTCACCCGCGACTCCCGGTGGGTCCGGCACCTGTTCGACACCTGGACGGGTCCACGCTGGCGCGGCACGCCCGGCTACGTCGCCGACGTCGAGCGCTACGCCGAGGCGCTACGCATCCATCCCGTCGCGTTCTGCGCCTCGGAGTACTTCCGGTGGCTGGTGCGCTCGCTGGCCCGTGCGGACGGCCGCCGTTTCGCGGCGTCGCTGCGTTCGCCGGTCACTGCTCCGGTCCTGCACCTGCACGGTGACTTCGACACCTGCGTGCTGCCCTCGACGGCGCAGGGTTCCGGGCAGTACGTGACCGGCGACTACGAGTGGCGGGTGCTCGACGGCGTCGGGCACTTCCCGCATGACGAGGTGCCCGAACTGATCAGCGGAGAGCTGCTGCGCTGGGCCAAGCTGCACTGAGATCGTGGTGCGTTGCCCGCACCTGGCGCGGGAATGGCTCCACGATCGGTTCCGTAGCATCGGCGCATGACCGGCACCGCGATCCGTCCCTCGCGCGGACTCGACGATGTCCGCGTCGCGTGGCACAACCGCGCGATGCGCTGGTCGCTGGTCCTGAGCGCGCTCGTCGTGGTGCCGTTCGTGCTGCGCTACCTCGGCTACCACTCGATGATCGACCTGAGTGTCTACCGCAGCGAGGGTTTTGCGCTGCGCCACCGGATCGACATCTACGGCCCGATCAACGCGGTCTACGACCTGCGGGCCACCTATCCGCCGTTCGCCGTGCTGTGCTTCACCGGACTCACGGTCGTGCCGCTGCAAGCGCTGTTCGTGCTCAGCGCCGCAGCAAACGTCGCCTTGCTGGCCGTCGCGATCGAGCTGTCCCGACGGTTGATCGCGCGCCGCTGCGGCCCGATCCACCCGTGCGCCGTGCCGCTGCTGACCGCCGCCGCCGTCTGGTGCGAGCCGGTGTTCACCACCGTCTGCTACGGGCAGATCAACCTGCTCGTCCTCGTCCTCGTGCTCTGGGACTTCACCCGCCCGGCCGAGTCGCGTTCCCGGGGGATCGCCCTTGGGGTGGCCGTCGGTCTCAAGATCACACCGGCGCTGTTCGTCGTCTACCTGCTGATCACGCGACGTTCGCGCATCGCGGCGCGCGCCGCCGCCGCCTTCGCCGCGACGGTGCTGGTCTCGGCAGCAGCACTGCCGGGTGAGACGTGGCGGTTCTGGACGCGCCTCGTCTTCGACACCGGCCGCGTCGGGAACATCGCCAACCCCGCCAACCAGTCGCTGCGCGGCGTCCTGACGAGGGCCGTCGGCGCGTTCGACCTCGGCGCGCTGGGACCCGCGGTGATCGGCGCCGTGGCGGTCCTCGGCCTGGGCTGCAGCGTGCTCGCCTACCGCCGCCGCGGCGAAGCCTGGGGCTTGTGCACGGCAGCGGTGACGGGCTTGCTGGTCAGCCCTGTCTCCTGGACCCACCACTGGGTCTGGTGCGTGCCGGTCGCGTTGCTGCTCTGGGCCGCCACCCGCGCCTCGCCGCCGGCGGTACGCGTCGCGCTGCTGCTTGCGTTCCTGCTTGCGTTCCTGAGCTACCTGCCCTCGATCATCCCGTCCGATCATGTGGCGAACCTGCACCTGAACGCGGGCGAGCAGCTGATCTCGTTGCCCTACGTGGCGTTCGGGCTCGCGTTCCTGGTCCTCGCCGTGACGCGGTGGGAGCGTCCCCGGCCGTCGAAGTAGCTAGCCCGGCGTGCAGGCGCCCGTGCTGACGGGCGCCGTCGCGTTCGCTCCCGCCGAGGCGTCCGGGGCGATCTCCGCGTCGCTCAGCACGTAGCCGGTGTCCGACGCGTCCACGGCGGTGGCGAAGACGATGCCGAGCACCGTCCCGTCGTCGGCCAGCAACGGGCCGCCGGAGTTCCCGCTGCGCACGACCGCGCGGATCGCGTAGATCTCGCGGCGCACCGTGCCGTTGCCGTAGATGTCACTGCCCTGCACGGTGGTGCGGGAGCGGACCCGCGCGGCGCGGACGGTGAACGGGCCGTCCTGCGGGTAGCCGAGCACGAGCGCCGGATCGCCGCTGCGCGCGGGGCGGCTCGCGAACTGCAGCGCCGGCGCGTCGAGGCCGGGGACGTCCAGCACGGCGACGTCGCGGGCCGGGTCGTAGCGCACCACGGTCGCGGCCAGCATGCGGTGGCCGACCTGGACGGCGAGCTGGTCGGTGCCGGCCACGACGTGCGCGTTGGTGAGCAGCCGGTGCGGGGCGTACACGAACCCGCTGCCCTCGATGCCTCGGCTGCACGACGGTGCCTCCCCGTAGATCTTGAAGATGGACCGGCTCGCGCTGCGCACCTGGGCGGCGACGGCGGGCGTCAGGGCAGCGTCCGGCGGCGGCACGCTCACGATCGGCGCCGATTGCAGGCCTCCGAAGATCGGCGGGAAGCCCTGGCGGCTGAGCAGCTCGCGCAGCGAGGAGTACAGCGAGTCGGCCTCGGTGGGCAGCACGCCGTCGACGGCCTTGACGATGCGCGACTGCTGCGCCTCCGCGGCCAGCGTCGGGTACGGCGACGTGCGCAGCGGCACCGCCACCATCCACGCGACGAGCAGCACGGCGACGATGCCCAGCGCGGAACCCACGCCGGCGTCCAGCACCCGTCCGCGCTTGCCGATGATGCGTCCGCGGATGCGCCCGGCGGCCCAGGCTGCGAGCAGTTGCCCGAGCACCGACACCACCAGCACGCAAACGATCGCGACGGGCACCTGCGCTTCCCCGTGCGCGAGGCGCGAGCCGATCGGATCGGCGAGCTGCGCTCCGAGCACCGCGCCACCGAAGAAGCCGATCATCGACATCGCCCCGACCACGGCGCCGTTGCGGAAACCGCCGATGCCGTATGCCACTGCGGCGACGACGATCACCAGGTCGAGGATGTCCACGGTTACCTCGGCAGGACGACGAGCTTGCCGATCTGGCCCTGCCGCTCGTGGATCGTGCAGACGAACTCGTAGCTGCCCGGCGCCGGTGCGGTGAACGTCGCCTGGGTGCTCTGCCCGTGCTCGGCCTGGGGCACGAAGTCCGCGGGGAACTTCGGCAGCTGCCAGTTGTGCGGCGCCCCGGCGCCGTCATTGACGAGGACGACGCGCACCCGGCCGGGGCGCACCGTGATCGTGGACGGGGTGAAGCGCAGGTCGTCGCCGGCCCGCACGGTGATCTGCTGGACGCCGCCGACCGGCGAGGCGGTGGCCGAGCCCTGATGCGGCTCGCGGTTGTTCGGCGCCTGGGCGTTGGAGCACGCGCAGAGCACCAGGACGAGCAGGGCGAGAGCGCCGGCGAGGCGCGTCGCCGGGCTGCGGAGGGCCGGCATGCTGCGACGGTACCGGCGCAGGCTGAGACTCAACTGCGTGGCAGCGTGGGCGGCACGCCGGAGATCCGCTCGGGCAGCGGACGCTCGCGCGATTCGTCCCACGGCCGGTTCCACCCGGCGAGGCTGAGCAGCGCGTCGAGCAGGACGGCGGTGAAACCCCAGACGAACATGCCCTGCACGTCGAAGCCCGGTCCGACCAGCCCGGACGGATGCCGGACGCGAAAGCGGTTGGCCGAATCGACGAGCTCCGCTATCGCCACCACCGCGACCCGCGCCACCTCGCCGGCGTCCACGGGCGCAACCGGGTGCGGCGCCTGCCACCAGGCGACGATCGGGGTCACGACGTAACCCGAGCGGGCGATGAAGATCGGCGGCAGCTCGGCGATCGGGTGCACGCTGCGCGGGTCGAGGCCGACCTCCTCCGACGCCTCGCGCAGCGCCGCGGCCTCGTGGTCGGCGTCGCCCGGATCCAGCGCACCGCCCGGGAATGCGACCTGCCCGGCGTGGCGCCGCAGCGTGGCGGCCCGCTCGATCAACAGCACGCCGGGGCCCTCGACCAGCTCGCAGAACGCGATCAGCACGGCCGACTCCCGCGCGCCGGCGTCCTCCGGCGCCAGGATGCTCGGGAATTGCAGCGGCCCAGCGTCGCGGATCGCACCGGCCAGCGGCCGCAACCAGCCGGGCAGCTCGCTCACTGCGGCGATGCCATCATCTGCGACGCGCTGCGGACCAGCGTGGCGGCGACGACCGGATCGGTCGGTCCCGCGCCGTAGGACGGGCAGAACCGGGCGATCGGGCACGCGCCGCAGGCCGGCCGGCGCGAGTGGCACAGCCGTCGGCCGTGCCAGATGACGCGGTGGGAGAGCAGCGTCCAGTCCTGCTTCGGGATCAGTCCCGCGATCGCCGTCTCGACCTTCACCGGGTCGGTCTCGGCCGTCCAGGCCCACCGGCGTGCGAGACGCCCGACGTGGGTGTCCACGGTGATGCCGGGGATGCCGAACGCGTTTCCCAGCACGACGTTCGCGGTCTTGCGGCCGAAGCCCGGCAGGCTGACCAGCTCGTCGAGGGTGCGCGGCACCTCGCCGTCGAAGCGCTCGACGAGCGCCTGGCCCAGCTTGATGAGCGAGCTCGTCTTGTTGCGGAAGAAGCCGGTCGGACGGACGAGGTCCTCCAGCGCGCTTCGCTCGGCGCCGGCGTAGTCCGCGGCGGTGCGGTAACGCGCGAAGACGGCCGGCGTGACCTCGTTGACCCGCTTGTCGGTGCACTGCGCGGACAGGATCGTGGCGACGGACAGCTCCAGCGCGGTGCTGAAGTCCAACTCGCAGTGCGCGTCCGGGTACATCTCGGCAAGCTCGCGGTTGATCTTGCGGGCGCGGCGCGTCAACGCGAGTGGAGTTTCGGCTGCGAGCGGCACGCCGCAAGCCTACGAGGGGTAGCTGACCGCACGGGTGGGGCACAATGAAGCCACGATGATCGTGTTCCTGGTGCTGCTGTTCCCCTTCGTCCTGCTCGGCTTCGTGCTGCTCATGGGCCGCGTCGAGGAGCCGCTGAGCCAGAGTGCCGTCGAGCGCGACCTCGAACAGTTCCTCGACGACGCGAACCCCGAGGAGCTCGACACGTTCGTCCGCGAGGGCACCGAATCCGCGCTGTCGCGCTTTCGTCAGCGGCTCGGGCTGCGGCGGCTGCGGCGCAACCGCGGCGCGTCCTGAGCCCCGTTTGCCCTAGACTCCGCGCGAGGCTGTGATACGGCTCGCACCCGAGCGGGCCAAGAGGAGCAGACGTGGACGAGATTCTCCGCCGGGCCGGGCTGTTTCAGGGTGTGGATCCCGAGGCCGTCGAGGCGCTGTCCGACGAGTTCGAGATCATCGAAGCGCCGCGCGGCGCGACACTGTTCAGTGAGGGCGAGCCCGGCGAGAGCCTCTACATCGTGCTGTCCGGCAAGATCAAGCTGGGCCGGCGCTCGTCGGACGGCCGCGAGAACCTGGTCGCGGTGATGGGCCCGTCCGACCAGTTCGGCGAGCTCTCGCTGTTCGACCCGGGTCCGCGCACTGCCACCGCCACCGTCGTCACCGACGCCCGTCTCGCGCGTTTGCCCAAGGCCGCGCTGCAGGCCTGGGTGCAGGACCGTCCGCAGATCGCGATGCAGCTGTTGCGGGTGGTGGCGCGCCGGCTACGACGCACCAACACCATGCTGGCTGACGTTATCTTCGTCGACGTTCCGGGACGCGTCGCCAAGCAGCTGCTCCAGCTCGCGCAGCGCTTCGGCTCGGTCGAGGGCGGGCAGCTGCGCGTCACGCACGATCTGACCCAGGAGGAGCTCGCGCAGCTCGTCGGAGCCTCGCGGGAGACCGTGAACAAGGCACTGGCCGATTTCGCCTCCCGCGGCTGGTTGCGGCTGGAAGGCAAGAGCGTCGTCATCCTGGATCGCGAGCGCCTGGCCCGCCGCGCCCGGTAGCGGATCACGTTCGCCGCGCGGTCGGCTCAGACGCGCAGGTAAGCGAGCTGGGCGCGCACGGACAGTTCCGCCGCCCACCACACGGCGCGATCGACGTCGGCGTAGACGAGTTCCACGACCGCTCGCGCGCTCGCTTGCGGCCCCAGCGTCTCGAGAGCGCCGCGGATCTGGTCCAGCCGCTGCTCGCGGTGCGCGAGGTAGGCCGCTGCCGCCGCGCCGGCGTGCGGCAGCTCCGGGCCGTGTCCGGCGAGCACGGTGGTGTCACCGAGCTCGCCCAGGCGCCGCAACGACGCTAGGTACTGCCCGAGGTCGCCGTCGGGGTAGGCGACGACGGTCGTGCCGCGGCCCAGAATGGTGTCGCCGGTCAGCACTGCCGCACCCGTCCCCTCACCGGAGCGATCGAGCAGGAACGACAGCGAGTCCGAGCTGTGCCCCGGCGTCGCCCACACGCGCAGCTCGACGCCGGCGGCCGCGACCACGTCGCCCTCGCCGAGACCCTCTGCGCCGAGCCGGTGTGCCGCGTCCAGCGCCCGCACCGGCGCGCCGGCCAGCTCGTGCAGGCCGCGCGCCCCCGCGCTGTGGTCCGCGTGAGCGTGGGTGAGCAGGACGGCAGCCACCTGCCCGGCCGCCGCCGCGACCGCCGCGAGGTGGGCGGCGTCGTCCGGTCCCGGGTCGACGACAATCGCCGCCGCCGCGCCGGGCGCCCGCAGCAGCCAGGTGTTGGTGCCCTCCAGCGTCATCGGGCTGGGGTTCGCGGCGAGCACCACCGAGGCCAGCGGGGTGACCGTCCGTTCCGTCTCGTAGGCCGGCTCACTCACCGTTTGCCAAGCATCGAGCGGGGGATCGTGAACGATGTTCCGTCGGGCAGCTCGGCTACCAGCCGCTCGTCCTCGGTCAGCCGGATGTTCGGACGGACGGCCTCCAGCGGCCTCGTGACCGCAGCGGCCAGGACCTCGGCCACGCTGGCACACGGCGCCAGCGAGGCCAGGGTCGCGATGGTGGGCGGCAGCATCCCACGCTCGCCGCGCTGCGCCTGCTCGAGCGCATCCGTCACCCCCACCCACGAGGCCGCCGAGGATTCGGTTGTGACGTTTCGGGCCTCGACGCCGTCGGGCACCGCGCCGACGAAGAACCGCGTGTCGTAGCGGCGCACCTCCCCGGCCGGCGTCACCCAGCGGGCCCACGGGTGCAACGCCTCGGCGTCGACCACGAGGCCGTTGGCCCGCAGTAGGTCCCCGAACGAGATCCGTCCCGCTTCGACGTCGGTGCGCGCGTCGGACAGCTCGGCGCCTGGGACGCTCAGCAGGACGCCGGTCTCCTCGAACGTCTCGCGTACCGCCGCCCCTAGCAGGGCCCGCGCCGAAGTCTCGTCGCAGCCGAAACGGGCCGCCGTCTCGCGGCCGGCGCCGGACGTGAAGGGCAGCGCCGCGTCGGCGTCGTCGACTCGCCCGCCCGGAAAGACCGTCATTCCGGCGGCGAAGACCATCTGGGTCACCCGCGTCAGCAGCCAGGCCTGTAGCCCGCTCGCCCCGTCGCGCAGCAACACCACCGTGGCCGCGTCCCGGATCGGCACCTGCGCACCCGACGGCTCCCCACCCGAACCCACGCCGTCGCTCACGGGGACACCTCGACGACGAGTTCGAGTTCGACGGGGGCATCGAGGGGCAGGGCGGCGACCCCGATCGCGGTGCGAGCGTGCGCTCCCGCAGCGCCGAAGACCTCGCCCAAGAACTCGCTCGCCCCGTTCACAACCGCGGGCTGGCCGGTGAACTCCGGCGTGCACGCGACGTAGCCGACTACCTTCACCACCCGCATCACGGAGTCGAGCCCGACCAGCGCGTGGACGGCGGCCAGCGCGTTCAGCGCGCACGTGCGGGCCAGTCCGACGGCCTGTTCCGGCGTGACGCGCCCGCCGACCTTGCCGGTGACCGCCAACACGCCGTCGCGTGTCGGCAGCTGCCCGGAGGTGTACACGAGCGATCCGGACCGCACCGCTGGCACGTACGCGGCCAGTGGCGCAGCGACGGCGGGCAGGTCGATGCCGAGCTCGGCGAGCCGGGCGAGGTGGGCAGGCATCTGCTGACGGTATCCGCCTACCGGCGACCATCCGCACCCGCCGTTGCCAGCGCACCCGCACCGCCCCGGTGCGGGCCCCCTCACCCCGGCCGAGCCAGCCCCCAGCCAGGCGACGCCGGCACCCCGGCGACGCGGGCGGCCCGCAGCCGGTCTCCTAGGCTGACGGGATGGTCGCCACCCGCTCCCCTGCGCGTGCCCCCGTCCGGCTGCGGCCCGAGATCTCCACCACCGCGCGCCTGCACGTGGTCAGCGGCAAGGGCGGCACCGGCAAGACGACCGTCGCCGCCGCACTCGCGCTCGCCCTGGCCAACGGCGGCCGCAAAGTCCTGCTCGTCGAGGTCGAGGGACGGCAGGCGATCGCGCAGCTGTTCGACGTCGCCGCGCTGCCCTACGCCGAGCACCGGTTGCTGACGACGGCCTCCGGCGGGTCGCTGTGGGGTCTGGCCGTCGACGCCGAGCAAGCGATGATCGAGTACCTGGACATGTTCTACGGGCTCAAGCGGTCCGCGCGCGGGCTGAAGAAGATGGGGGCCGTCGACTTCGTGACGACGCTGGCACCTGGGCTGCGCGACGTGCTGATCACCGGCAAGGTGAAGGAAGCGGCCGCGCGCACCAATCCCGACGGGCACCTCGCCTACGACGCGGTAGTGCTGGACGCGCCGCCGATCGGACGAATCGGCAAGTTCCTCGACGCGACCCGCGAGGTCGCCAGCCTGACCAAATTCGGGCCGATCAGCCGGCAGAGCGCCGGAGTCATCGAGATGCTGCACGGGCCGAAGACGGCCGTGCACCTGGTCACCCTGCTGGAGGAGATGCCGGTGCAGGAGACGATCGATGCCGCCTGCGATCTCGGCGCGGCCGGCTTCCAGCTCGGCGTGATCGTCGTCAACCGCGCTCGTCCGGCCCTCGTCACCGACGACATGCTCGCCGGCGGCGTCGACGCCAAGGCGCTCAGCGCCGGACTGCGCAAGGCGAACGTGCCGGTCTCTCACGCCGAGGCGCTCGCGCGGGAGATGCGGGCCTACGCCGAACGGCAGCAGATCCAGGCTGAGAACACCGAGCGACTCGAAGCCGTGGGCGCGCCACGGCTGTCCCTGCCCGACCTCAACCCGCCGGTCGAGCTCGGCGAACTCAACGAGCTTGCCGCTTGTTTCCTGGTGGACGGATGACGGCGAAACCCCTCGATCTCGCGGCGATCGTCCGCGACCGGAAGACCCGCATCGTGGTCACCTGCGGCAGCGGGGGCGTGGGCAAGACGACCACCGCTGCGGCGCTGGCGCTGCTCGGGGCCGAGGCCGGCCGGCGAACCGTCGTGCTCACCATCGACCCCGCGCGCCGCCTGGCGCAGTCGATGGGCCTGACCGAGCTCGACAACACCCCGCGCGAGGTGAAGGACGTCGCCGACGGGCAGCTGTTCGCGATGATGCTCGATATGAAACGCACGTTCGACGACGTCGTTCTCGAGCACTCGACTCCTGAGCGTGCAGAGCAGATCTTCGCGAACCCCTTCTACCAGTCACTGTCGTCCTCCTTCGCCGGGACGCAGGAGTACATGGCGATGGAGAAACTGGGGCAGCTCGCGGCCACCGGCGAGTGGGAGCTGATCATCGTCGACACGCCGCCGTCGCGTTCGGCGCTGGACTTCCTCGACGCCCCGAACCGGCTCGGGCGCTTCCTGGACGGCCGCATGATCCGGATGCTGACGATGCCTGCCCGCGCCGGAGGCAAGGCCTACCTCAAGGTCGTCACGGCCTCGGTCGGCATGCTGGCCAGGGTGTTCACCAAGATCCTGGGCGGCGAACTGCTCACCGACCTGTCCGCCTTCGTCACCGCGCTGGAGTCGATGTTCGGTGGCTTCCGCGAGCGCGCGCAGCAGACCTACGAGCTGCTCAAGACACCGGGTACGGCGTTCGTCGTGGTGGCGGCGCCCGAGCCGGACGCGCTTCGCGAGGCGTCCTACTTCTTCGAGCGGCTCTCCGCCGAGCACATGCCCCTGGCCGGGCTGGTCGTGAACCGGGGGCGGCGCACCGAACCGGTCGAATTGGGCGCGCCGCTGCCGGCCGCGCGCGCCGAGGCAGCGGCGGACTCGCTGGCCGGCCGGTCCGATCCGGCC
>JBPCOI010000053.1:0-20698 GCA_051000395.1 Jatrophihabitantaceae bacterium
CCCCCCCCCTTGGTGGCCCCCGGCCCCCCCCCGTCCCGGTTTTTTTTCCCCGGTTCGCCCCCCCCTCCCCCCCCGAGCCGGGCGACCTCGGCACGCCAGGTGTCGACGCTGATCAGCAGCGCCGGGAACCTCTCGCGGACCGCGCTCACCACGGGCAGCACGCGGCGCAGCTCCTCGGCGACGTCGACGGCCGCGCCGTGGCCGGCGCGAACCCCGCCGATGTCGACGACGTCCGCGCCCTCGTCGGCTGCGCGGGCGCACGCGTCCACCGCAGAATCGAGCTCGACATTCGCGCCACCGTCGTAGAACGAGTCCGGCGTGCGGTTGACGACGGCCATGACGGCGAAGTCATGCGGACCGAACTGCCGTGACCCGAGGCGCAGCATCACCCGCACACCCTGGCAGACGTGCACGCATGACACGATCGACGGGTGCTGACGCTGCTGCTGTACGGGCTGCTGGCCATCGTCGTCGTGGTGGCACTGTTCCTGCTCGCCGCGCACTTCCTGCCGGCCGGCGAGCAGATCGCCGCTCCCGTGCGCGACGAGGCGCCCTGGGACCTGCCCGACTCCCGGCGCATGGGGCCCGCGGACGTGGCCGCGGTGCGGCTGCCGGTCGCGCTGCGCGGGTACCGCTTCGCCGAGACGGACCTGCTGCTCGACCACCTCACCGAGGAACTGCGTGAGCGCGACGAGGAGATCGCGTGGCTACGCGGGCACACCGCGCCGGGCGACCGCGGTGCCGATCCGGACGGTCGCATCAGCCGCGGCACGGATCCCGCCGCTCGCGCGCCGTCCGGCACCTCCGGGACCGGTACGCCCGCGGCGTCCGGGAGTCCGTCCGGGTCCGCTGCCGCGGCCGACGCTCCGGCCGCTGCTCCGGCCGACGCCGACGCCGGCGCCGATGAGCGCTGAGCAGGATCGGGAGCGCTGCGGCTGGGCGGGCTCCGCGCCGGAGTTCATCGCCTACCACGACGAGGAGTGGGGACGAGCACTGCACGGCGAGCGCGCGCTGTTCGAGCGGCTTTGCCTCGAGGCCTTCCAGTCCGGGCTGTCCTGGCTGGTAATCTTGCGCAAGCGGGCGGCGTTCCGGGCCGCGTTCGCCGGCTTCGACGTCGATGCGGTGGCCGCCCTTGACGAGCGCGACGTCGCGCGGCTGCTTGGCGATGGCGGGATCGTCCGCAACCGCGCGAAGATCGAGGCGACGATCGGCAACGCGCGCGCGGTCCGGGCCGCGGTGCCCGAGGGCCTGGACGAGCTGCTCTGGTCTTTCGCGCCCGAGTCGCCGGTGCGCCCGCAGCATGCCGAGCAGGTCGCGTCCACGTCGCCGGAGTCGATCGCGATGGCCCGCGAACTCAAGCGCCGCGGCTTCCGGTACGTCGGCCCGACGACGGCGTACGCGCTGATGCAGGCGAGTGGCATCGTCGATGACCACGTCGCGACCTGCTGGCTCGCGAATTGCGGTACGTGAGCGTCGGTTTCCGGGGCGCCGGTACCGCAATCGCGGGCTACCGGCCGGTGAAGACGGGTTTCTGCTTCGCGACGAAGGCGGCCGTGGCCGCGCGGTGGTCCTCGGTTCCGCCCATCGCCTGCTGCAGCTCGGCTTCGCGTGCCAGCGCCTCGACGAGCGTGGACGTGGCGGCGTAGGCGAGCGAGGCCTTGATGGCGGCGTAGGCGGCAGTCGGTCCGCAGGCCAGGCGTCCGGCCAGCTCCTGCGCCGCGGGCAGCACCCGCTCGGGCTCGACCACGGCGTTGACCATCCCCATGTCCAGGGCGGCGTCGGCGGTGACCGGCTCCGCCAGCAGGGCGAGGGCGGTGGCCCGCGCCGACCCGATCAGCCGCGGCAGGGTCCAGGACACGCCGCTGTCCAGCGTCAACCCGACGTTCGCGAAGGCCAGCAGGAAGCCGGCGTCCTTCGAGGCGATGCGAAAGTCACAGGCGAACGCGAGGCCCGCCCCGGCACCCGCGGCCATGCCGTTCACCCCCGCGATCACGGGCTTGGCCATCGACGCCAGCGCGGTAATGATCGGGTTGTAGTGCTCGACGACGGTGGTCAATGGCGCGGGATCGCCTGCCTCCAGCAGCGCGACGTGCTCGCGAAGGTCCTGCCCTACGCAGAAACCCCGGCCCGTCCCGGTGAGCACCACCGCGCGCACCGTCTCGTCGCGCGAGAGCTCGTCGACAGCTAGGCCGAGCGCCTGCTTCAACTCGACCGACAGCGAGTTCATCGACTCCGGGCGGTTCAGCGTCAGCGTCGCGACGCCGCCGGCCCGCTCGAGCAGCAACACGTCGCCCACGTCCCCAGCCCCTTCTGATCGCTTCGCCTACGGACGCTACCGCGACCCTGATTGGGTAGCAGCGACGCGATGCGGGAGAATGGCCGGGCACCGGCGCGGCAGCGGTCCGCGACCCGGGTGGAGGTCTCAACACGTGAGCGTTCGGCGCTCATCGAGGAGGTACGCATGGCGGCCATGAAGCCGCGGACGGGCGACGGTCCGCTCGAGGTCACCAAGGAGGGTCGCGGCATCGTGATGCGCGTTCCCCTCGAGGGGGGCGGGCGTCTCGTGGTCGAGATGACTCCGGACGAAGCGAGCGCCCTGGGCGACGCGCTGAAGTCGGTCGTCGGCTAGCCGATAGCGAAGCCGGCCCCGGTCCTGCCCTCCAGCGGGACCGGGGCCGCTTCGCGTGCGCTCACAGCGATCGGTAGAGCTCGACGGTGCGGTGCGCGATCGCGTCCCAGCCGAACTCGTGCACCGCGCGCGCCCGTCCCGCGTGGCCCATCGCAGCGGCCCGTGCTGGGTCCGCGCACAACGCGTTGACCGCCTCGGCCAGCCCGGCCTCGAACTCCTCGACGTCCACGGCGAGGAAGGGGACGAGCAGGCCCGTCACCCCGTCGGCGACCACCTCCGGGATGCCACCCACGGCGCTGGCCACGACCGCCGTCTCGCACGCCATCGCCTCCAGGTTCACGATGCCCAGCGGCTCGTACACCGACGGGCAGACGAACACCGTGCAGTGACTGAGCAACTGCACGAGTTCGGCGCGCGGCAGCATCTCCCGAATCCAGATCACGCCGGAGCGTCCCGCGGCCAGCGCGGCCACCGATGCCTGCGTCTCGGCGGCGATCTGCGGCGTGTCCGGGGCGCCAGCGCACAGCACGAGCTGGATCTGCGGGTCGAACGTCCGCGCGGCGGCGAGCAGGTGGGCCAGACCCTTCTGCCGGGTGATCCGCCCCACGAAGATCGCGGACGGCCGATCCGGGTCGATGCCGTGGCGGGCGAGCGCGCCGTCGTCGTTCGCGGGCGCGTACATCGTGGTGTCGATGCCGTTGTGGATGACGTGCACGCGCGCCGGGTCGAGGAACGGGTAGGCGTCCAGGACGTCAGCGCGCATGCCGTAGGAGACCGCAACGACCGCGTCCGCGCTCTCGTAGGCCTGCCGCTCGGCCCAGGACGAGATGCGGTATCCGCCGCCGAGCTGCTCGGCCTTCCATGGCCGCTGCGGCTCGAGCGAGTGCGCGGTCAGCACGTGCGGGACGTCGTGCAGCGACGAGCCGAGGACGCCGGCCAGGTTGGCGTACCAGGTGTGCGAATGCAGCACGTCAGCCTCGCCGACGGCGGCCGCGATCTCCAGGTCCACGCCGAGCGTGCGCACGGCGGCGTTGGCGCCGGCCAGCGACGCGGGCGGCGCGTAGGACCGCACCCCGGGCTCGGCACGCTCGGCGCCGAAGCAGTGCACGTCCACCTCGACGATGCGGCGCAGCTCGCGGACGAGGAACTCGACGTGCACCCCGGCGCCGCCATATACCTCAGGGGGGTATTCGCGGCTGAGCACGGCAACACGCATGCGCCGACCCTAACGCCCCTCGCGCCCCGGCCCGGGTCGCTGGGGTTGCCTTATGAGCGAGCAGCGCAGCGAGCCCGGGCGAGCGAAGAGCAGGTAGGACGGTGGCGCGGGAGCCCAGGGTGCTCGGGATCGTGCTCGCCGGCGGCGAGGGTAAGCGGCTGTGGCCGCTGACGGCTGACCGTGCCAAGCCGGCAGTGCCCTTCGGGGGCAACTATCGGCTCATCGACTTCGTGCTCTCCAACCTGGTGAACGCCAACTACCTGCGCATTTGCGTGCTGACCCAGTACAAGTCGCACTCGCTGGACCGGCACATCACCCAGACCTGGCGGATGTCCACGGAGCTGGGCAACTACATCACGCCGGTGCCGGCACAGCAACGGCTCGGGCCGCGTTGGTACACCGGCAGTGCCGACGCGATCCTGCAGTCGTCCAACCTGATCTATGACGACAAGCCCGATTACATCATCGTGTTCGGCGCGGACCACGTGTACCGGATGGACCCGCGGCAGATGGTGGCGCGCCACATCGAGTCCGGAGCCGGCGCGACGGTGGCCGGTATCCGCGTCCCGCGCGCGGAAGCCACCGCGTTCGGCGTGATCGACGCCGATCCCGACCGGCACGTGATCGACTTCCTGGAGAAGCCCGCCGACCCGCCCGGCCTGCCCGACAGTCCGGAGGAGAGCTACGCGTCTATGGGCAACTACGTCTTCAGCACCGGCGTCCTGCTCGAGGCGCTCAAGCAGGACGCCGACGACGAGGACTCCGACCACGACATGGGCGGCAACATCATGCCGATGATGGTCAAGCAGGGTCAGGGCTACGTGTACGACTTCGCCGACAACGACGTGCCCGGCGCCGAGGAACGCGATCACGGGTATTGGCGCGACGTCGGGTCGCTCGACGCGTACTACGACGCCCACACCGACCTGGTGGCCGTCCATCCGATCTTCAACCTCTACAACCAGCAGTGGCCGATCTACACGCACCACCCGCACCTGCCGCCGGCGAAGTTCGTCGAGGGCGGGATCGCGCAGGAGTCCATCGTGGGGGCCGGCACGATCATCTCCGGCGCGACGGTGCGGCACAGCGTCATCTCGCCCAACGTGCGGCTCAACGCGGGTTCCTACGTCGAGGGTTCGGTGCTGATGCAGGGCGTGCAGATCGGACGCGGCGCCGTGGTGCGGCGGGCCATCCTGGACAAGGACGTCGTCGTGCCCGAAGGCGCGCACATCGGCGTCGACACCGAGCTGGACCACTCCCGCTACCACGTCTCCGCAGGCGGTGTCGTGGTGCTGGGCAAGAGCCAGCTCGCCCTGCCGTAGGGACGCCGCGCCGCATCAAGCTCCGGCGGACGTCCGACCGTAGAACAGCTGCGAGGTCAGATCGTTCAGCTTCATGTCGGCAACCTCGCCGTAGGTGAGCACCGAGTTGACTCGCGGCCGCATTCCTTCGGCTGGTGTTACGCGGTGCAGGGCGTGATGGCCGTGGAACAAGGCCAGCGTCCCCGGCGCGCTCGGCAGCACCTTGACGTCGGTGGCCTCCCCCTGCAGCACGCGCTGGACGCCGTCGTAGTTGGGGTCCTCGTCCGAGCGCAGCCCGGGCACGTACACGAACTCGCCGCCGTGTTCGGGTTGCTGGTACATGACGGTCACCGAGAATTCGCTGCGGTCGAAGTGCCAGCCGAGTTCCTCCCCGGCATGGAACGCCGTCATCTGCAGCGCGTCGAGCGGGTCGGCACTGCGGTAGAGGACGTCCTTGCCGAGCGCAGCCGCGATGAACCGCGTCATGTCCTCGGACTCGTACAACCTGCGCAGGGGGGCATCGGCGGGAATGAAGTCGTAGGCGATACCGCGCTTCGCCGAGCGCACGGTGTGCGCGCGAGGGTGCTCGTCCGGGACACCGTCGTCCACCTGCTCGAAGTACACGGTATGCGTCTGGTCCGAGCACCAGGCCCGGTCCGAGAGCTGGTCTGCGAGCGTGACCATCTGTGCGATGGCGCCCGGGGTGAGGAAGTCCGGCAGGTTGCACACCCCCTCCGCAGCGAGTTCCCGACGGCATTGCTCGATGAGCCGCTGGCCGCGCGGGTGCTGGAGGTCGTGAATGGGATAGCGGGCAAGATCGACGACGTCGGCGTAGGTGCCCGGCGGGGAAGTGGTGGCGGCCTGTGGCATGGATGCTCCTCGAGTCTTGGCAGGTGCCTGTCATCGCCGATACGGCGACGTGGCTCCATCGTCGGCTCCCGACGTCATTAGCGCAATGCGCATTCCTTACCCAGTCCAGTAGCAGCGCTTATGATAGCGAAATGGATGACTCGGCTGCCGGTCCAGAACTGCGCCAGTTGGCGGCACTCGCGGCCATCGCGCGCGAAGGCTCGTTCAGCCGGGCGGCGGCGAAGCTGGGCTACACGCAGTCGGCAATCAGCCAGCAGATGCATCGCCTCGAGCGCGCTGTCGGGCACACGTTGGTCGAGCGTCCCGGGGGCCCGAAACCGGTCACCCTGACCGCGGCGGGGCAGATGTTGCTCGCGCATGCGGAGGCGATTGTCGCCCGGCTGGCGAGCGCCCGCGCCGATCTTTCCGCGTTGAGCGCGGGCTCGGCCGGGGTGTTGCGGGTGGGCTGCTATCAGAGCGTAGGGGTGCGCATCCTGCCGAGATTGTTGCGCCTGTTTCGCGCCGGGTGGCCCCAGGTGACGGTCGAACTCACCGAGGCAGAAGACGACGGCGAGTTGCTGCACGCTGTAGAGCGCGGTGAGCTCGATCTGAGCTTCGTGGTCTATCCGATGCCGCCCGGGCCGTTCGCGCACGTCGAGCTCATGATCGACCCATACGTCGCGGCAGCCCGCAGGGACAGCCGTCTCGGCATGGCGAGCGGCCCGGTGCGGCTCCGCCAGCTGGCCGGGCTGCCCCTGGTGACGTACGCGCAGATGCGCGAGGTCCACGCGATCGAGAATCGACTCGGGCGCGCGGAGATCGCGCGGCAAATAGTGTTCCGGTCCAACGACAACGGGACGATCCTCGGGCTCGCGGCCGAGGGCGTGGGAGTCGCGATCGTGTCTTGGCTGTCTGTCGATCCGCACCGCCCGGAGATCCGGATCCGCCCGCTGGCCGACGTCGCGCCACGCGTGGTCGGCATCGCGTGGCACGCTGACCGCTATCGGATCCCGGCCAGTGCCGCATTCGTCCGCCTCGCGCAGCAGGAGACGCTGCGAGAGCACCGGCTCGCCGAGACCGGTCTTTGACTAGCCAGAACCAGCTACCGGTTCACGACTCGTCAGCGGGCGCTGACAGCTGGCTGCTCAGGTCCCGGTGCCGCTGAAGCGTCGGGTGAGGCGGGCGGCCGTGTCACGCACTCGGTCGGCGAGCCGGCTGCGCTCGGACGAGCTGAGCGCCACGTCGGGGAAGGTCAGCGCCACGCTCGCGATGGGATGGCCGGAGGGATCCAGGACCGCCGCGGCAACCGAGGCGTAGCCACGCGTCACCTCGCCGTCCTCGAATGCGACTCCGTCGCGCCGGACGCTCACCAACAACTGGCGTAGGGCAGACGGCGACTGGGGGCCACGCTCGGTACGGAGCACGAACGCGGAGGGGTCGGGGAACAGAGCTCGCACCTGCTGCGCGGGCAGCGCCGCCAGCATGGCGCGGCCGCTGGCCGTCGAGTGCGCCGGGAGCCGAACGCCGACATCCGTCACCAGATGTGCTCGCCCGGGTGCTCGTTCCTCGATCACGTACACCACGTCGCGGCCGTGCAGCACGGCGAGGTGCGCGCTGTGCCCGGTGCGGTCCACCAGGCTCGCCAACGGCACCCGCGCCAAGCGCTGAAGCGGCGCCTGACGCGTGTAGCCACTGCCAAGTTCATAGGCACCGATGCCGAGCGTGTATCGGCGGTCTTCTGGCATGTGTACGACGAAGCCCTCCGCCTGCAACGTGGCGAGCAGGTGATAGGTGGTAGAGCGAGGCAGCTGCAGCGCCCGCATGATGCTCCCCGCGGGCACCGGTCCGATCTGGCGAGCCAGGAACCGCAGGATCGAGAGGGTTTGCGCGGCTGCCGGAACCCGAGCCATGTCCCGATCCTAGGTCAAGTCTGGGATACCAGACACCGAGCACGGGCGAGCTATAGCGGTGAGCGGGTGCGCGGGTGTCACATTGCGGCACCAACACAGCTACGCAGGCCGTCGAGGCTGTCGCAGACATCGGCGATCTGGCTATGGTGTGGCCGTCATGCCCCGTCGAGGAGGTTCCGAAGTGCGTGCTCACAGACATGTCCTGATCTCGTGTACCGCGGTACTCGCGGCCGCGGCCGTGACGCTGTCCGGCTGCAGTTCCAACAAGCCCAGCAACAACGCCAGCAGCAGCCACAGCACCAACAGCAGCAGCAGCGCGCCCGGCTCGGCAGGTGCCGATGCGGCGGCCGCCGCCCTGGTGCCGTCCTCGGTGAAGTCCAAGGGCGCGATCACGATCGCGCTCGACGCCAGCTACCCGCCGGATGAGTTCTTCAAGCCGGGGACTACGACGCCGGTAATCGGCATGGACGCCGACCTGGGAAACGCGCTCGGCAAGGTGCTCGGGTTGAAGGTCACCGAGAGCAACGTGACCTTCAACGCGATCATCCCCGGCCTGCAAAGCGGCAAGTACGACGTCGGACTGTCCTCGTTCACTGACACCAAGGCACGCGAGAAGGTCGTCGACTTCGTCACGTACTTCTCCGCCGGCGAAAGCTTCTACGTCAAGTCCGACAGCAGCAAGAGCTTCAACGGTCTGGACTCGATCTGCGGCGCCAAGGTCGCCGTCGAGAACGGCACGACCGAGCAGACCGATGCGCTCGCCCAGTCGAAGAAGTGCACAGCGAGCGGCAAGGCGGCGGTGACGGTGCAGCAGTTCTCCGACCAGAGCGGCGCGAACCTGGCGGTGTCCAGCGGTCGTGCGGACGTCGGCTTCGCCGACTCACCCCCGGTCGCCTACATCGTGCAGCAGTCCAACGGCCAGTTCAAGCAGAGTGGAAAGCCGTTCGGCACCGCGCCCTACGGCATCGCGCTGCCGAAGGGCAACGGAATGGCCAAGGCTGTACAGGCGGCGCTGAAAGTGCTGATCGCGAACGGGCAGTACGCCAGCATCATGAAGCAGTGGAACCTGACCGACGGCCTGATCACCGACCCGGTGATCAACGGAGCCACGAGCTAGGCCCCGTTGCGTCGATGACACAGGTGGAGCCGGACCGCACCGGCACGCGCGCACCTTCGCAGATCCGCGCCGTGCCGGTGCGCCACCCCGGTCGCTGGGTGGCTGCCGCGGTGCTGCTGCTACTTGCGGCGATGGCGGTGCACGCGGTGGTGTTCGCGCGGATCAAGCGCGGCGGCACGATGCAGGACAGGTTCGGCTGGCACGTGGTCGGCCAGTACTTCCTGTCCAGGCAGGTCCTGGACGGCCTGGTCTTGACGCTGGAGCTCACGGTGATCGCGATGGCGATCGGGATCGTCGGCGGGGTGCTGCTGGCCGTCATGCGACTGTCGGCCAACCCGATCGTGCGGTGGGTCGCCTGGGCCTACATCTGGTTCTTCCGCGGCACCCCGGTGTTGGTGCAGCTGCTGTTCTGGTTCAGCTTGAACTACGTCTTTCCCAAGCTCTCGCTCGGCATCCCATTCGGGCCGGAGTGGGTGCACATCGATGCGAATCAGATCACGCCGTTCGTCCTCGCATTCGTCGGCCTCGGCCTGAACGAAGCGGCGTACATGTCCGAGATCGTGCGCGCCGGCATCATCTCGGTCGACGAGGGGCAGGCTGAGGCGGCGCAGGCGCTGGGCATGACCAGGCTGCGGACGATGCGGCGCATCGTGCTGCCGCAGGCAATGCGGGTGATCATCCCGCCGACGGGCAACGAGACGATCTCGATGCTGAAGACCTCATCGCTGGCCAGTGTGATCACGGTGACCGAGTTGCTGTACTCGGTCCAGCTGATCTATGCCAGCACCTACCAGATCGTCCCCATGCTTCTGGTGGCAAGCCTCTGGTACCTGATCGTCACGTCGATCCTCACGGCGGGCCAGTACTACGTGGAGCGCTACTTCGGCCGGGGTTCGGCACGCGCGCTCCCGCTCACCCCACTCCAACGGTTCCGGCGGATGTTCGGGTCCCACGCGGGAATCGCCCACCTGGACGCCAATGTCCCGACACCCGAGCCGGGACGGTGAGCTCGTGACTCAAACGGGCGGCGCGTTGATGGTGCACGCCGAAGGTGTGCACAAGCACTACGGTCTGCTGAAGGTGCTCAAGGGCATCGACCTCGAGGTTGCGCCCGGCGAAGTGATGGTGATCATCGGTCCGTCGGGATCTGGCAAGTCGACCTTCCTGCGCTGCATCAACCACCTCGAGAAGATCGACGGCGGACGGCTGTCCGTGGACGGTGAGCTAGTCGGCTACCGCCAGCGCGGCGACAAGATCTATGAGCTCAAGGACAAGGAGGTCTGCCGTAAGCGAGCCGAGATCGGCATGGTGTTCCAGCGGTTCAACCTGTTCCCGCACATGAGCGTGCTGGACAACGTGATCGAGGCGCCGCAAGGCGTCCGCGGCGAGAAGAGGGGCTCGTGCACCAAACGCGCTCTGGAGCTGCTCGAACGGGTCGGACTGTCGGACAAGCGCGACGCCTACCCGAGTCAGCTGTCCGGGGGGCAGCAGCAACGCGTCGCCATCGCCCGTGCGCTGGCCATGGAGCCCAAGCTGATGCTCTTCGACGAGCCCACCTCCGCCCTAGACCCGGAGCTCGTGGGCGACGTGCTCGACGCGATGAAGCAACTGGCCAGGGACGGCATGACGATGATCGTCGTTACGCACGAGATCGGCTTTGCCCGTGAGGTCGGCGACTCGCTGGTATTCATGGATGCCGGGGTTGTCGTCGAGCGCGGTGACCCGCGCGAGGTGCTGGCGAACCCGCAGCATGAGCGGACGAAGGCGTTCCTGTCCAAGGTGCTGTAGTGGGCGTCGGCTGGGACGACGACCCGGCCGTCGCCGCATGGCCCGGTCTGCCGCCGCTCGACGGTGACCGGACGGCGGACGCGTGCGTGGTCGGGCTGGGTGCATCGGGACTCGCAGCGGTAGCGGCTCTGGCCGAACGCGGCCTGTCTGTGGTCGGCGTCGACGCCGGCCGGGTAGCCGGCCGCGCGGCAGGTCGCAACGGCGGGCTCCTGCTCGGCGGTGGGGCCTGGTGCCTGCACCACGCGATCGCGCGATGGGGTGCCGCGGCCGCCGTCGCGCTCTACCGCGAGACCCTCGCCGAGCTGTCGCGCCTGGCGGACGTCCTCGGTCCCGAGGTGATCCGCCGGGTGGGGTCGATCCGGCTGGCCGGACTGCCCGGCGACACGGTGGACGACGCCGAGCGTGCCGATCGCGCGGCGGAGCGGAGCGACTGCGCCGCCCACGCCGAAGCACTGCGCGCCCACGGTCTCGCCGTGGAGTGTTACGACGGCGAGCTGGGCGCCGGGCTGTTCCTGCCCGATGACGCCGCGATGAACCCGGCGCGTCGCGCCCTCGGCCTGGTGGCCGTCCTGGGCGATCGTGCGGACCTGCACGAGCACACGCCGGCAACCCGGGTCGCCGCCGGGAGCGTTGTCACTACCCGCGGACAGATCAGCGCCGGCGTCGTGATCGTCGCCGTCGACGGCGGCCTGGAGGTGCTGCTGCCGCAGCTGCGCGGACGGGTGCGCACGGCGCGGCTGCAGATGCTGGCGACCGCGCCGGTGGCCGCCGGGCGCCTGCCGTGCCCGGTGTACGGGCGCTGGGGTTACGACTACGCGCAGCAGGACGACGACGGGCGGCTGTTCGTCGGCGGGGGACGCGATCGTCACCCGGAGTCCGAGTGGACGGCCGACGCCGAACCCAGCGCGCCGGTGCAGGCCTACCTGGACGTCCTCGCCGCCCGCATGGCGGGCGCGCCGGTGAGCGTCACGCACCGCTGGGCCGCGTCGGTCGGCTACACGCCGGACGGGCGCGCGCTGTGCACCGACGTCGCCGGCGTGCTCGCCGTCGGCGGCTACAACGGCACCGGCAACCTGGTCGGCCCGGTCGCGGCGCGTGCCGCCGTCGCGTTGGCGCTGGACGGCACGCCACCCCCGTCCTACTTCACATCCCACTGAACGATCGAGCCGAGCGCCCGAGCGGGCCCGTACGCGACAATGGCGCCGTGAGCTCCGTCGACGTGCGCGCGGTCGCCGCCGCGCTGCGACGCGCCGGCGTCGGCGAGGTCGACGAATCCACCCGGCGCCGGGCCGAGTACTCGACGGACGCCTCCAACTACCGCCTGGTGCCCGCCGCGGTGGTATTTCCCCGGCACGCCGACGAGGTCGCGGCTGCGCTGCAGGTCGCGCGCGACCTGGGCGTGCCGTTCACCAGCCGGGGCGGCGGCACGTCCACCGCCGGCAACGCGGTCGGCACCGGCATCGTGGTGGACTTCTCCCGGCACCTGAACCGGGTGCTGTCGGTGGACCCCGAAGCCCGCACTGCGCTCGCCGAGCCCGGGGCGATCCTGGACGACATCACCGCCGCGGCCGCGCCACACGGGCTGCGCTACGGGCCCGACCCGTCCACCCACGCCCGCGCGACGATCGGCGGCTCCCTCGGCAACAACGCCTGCGGCTCGCGCGCACTGCGCTACGGGCGCACGGCCGACAACGTCCTCGCGTTGGATCTACTGAGCGCACAAGGAGATCGGCTGGACGCGCGGGGGTACGGGCGGGACGGGCTGGCGGCCGCGGGACCCCTCGGCGCCGCCCTCGGCGAGATCGTCGCGCGGCACCTCGGCTCGATCCGCACCGAGTTCGGCCGCTTCGCGCGGCAGGTGTCCGGGTACTCCCTCGAGCACCTGCTGCCCGAAAACGGAGCTGATCTGGCCCGGTTCCTTGTCGGCACCGAGGGCACCCTCGGCGTGATCCTCGCCGCGACGGTGCGCCTGGTCGAGTCGCCGCCGGCCGTCGCGCTCGCCGTGCTCGGCTACTCGGACATGCCAGCGGCTGCCGACGCGGTGCCCGCCCTGCTGCCGCACTCCCCGGTCGCGATCGAGGGCATGGACGCGCGGCTGGTGAACGTGGTGCGCACCCGGCGCGGCGCGTCGGCCGTGCCCAACCCGCCGCGCGGCGAGGGGTGGCTGTTCGTCGAGACGTCCGGCGCCACCGAGGCCGAGGCGCGCGACGCAGCAGCCAAGCTGATCGCCGACGCCGGCTGCCTGGACTCCGCGATCGTGTCCGGCGCACCGGCGCGGGCGCTGTGGCGCATCCGCGAGGACGGCGCCGGCCTGAGCGGACGCACCCCTGGGGGCGAACCCGCGTGGCCGGGCTGGGAGGACGCCGCCGTCCCGCCCGCTCAGCTCGGCGACTACCTGCGCGGGTTCGGCGAGCTGATGCGCGAGCACGGCGTCGACGGCCTGACCTACGGCCACTTCGGCGACGGCTGCGTGCACGCCCGCATCGACTTCCCGCTCAGCTCGGCGCCGCAACGCTTGCGCGCCTTCGTGCTCGACGCCGCGCAGTTGGTGGGTCGCCACGGCGGCTCGATGTCCGGCGAGCACGGCGACGGGCGCGCGCGCGGCGAGCTGCTGCCGTTCATGTACTCGCCCGACGCGATCAGCGCGTTCGCCGGGGTCAAGCGCGCCTTCGACCCGCAGAACGTCCTCAACCCGGGGGTGCTCGTCGACCCGGCGCCGCTCGACGCCGACCTGCGCGTGCCCTCGGCTCGCGCGCTGCGCACGCACCTCGGCTTCGCCTACCCCGACGACGACGGCGACCTGTCCAGAGCCGTCCACCGGTGCGTGGGCGTCGGCAAGTGCCGCGCGGATCTGGGCGCCGCCGGTGGCGTGATGTGCCCGTCTTACCTCGCCACGCGCGACGAGAAGGACAGCACGCGGGGACGTGCGCGCGTGCTGCAGGAGCTGGCTCGTGGGGGTGTCCCCGCGGAGAGGGGCAAGGCCCGCGGGGAAGGCTCGCTGGTCAAGGGATTCCGCTCCGCGGAGGTGGCCGAGGCCCTGGATCTGTGCCTGTCCTGCAAGGGCTGCTCGTCGGACTGCCCGGCCGGCGTGGACATGGCGACCTACAAGGCTGAGGCGCTCTACCAGCGCTACCGCCGGCGTCCCCGCCCGGCGGCGCACTACGCGCTCGGCTGGCTGCCCCGCTGGGCGCGGCTCGCGTCGCGGGCGCCCCGCCTGGCCAACGGCGCGTTGCAGCGGCGGTCTCTCGCCGCGGTGGCCAAGCGGCTGGGCGGCATCGACGGGCGCCGCCCGCTGCCGCGCTTCGCCGCGCAGAGTTTCCGCGATTGGTTCGAGACCTGGCCGGGACGCACCGGCACCCCCGTGCTGCTGTGGGTCGACACCTTCACCGACCACTTCACTCCCGAGGTCGGGCGCGCCGCGGTACAGGTGCTGGAAGCGGCCGGGTACTCGGTGCTGCTCACCGACAAGCCGGTGTGCTGCGGGCTGACTTGGATCTCCACCGGGCAACTGGACGGTGCTCGCAGGCGGCTGCGGCGAAGCCTCGACGCGGTTGATCGCGCCGTGCGCTTCGGCACGCCCATCGTCGGCCTGGAGCCCTCGTGCACGGCCGTGCTGCGCCGCGACATCGTGGAACTGCTGCCCGACGATCCGCGCGCGGCCAAGCTCAGCGAGGCGACGATGACGCTGGCCGAACTGCTCGCCGCCACCGAGGGGTGGACGCCGCCGCGCCTGGACGGACTCCCTGTCGTTGCCCAACCGCACTGCCACCAGCACGCGGTGCTGGGCTGGGACGCCGACTCCACCCTGCTCGCCGCCTCGGGCGCGTCGGTCGAGGCGGTGGGCGGGTGCTGCGGACTCGCCGGCAACTTCGGCGTCGAGCGCGGGCACTACGAGGTTTCGGTCGCTGTCGCCGAGACGGCCCTGCTGCCCGCGGTGCGCAACGCGCCCCACGACGCGCGGATCCTGGCCGACGGCTTCTCCTGCCGGACTCAGCTGGAGCAGCTCGCGGGGGTCCACAGTGTCCACCTCGCGCAACTGCTCGCCGAGCACCTGGGCGCGAGCGAGGCGGCCGAGGACGACGGCGGCCCGACGCCCCGGCACCGCCGAGGCACGCAGCGGGCCGAGGAGGGAATGATGGGGGCCCGCACGCCGCCGGCGCGCGGGGTTCGACGATCGGGGCGCAGGGTCGAGGAGGACCGGTGAGTGAACAGGGCTTCGTGCCGCCGCCCTACCCGTACGAGCAGCTCAGCGAGATCGTCGCCATCGCCAACCGGCACGAGGGGGGTGCCGTCGACCTGTCCGTCGGCACGCCGTGCGACCAGCCGCCCGCCGACGTGGTCGCGGCCCTGTGCGCTCCCGACGCGGCGCGCGGCTACCCGCCCTCGATCGGGACGGAGGCATTCCGGGCGGCGGCGGCCGGCTGGGTCGCGCGGCGCCTCGGCGCCCTCGTCGACCCGGCCACCGAGCTCGCGGCGTGTGTCGGCAGCAAGGAGTTCGTCGCCTCGACCCCGCAGTACCTGCGGCTGCGCGACCCGTCCCGCGACACCGTCCTCTACCCGGCGATCAGCTACCCCACCTACGCGATGGGGGCCACGCTCGCCGGCTGCCGCGCCGTGGCCTACCACTCGCTCGCGGACGTCGCCGACGAGGACTGCGAGCGAGCCCTGTGCGTCTGGGTCAACTCGCCGGGCAATCCGCGCGGTGAGCTGCACGACCTGCGCGCTGCGGCCGAGTGGGGACGCACGCGTGATGTCCCGGTGCTCTCCGACGAGTGCTATGCGGAGTTCACCTGGTCCGGCGAGGCGGTGAGCATCCTGGCCGAGGGCAGCCACGGCGTGCTCGCCGTCCACTCGTTGTCCAAGCGCGACAACTTCGCCGGTGCGCGCATCGGCTTCTACGCCGGCGACGCCGAGCTCGTCGGCTACCTGCGCGAAGTACGCAAGCACGCCGGACTGATGGCGCCCGGGCCCGTCCAGGCTGCCGCCGCGGTGGCGCTCGGCGACGACGAGCACGTCGAGCGGCAGCGGTCCCGCTATCTGGCGCGGCTGGTGCGGCTGCGGGAGTTGGCGATCGCCGCCGGCTACCCGGTGGAGCTGCCCGCCGGGGCGTTCTACCTGTGGGTGCCCGCGCCGGGCGGCGATGCCTGGGCCGCCGCCCGCGATCTCGCCGAGCGGGCCGGCGTCGTGGTGTCTCCGGGCGAGTTCTACGGGTCGGACGCGACCGGCTGGTTCCGGATCGCCGCCGTGCAGCCGGCGGATCGCATCGAGCTGGCAGCCTCGCGGCTGAACCGATGAGGTCCGGTTTGGCTCGCGGCCTCTCGGGGTAGAAACTCGAGGTACGCCGCCGACCTGAAAGGACACCGCATGAGTGCCGTTGACAAGGCCAAGAACGCCGTGGAAGACGCGCAGGGCAAGGCGAAGGAAGGCCTGGGCAAGGTCACCGGCGACAAGGACACCGAGGCCGAAGGCCGTACCGACCAGTCGAAGTCCGACATCAAGGACGCCGGCGAGAAGGTCAAGGACGCCTTCAAGCACTGACCCAGGCCAGCGACGGGCCGCCGACCACCCCTTTCGGCGGCCCGTCGTCGTTATGGTGGGCGCGTGAGCGCGTCGTGAGCGAAGCACCACGACCGCAGAAGCGTGGACGCAAGATCGCGATGTCACCGGCCGAGGTCGACGCCTTCCTGGCCGAGCAGCGCACCTGCCGAGTGGCGACGCTCGGGCCGGACGGGCCGCACGCCACCCCGCTGTGGTACTGCTGGGACGGCCGGTGCCTCTGGCTCTACTCGATCATCCGTAGCCGGCGATGGGCGGAGCTGCGCGCCGACCCGCGTGCCGGCGTCGTGGTGGACGACGGCAGGGAGTACCTCGAGCTGCGCGGCGTGGAGCTCACCGGCGTCGCCGAAGTGGTCGGGGACGTGCCGCGAACCGGCTCGCCACGACCGGAGCTGGCTGTAGTCGAGCGGCTGTTCGCAGCCAAGTACCTCGGAGCTGAGCAGATGTACCACGACGGTCGGCACGGGTGGCTGCGCGTCATGCCAGCCACGCTCGTCAGCTGGGACTTCGGCAAGCTCGCCCAGCTCTAACCGAGCCGTGCGACCTCGTCGACCACGCGCTCAGCCGAACTGGACACCCTGGGCGAGGGGCAGTTCGCTCGAGTAGTTGACGGTGTTGGTCGCGCGGCGCATGTATGCCTTCCACGCGTCCGAGCCGGACTCGCGGCCCCCGCCGGTCTCCTTCTCGCCCCCGAACGCGCCGCCGATCTCGGCACCGGACGGTCCGATGTTCACGTTGGCGATGCCGCAGTCCGAACCGTCCGGCGACAGGAATCGTTCGGCCTCGCGCAAGTCCAGCGTGAAGATCGACGACGACAGGCCCTGGGGCACGTCGTTGTGAAGGGTGATCGCGCTGTCCGGCCCGGCGTCGAGTTCGTCGTAGGTGAGCACGTAGAGGATCGGGGCGAACGTCTCGGCCTGCACGATCTCGCTCTGCGACGGCATGCGCACCAGCGCCGGCTGCACGTAGTAGGCCTCCGGCGCATCCTCGGCCAGCACTCGCGCGCCGCCCGCGACGAGCGTGCCGCCGTTGGCCTGCGCCTTGTCCAGGGCCGCCTGGTAACCGTCGTAGGAAGCGCGGTCGACGAGCGGGCCGACGAGCGTCGCGTCGGCAAGCGGTGAACCGATGGGCAGCGTCTCGTAGGCGGCCTTGAGCCGGGCGACGAGGTCGTCGACGACCGAGGAATGCGCGATGACGCGGCGCAGGCTGGTGCAGCGCTGCCCGGCGGTGCCGGCAGCGGAGAACACGATCCCGCGCACCGTGAGGTCGAGGTCGGCCGACGGGGCGACGATCGCCGCGTTGTTGCCGCCGAGTTCGAGAAGTAGCCGTCCGAAGCGTTTGGCCACCCGTGGCCCGACCGCACGGCCCATGCGGGTCGAACCGGTCGCGCTGATCAGGGCGACGCGCTGGTCGTCCACGAGCGCCTCGCCCACCTCGGCACCGCCGAGTACTAGGGCCGAGATCGCGGCCGGTGCGCCCGCCCGCCGGGCCGCCTCGGCGACCAGCGCCTGGCAGGCCAGCGCGGTGAGCAGGGTCTTCTCCGACGGCTTCCACACCACCGGGTCACCGCAGACGAACGCGAGCGCGGCGTTCCACGACCACACCGCGACCGGAAAGTTGAATGCGCTGATCACGCCGACGACGCCGAGCGGGTGCCACTGCTCCATCATCCGGTGCCCGGGCCGTTCGGAGGCGATCGTCAGGCCGAACAGCTGACGCGACAGGCCGACGGCGAGATCGCAGATGTCGATCATCTCCTGCACCTCGCCGAGACCCTCGGAGCGGATCTTGCCGGCTTCGATCGAGACCAGCGCCCCGAGATCGTCCTTGTGCTCGCGCAGCAGCTCGCCGAGTTCGCGGACCAGCTGACCGCGGACCGGCGCGGGAACCGAGCGCCAGGTCCGGAACGCGTCCTGCGCGCTACCCACGATCTCGGCAACCTGCTCAGTGGTGTGTGCGTGGACGCGAGCCAGCTCGCCGCCGGTGATCGGAGAGTGCGCCACCAGTGAGCCGTCGGTGGGCAGATCGGCGACCCCGAGTCGCGACAAGATCGCAGCGGTCTCGGTGGCCAGGGTGTCGTGGCTCGGCAGGTTCATTCGCGCTCCTCGAAGTAGCTTATGACTACCTACTGTATGTCGTAAGGTCTGCTTATGCCTAATGCCGACCGTCAACCGCTGGACGTGGGACGGTTGCGGCTGCTGCGCGAGGTCGCGCTTCGTGGCACGATCGCCGCAGCGGCACGCTCGCTCGGCCTGACGCCCTCCGCGGTCTCGCAGCAGCTCACGGTGCTCGAACGCGAGGCCGCGACGCCGCTCGTCAACCGCTCGCCGCGTGGCGTAAGGCTCACCGGTGCGGGGCAGGCGCTCGCGGCGCGCGCTGCAGAAGTGCTCGACGTGCTCGCGTGCGCCCGTGCCGATCTCGAGCGCCTCGCCGGATCGGTGGGCGGCCCGGTACGGATCGCCGCGGTCGCCAGCGCCGCGGCGACGTTCGTGTCCGACGCGGTGTGCGCGCTGCGCGAGAGCCATCCGGGCATCGCGGTGTCCGTGCTCGCCGGGGAACCGGTGCAGGCGCTCGACCTGCTCGTCGACGGCGACGTCGACATTGCGATCGTCGACGAGTACGACTACGTCCCGCTCGCGCTACCGGAGTTCGTCATTGCGCGCGAACTGTGCGCCGAACCGCTCGTGCTGCTCGGCGCGGTTGGCGCCTTCGGCCGCCGGCGCATCGCTCTGACGCAACTGGCGGAGGCGGATTGGGTCATGCCGCCGCGTACAGCCGCGTGCGGGCTGGCGGTGCGCTCGGCCTGCCGCGCGGCGGGGTTCGAGCCCAGGGTGCGGTGGGAGAGCGACGACATGCTCTTGCTCATGCGAGCGGTCGCCGCCGGTCACGGAGTCGCGGTGCTGCCGCGCCTCTCGCTCGCCGGCGGCGTGGGCGCGATCGAGGTGCGGAGCCTGCGGGAGCCCAGCCTCGGACGCCGGCTGACTGCGGTCGCGCGGGCGGCGGCGCTGGGCCGGCCCGTCGTCGGCCAGACGCTCGACGCGATGGCTGCTGCGGCGCGCTCGCGCCGGCGCGTCCCAGCACCCCGCCGGGCGGTGCACCCAGGGCGCGAGCAACCGATTCTGGACTGATAGCAGGATCGTGTCTTGACGAACGGGAACGACACGCGTGTAATTCCCTACGTGTCGTTCAGTGGGAACGCACCACATTCAGGAGGACGCCGTGACGGAGCTGACGAGCAACCTGGCCGACACCGAACTCAGCGAGCTCTTCGGTCTGCCGGAGGAGTCCGGCTGGCAGGAACGGGCCCTGTGCGCCCAGACCGACCCGGAGGCGTTCTTCCCGGAGAAGGGCGGCTCCACCCGGGAGGCCAAGCGGATCTGCACCGGGTGCGAGGTGCGTGGCGAGTGCCTCGAGTACGCGCTGGAGCACGACGAACGCTTCGGCATCTGGGGCGGCCTGTCCGAGCGGGAGCGCCGCCGCCTCAAGCGCCGCGTCGGCTAGCCGACGGCGGCCCTCGTGCCGGCCGGCTAGCTCGGGTCGACCTCCTCGATGTCGCGACCGAGGTATTCGGCGGCCAGCTCGGCGACGACCATGAACACCAGATCGCCACGGTCCTCGCCGTCGGCGGCCCGGGCTTCGACGGGTCGGCGATAGACCACGATCAGCGGCCCCTCGACCTCCGCTGTCCGGTCGCGGTACAGCCGGCCGAGCGTGACGCCGCGGTCCAGAACCAGATCCGGCCCGAAGTCCGCCGACGCAGGCAGGTGCGGCGGCACGTCCTCCACCGCGAATTCCACATCGGCAAGCTCCGCGGCCCAGTGCAGCTCGAGATCCTCGACCGCGTCGAGCACCAAGTCGTCGAACGCCTCGCTGCGGGAACGTGCCAGCGGGACGGTGGGCGGCGCGATGACGCCGCGCAGCCCACGGCCGCGCCGATCTCGCCGCGGCGAACGGGCGGGAGTCACGGGACGGCGCGGATCTCTCATCACCGGCAGCGTAGGCGCGCCGTGCCCGTGCCGGCGAGAGCGGGCCTGCGGCGCGACACGTGGTGGCGCCTGCGGTGCAGAAGCCGGGTCCACGCCGCCTCGGGCGATAGGGTCGCGTGCGGCGCAAGCGTGCCGGGGAGTGACGGGACACTGGTGGAGCGAGCGGTGAGACAGGTGCGGCGCTGCACCCGGACCGGGTGCAGCCAGCCCGCGGTTGCCACGCTGACCTACGCCTACTCCGACCTGACCGCCGTGGTCGGTCCACTGGCCGGCTTCGCCGAACCGCACTCCTACGACCTGTACGAGGAACACGCGCTCGGGCTGACCGTCCTGCGTGGGTGGGAGG
>JBPCOI010000087.1:0-10185 GCA_051000395.1 Jatrophihabitantaceae bacterium
GAGGGGTGAGTGGAGGGCCTGGTGTGAAGGTCAGCCGCGGGTTTGTCGACGGCGCCGGCTGGGGGGCGGCGACGCCACTGCCCCGAACCGGCACGCTGCCGAACGTCGCGACCGCGAGGAACGCGGCGAGGCCGGCGAGCACGTAGCGCCAGCGGCGGTCGGCGAACACGCGGTCCAGCCGCGCCGTCCACGCGCTCTCGACCAGGCGGTCCTCCCCGCCGGCCGGGGCCGTGCCGCCCGCGCCGCCCGCGTCGCCCCGGCCGCCCGCGTCGTCGTCCTGGTTCAGGAACTCGACGTCGCTCATCCGTCGAGCGTGCGCCTCGCCGGGTCTCGCGGCAACTGCTCAGGGACGGATCTCGCCACGGATTGCGCGCGCGGCGATGTCGCCGCGGTAGTGGGCACCGGGCAGCCCGACGCGCTCGAGCAGTGCGTACGCGCTGTCGCGAGCGGCGGCGAGGGTCGGGCCGGTCGCGGTTGCCGAGAGCACCCGTCCTCCCGAGGAGACGACGGCCCCGTCGTCGCGGCGGCGCGTACCGGCGTGGATCAGGCCCGTCTGGTCAGCGCCGGTGATCACGTCGCCGGTGCGCGGCGCGCCGGGATAGCCGCTCGCGGCGAGCACCACGGTCACCGCTGCGCCGTCTCGCCAGCGCGGCGCCGGGTGAGCGGCCAGGGTGCCGGTGGCGGCGGCGTGCAGCAGCGCGGCCAGTGGGGATTCGAGCAGCGCGAGGACGACCTGCGTCTCCGGATCGCCGAAGCGGGCGTTGAACTCGATCACGCGCGGACCGTCGGGCGTGATCGCCAGGCCGACGTAGAGCAGTCCCACGAACGGGGTCGCCCGCCGCGCCAGCTCGTCCACGGTCGGCTGCGCGACGGTGCGCACCACCTGCTCGGTGAAGCCGTCGGGTAGCCACGGCAGCGGGGCGTAGGCGCCCATCCCGCCGGTGTTCGGGCCGGTATCGCCGTCGCCGACGCGCTTGAAATCCTGCGCCGCGACGAGCGGGACGACGGTCGTGCCGTCTGTGACGCAGAACAGCGACACCTCCGGGCCGTCCAGGAACTCCTCGACGACCACGCGTCCACAGGCCGCCGCATGACTCAGGGCGGCGTCGCGGTCACCTGTGACCACGACGCCCTTGCCGGCGGCGAGACCGTCGTCCTTGACGACGTATGGCGGCCCGAACTCGTCCAGGGCGGCCGCGACCTGCTCCGCGTCGACGCACATCCGCGCGGCGGCGGTGGGTACGCCTGCGGCCCGCATGATCGATTTCGCGAAGGCCTTGCTGCCCTCGAGCCGGGCCGCCTCGCGCGAGGGCCCGAAGCAGGCGATACCGGCCTCGCGCACCGCGTCCGCGACGCCGCGGACGAGCGGCGCCTCCGGACCGACGACGACCAGGTCCGCGGCGAGTTCCGTGGCGAGCCCGGCAACTGCGGCGCCGTCGAGCGGATCGACGCCGCGCTGCTCCGCGACCGAGGGAGTGCCGGCGTTGCCCGGCGCGCAGATCAGCGCGCTCACCGCGGGATCGGCGGCCAACGCCAGGCACAGCGCGTGCTCGCGGGCGCCGGAGCCGAGGACGAGGACGCGCACGAGCGCGCAGCCTAGCGCGGCCGGTGGATCTTCTTCGGCGGCGTGGCGCGGCCCGTGGATCTTCTTCGGCCGCCTGGCGCGGCCGGTGGATCTTCGTCGGCGGCCTGGGGCGGCCCGTGGATCTTCTTCGGCGCGAGCCTCAGGAAGTGGTGACCACCGTCAGACCGGCGAGCGTGGCCACCAGGACCCGGTTACCGGACAGCGCAGGCGTGGCGAACCGGGTCGTCTGGCCGACGGCGACCTGCGCCATCGAGCGCCCCGTTGCCGGATCGAGGGCGTGCAGCACGCCGGCGGAGACGTCCAGCGACCACACCCGACCACCGCCCACAACCGGCGAGCCGCTGATCGAGCCGTCCGCGTGCCACAGCATGTGCAACCTGCCCGCCTCGTCGATCTGCACCGCCCGAACGCCGTCGGTGCAGGGCACGTAGACGACGTCCCCGACGACGGCCGTCCCGCCGAAGGAACGGCACTCCGTTGCCTGGCTGACTTCGCCGCCGATCCCGCCGAGGCGCGCCTGGCGCAGCACGTAGGCCGTGCCGGACTTGCCCGCGGCGAAGATCCACTTGCCGACGAGTGCCGGGCCCTGCGAGCCGAGGTCGAGGTCCGCTGCGTTGTCCTGCGCCCAGCTCGCCGGGGAGAACGAGTCAAGCAGGCGTGCGTCACGATCGAGTTCCAGCACCGAATCGCTGTGGTCGTACGGCGCGCCGTGGACCGCAGCCCCGTTGCCCACCGCGACGAACAGGCGTCCGTCCGCGGCGACGACCGGGCCGGGCGGAGCCCAGATGCCGGCCTCGCGCGCCGTCGGCACCGTGTAGGACAGCGGCGCGCCGCTGCCGTTCAGGGCGAAGGCGACGACGCGGCCCTTGTAGTCGCCGCAGTCGCCGGCCAGACCGCCGAACGGCACCCAGATCCGTCCGTCGGCAACAGCGAGGGCGCCGCGCTCCTGCATGGCCGCCGGATCGGCGCCGGGCAGGTCGAGGTTCCTGCGCCAGCGGACGGTTCCGGTCGCGACCTCGAGCGCGACGAGTTCGTGCCGCGGCGGACCGCCGTACTCGGCGGCGACGTACACCAGTCCGTTTGAATATACCGGTGCTCCGGTAATGCCGAACGGGTCGATGTTGCCGCACGGCCGCTCGCCGGCCGGCGACGGCCGGCCCAGCCTCACGTGCCACACCCGATGATTCGCGGCGTCGAAGGCGTAGACGGAGTCGTTCTCGGTGGCGACGATCGTCAGGCCGCGGGCGACGATCGGTTGCGCGTAGGCGGCGGCGTCCAGCCGGATGGTCGCGCTGACCCGGGGGGTCCCGCGGACGGCCGGCATCGAGGTCGACAGCCCGCTGCGAGCGGCGTCACCGTGGTAGGCGGGCCAGTCCGGATACGCCGGCCCGCGCGGCGCGGAGCGGCTCGTCGTCGAGGCCGGGCCGCCGCTGGCGTCCGTGCCCGGCGCGTCCCGCACGACGGCGGAGCTGGTGCAGGCCGACAACGCGAACACTGCGGCCGCGGTTGCGGCGGCGGCGGCGGCGGCGGCGGCCGGCAACGAGCGAACGACCATCAGCCGAGTATGCGCGGATCTTCATGGCGCCGTGCTGCTATGCCTTCGTTTCAGCATGAAGATCCAGACGCGACATGAAGATCAGAACGCAGCGTGAAGATCAGGACACAGCATGAAGATCAGGACGCGCAGCTCAGCCGAGCAGGTCGCGCACCGCGATCGTCTCGTCCCGCCCGGGGCCCACGCCGATCACCGAGATCGGTGCCTTGATCATCTTCTCCAGGGCGGTCACGTAGTCGCGCGCGTTCGGCGGCAGATCGTCCAGCGCGCGAGCGGCCGAGATGTCCTGCGTCCACCCGGGGAACGTCTCATAGACCGGGACGGCGCGCGCGAACTCGGCCTGGGTCATGGGCAGCTCGTCGTGCCGCACGCCGTCCACGTCGTAGGCGACGCAGACCGGCACCTCGTCCATCCCGGTGAGCACGTCGAGCTTGGTTAGGACGAAGTCGGTGACGCCGTTGATGCGGGTGGCATAACGGGCGATCGGCGCGTCGAACCACCCGCAGCGGCGCGGGCGTCCGGTGGTCGTGCCGAACTCGGCACCGGCCATCCGCAGCTGGTCGCCCTTCTCGTGCAGCAGCTCGGTCGGGAACGGGCCCTCGCCGACCCGGGTGGTGTAAGCCTTCACAACCGCGATCACCCGGCTGATCCGGGTCGGCGGGATTCCGCTGCCGGTGCACGCCCCGCCGGCCGTCGCGTTGGACGAGGTCACGAACGGGTAGGTGCCGTGGTCGACGTCCAGCAAGGTTGCCTGGCCGGCCTCCAGCACGACCGTCCGCCCGTCGTCGAGCATCCGGTCGAGCATCAGCGCCGTGTCCGCGACCATGGGACGCAGCCGCTCCACGTAACCCTGTAGCTCGGCCACCACCGCCTCCACCTCGACGGCCTTGCGATTGTAGATCTTGACCAGGATCTGGTTCTTGAGGTTGAGGGCGCCGGCGACCTTCGCGCGCAGCACGTCGGCGTCGAAGAGGTCCTGCACGCGGATGCCGATGCGCGCCATCTTGTCCGCGTACGTCGGACCGATGCCGCGTCCGGTCGTCCCGATTCGTGAGCTGCCGAGAAAGCGTTCGGTAACCTTGTCCAGCGTTCGATTATAGGAGGCGATGACGTGCGCCGATCCGCTGAGCACCAGTCGCGAGGTGTCGACGCCGCGCGCCTGGAGGGCGTCGATCTCCTCGAACAGCACCCCGAGGTCCACCACGACGCCGTTGCCGATGACGGGCGTGCAGCCCGGCGTCAGGATTCCGGACGGCAGCAGGTGCAACGCGTACTTCTCGCTGCCGATGACGATGGTGTGCCCGGCGTTGTTTCCGCCGTTGAACTTGACGACGGCATCGACGCGGCTCCCGAGCAGGTCGGTCGCCTTGCCCTTACCTTCGTCACCCCACTGGGCGCCGACGAGAACGATCGCGGGCATGTCTCACCTCATCGCATAGGCCCCGCACAGGGTAGACGCTCGACCGGTCGGGCAACTTCCCACCGCCCGCGGGTGCGACAAGTGCCCGATCCCTCAGGGGGCGAGGTAGCGCACCGCGTCCGGGTCGCAGTCGGCGAGCAGCTGCGCGCAGCGCGCGGCCTCCTCGTCCTCACCGATCTCGGCGGCGGCCCGGCCCAGGGCGTGCACGGCGTGCAGGAAGCCGCGGTTGGGCTCGTGCGACCAGGGCACCGGCCCGTTCCCCTTCCAGCCGGCCCGGCGCAGCGCGTCCAGCCCGCGGTGGTAACCGGTGCGCGCGTACGCGTAGCCCTCGACCGGGCGACCCTCACTCAGCGCCGCTTCGGCAAGTGTCGCCCACGCAGCGCACGAAGCGGGGTACGCCGCCGCGACAGCGGACGGATCCTCCCCCGCCTCCAACCGAGCACAGGCCGGGTCCTCGGGCAGCCGGGTCGGCGGGGCCAGCAGGTTGCCGAAGCCGGTCATTGCGCCGCCTCGCGATCTTCATGCGCCAGGTGGCCGATAGCCGCAGCCGGACATGAAGATCGGCAGATCATGCGGCGCTCGCGGTGCCGGCCGACTGCAGCGCCTCGCAGGCCTGCACCACCCGCGCGGCCATGCCGACCTCGGCCAGCTTGAGGTAGCTGCGCGGGTCATAGGCCTTCTTGTTGCCCACCTCGCCGTCGACCTTGAGCACGCCGTCGTAGTTGGTGAACATGTGCCCGGCGATCTCGCGGGTGAACGCGTACTGCGTGTCGGTGTCGACGTTCATCTTCACCACGCCGTAGGTGAGGGCCTCGCGGATCTCGTCCAGCGCCGAGCCCGATCCGCCGTGGAACACGAGGTCGAACGGTACGGTCTTGCCGGTCTTGCCGCCGACCGCGAGCTGCAGTTCCTTGAGGATCTCCGGCCGCAGCTTGACGTTGCCCGGTTTGTACACCCCGTGCACGTTGCCGAACGTCGCCGCCAGCAGGTAGCGCCCCTTCTCGCCGGTGCCGAGCACGTCGGCCGTGCGCAGGGCGTCGCCGGGAGTCGTGTACAGCTTCTCGTTGTCGTCGCCGCCGTGAACGCCGTCCTCCTCGCCGCCGACGACTCCGATCTCGACCTCGAGGATGATCCGCGCCGCGGCGGCCTTCTTCAGCAGCTCCGCTGCGATCTTCAGGTTCTCCTCCAGATCGATCGCCGAGCCGTCCCACATGTGCGACTGGAACAGCGGGTTCTCACCGGCATCCACCCGCTTCTTCGACAGCGCGAGCAGCGGACGGACGTAGTCGTCGAGCTTGTCCTTGGGGCAGTGGTCGGTGTGCAGCGCGACCTGGATCGGGTACTTCGCGGCGACGACGTGCGCGAACCCGGCCAGCGCCACCGCGCCCGTCACCATGTCCTTCACCGAGGTGCCCGACGCGAACTCCGCGCCGCCGGTGGACACCTGGATGATCCCGTCGCTCCCGGCGTCGGCGAAGCCACGTATCGCGGCGTTCACGGTCTCCGACGAGGTCACGTTGATCGCGGGATAGGCAAAGCCGCCCTGCTTGGCACGGTCGAGCATGTCGGCGTAGCTCTCGGGGGTGGCGATGGGCATCTGCGGCTCCTCACATTCCGGATGTGCCTGGCAAGTATCCCGCACCCGCGTGCCGCCGAGAGCACCCCACCACGGACCCGGCGGTCCCGCCGATCACGGCTGCTGAGAGCGCCCCGTCGGTACCCGGCACCGTCCGTAGACTGCGGCGCATGCAGCCGATCGCGGGAACGGTCCTCGCCAATCCGATCAGTCCCGACACGTTGCTGTCCGGCTCCGCCGCCCTGCTCATCCTCGCGATCGTGCTGTTCGCGGAATGCGGCCTGCTCGTCGGCTTCTTCCTGCCCGGCGACACCCTGCTGTTCGCGGCCGGGATCGGGATCGCCACCCATGCCATCACGACGCCGCTGGCCGCGTTCCTCGTCGTCGCGCCGATCGCGGCGATCGCCGGCAACCTGGTCGGCTACTGGATCGGCTACCGGGGCGGCCCGGTCGTCTTCGACCGTCCGGATTCGCGGTTCTTCCGTCCTGAGTACGTCGAACGCTCGCACGCGTTCTTCGAGCGGTTCGGGTCGTGGACGATCGTCGTGGGACGGTTCGTGCCGATCGTGCGCACGGTCGCGACGGTCATGGCCGGCGTCGGACGGATGCGCTTCGCGCTGTACGCGGTCTACACCCTGATCGGCGGCGTGCTGTGGGCCGACGGGGTGCTTCTACTCGGCCACGCCCTAGGCAAGATCACGTTCGTCCAGCGCAACAAGGGTTACATCGACTACGCCGTCGTCGCGGTCGTGGTCGTCTCGCTGCTGCCTGCCGCGGTGCACTACCTGCGCTCACGACGCCGGCCCCGGGCGCGGCGGGTGGCGGAGCGCGACTAGCCGCGGTAGTTCCTGCAGCGCTGGACGACGTCGGCCGGGGCGTGGACCGTCGCGCCGAAGAACGACATCGTCAGGTTGCAGTTCTTCACGTGGTCCTCGATGGTGCTGCGCTGCTGCCACACGAGCAGGCCGAGCAGCACGACGATGACCAGGATGATCAGCCGGCTGATGATCGCGGTGAGGACCAGGCCGACCAGGACGCCGAGCACCACCAGCCCGACGATCACCCCGACGGCGAGCTTGCCGATCTGGCCAGAGTCGAGCGCGAGGGACGCGGTGCTCATCGGTGTCCCCGCCGTGCCGCCGGCTGGTGGGCGGCTCCGCGCCGGCTGGCGAGCTCGCTGTGCTCGCGCATATCTGCAGACCGTAGCGCCCGATCGTGCTGCCCGCGTGGCCGATAGCCTCGGGGCGTGACGCCCGATGCGAAGGACCGCCGCCCCCCGAAACTTCCTGCAGGCGCGCTGCGGGTGGTGGCACTGGGCGGCATCAAGGAGATCGGCCGCAACATGACCGTCTTCGAGTACGGCGGACGGCTGCTGGTGGTCGATTGCGGGATGCTGCTCGGCAAGACCAACTCGCCCGGCGTCGACCTCACGCTGCCCGACTGGTCGCACTTCGCGGAGCGCCTCGACGACATCGACGCGGTGGTGCTCACCCACGGCCACGAGGACCACATCGGCGCGCTGCCTTACCTGCTGCGCGAGCGCGGGGGCATCCCGGTGATCGGTTCGCGACTCACGCTCGCCCTCGTCGCCGCGAAGCTCGGTCAGCAACGCATCAAGCCCGACCTGCGCCGGGTCGTCGAGGGCGAGACGGCGACGGTGGGCGAGTGGGGGCTGGAGTTCTTCGCGGTCAACCACTCCATCCCCGACGCACTCGCGGTTGCGATCACGGCGGGCCGGCACACCGTGCTGCACACCGGCGATTTCAAGATGGACCAGACGCCGCTCGACGGCCGGCTCACCGACCTGCCCGGCTTCTCCCGCCTCGGCGACGAGGGCGTGGACCTGCTGCTCGCCGACTCGACCAATGCCGAGGTGCCCGGCTTCATCCCGTCCGAGCGCGCCGTGGGCACGGTGGTGACCGACGTGATCCACAAGGCGCGGGGACGGGTCATCGTCGCCTGCTTCGCCTCGCACGTGCACCGGGTGCAGCAGGTGCTCGACGCGGCCGTCTCCTCACAGCGCCAGGTCGCGCTCGTCGGCCGGTCAATGGTGCGCAACATGCAGATCGCCCGCGAGCTCGGGCTGTTGCGGGTGCCCGACGGCGTCCTGATCGAGCTCAAGCTCGCCGAGGAACTGCCCTCGCAGCGGGTGCTGCTCATCTCGACCGGCTCGCAGGGCGAGCCGCTGTCGGCGCTGTCGCGCATGGCCAACCGGGAGCACCAGACGGTGCGCATCGGTCCCGAGGACACCATTCTGCTCGCGTCCTCGCTGATCCCGGGCAACGAGACCTCGGTAGGGCAGGTGATCAACGGCCTGTCGCGGCTCGGCGCGACGGTGGTGCACAAGTCCACGGCGCTCGTGCACGTCTCCGGGCACGCCCCCGCGGGCGAGCTGCGCTACCTGATCAATGCGGTGCGGCCCACGAACCACATGCCGGTCCACGGCGCGTGGCGGCACCTGCGCGCGCACGCCGCGATCGCGCGCTCGATGGGCATCCCGGACGAACGGATCATGCTCGCCGAGGACGGCACCGTGGTGGACCTCGTCGAGGGACTTGCCACGATCACCGGCCGGATCCCCGTCGGCTACGTCTATGTCGACGGCCTCGAGGTCGGCGACATCGGAGACGCGACCCTCAAGGACCGCCGCATCCTCGGCGAGGAGGGCTTCCTGTCCATCCTGGTGGCAGTCGACGTCGAGGCCGGCAAGGTGGTGTACGGGCCGGAGATCAACTCCCGCGGCTTCACCGACGACAAGAACGCCTTCGATCCGATCCAGGCCGAGCTGATCGAGGTGGTGGAGAAGGCCGTCGCCGACGGCACGCGCGACTCCGACGCCCTCGCGCACATCGTGCGCCGTACCGTCGGCCGCTGGGTGGACCGCGAGTACCGCCGGCGGCCGATGCTGATGCCGATGGTCGTCGAGGTCTGACCGCGACTCGCGATTGCGGTACGGGCGCGTCGGATTCCGACGCTGTGGTACCGCAATCGGCGGGGGCGGGCAGAATGGGCACCATGACGAGGACCGCGCCGCTGCGTCCCGGGACGATCTCCCCCCGGCGTGCGGTGCCGGCGGCGATCGCCCGGCCGCACTATGTCGACGCTCGCGCCGGCGCGCCGGCGGACATGGACGATCCGCTCGTCAAGGACGCTGCCACGATCGCCCGGATGCGGGTAGCCGGGAGGATCGCTGCCGACGCGCTCATCGAGGTGGGGCGGCACCTTGCAGTCGGCGTGACCACCGACGAACTCGATCGGGTCGGCCACGATTTCATGATCGGCGCCGGGGCGTACCCGTCCACCCTCGGCTACAAGGGTTACCCGAAGTCGCTGTGCACGTCGGTGAACGAGGTGATCTGCCATGGCATCCCCGACTCGCGCCCGCTTGCGGACGGCGACGTCGTCAAGGTCGACGTCACGGCGTTCGTCGGCGGCGTGCACGGCGACACCTGCGCCACGTTCTTCGCCGGCCGGCCGCGGCCGGAGGTTCGCGAACTCGGTGAGCGCACCCGCGAGGCGATGCTGCGCGGTATCGCCTCGGTTCGGCCCGGACGCCCGGTCAGCGTGATCGGACGGGTGATCGAATCCTACGCACGGCGCTTCGGCTACGGCGTGGTGCGCGACTACACGGGACACGGCGTGGGTCCGAGCTTCCACACCAAGCCGACGATCCTGCACTACGACGAACCGCGCGCCGCGACGGTGCTGGAACCCGGCATGACCTTCACCGTCGAACCGATGCTGACCCTCGGTGGGTACGAGTGGTACGGGTGGGACGACGAGTGGACCATTCTGACCACGGACGGCTCCTGGGTCGCGCAGTGGGAGCACACGATCGCCGTCACCGACGACGGCGCCGAGATCCTGACCTGCCCGACGCCGTAGCACCCGCGGCGCCCATGCCGTAGCGCCCGCGGCGCCCATGCCGTAGCGCCCGCGGCGCCCATGCCGTAGCGCCCGCGGCGCCGCCGCGGTGGCGCGCCCCCATCGCGTCTGCCAAAACGAAATCCGCGGGCCGCGACACGATCACGCTATCTGCGGCAATATGC
>JBPCOI010000011.1:0-15162 GCA_051000395.1 Jatrophihabitantaceae bacterium
ACACCCCCGCCGGCACCGGCGAACCATCCCCACCCACCGCCAACGCCACCGTGCCGTACGCCGGCACCGCACCCGCCGCACGACCCCGCAACGCGATCCGCGTATCCAACAACCGAGACGGAGCCACCGACACGAACGACCCCGGCGCCGGCGACTGCGCTGCGCCGATCGGTCGAATCGGCGCTCCCGCCACCGCGTGAACCGCTGCGCGCGAAGGTGCCGCCGATGCCGTTGCGGCTGCAGCCAGGCCGACGACCAGCACCGAGACAGCTAGGAGGGCAGTCGAACGAGACGCACGCAACAGTGCGGACATGGGGCCCTCCCGGGATCCCGCCAGCATCGCCTGAACACTGTGCGGCAAGCGGAACATAGACCATGGACCGGCGCCTCGGCTAGCCGCAATCGTGCCTTTCCCGGTCACCTCGACATTGGCCGACAATCGCCCGGCACCCGAGCTTGACCCTGGGATGCCAGCAACGGCTGGCAGCTGCCCAGCCGGCCCGTCAGGCGGACGCCACGGCGGCGCTCACCCGCTGCGCGATCTCCTCGGCCTGTGGTGCGCTCGGCGCCTCGACCATCACCCGCACCACATGCTCGGTGCCCGAGGCGCGCAGCAGGATGCGGCCGCCGTCGCCGAGTTCGGCCTCAGCCGCCGCCACTGCCTCGGTGACCGCACCCGAGGCCGCCACCCGATGCTTGTCCGCCACCCGCACGTTGATCAGGATCTGCGGCAGCCGGCGCACGACGCCGGCAAGCTCGGCCAGCGTCCGTCCGGTCGCTGTCATCCGCGCCATGACGTGCAGGGCCGTGAGCAGGCCGTCGCCGGTCGTCGCCGCGTCGGTGAAGACCACATGGCCACTCTGCTCGCCGCCGAGGCTCAATCCCTTTGAGCGTAGGGCTTCCAGCACGTAACGGTCACCGACCGCCGTGGTGATGACGTCGATGTCGGCCGCGCGCATCGCATGGTGGAAGCCGAGGTTGCTCATCACCGTGGCGACGACGGTCTCGGCGCGCAGTTGCCCTGCCTCGCGCAGAGACAGGGCGCACATCCCCAGGATCTGGTCGCCATCGACGAGCTCGCCGGACGCGTCGACGGCCAGGCAGCGATCGGCGTCACCGTCGTGCGCGATCCCGAGATCGGCACCAGCGGATCGCACCGCCTCGGCTAGGACGGCCAGGTGGGTGGAACCGACGCCGTCGTTGATGTTCAGGCCGTCGGGTGCGCATGCCACGGCGGTCACAGTGGCGCCGGCGCGGCGGTAGAGCTCGGGCGCCACGAGCGAGGACGCGCCGTGCGCGCAGTCGACGACCACATGCACGCCGCCCAACTGGGCAGGCACCGCCGTCAGCAGATGGGACAAGTAGCGCTCGACCGCGTCCTCGGCGCTGCGCAAGCGGCCCACGTCGGCACCGGTCGGACGCGAGGTCGGGCCCGACGCGATCGCCGCTTCGATCTCCGCCTCGATGTGGTCGGGCAGCTTGTGCCCACCGCGTGCGAACAGCTTGATCCCGTTGTCGGGCATCGGATTGTGCGATGCGGACAGGACGATTCCCAGGTCGGCCGCGTAGCTGGCAGTGAGGAACGCGATCGCGGGTGTCGGCAGCACGCCCACGCACAGTACGTCCGCACCAGCCGAGGCCAGGCCGGCGACCACGGCCGCTTCGAGCATCTCGCCGCTGGCGCGCGGATCGCGGCCGACGACCGCGACCGGACGGTGCGTCGCGTTGTGGGCGACGAGCACCCGGGCCGCGGCCGCTGCCACGGACAGCGCAAGCTCGGGCGTCAGCTCGGCGTTGGCCAGGCCGCGGACACCGTCGGTGCCGAACAGCGCCAAGGCCGTCAGCGCTTCGAGTACTGCGGTGCCTTACGGGCTTTCTTCAGGCGGTACTTCTTGCGTTCCTTGACCCGGGGATCGCGGGTCAGGAAGCCGGCCTTCTTCAGCGCGGGCCGGTCGTCGGGGACGAGACCGATCAGCGCGCGGGAGATGGCCAGGCGCAGCGCGCCGGCCTGACCGGTGATGCCACCACCGGAGAGCGATGCGATGACGTCGAACTCGCCGTCCTTCTCGAGCGTCACGAACGGCTCGCGGATCAGCTGCTGATGCACCTTGTTCGGGAAGTAGTTCTCGAGCGTGCGCCCGTTGAGCGTGAACGAGCCGCTGCCCGGCACGAGGCGCACGCGCACGATCGCTTCCTTGCGGCGGCCGACGACGATCGCCTTGGGCGTGGGGATACTCACTGGCTGACCTGCTTGATCTCGAACGGTTGGGGTTTCTGGGCGGCGTGCGGGTGCTCGGGACCGGCGTAGACCTTCAGCTTCTTCAGCTGCGCGCGGCCGAGCGTGTTCTTGGGCAGCATGCCCCTCACCGCCAGCTCGACGACGCGCTCGGGCCGGCTGTCGAGCAACTCGCCGACGGTGCGCTTGGACAGGCCGCCGGGGTAGCCGGAGTGCCGGTAGCGGAACTCGTCACGCTTGGCTGGGGATACGGCGACCTTGGACGCATTGACGACGACGACGAAGTCGCCTACATCGACGTGCTGGGCGAACTGCGGCTTGTGCTTGCCGCGCAGCAGCGTCGCGGCATGGCTCGCCGGGCAGCCCAGGAAGATGTCGTCGGCGTCGATCACGTGCCAGCGGCGCTCGATCTCGCCGGGCTTGGGGGTGTAGGTACCACCGCAACGCATTGCTCGTGCTCCTGTCGGTCTTCACGCCGCATCCGTGTCGTCGCCATGCGGCGCCCCCACGGTCATCGAAGCGTGACGCTCACCCGACGGTCCCCGAGGCATGGCCTGCGCGCGCGGAGTCGTCCGCGCACCAGTCGGCAACCTTACCGGGCCCCGTGATCCCGGGCCAAATCCCCGGAATCCGCCGCGGACGAAACCGGCGGGCGGTGCGCTCGTTATCGTGGACGAGGACCGACGACCGGCGGATCAGACGGGCAGCCACCACATGAGCCAGCAGGCAGCGCCGCGAGGGGGTGCCTCCGCCTACGCCGGGTGGCTCCCCTTCCTCTGCGTGCTGGCCGCGATCGTGCTGGTCGCCGGATCGGCGATCACGTGGGTCACCTCACCGAACTGGGGGCGGCACGAGATCACGGCGGCACCCCGCAACGTCGGCAAGGTGCCCACCGTCCCCGGCGTCCTGGTCGCGCTGGTGTCGCCGAACATGATCGAGATCCCGAAGCTGAAGCAGAAGGCGCCGATCGTGCAGGTCAGCACGTTGCCCGACGGTGAGCTGGACATCCCGCTCAACCCCAAGGTCGTCGGCTGGTGGGACGCGGGCGCAAAACCGGGTGCGCACAAGGGCACTGCGATCCTGGCCGGTCACATCAACTACTCCGGCGTCCAGGGCGCGCTCGCCCGGATCGACACGCTGAACCCCGGGGACCGCATCTACATCGACGGGTTCAACGCCGGCAAGAAGACCCGCGTCCCGTTCAAGATCACCGGCGTCCGCACGTACGACAAGAAGGCCTTGCCGTACAAGCAGATCTTCGATCAGACGAGCGTCGGCCGCGTCGCGATCGTGACGTGCGGCGGGCCGTTCGATGCGCGTACCGGCAACTACCTCGACAACATCGTCGCGTTCGCCGTCCCCGCCTGATCAGCGCCCCCGCACCGGGCGCGACTCGTCGAACACCGGCTCCGTGGACTCGTAGACCATCCCGTCGGCGCCGAACACGAGGAACCGGTCGAACGAGCGGGCGAACCACCGGTCGTGCGTCACCGCCAGTACCGTGCCGTCGAAGGATTCCAGCGCGTCCTCCAGTGCTTCGGCGCTGAGCACGTCGAGGTTGTCGGTCGGCTCGTCCAGCAACAGCAACGTCGCACCGGACAGCTCGAGCAGCAGGATCTGCAGGCGCGCCTGCTGGCCGCCGGACAGCGACCCGAAGCTCTGATCGCCCTGCTGGTTCAGTCCGTATCGGCGCAGGGCAGCAATCGCCCGGCCGCGCTCGACACCGCTTCGTCCGGGCTCGCCGGCCCAAAGCAGGTCGACGAGCGTACGGTCGCGCCAGCCAGGATGCGCGTGCGTCTGCGCGAACAGACCCGGCACCACGCGCGCACCGAGGCGCCATCGTCCCTCGGTGCGGATCTGTTCGCCGGCCAGCAGGCGGAGCAGGTGCGACTTGCCGGCACCGTTGGCGCCCAGGACGCCGACCCGCTCGCCGTAGTAGACCTCTGCGTCGAAGGGCTGCATCAGGCCCGGCAGTCCCAGCTGCTCGCAGACGATCGCCCGCACACCCGTCCGGCCACCGCGCAGACGCATCGAGACGCGCTGCTCGGCGGGCTTGTCCGGCGGCGCTCCGGCCGCCTCGAACCGCTCCAACCGGGTGCACATCGCGCGATAGCGGGCCGCCATGTCCGGGCTGATCTTCGCCTGCTGCTGCAGCGTCCGGACGAGCTCACGCAGCCGCGCGTGCTCGTCGTCCCACCGGCGGCGCAGCTCGGCCATCCGCTCGTGCTTGGCCGCGCGCGCCTGGTGGTAGGACGCGAATCCGCCGCCGTGCACCCACACCGTGCCGCCCTCGACGGTGATGATCCGGTCGGCCACGGCGGCCAGCAGCTCGCGGTCGTGGCTCACGAACAACACGGTCTTCGCGCTCTCGCGCAGCTGCTGCTCGAGCCAGCGCTTGCCGGGGACGTCGAGGAAGTTGTCGGGCTCGTCGAGTAGCAGCACCTCGTCCGGGCCGCGCAGCAGCGCTTCCAGGGCGAGCCGCTTCTGCTCGCCGCCGGACAGCGTGCTCAGCTCGCGGTACTTGCAGCCGTCGTAGGCGACGCCGAGGGCGACCACCGTCACGGTGTCCCACAGCACCTCGGCGTCGTAGCCCCCGGCGTCGCCCCACTGCGTGAGCGCGTGCGCGTACCCGAGCTGCGCCCGTTCGTCGTCGCGCTCCATCAGCACCAGCTCGCTGCGCTGCAGCGCCGCCCAGGCACTGTTGACGGCAGGGGGCGCCAAGTCGATCAGGAACTCCTGCACGGTCGTCGCGTCCCGCATCGAACCGATGAACTGCCGCATCACGCCCAGCCCGCCGCTTCGCGCGATCGAGCCCTGCTGCGGCGCGAGGTCGCCGGCGATCAACCGCAGCAGCGTCGTCTTGCCGGCGCCGTTCGCGCCGACGAGCGCGGACTTGGCGCCGTCACCGACCCGCAAGCTCGCCGCGTCCAGCAGCACCCGTCCGTCCGGCAGCGTGTGGCGTACGGCCGCGACGTCGATGAACCCCATGCCTGCTGAGTCTGCGGCACGGCGACTGGATCGGGGACGGGGGCGGCACGGCACAACGACTGACAGCTGCCGATTTCCCGTCCGCGGCGCACAATCGGCTGCATGACGGTCGACCTCGCTGCGCTGCGCGACGCGCTGCCCGACGGCGCGCTGGCCACCGACCGTGACGTCGTCGCCGGATACCGGCAGGACTGGGCCCGGGAGCCGGCCGCGGGCTGGCCGATCGCGGTCGTGCGCGCGACGTGCACGGCGGACGTGCAAGCCACGCTGCGCTGGGCGAACCCGCACCGCGTGCCGGTCGTGCCGCGCGGCGCCGGCTCGGGACTGTCGGGCGGCTCGACCGCGGTGGACGGGGGGCTCGTGCTGTCCCTCGAACGGATGCGCACGATCACGATCGACCCCGTGTCGCGCGTCGCGATCACCCAGCCGGGGCTGCTCAATGTCGAGGTGAAGCGGGCGGCCGCGGAGCACGGGCTGTGGTACCCGCCGGATCCGTCCTCGTTCGAGATGTGCTCGATCGGCGGTAACGCGGCCACCAACGCCGGCGGGCTGTGCTGCGTGAAGTACGGCGTGACCACCGACTACGTCCTCGGCATGGAGGTCGTGCTCGCCGACGGCACTGCGCTGCGCCTGGGCGGTCCGCGGCTCAAGGACGTCGCGGGCCTGTCGCTGACGAAGCTGTTCGTCGGTTCGGGCGGCATCCTCGGTGTGATCACGGAGTTGACGCTGCGGCTGATGCCCGCGCCCCCTCCGGCGTCCACCCTCGTCGCGGTTTTCGCCTCGATCGAGGCCGCTGCGGACGCAGTGCTGGCGATCACCGCGACGCTGCGCCCGTCCATGCTGGAACTGATGGACCGCACGTCGATCAACGCCGTCGAGGACTACACGGCGATGGGACTGGACCGCAGCGCCGAAGCGCTGCTGATCGCCCGCTCGGACGCACCCGGCGCTGCCGCCGCACACGAGATCTCCCTGATGGAATCGGCCTGCCTGGCCCACGGGTCGCGCGAGGTCTTCTGCACCGACGACCCCGCCGAGGGTGAGGCGTTCGCCGCCGCGCGCCGGGCGGCCTTCCCCGCGCTCGAGCGCCTCGGCAGCCTGCTGCTCGAGGACGTGGGTGTCGCGCTGCCCAACCTGCCGCCGCTGGTGCGGGGCATCGAGCTGATCGCGCAGAAGCACGACGTGACGATCGCGTTGGTCGCGCATGCCGGTGACGGCAATACGCACCCGCTCGTCGTCTACGACGCGTCCGACCCGGGCGCGACGGCACGCGCGCAGGCGGCATTCGGTGCCGTCATGGAGCTCGCGATCGCCCTCGGGGGCACCATCACCGGCGAGCACGGCGTCGGGCGCTTGAAGCGGGACTGGCTGCCGGCCTACCTCGGCGCGGACGTGATGGCGCTGACCCGGCTGATCAAGGACGCGCTCGATCCGGGCGGGATCCTCAACCCCGGCGCGATCATCTAGCAACCGACCTCGTAGCTGTCGCTCCGGCATACTGGGCAGCCGTGGCGATCACCTTCCTGATCCTGACGGGCGTCGCGGCCGCCGGGGATTGGGCCGCGGTGTGGCAGCGGCTGTTCCGGCTGGAGTACCTGCTCAAACCGCTGACCCTGGCGCTGCTGATCGCGGCCGCTGCCGCGGCCGATCTCGGCGCAGCCAAGCCGTGGGTGCTCGCCGCGCTGGCGTTCGGCCTGCTGGGCAACGTCGCGCTGATGCTGAGCCAGGATGTGCCGGGGCGCCCAGACCCCGCGTTCCTCGTCGGGCTTGCCAGCTTCCTGATCGGCAACGCGGCCTATCTCGTCGCGTTCCTGCGACACGGCGTGCACGGGCTGCACCTGCTCGCCGGGCTGCTGATCGTGGCGGGAGCCGCGGTGCTGACGCTGCCGCTGGTGTTGCGTGGATCGCGGCGCGCCGGTGGGATGCCGCTCATGGCAGCAGTGGCCGCGTACGCCGTCCTGCTCGGCGCGACGGCCGTGCTCGCCGTGGGCACCTCGGCCATCGCGACGGCGCTCGGTGGCCTGCTGCTGCTCGCCTCGGACGCTGCCCTCGGGTGGGACCGCTTCGTCAAGCGCCTGCGGCGCGGCCCGTTGCTCGTGATCGTCAGCTATCACCTGGCGCAGCTGCTGATCGTGATCGGCCTGATCCGGCACCGCTGAGGCCGTCGATAGGCTCCAGCCGTGGCCCGCAAACCTCTTCGCGCCGTCCCGACGCTGATCCTGGCGGGCTCCGGCGACGCCGGTCCGGAGCACTGGTGCTCCTGGCTCGCCGCGGAGTTGGCGACGGCCGGTCGCACCGTGCGGCTACCGTCGCTTTCCCGCCCGGCCCAACTCGCTGGCTGGACGGCGCAGCTGCGCGGCGCGCTCCGCGAGCTGCCGGACGTGGGATTCGACGTCGTCGCCCACTCCCTCGCGTGCCTGCTGTGGCTGCACCATGCCAGCGCGGCGAGCGGCCTGCCCCGCCCCGGGCGCGTCGCGCTGGTCGGACTGCCGGACGCCGAGCATGCCGATGCGCCGAGCTTCTTCCCGGTGCCCCTCGACGCCGACGCGGTTCGGCGGGCCGCCGAGGGCACCGTGCTGATCGGCTCCGACAACGACCCGCGCTGCCCGCGCGGCGCTGCCGCCGTCTACGGCACGCCGCTGAAGATCGCGACGACCGTCACCGCCGGTGCCGGGCACTTCGAGCCGGCGAGCGGCTACGGCGCGTGGCCGGCGATGCTGGCCTGGTGCAATCGCGAGAACCTCGCGTTCTTCTAGAGCCCGCTTGCCGTGGCGATCAGCCGGTGCGCACGGCCCGATTGCGGGCGGCCCGCGCATCGAGCTCGGCGTCGGGCGGGTAGCCGACCGCGACGAGCGTGAGCCCGTGCGCCGCAGCGACGGCGACCTCGTCCGCGCGGCGCGGCGAGCCGAGCAGGGCCGCGGGCCAGTCCGGCGGACGGCGGTGCTCGCCCACGGCCAGCAACGCCCCGATCAGCGAGCGCACCATGGAATGGCAGAACGCGTCGGCCTGCACCGTGAAGACGATCTCAGCGCCGTCGCGCGCCACGGCGCAGCGCAGCACGGTGCGGATCGTGGAGCCGCCCTCGCGCCGCCGGCAGAACGCGGCGAAATCGTGCAGCCCCAGCAGCCGCGCCCCCGCGTCCCGCATCGCCGAGTCGTCCAGCTCTCGCGGCCAGCCAAGCACGAACCCGCGCCGTAACGGCTCGACGCCACCGGGCTGATCGCAGACGCGGTACTCGTAGCGCCGCCACAGCGCGGCGAAGCGCGCGTCGAACGCGCCGGGCACCCGCGCAGCGCGCGCCACGCGCACGTCCCGCGGCAGGACGCCGGCCAGCCGGGCGATCAGCCGCTCGTGCCCGGCTGCCCACACCTGTTCCGGCACGTCGCAGTGCGCGACCTGGCCGGTGGCGTGCACGCCGGCGTCCGTCCGTCCGGCGACCGTGAGCGCCACCGGCGTGCGAAGCACGGTGGTCATCGCGTCCTGCAGTACCGCCTGCACGGTGCGACGCCCCGGCTGGACGGCCCAGCCGGAGAAGGCGCTCCCGTCGTAGCTGACGTCCAGGCGAACGCGTACCGCGTCGAGTGCTGGCGAGCGCTCCACGCGCGACCCGCTACTTGGGCTCGTCCTCGACGTCCGGGTTGGTGCCCAGCTCGGCGCCTGCCTCCGGCTCGTCGGCGACCTCGGCGGCTGCGCCGACCTCGTCCTCGGACAGCCCGATCGCGGCCAGGCCACCCTCGTCCTGGCCGGCTTCCAGCGAGGCTTCCTCGGCCGCGGCCGCGCTCGGTTGCTCGTCCTCAGGACGCACTGTGGGCTCGTCCGCCGTCGCTGCCACCGCCGCAGCGGTCGCGGACTGCGACTGCGCGTCCTGCGCGATCTCCCTGGTCCGACCCGAGGGGGCCTTGCGCGGGGTGGTCCTGGTGCCCCGTGCCCGCTCGGCCTCCTTCACGACCGAGGCCGACGCGGTGAGCGCCTCGACGAGCTCGATCACCGCCATCGGCGCGTTGTCGCCCTTGCGGGGACCGGTCTTGATGATCCGCGTGTAGCCCCCGGGACGCTCGGCGAAGTTCGGGCCGATCTCCGCGAACAGCTTGTGCACGACGTCCTTGTCGCGGATCACGGTCATCACCTGCCGCCGGGCGTGCAGGTCGCCGCGCTTGGCGAAGGTGATCAGCCGCTCGGCGAGCGGCCGCAGCCGCTTGGCCTTGGCCTCGGTGGTGCTGATGCGGTCGTGCTCGAACAGCGCGCTCGCCAGGTTCGCGAGCATCAGCCGCTCATGCGCTGGGCTGCCGCCGAGGCGTCGGCCCTTCGTGGGCGTAGGCATGTCGTGCTCCTCTGTGACCCGAAGGACGGATCCGAATCTGTGTGCTTGTCGGGGTCCCCGACGAGTTGTCGAGCATCGGGCACGAGGGCCCGGTGCAACCTGTCAGAGCTGCTCGGTCTCGGCGAAGTCGCCGCCGTCGTCGTCGGGGAACTCGTCGTCGCCGTAGGAGTCCACGGACGTCGGCAGCTCGAATCCGGGCGGGCTGTCCTTGAGCGCCAGGCCGAGACCGTTCAGCTTGATCTTGACCTCGTCGATCGACTTCGAGCCGAAGTTGCGGATGTCGAGCAGATCGGCTTCGCTGCGGCCGACGAGCTCGCCGACGGTGTGGATGCCCTCGCGCTTGAGGCAGTTGTAGGAGCGCACCGTGAGGTCGAGATCCTCGATCGGCATCGAGAACGCCGCGATGTCGGCCACCTCGGCCGGCGACGGGCCCACGTCGATTCCCTCGGACTCCTCGTTCAGCTCGCGGAACAGGCCGAACAGCTCGACCAGGGTGTGCCCGGCGCTCGCGACCGCGTCCCGCGGGGTGATCGAGTTCTTCGTCTCGACGTCCACCACGAGCCGGTCGAAGTCGGTGCGCTGCTCGACACGCGTCGCCTCGACGTTGTAGGTCACCTTCAGCACCGGCGAGTAGATCGAGTCGACCGGGATGCGTCCGATCTCCTGGCCCTGCTGCTTGTTCTGCACGGAGGTGACGTAGCCGCGGCCCCGCTCGACGATCAGCTCGATCTCGAGCCGGCCCTTCTTGTTCACGGTCGCGATCTTCAGCTCCGGGTTGTGCACGGTGACACCGGCCGGCGGCGCGATGTCGGCCGCGGTCACCTCGCCGGGACCCTGCTTGCGCAGGTACATCACGACCGGCTCGTCGCTCTCGGAGCTGACGACGAGTTCCTTGAGGTTCAAGATAATGTCGGTGACATCCTCCTTCACCCCCTCGACCGTGGTGAACTCGTGCAGCACCCCGTCGATGCGGATGCTGGTGACGGCCGCACCGGGGATGGACGACAGCAGCGTGCGGCGCAGCGAATTGCCGAGGGTGTAGCCGAAACCCGGCTCGAGCGGCTCGATGACGAAGCGCGACCGGTTCTCGGCGATCGGCTCCTCGGACAGTGACGGGCGCTGAGAGATCAGCACAGGTGTTTCCTTTCGCAGGGACGCCCGCTATATGACGTCCACGGATGGGTTGCTTACTTGCTGTAGAGCTCGACGATCAGCTGCTCCTGCAGCGGGATGTCGATCTGCGCGCGCTCGGGCAGCTGGTGCACGAGCACCCGAAGCCGGCTCGGCACGATCTGCAGCCAGGCGGGTATCGGGCGATCGCCCTGCGTCTCGCGCGCGATCAGGAACGGCGTGGTCTCCAGCGACTTCGTCTTGACGTCGATGATGTCCCACTGCGACACCCGGAAGCTGGGGATGTCGACCTTGTGGCCGTTGACCACGAAGTGGCCGTGGTTGACGAGCTGGCGGGCGTGGCGCCGGGTGCGGGCCAGGCCGGCACGGTAGACGACGTTGTCCAGGCGCGACTCGAGGATCTGCAGCAGGTTGTCGCCGGTCTTGCCCTGACGGGCAACGGCCTCCTCGTAGTAGCGACGGAACTGCTTCTCGAGCACGCCGTAGCTGTACTTGGCCTTCTGCTTCTCCTGCAGCTGCATGAGGTATTCGCTCTGCTTGATCCGCGCGCGGCCGTGCTGACCCGGCGGATACGGGCGACGCTCGAAGGAGCTGTCGCCGCCGACCAGGTCGACGTTGAGCCGGCGCGAGATGCGCGTCGCGGGTCCGGTGTAGCGAGCCATGCTTATGCCTCTCGAATCGGTGCGCAGGCCTCGTGCATCAAACCCTCCGGCGCTTGGGGGGACGGCAGCCGTTGTGCGGCTGCGGCGTGACGTCGGAGATCGTGCCGACCTCCAGGCCGGTGGCCTGCAGCGAGCGGATCGCGGTCTCGCGTCCCGAGCCGGGACCCTTGACGAATACGTCCACCTTCTTCAGCCCGTGCTCCTGCGCCTTGCGTGCCGCGCTCTCGGCGGTCATCTGCGCCGCGTACGGCGTCGACTTGCGCGAGCCCTTGAAGCCCACGTGCCCGGCGGACGCCCAGCTGATCACGTTGCCCTGCGGATCGGTAATGGACACGATCGTATTGTTGAACGTGCTCTTGATGTGCGCGTGGCCGTGCGCGATGTTCTTCTTCTCCTTGCGCCGGACCTTCTTGGCGCCGGCCTTACGGGCCTGACCAGGCATTACTTCTTCCCTGCCTTCTTCTTGCCGGCGATGGTCTTCTTGGGACCCTTGCGGGTGCGGGCGTTGGTCTTGGTGCGCTGACCGTGGACCGGCAGGCCGCGACGGTGGCGCACGCCCTGGTAGCAGCCGATCTCGATCTTGCGCCGGATGTCGGCCGCGACCTCGCGTCGCAGGTCGCCCTCGATCTTGTAGTTGGCGTCGAGGTGCTCGCGCAGGCGCAGCACGTCCTCGTCGGTGAGATCTCGCACCCGAAGGTCGGGGCTGAGCCCGGTGGCGTCGAGGGTCTGCTTGGCGCGGGTCCGTCCCACGCCGTAGATGTAGGTGAGCGCGATCTCCATCCGCTTCTCGCGGGGGAGGTCGACGCCGGCAAGTCGTGCCATGCGGGCGTTCTCCTGGATTCTGTGCGTCGAAGGTGTTGGGCGCGCCCGTTCCCGTCCGCCCTGGACGGGCTCCGGCCTTCGTCCGGAGGTCGCCCGCTGTCCGCAGCGGGATGGGCGCGCTTGCTGGCTGGTGTTGCTGGCTGGTGTTGCTGGCTGGTGTTGCTAGCCCTGGCGCTGCTTGTGGCGCAGGTTCTCGCAGATCACCATGACCCGACCGTGGCGACGGATGACCTTGCACTTGTCGCAGATCGGCTTGACGCTCGGCTTGACCTTCACGGCCCGTGCCCTTCTTGGTGGCAGTGACAGATGGTGCGCTGCAGCGGCGCTTACTTGTAGCGGTAGACGATGCGACCGCGGGTGAGGTCGTAGGGCGACAGTTCCACGACGACCCGGTCCTCCGGGAGGATGCGGATGTAGTGCTGTCGCATCTTGCCGCTGATGTGGGCGAGCACCTTATGTCCGTTGCTCAGTTCCACCCGGAACATCGCGTTGGGCAGGGGCTCGACCACGCGGCCTTCGACCTCGATGGCCCCGTCCTTCTTGGGCATGTCCTCCGCATTTCGCTCGCTGCTGCCTGCTGTATCCGGCGCCACCGTGAGGGCCCGTCTCTGCAGTCCACGGCCACAGCGGACATTCCTGCGCAACGTTGCTGCACAGCGGAGAAGGGCGGCACGCGCCGACGGTCCAGTCTAGCTGGCCGCAATGCCCGTTGCCAAAACGCCGTAGCCGCGGCAGTGAGTCAGTTTGGCGCGAGGTCTTTTAGCGGCGTGGTCGCGGCGTGGGACGCTGGGACCATGCCTGACCGCTCACGCAAGCGCCCGCGCGATCTGAACTCGCTCGCCGCGTCCATCGTCGGCGACGCCACCAACGAGGACAAGACCGACGAACCGGCTCCGGCCGGCGCCGACAAGGACCCGCTGCCGTCGCCCTGGGCCGCAAAGGCGGCCTGAAAGGCGGAGGCCCGGGCGCCCAAACTCACGGCTAGCGAGCGGGCAGCGATCGCTAGAAGGGCAGCTGCGGCTCGTTGGTCTCGCGCGGACTGAACAGGCGGGACGCATCGATCGGCTCTCGCTGAGCACGGAGCTCTCCGACAAGCGCCCGGACGCGCGGCGTAGCCACATAGAAGGTGCCGCGCTTCTGACCGACAGGTCTGAGGAGGTCCGCGCGAACCATCGCCTTTAGGTCGATCGTCGCTACCTGTGTCGAGATCTCTTCCATCCAGCCGCGGAGTTGTGCCCTGTAGCTTGCGTTCCTGATCCGCAGTCCGATGGACGCGTCGAAGAGTGCCGCCATCGTTCGCTCTTGGAGCCTGTACTGCTGCCGTAGGTTGTCCAACTCCATCCAGGCCGTTTCGGATTCCTGGATGCGCCTGAGGATGCTCGCTGCCTGAATGTAGTGAGCGGTCAGGCAGTAACGAACCCACGCCCGCGCGTCACCCCGAGGACGCCAGACTCCCTGGCCGACCTCGGCAAGGATCTTGTAGTACGACTCGGTGTTGCGGCCGAGGTACTCCTCGATGCTGCACAACTCCTGCGCCAGGATCTGCTCGCGCGCGAGGACCAATGTCTGGAGGCAACGCGACATGCGGCCGTTACCGTCGCGGAACGGATGGATCATGACCAGGTTTAGATGCGCCATAGCAGCGCGGATCATGGCGGGCGTGTCGGAGTCGGACGACAGCTCGGCCGCCAGTTCGTCAACGAGACACGGCACTTCGGCCTCAGCCGGCGCTTCATACACGACAGCGCCGGTCGCGTCGTTGCGAACCCAAATCGGTTTTTGTCGCCAGAGTCCAGGGTCGGCGTCGAGGGCGTACTCGGTTATCATGAAGTGCAGCGACCGGATGAGCGCGGGCGTGTAGGCGAAGTAGCTGTCGCCCGCCAACTGGATCACATAGGTCATGGCTCGCCGGTAGCCCAGGATCGCCTGGCGGTCGACCCACGCAGCTTCTTCTGGCTCTTCGCCCTCGATCGCGGCGATGGCGTCCTCGACCGAAACGTTGTAACCCTCGATGCTGTTGGACCCCTGGATGGCGCGCGCGGACAGCACTCGGCGTACCGAGCCGAGCCACCGCTTTGGCTCAGAAACGTAGAAGCGAAGTTGTCGGCGCAGGTCTTCGATCCGCGCTAGCGCGTTCGCCTCCGCTGTCCCGACCGTTGGCGTCGCGTAGATCATCGCTGTCCCCTGGGCTAGTGATATATGGTTTCTGCAGCTATCTCGTATTGATAGTAACACTAGATCGTAGTGTTATATACCTTGATACGATAGAAGCCGGCCAGGTCGAGGCCGGCGACCCTGACATGACCCTGGCGTCAACGTCCTACGTGGAGCGACAGAACCTCACTATGCGGATGGGGATGCGGCGCTTCACCCGACTGACCAACGGGTTCTCCAAGAAGGTCGAGAACCTGGCGCACGCCGTGTCGCTGCACTACATGCACTACAACTTCGCTCGGCCGCGCAAAGACGCTCACCAAGGCCGTGAACGGGTACCCGACAGAGGCCGGCCATGGCGGCACACGTGGCCGACCACGTGTGGACGCTGACCGAGATCGCGTCCCTGCTCGACCAGCAAGTCGGCGCGTCCTCGAGCGGTCCCCCAGGACGCTAGGCCTCCCGCCGATTGCGCTATTGGACGTGTAAGGCACCCTAGGGCAATGAGCGAGATTGTCGTCTGGTGTCGCTCTTGGCTCGGGGTCACGAAACGCTACGTCGTTCGGGTCGATGGACGAGAGATCGGGCGGCTCGGGCGCGGAGCAAAGCAAGCGACAACGGCGACGACCCCCGGGCGACACTCAGTCGTGGTCGACTACAACGGTCAAGCCACCCCCGAACAACACGTCGATGTTGCGCCCGATGAAAGCGCCCATTTTGAGGCTCTCCTGACCTATCCGTGGGTCGTTTGAGCGCGCCGTAGGGGCGACACGCCGTTCCCTGCCTACGGTTCCGGCTGTCAGGGCTGGAATCGATCAAGGGCGGGGAACGGCGTGCGCAATGGCAGG
>JBPCOI010000012.1:0-34276 GCA_051000395.1 Jatrophihabitantaceae bacterium
CCTGCCATTGCGCACGCCGTTCCCCGCCCTTGATCGATTCCAGCCCTGACAGCCGGAACCGTAGGCAGGGAACGGCGTGTCGCCCCTACGGCGCGCTCAAACGACCCACGGATAGGTCAGGAGAGCCCGATTTTGCACCTGTACGTATCGAAGGCCCGAACACCGTCACAGACCACCAATGACCGTCGCGACCACGGACACGGCCGCAACTGTCTGCACGAAGACCCCACCAGCAGGAGGAACCGATGAACCCGCAACCGCAATACCAGCGCCCGACCGAGCCGCACGGCCACGACGACCGACTGCTCACCATCACCGAAGCCGCCGACCTCACCCGCCTGCCCGTCGCCACCCTGCGCTTCAAGCGCCACGACCGCAGCGGACCGCGTAGCTTCCGGATGGGCCGGCGCGTCTTCTACTGGCTCACCGACGTCCTGGCCTGGATCGAGCAGCACTACAACGACGACGGCCCGCGGGCTGCGTGACAGTGGAGCTCACGATTCGGCAGCCGTGATCAATCGCAGCCCGGGGACGTTCCGGAAGAGTCCATCGTGCGATACCAGTGCGTAGCCGAGACGAAGCGCTGTCGCGCCAATCCAGCGATCACCGTCGTGAACCTTGTCGCCGAGCGCGTGGCCGACCCGTCGGCAGTCGGCACGCAGTTGGGCGTACGCGGTTAGCACCTCGTCATCCGGCTGGACCACGGTCAATCGAGCGACGGAGCGTTCGAGGCGCCGGCGGCGCAACTCACCCCAATCGGCACGCAGAGCGCCGTAGCGCAATTCAGCGACAGTCTGGAAGGCCAGCAGGACCGGCGCGGCGCCGATCAGCTCCCGGTAGCGATCCGCCAGCAGGTTCGGTCGCGAGTCGAACAGCCAGCTCACGACCATGGTGTCGACCACCACGGGCGGCAAAGGTGCAGGTGTCACGCCTCGGTCAGGGCCTGCTGGAACCGAGTCCACTCAAGCTCGGACACATCCTCGATCACCAGCTGGTCGCGCCTGGGCAGCGCCGCAGCACGGCGCACGGCCTCGGCAGGAGGCAGGACCTCCACTCGCGGCTGCTTCTGCTTCGCGCTTGTCACATGCCAAGCATAGAGCCAGTCGGCGTCGAGCGGCGGATGGCAATTGTCAGTGCACTGCGATATTGAGAACAGCATGCAGCTAGCGGTCAAGGAAAGACGAGAGCGGAGGAGTGTGCGCGATGGCGGCACAACGGGGCTTGCGCACCGGCGTTGAGGACCTGTGGCGCAAGCGCGTCAAGGATCAACATGGAAACCTCGTGGAGGTGCCATCCGCGCGTGACGGTCGTGGCCTGCGGTGGCGAGCGCGGTACGTCGACGCCGCCAGTCATGAATTCACTCGCGCGTTCGGCCGGAAAATCGACGCGCAGAGGTGGATCAATTCGGTGACCGCCTCGCTCGTCCGTGGCGATCATGTCGCGCCACGGGTGGCACGAACCACCGTCTCTGAGTGGTGTGACACCTGGCTCGCGGGGTACCGCACCCGCCGCAAGTCGACCGTACGGCAAGCCGAAGTCCACATTAAGATCATCAAGGAGAGCTTCGGGCCGGTTCCGCTGTCGGCGGTGAAGCCGTCCGACGTGAAGGGCTGGACGGCGAAGCTCAAGGCGGATGGCCGCGCCGACTCCTACGTGTATGCGCTGCACGCCCGCCTGTCCCAGCTGTTCAGCGACGCCGTTCACGACGGCATCGTGCCACGCAACCCGTGTTCGCGGCGCACCTCGCCTGGCGCCGGTTCGCAGACGCCCTACGTCGCGACCACAGCTCAGGTGTGGGCGCTGCATGACGCGGTCCCCATCGGGATACGCCCTGCGATCCTGCTCGGCGCGCACGCCGGCCTCCGACTGGCCGAGGCCGCGGCGCTGCGACCGGAGGATGTCGACTTCATGCGCGGCGTGATCACACCCGCCATCCAATGGCCTGCCGAAGCGCTGAAGTCGGAGATGAGCAAGACACCGATACCGATTCCGAACGAGTTGACGCTCGAGTTGTCAGCAGCCGTCGCCCTCGGCGACGGGCAGACCATCGTGACGAACGAGATACGGCGGCCCGCCGGCCCGTGGGCGATTCAGCGTGCCATGCGCGACGCCCGCGATGGCATCGACGGTCTGCCCGAAGGCTTCCGGTTTCATGATCTCCGGCATTATTTCGCCTCGCTTCTGATCGCGTCCGGACTGGACGTCAAGACCGTCCAGGCGCGACTGCGCCACGCATCGGCGAAGACGACCCTCGACATATACGGGCATCTGTGGCCGGACACCGACGAATCGTCACGCGCTGCCGTCGCAGCCGTCTACGCCCCGCGCCGCGGCTCGACAGCTGACCTGTTCGGACACTGATCGAGAACGGTCCGCCGCGAGCTGGCCTCCTCTGCGCGCGCCGATGCCAAGCACGCGATCTTGCACGCGACACGGTTACCGGCCCGAGCGCGTACCCGCGTGCGACGGGTCGCAGTGCGGCAATGGCGTCGTCAAACCCACTGGCGGAGCGAATCTCCTGCGTACCCACTGCGTACCGGCCTCCAAGTACCCACCGCAGAAACGCCTGGAGGCCCCAAATTCGGGGCCTCCAGCGTGTGGAGAGTCACACGTCGTAGTAGAGCTCGAACTCGTGCGGGTGCGGGCGCAGCCGGATCGGGTCGATCTCGGCGGTGCGCTTGTAATCGACCCAGGCGCCGATGATGTCCTCGGTGAACACGCCGCCCTCCTGCAGGTACTCGTTGTCGAGCTCGAGGGCGTCGAGGACTGCGCCGAGCGACCCCGGCACCTGCGGGATGGAGGCGGCCTCGTCCGGGGGCAGCTCGTAGAGATCCTTGTCGACAGGAGCCGGCGGTTCGATCTTGTTCTTGATGCCGTCGACGCCGGCGAGCAGCATCGCCGAGAACGCGAGATACGGGTTGCAGGACGGGTCCGGGATGCGGAACTCGATGCGCTTGGCCTTGGGGTTCGAGCCGGTGATCGGCACGCGGATGCACGCCGAGCGGTTGCCCGAGCTGTAGACGAGGTTGACCGGTGCCTCGAAGCCCGGGACCAGGCGGTGATAGGAGTTCACCGTCGGATTGGTGAACGCCAGCAGCGAGGGCGCGTGGTGCAACAAGCCGCCGATGTAGTAGCGCGCGGTGTCCGAGAGCCCGGCATAGCCGAGCTCGTCGTAGAAAAGGGGCGCGCCGTCCTTCCACAGCGACTGGTGGCAGTGCATGCCCGAGCCGTTGTCGCCGAACAGCGGCTTGGGCATGAACGTCGCTGTCTTGCCGGCGGCCCATGCCACGTTCTTGACGATGTACTTGAACTTCAGCAGCTCGTCGGCGGCGTGCTTGAGCGTGTTGAACTTGTAACTGATCTCACCCTGACCCGCGGTGCCGACCTCGTGGTGCGCGCGCTCGACCGCGAGCCCGGCAGCGATCAACGCCGAGGTCATCTCATCACGCAGGTCCGCGAAGTGGTCGACCGGCGGGAGCGGGAAGTAGCCGCCCTTGTACCGCGTCTTGTAGCCGCGGTTGCCACCCTCCTCGACCCGGCCGGTGTTCCAGGCGCCCTCAATCGAGTCGATGTGGTAGTACCCCTCGTTCTGCGAGGTCTGGAACCGCACGTCGTCGAAGACGTAGAACTCCGCTTCCGGACCGAAGTACGCGGTGTCCGCGATGCCGGTCGACCGCAGGTACTGCTCGGCCTTGTTCGCCACCTGCCGCGGATCGCGGCCATATGGCTCACCGGTGCGCGGCTCGACGATCGAGAAGCTCACGTTCAGCGTCTTGGCCGCGCGGAACGGGTCGACGAACGCGGTCGCCGGGTCTGGGATCAGCTGCATGTCGGACTTGTGGATCGCCGCGAAACCCCGGATGGACGAGCCGTCGAACATCACGCCCTCGGTGAAGAAGTCCTCCGGCAGGGTGCTGGCCGGCACGTTGAAGTGCTGTTGCTGTCCGGGCAGGTCGGTGAAGCGGACGTCGACGTACTCGACACCCTCGTCCTCGATGTAGCGCATGACCTCATCAGAGCTGGTGAACATCCGTCCTCCGTCGTGCCGGTTCCCGTTGCGTGCAAGCTACGCAGGCAGGGTTGCCGCGCAGTGTCTCGAGTGTTTCCGTGGTGTTACGCGCCCGCGCCCCGCACGACCGCCGTGGCGCAGAGCCGGTCGTGCACCCCGCGCCCGTCCCGATCCCAGATGAGCGCGGGGATCAGCGCGAACAGCAGTGCGGTGCGGACGATCGCCGTCACCGGTCCCACCGCGGTTGTCCGGTCGATGCGCACGATGCGCAGTCCGAACAGGTACATCCCGAGCGTGCGCCCCGCGACGAGGATGCCCAGCACGTAGTCCACGGCGAGGGGGACCAGGCTCCACGAGCCGGGCAGCCGGCCTGCCACACCATGATCGTTCCCGACGCGCACGAACAGCGCCGCCACCAGCGCCGATGCGATGGCGTCGACCAGGAATGCGCCGAGCCGGGGTCCGGTGCTCGCCAGCGAGCCAGGGCCGGACTCGGGCAGGCCGAGCTGCTGCCCGCGGTAGGCCTGGGGGATGCGTGAGCGTGCGCTCACGACCTGCGACGCACGGTGCGTTGTACGTTGCGCATCTTCGCGCCCTGCGGCATCGGTCCCTGTGGCAGCGGCATCCGCCCGCCGCCGGTAAGCGCCGACAGCCGCTTGTCCAGCGCGCCGACCTGCTCTTTGGAAAGGTTGGCCGGCAGCTTGAGCAGGTAGCGGCTCAGCTTCGCCAGCCGCACCTCGCCGTCTTCGGTTCCGACCATGACGTCGTAGATCGGGGTGTCCCCGGCGACGCGGGCGATCTTCTTCTTCTCCTGGGCGATCAGCCCCCGCACCCGGTGCGGGGCGCCCTCACCGACGAGCACGACGCCGGGACGCCCGACCAGCCGATGCACCGCGTCCAGCTGCGTCGTGCCGGCCACGGCCTGGCTCAGCCGCCAGTCGCCCTTGAGCTGTTGCTGCAACATCCACCCCGCCGCACCGGGCTGGCTCTCGGCCTGGGTGAACATCGAGCGCTGCGCGCGGCGGCTGAACACGAGCATGACCGCGACCAGCGCGGCGAGCACCGCGAACGGGATCGGGAGGATCGCCGAGCCGGTGAACAGCAGCACGAGCACGTAGACCACTGCGGCGCCGAGGACACTGAACAGCACCAGGTAGGGGACGAAGCGCGGGTCGTTCTGGCGGGTCAGCGTGAACGCCTGCCGCAGGTTGGTCCACGTCTCGCGGCGCGACTGCTTCTTCGCCGCGCGGACGGCCCGCTTGTCGGCGCGAGTGAGTTTCGCGGGCTTGCTCGGCGTCGAGGACGCAGCGGATTTCGCCATGCGCCAAGGATAGATGCGCCGGCCGTACAACGAGCGGCCCGTGGTCGCCGTCGGCGTGATGCGCTTCGAGTTGGCAGATCCGCATTCGTTGCACATACTCCGTCTGCCCCTCCATTCCGATTCTCACCGTCAGCAGGTATGCGCATGGGACGGCACCGCACCCCTCGCACGCCGCACGCGCGGCGCGCGCTGCTCCTTGCCGCGGTCGCGGCGCTCGCTGCCGTGCTGCTTCCCGGTGCCGCCGCGAGCGCCACCTCCTACTCCAACTACGGGCACCTCGACGCGGCGTCGCAGGCGGCGAACGGCCGCGTCTCGATCCTCGGCTGGGCCTACGACCCGGTGCGCAGTTCCGCCTCGGACCTCGTCGAGGTCTACCTGGACGGGCGCCTGAGCGCACGGGCCTGGGCCGCGTCCCCGCGCGCCGACGTCGATCGGGCCCGGCACGTCACCGGCAAGCACGGGTTCGGGGGATCGTTCAACGCGCACGCAGACGCGCACGTCCTCACCGTCTACGCAGACCCGGTCACCAGCGGACGATCACACTGGCTTATCGGCGTCGCCTATCTCAACGGTTACCGTCCGTGGGCCGGCGCCCGCATCGTCGCCGAGGCACGCAAGTACGTCGGCTACCCGTACCGCGACGGGGGCGCCGGTCCGACCGGCTTCGACTGCTCGGGCTACACCCAGTTCGTGTACTACCACGCCGGTGTCGCCAACCTGGTGCACAATGCCGAGACCCAACGCCGCCAGGTGCGGCTCATCCCCGGTTCGCAGGCGCAGCCCGGAGATCTGATCTTCTACATGAGTGGCGGCAGCGCCTACCACGTCGCGATCTACGCCGGCGGCGGCCCGGAGATCTGGCGCGGCTACCAGTACGCCGCGACGACCCCGGGCGAAGGCGTGCGCTACCAGCACATCTGGTCGACGGCTGTGGAGTTCGGCACCGACTGGCACTGAAGGTTCACGGATGCCTCATGCAGTCCGTGCGGTGACCGCCTGTTGGTAGAGCCGCCCGGCGCGGTAGGACGAGCGCACCAGCGGCCCGCTCATCACCCCGGCATAGCCGAGGTCTTCGGCTTCCTCGCGCAACTCGACGAACTCCTGCGGCTTGACCCAACGGGCCACCGGATGGTGGCGGGGCGACGGGCGCAGGTACTGGGTGATCGTGATCAGCTCGCAACCCGCGTCGCGCAGGTCGCGCAGCGCCGTCGAGATCTCCGAACGCTGCTCGCCCATGCCGAGGATCAGGTTGGACTTGGTGACCAGCCCTCCCCCGCCGGCGGCGCATGCGTTGGCGGAGGTATCCCCATATGCACGGGCCATCCGGATGACGTCCAGCGAACGCTCGTAGCGAAAGCCAGGACGGATGGACTTGAAGATCCGCGGCACCGTCTCGATGTTGTGCGCGAACACCTCCGGACGGCTGGCAAAGACCTCGGCAAGCAGCTCTGGCACCGCGTTGAAATCCGGGGCGAGCAGCTCGACGCCGGTCCCGGGGTTGCGGTCGTGGATCCGTCGCACGGTCTCGGCGTAGAGCCACGCGCCCCCGTCGGGCAGGTCGTCGCGGGCCACGCCGGTGACCGTCGCGTACCTGAGCCCCATCGCGGTGACGCTCTCGGCCACCCGGCGCGGCTCGTCGCGATCGAGCGCCTGCGGCTTGCCGGTGTCGATCTGGCAGAAGTCGCACCGGCGGGTGCACTGGTCGCCGCCGATCAGGAACGTCGCCTCGCGGTCTTCCCAGCATTCGTAGATGTTCGGGCAACCGGCAGCCTGGCACACGGTGTGCAGGCCCTCGCGCTGCACCAGCGCCTTGAGTTCGGTGTACTCGGGGCCGATCCGTGCCCGAGTCTTGATCCACTCCGGCTTGCGCTCGATCGGGGTTGCGGCGTTGCGGGCCTCGATCCGCAGCAGGCGGCGGCCGTCGGCAGGGGCCGTATCCGGACGGGCTGCGCTCACCGCTTCAGCCTACGCGGAGCTGGATTACCCCTTTGCCGCCGGGCGATCCGGCTCAGGCGGTCCCGAGCAGGCTGCGGGCGGCGATCAGGCAGCCGGCCAGCGCGGCGATCGCGACGAGCCCGATGACGAGTACCCGGCGGGTGTCGCGACCGTAGGTGGTGGCAGTCGCGACGGCGACGACGAGGATCACGGCGACAACGATCGCGAAACCGAGGCCGGATCCGGATGCGCGGCAGGCCAAGCCGCTCGCGTGCGAGGAGCAGGTCGTGTACTTCGCCGCGCCGCTGAGCAGCGCGAAGAACCCGGCGGCGAGGCCGCAGAGCCAGACGGCGACCAGGGTCGCGGAGCGCACGAGCCGGGGAGGCCCGCTGTCCGTCCGGGCGTGTCTGGGCACCGCTGGTCAGGCCGGCGCCGCGACCGCGACGAGCGAGGGCAGATGGCGCTCGACGAGGGGCGTCACCTCGTCGACGGTGACGTCGCGCCCGAGCTCTGCCGACAGCGACGTGACGCCGGCGTCGGCGATGCCACAGGGGACGATGCGGTCGAACCAGCGCAGGTCCGGATCGCAGTTGAGTGCGAACCCGTGCAGCGTGACGCGCCGCGCGACACGGATCCCGACGGCCGCGATCTTGCGCTCCGGCCGCTGCGCCGCTGCGGGAAGCCAGACGCCGCTGCGCCCGTCCACCCGGCCGGCGCTGACCCCGAGCTCGGCGCACACGTCGATGAGGACTGCTTCCATCCGGCGGACGTAGGCGACGACATCGATCGGGTCGGGTAGGCGCAGGATCGGATAGCCGACGAGCTGGCCCGGACCGTGCCATGTGATCTTGCCGCCGCGGTCGACGTCGACGACCGCGGTGCCGTCCGACGGCCGCTCCCATGCCTCGGTGCGCCGGCCCGCGGTGTAGACGGGCGGATGCTCGAGCAGCAGGACGGTGTCGGGCGCGGTGCCCGCCACGACCGCGTCATGCACCTGGCGCTGGCGCTGCCAAGCCTGCTCGTAGGGCACCAGGCCGGCGCGCACGACGCGCAGATCGCTCACGGATACCGAGGCTACCCGCCGAATCTCGGTGCCACCCCGGAGGCGGTTCAGGGAGATACCCGATCGCGCGATGTCGGTGCGTCCGTCTACGTTGGGCGAGCCGGAGGTCGAGATGGAGGAAGCGATGAGCCGCACCGTCGTGAGCACGGACGAACCGAAAGCCGCCTCGCGCGGCCGCTCGGCATGGTCGCGTGGTGTCTGGGTGATCGCGGGGCTCGCCGTGGTCTGGTTCCTCTTCGGCGCGGCAGGGGGCCAGTACCAGGGCAAGCTCGCCGAGGTTCAGAAGAACGACAACGCCGCCTACCTGCCGCAGTCGGCCGAGTCGACGAAGGTCGGCAACGAGGCTTCGACCTTCGATCCCGTCCAGACGATTCCCGGCTTCGTGGTCTACCAGCGCGCAGGCGGTCTGAGCGCCGCCGACCGCGCCAAGATCGATGCCGATCACGCGGCAATCCTGCGCCTGCCCGGGATCGCGGCCGACCAGGTGGGCCCGGTGCACTACTCGAGCACGCAACCGGCCGCCTACGTCGCCGCACCGCTGATTGCCAAGAACGGGAACAAGAGCGTCGACGGATCCGCGCTGGCGAAGCTCGAACAGAAGGTCGTGGACATCGCGACCGCGAACGTACCTCCCGGGCTCGTCGTGCACTCGGCCGGCCCAGGCGGCCTACTCGTGGCGTTCATCGACGCGTTCCAGGGCATCGACGGCTCATTGCTGCTCGCCGCTGGCCTCGTCGTCATCGTCATCCTGCTCGTGGTCTACCGAAGTCCGGTGCTGTGGTTCTTCCCGCTGTTCAGCTCGGTGCTGGCGCTCGGCGCGGCGGCGCTGATCATCTACCAGCTCGCCAAGCACAACGTCATCACCCTCAACGGGCAGAGTCAGGGGATCCTGTCGGTGCTGGTCATCGGCGCGGGCACCGACTACGCGCTACTGCTCGTCAGCAGGTACCGCGAGGAGTTGCACAGCCACGAGAGCCGGGTCCAGGCGATGACGCGCGCTTGGCGGGGCGCCGCTCCGGCCATCGGCGCGTCCGCCGCGACCGTGATCATCGGCTTGCTGTGCCTGACGCTGGGCGAGCTGAACTCCGACCGCAGCCTCGGTCCGGTCTGCGCGATCGGCATCGCCTGCACGGTAGGGGTGATGCTGACCTTCCTGCCGGCGTTCCTGGTGCTGTTCGGCCGGTGGGTGTTCTGGCCGCGCGTCCCGCGGGTGGATCACCAGGCCGACATCGCGACGCACGGTGCCTGGGGGCGATTCGCCGGCGCGCTGGGGCGGCACCCGCGGCGCAGCTGGGCGATCACTGCGCTCGGCCTGTTGATCTGCGTGCTCGGGCTCACCACCCTGCGTACCGGCGGCCTGTCGACCGTCGACAGCTTCACGAACAAGCCGGACGCGGTGAAGGGGCAGGCCATCTTCGACGCGGCCTTCGACAGCGGAGCCGGCGCACCGGCGGTGATCACCGCCCGAGCCGACAAGACCGCGGCTGTGCTGGCGGCCGCCCGGACGGTCCCTGGCGTCGACACGTCACCTGGCGGGGTGTGCGTGGCCGTCGACTACGCCAAGCTGGGCAAGCTGATCGGGTCGCGGCCGGGAGGCGCCGCGCCGGCGTCTGGCTGTGCCCCGGCGGTCGTGCAGGTGCATCCGGTGGGCGGACGGATCCTCATCGACGCGAACCTCACGCATCGCTACGACACGACCCAGGCACGCGACACCGTGATCGCGTTGCGGTCCACGCTGCGCTCGGTCGACGGAGCCGACGCGCTGGTCGGTGGATCGACTGCGGTCAACTACGACACCCAGCAGGCCTCGAGGCACGATCGCAACCTGATCATCCCGATCGTGCTGGTGGTGATCCTCGTCGTGCTGGGACTGGTGCTGCGGGCGGTGCTCGCGCCGCTGCTGCTCATCCTCACCGTCGTGCTGTCGTTCACGGCCGCGCTCGGCATCAGCGCCGTCGTGTTCAACCACGTCTTCCACTTCGCGAACGCCGACCCGGCGTTCCCGCTGTTCGCGTTCGTGTTCCTGGTGGCGCTGGGAATCGACTACAACATCTTCCTGATGACGCGCGTGCGGGAGGAGACGATCAAGCACGGCACCCGGTCGGGCATCCTGCGGGGGCTGTCGGTGACCGGCGGGGTGATCACCTCGGCAGGAGTGGTGCTCGCGGCGACGTTCATCGTGCTCGGCGTGCTGCCGCTGGTGTTCCTCGCAGAGCTCGGATTCGCGGTCGCGTTCGGGGTCCTGCTCGACACCATCGTGGTGCGCTCGATCCTGGTGCCGGCGCTGGGCTACGACATCGGTCGCCGGATCTGGTGGCCCTCGAAGCTGGCGCGCGCCGCGGAATAGCGAGTCACAACCGGCGGGGGTCGATGCGCGTCTCGACGGCCTGCCCGTTCGCGTCGCGCTCGACGAAGTAGGCGCCCTTGCCGTCCTGCTCGGAGAGGGCCTGCACGAACTCGGTGCCGCGGTACAGCAGCCCGACGCCGTCGTCGGTCGCGTAACCGGCGGCGAGCGTGCGGTCCGCGATCAGGCGCTGGAACAGCGGGCGGCGCTGGTCCTCCGAGTCGTAGTGGACGCCGTTGGAGTACGGCACCAGGCCGAGACCGTTGGTCACCGGCCGCAGGTCGGGCCCGAAGGAGTCCGTGGTGCCGCCGCTGTGCCAGCAGATCGAGCCGGCCGAGACGCCGGTCAGCACGACACCGGCCTGCCACGCCTCTCGCAGCGGCGCGCCGACACCGTGCAGGTTCCACATGGCGAGCAGTCCCGCGACGCTGCCGCCGAAGACCCAGATGACGTCCTGGGCGAGCAGGTGCGCGCGCACGTCCTCGACGTTCGGCATCGGGAACAGGGCGAGGTGCGATGCGGCCAGCCCCCGCTGCAGCGCCGCGTCGTAGAAGCAGTTGAGCGCGAACGGATTGTCGCCCAGAGCGGTCGCGAGGAAGCAGACCCGCGGCGCGCGCGCGTCGACACCGGCGAGGTCGATCGCGTGTTCGGTCAGCGCGCCCAGTTCCCACCGGACGCGGCGACCGGGAACCAGGCCGCCGGAGGTTGCGAGGATGGTCGGAGCGTCTGCGGTCATGGTGCAGGACCCTAACGCGCTCGGGAGTGGAGCTTCCAGCACCGCGTCGCCTGTCGCATGTGGCGCACAACGCCAGGTGACGATCGCGACTAGCCGTTGATTGGTGCTGTGGATAACGCAGGAAGCCGCTCGGACTGACCTAACGTGGCCGGGCATGAGTGGTGTCGCGTGGAAGCTGGCCGGCTACAGCATCGAGCGGCTGCTGGGCGCCGGTGCCTCGGGAGAGGTGTGGCGGGCCAGGGTGAACTCGACGGGCGAGCCGGTGGCGCTGAAGCGGATCCCGCTCACCGATCCCACAGCCGTGCTCGCCGCGCGGGCCGAGGCCGCGAAGCTGGCGACGCTCGACCACCCGCATCTGGTCCGGCTGCACCGCTTCGTCCCCGCCGACGGCGCGATCGTGCTCGTCGTCGATCTCGCCGGCGGCGGCTCGCTCGCGGACCTGGTGACAGCGCGCGGCAGGCTCACCCCGGGCGAGGTGATCTCCGCGGTGGCGCCGATCGCGGCCGCGCTGGCGTACGCGCACACCGCCGGCGTCGTGCACGGCGACGTCACGCCGGCGAATGTGGTGTTCACCCAGGACGGGTTGCCGTTGCTGACCGACCTCGGCGTCTCGCGGCTGGTGGGCGACGAAGCCGCGGTGCTCAGCACGCCGGCCTTCGTCGATCCGTCCGTCGCCGCGGGCTGCGTACCCGCCGCGGCCAGCGACGTGTTCATGGTCGGTGGCCTCGCGTTGTACGCGTTGACCGGGCGGCCCGTGTGGACAGGCGAGTCGAGCGAGGACGCACTTGCCGCGGCAGCATCCGGTCAGCTCGACGGCGTCGCGGACTGGTTGCGCGCTGCAGGCGTACCCGAGCAGGTCGCCGCGGTGGTCTGCCGCGCATTGTCCGTCGAACCGTCACTGCGCGGCACCGCCGCCGACTTCGCGCTCGACTTGCGGCATGCCGGCACCCCGGTGGCCGTGGAGCTGGCCGCGGGTCAAGCTCGCGGTGAACCGTCCCGCGCAGCTCGAGACGACGAAGCTGCCGACCGGGCAGCGCCGCCGGCCGGTCGCCATGCCGCCGTACCGGGGCGGCCGCCGTTCGAGCGGCCGCCAGCGCGCCATGCGGTGGGACAGCCACCGCTGACGCACGGGGTACGAGTGCCCACTCCGCGCGCCTTCGCGGGCGCTCGCCGGGAGGTGTGGTGGCGGCGTCCCCGGGTGCGCCAGGCAGGAATGGGCGCCGCGCTGGCCGTGGTGCTCGCGGCCCTCATCGCGGGCGCAGTGTGGTGGCGGGCCGGCGCGTCGCAGCGAGAGGTTGGTGCGACTGCCAGCAGTCCAGCGCCAAGCGAGCGGCCGGCCGGCCTTGACGCGGACTCTGCCGCCACGGTGCTCGCACGGTTGGACTCCTACCGGGAGCAGGCCTACGCGCACCGCGACCCGCGCCTGCTGGCCAGGGTGTACGTGGCCGGCCCGCTGCTCGCCGAGGACAGTGCACTGCTGACCCGGATCGTGCCGCAGGGGTGCGGGCTGCTGGGCGTGCGCACGGGGTACCGCGACGTCCGGGTGGAGCGCCTCGGCCCGGACCGCACCGAGATCAGCGTGCAGGCGACGCTGGCAGCGTCACGGCTGCAGTGCGCCGGCACGCCCGGCGCGCGCGCGGCCGGCACAGGACCGACCCCGCTTCGGGTCGTCGTCGCAAAGACGCCGTCCGGCTACGCGCTGGCAGCGGTTCGTTCCGGCGGCTAGCGCGGGGTCAGTGCCGGAGCCGGTGACGGCCGGCGCCGCACGCCCGGTTGAGCGGCGACGGCTGCGGAGACGGAGGAGTAGACGACGAGTCCGGCGTCAGCGGCCGAGAGCCCAGCGCAGCGCGGACTCGAGGTCGTTGTGCGTGAAGGTGAACCCGGCCGCGGCGAGCTTGGCCGGGACCGCCCGCTGACCGGACAGCGCCTCCTGCGCGAACTCGCCCAGCACGATCCGCAGGGCGAAGGCAGGCGTCGGCAGGACGGTGGGACGGTGCAGCACCTTTCCGAGCGTGCGCATGAAGTCCGCATTGCGTACCGGCCGCGGCGCGGTGAGGTTCACCGGACCCGCGACATCGTGCTCGAGCAGCAAGCGGATCGCGGCGATCTCGTCTGCCAGCGAAATCCAGGGCATGAACTGCCGCCCGCTGCCGAGGCGTCCGGCCACGCCGGCCTGCACGATGGGCTTGAGTTGCCCGAGTAGACCGCCGTCCCCGGACAGTACCAGCCCGGTGCGCAGTTGGGCGACGCGGACGCCGGCCTGCTCGGCGGGAGCGGCCGCCGCCTCCCAAGCTTCGCAGACTTCGGCGAGGAAACCGGTGCCCCGCGGCGCGGTCTCGTCCACCGATCGGTCTCCGGTGTCGCCGTAGAAGCCGACAGCCGAGGCCGTAATGAGCACGCGCGGACCGCCGTAGGTCGCGAGCGTCCGAGCGACCGTCGACACGCTGTCGACGCGGCTGGCTCGGATCTGCGCCTTGAACGAGGCGCTCCAGCGCTGCTCGCCCACCCCGACGCCGGACAGGCACACCACGGCGTCGGCGTCGGCGAGGAAGTCCGGGTCGAGCCGGCCCCCGGCCGGGTCCCAGCTGTCCTCGTCCGGGGCATGGGTCTCGTGCCGCAGCAGCGTCTTTACCTGGTGCCCGTCGCCGGTCAACGACTCGCGCAGTGCGCTACCGATCAGACCGGATCCGCCGGCCAGGACGACGCGCACTCCTCAGGCCAGCCTGAGGGCGCGCTCGAACGCCCCGGTCTCCAGGCGTTCCTTCACCGTGCCCAGGAAGCGGGCGGCGTCGGCACCGTCGACGATGCGGTGGTCGTAGGACAGCGCGAGGTAGGCCATCGAGCGGATCGCGATGGTCTCGCCGAGGTTGTCGTCGCTGATCACGACGGCGCGCTTGACGACCGCCCCGGTGCCGAGGATGCCGACCTGCGGCTGGTTGATGATCGGCGTGTCGAACAGGGCGCCGCGGCTGCCGGTGTTGGTGATCGTGAACGTGCCACCGCCGAGCTCGTCCGGGCTGACCTTGTTCGCGCGGGTGCGCTCGGCGAGATCGGCGATCTTGCGGGCGATCCCGGCAAGGTTGAGGTCGCCGGCATCGTGGATCACCGGGACGAGCAGGCCGCGGTCGGTGTCCACCGCGACCCCCAGGTGTTCGGTGTCGTGATACGTGATCGTCTTCGCGGCCACGTCCACGGACGCGTTGACGACCGGATGCGCCTTGAGCGCCTCGATGGCGGCGAGTGCGAAGAACGGCAGGAAGCTGAGCTTCACGCCCTCGCGCGCCTCGAAGTCACGCTTGGCCGCCGCACGAAGCCGGGCGATCTTGGTGACGTCGACCTCGACGACGGTGGTGAGCTGCGCGGAGATCTGCAGCGACTCGACCATGCGCGACGCGATCACCTGTCGCATGCGCGACATCGGTTCCACGGTGCCGCGCTGGGCGGTCACCGTTGCCGGCGCGGTCCGGGGCTGCGCGGCTGCGGCGGAAGGCGCGGCTGCGCCGGAAGGTGCCTCGGCGGCGGGCGCGGCTGCGGCGGCGGGTTCGGCGGCCGCTGCGGCAGGTTTCTCGGCGGCGGCGAGGGCGGCGGACCCGCGGATTCGGCCGCCGACCCCGGTGCCCTGGATGCTGGACAGGTCGACGCGGTGCTCGCTGGCCAGCTTGCGCACCAAGGGCGTCACGTAGGTGCCGGCAACCTCGTCGTCGTCAGCGGGCGGGGCCTGCGGCGCAGCGGATGCCTGGGCTGCGGGCGGGGCCTGCGGTGCCGGGGCCTGAGCTGGCGCGGGCGCCTGCTGCTCGGGCTGAGCCGCTGGTTGCGCCGGCTGCTGCTCGCGCGCGTCCTGCTCCTCCGCGCCGTGCTGCTCGGCGGCCGGCTGCTCGTCGTGATCTTGCTGAGCGCCGTCCGTTGCCTGCTGCCGCGGGGCAGGGTCGTCACCCTGCTGCGCGGCTTCGTCGGGCTTCTGTTCCTGCGCCGTGGTTGCGTCCTGCGCGCCGGTTGCGGGTTCTGCAGGCTGCCCGCCGTTCGCGGACTCGTCGCTGTCGCCGATGGTTGCGAGCTCGACGCCGATCTCGACCGTCTCGTCCTCCTGCACCTTGATCGAGAGGAGCGTGCCGGACGCGGGGGAGGGCACCTCCGTGTCGACCTTGTCCGTGGACACCTCCAGCAGCGGCTCGTCCGCCTCGATGTGCTCGCCCTCGTTCTTCAGCCAGCGGGTCACGGTGCCCTCGGTGACGCTCTCACCGAGGCGCGGCATGGTCACGGAAACCGGCATGGTCCTCGAGGCTCCTTCGGTGGCGGGCGAGACGTCTCAGTCGTGCACGTGCAGCGGCTTGCCGGCCATCAGCAGATGTGCCTCGCCGATCGCTTCGGACTGCGTGGGATGCGGGTGGATCAACTGGGCGACCTCGCCGGGGAGCGCCTCCCAGTTGTAGATCAGCTGGGCTTCGGCGATCAATTCGCCGACGCGGTCGCCGACGATGTGGATTCCCAATACCGGGCCGTCCACCTCAGCGATCAGCTTGACCGCGCCTCGGGTGTTGAGGATCGCGCTACGGCCGTTGCCGGACAGGTCGTAGGTGACCGTCTTGATGTTGTCGGCGCCGAACTTCTCGGCCGCCTGCGCCTCCGTGTACCCGACCGAGGCGACCTCAGGCTGGGAGTAGGTGATCCGCGGGACACCCGGGTAGTCGATCGGGACGACCGGCTGCCCCGCGATGTGCTCGGCCACGAGGATCCCCTCGGCGAAGCCGACGTGCGCGAGCTGCGGTGTGGGGATCAGGTCGCCGACCGCGTAGATGCCGTCGGCGCTCGTGCGGCAGTACTCGTCGACGACGACGAAGCCGCGCTCCATCGTGACGCCCTGCTGCTCGTAGCCGAGGTCCGCCGACGTCGGTCCGCGTCCGACCGCGACCAGCAGCAGTTCGGCCTCGAGCGTCTGGCCACCCTCGAGGTGCACCCGTACCCCGCCGTCGGTGGGCTCGACGCGCTCGAAGCGGGCGCCGAGCTTGAAGTCGATCTTGCGGCGGCGGAAGGCGCGTTCGAGCAGCTTGGAGTTGGCCTCGTCCTCGAGTGGGACGAGATGGGGCAACGCCTCGACGATGGTCACGTCCGCCCCGAAGGACTTCCAGACGCTGGCGAACTCGCAGCCGATGACACCGCCGCCGAGCACGATCGCCGACGCGGGAACGTGGTCGAGCTGCAGCGCGTGCTCGCTAGCGATGACCCGCTGGCCGTCCAGTTCCAGGCCGGGCAGGGTGCGCGAGTAGGAACCGGTGGCCAGGATGACGTGCTGGCCGGTGTAGCTGTCTGCGCCGTCACCGGTGCGAGGGGACCCGCTGTCGACGCTGACCGTCTTCGGGCCGGTGAGACGCCCTTCGCCCTCGACGATCTCGATACCACGGCTCTTGATCAGCCCCACCAGGCCCTTGTGGTTCTTGCCGATCACGCCGTCCTTGTACTTGTGGACACCGGCCATGTCGATGCCCTCGAACGTGGCGTTCACGCCGAACTGCGAACTCTCCCGGGCCTGATCGGCGATCTCGCCGGCGTGCAGCAGCGCCTTGGTCGGGATGCAGCCGCGGTGCAGGCAGGTGCCGCCGATCTTGTCCTTCTCGATCAGCACCACGGACCTGCCGAGTTCGGCTGCCCGCAGGGCCGCGGCGTAGCCGCCGCTACCGCCGCCGAGGATGACGACGTCGGACTTGTTGTCGGCCACTGCTGCTCCTGCTCCGTCGAAGGGACGCCGCATCCCATCTTGGCACTACCGAGGGCGTCGGTTCACGCCGGGCGCGGCCCCTTCGATCGTCAGCGCGCGCACAGTGCGCCGTGGAATCATGGGCGTACCAGCGAGACGACGAGCATGGAGTGGCCCTCGTGGCTTGGTTACGCCGCAGCAAGAACCGCGCCGGCACGACGCGGTCGGCGAGTTCGGCCGACGTGTCGCACCTGACGCAGTTCCTACAGTCGCACCAGGGGGTCGAGGCCTACCTCGAACCCCGCACGGCGGTGACCGAGACGACGGTGGTGCTCGTCGCGGCAACGGGGGAGTGGACGCGGCGGCGCATCGAGGGACCGGACGCCGCGAACTCCTTCGCCCGGAGAAACGCGATCCCGCTCTACGACGTCGCCGCTGTCGGCTACCCGCAGCGGATGCGCGACTGGACGGCGCGGCGCAAGGCGTCCGGCGAGCTGGGACCGCCCGGCACCGCCGGCGTGGCGCCATGACGAGGACCGGGCGTCCGGATGATGGCCCTGCCGGCGCGGCGCTCAGCCCGGAGCCGCCAGCCGGCTCAGCCCTCGACTCGATCGAGGCAGCCCTGGGGATCATTCCCGCGCGGCCGCAGCTGCCGCTACCGCGCTGGCTCGGCCCGCTGGCCGCCTGCTGCGTGATCGGTCTGGTGCCGTGGATGGTGTATCTCGGCTTCACCCTGCCGCGCCACTCGCGTGCCGCGCACTACGACCTGGCGTGGCTGGGGTTCGACTGCGGCATGTGGCTCGTGCTGGCGGCGCTCGCGTGGTGCGCGCTGCAGCGCCGCCCCGCGACCGGCCCGATCGCCGCCGTCGCCGCGACCCTGTTCGTCGTCGACGCGTGGTTCGACATCGTCACCGCGCCCACCCGTGACCGCTTCCTCGCCGCGCTGACCCTCGGACTGCTCGCCGAGCTGCCCCTTGCCGTCATCTGCGCCTGGGTGGCGGTGAATTCCGAACGGATCCGGGCCCGGGCCTATCGGCAGCTGCGGCTGCGCTGGGAACGCGCGATCCGTCTGGCCCGCGCCGCGAACCCGCCCGAATGACAACTCGGCGCACAGCGCGTACTAGCATCGCGCGGGTGCTTCGTCCACGCCTGATCCGCTGTGCCGTCCCGTCGTCCTGAGGAGCAAGCGTGACCGAGTCCCAGCGGCAGGACGCGGACGCGTCGGGCCTTCGGCGCTCGCCACTGCACGAGCGGCACGTCGCCCTCGGCGCCAAGCTCGCGGACTTCGGTGGCTGGGAGATGCCGATCGAGTACGCGGCCAGCGGCGGCGGGGTGCTGCGGGAGCACGCGGCGGTGCGCGAGGCGGTCGGCGTCTTCGACGTCTCGCATCTGGGCAAGGCGACGGTGCGCGGCGCCGGTGCCGAAGCGTTCGTCAACTCCTGCCTGTCCAACGACCTGGGACGGATCGCCCCGGGCAAGGCGCAGTACACGTTGTGCTGTGACGAAACCGGCGGCGTCGTCGACGACCTGATCGCCTACCTCGTGAGCGAGGACGAGGTCTTCCTCGTGCCGAACGCGGCGAACACCGCGGAGGTGGTGCGCCGGCTGGCCGCTGCCGCGCCGCCCGGCGTGCAGGTGCAGGCGCAGCACGGCGACTTCGGCGTGCTCGCCGTCCAGGGTCCGCGCTCGGCCGATCTGCTCGCCGGGCTCGGGCTGCCTACGGACCAGGACTACATGGCCTACGCGGACGCGAGCTTCGAGGGTCGCCCGGTGCGGATCTGCCGGACCGGATACACCGGCGAGCACGGTTACGAGCTGATCCCGGCGTGGGCCGACACGGCAGCGCTCTGGGACGCGCTGGTGCCGGCGGCCGGTGAGCTCGGCGGCATGCCGGCCGGTCTCGGCGCTCGCGACACGCTGCGTACCGAGATGGGTTATCCGCTGCACGGTCACGACCTGTCGTTGTCGATCTCGCCGCTGCAGGCTCGCGCCGGGTGGGCGTGCGGCTGGAAGAAGGACGCGTTCTGGGGACGTTCCGCACTGCTGGCCGAGAAGCAGGGCGGTCCGGCGCGGTTGCTGTGGGGGATCGAAGTGGTCGGCTCCGGCATCGCCCGTCCGCACATGGCGGTGCGCTCCGGCGCGGGGGACCCGATCGGCGAGGTGACGAGCGGGACGTTCTCCCCGACGCTGAAGAAGGGCATCGGGCTGGCGTTGATCTCGTCGTCGGCCGGTGTCGAGGCAGGCGACGAGGTGGCGATCGACGTGCGCGGACGCCGAGTTGCGGCGCGGCTCGTCAAGGCGCCGTTCGTCGAGTCGCACGTGCGGTAGGTCGCCGGCGGACCGGCACAGGCGGGTGATCGGTCAGTCCCGTCTGATGATCTCCAGCACGCGGCAGTCTATCCAGCTGCCGTCCGTAGCGACGCGCATCTCGTAGTTGTTCGTCCCGGCCCAGGCCGCGAGGTCGGCGTGTCCGGCGGCACAGGCGCGCTGGTCGAGTTCGGCTGCCAGCTCGGGGGTGACGCGCACGCGGTCCCCTTCGGACGGCGCCGTCAGGTAGAAGTCGTTGAGCTCGACCAGCCTGCTCAGCTCGGGGATCGGCTCGGCGTGGTCGTCGACGCGCAGATCAACGGCGATGTCGTCGCCGCCCCCGTAACCGGCGCCGGCCCGCACGACCAGCAGCGCCGCGGACTGGCGGCCGCGCCGGTCACCGCCGGCGGCGTCGCCGGCGCTCAGGGCAGCGAGCAGCCGGTGGACCAGCGGGCGGTCCGCCGCACTGTCCCAGGCATGCTTCATCGCCTCGACGACGGCGGGTCCGCTCAGGATGTTGCCCTGGATCGCGACGCCCGGCTCGGCGAGCCCACCGGCCCAGTCCGCGCACGACGTCCCGGTATGCGTCGCGGACTTACCGGCAGCGTCGACGATGCCGAGCTGACGGTGCTCACGCTGGTCGTCGTCGTGGACCAGGCGCTGCAGCGCAGCCGGCGCGTCGAGCCCGTCGCTGAGCAGGCGCAGGCCCGCCGCCCGCCACGCCACGTTGCCGTCGGCCTGCGTCGCGAGGGCGCCGACGCCGGCTGCCGCGGCCGGCACGACGTGGCCGACGGCCAGGAACTTGGACGCGACCGCGACACCCCACGACTGGCCGTCGTCGGAGCGGCCCACGATGGAGAAGGTCATGACCAGTACCGTAGCGAGCCGGCGTCAGGGGAGTCGGCGGCCTCGCCGGTGAAGGGACCGGGTCGGCTCAGGCGTTCAGGGCTGCCAGAAACGCGTCGTGCAGCAGTCCGTTGCTCGCAGCGGCACTGCCCTGGTGCACGCCGGCTACGCCGTCCAACCCCGTGAACCAGCCGCCGGCCTCGGTGACGATCGGCGCGAGCGCAGCCATGTCCCACAGCGACAACTCCGGCTCCGCGGCGAGATCGACGGCGCCTTCGGCGACCAGCAGGTAGGACCAGAAATCGCCGTAGGCGCGCGTGCGCCATAGCCGCTCGGTGAGCGCGAGGAACACCTCGCGCCGCCCGCACGCGTCCCAGGCGGCGAGGGAGGCGTAGGACAGGCTGGCATCGTCGAGGCTCGTCACCGTCGACACCGACAGCCGACGGGGCGCGTCTCCCAGCGCGCTGCACCACGCGCCGCCGCCGCGTCGCGCCCACCAACGCCGCCCGAGTGCCGGTGCCGATGCGACGCCGACGACGGGCTCCGTCCCGTCGAGCAGGGCGATAAGCGTGGCCCATACCGGTACCGAGCGCATGAAGTTCTTCGTACCGTCCACGGGATCGATCACCCACCGCCGCGCGGCCGTGCCGTCCGAGCCGAACTCCTCTCCGGACACCGCATCGCCGGGGCGTTCGCTGTGCAAGCGCGCCCGAATCGCCTGCTCCACCGCCCGGTCCGCGTCGGTCACCGGGGTGAGGTCGGGCTTCGTCGACACGGCCAGGTCCGCGGCGCCGAAACGCGCGAGCGTGATCGCGTCCGCGTCGTCGGCGAGGGCGAGGGCGAGCGCGAGGTCCTCGGCAGGCTCGGTCGTCGGCGGCACGCTCGCAGGCTACCGTCGAGCCGTGATCGACCCTGTGGTGACGGGCCGCGTCTCGGCGCGCAGCGCCATCCCGCCGTTCCACGTGATGCGCGTGATCGACGCGGTACTCGCCCGCCGCCAGGCGGGACTGCCGGTGTACGACCTGTCCGCCGGCCAGCCGTCGACGCCCGCTCCGGGCGCTGTCCGCAGGGCCGCCCGCACCGCCCTCGACGTCGATCGCATCGGCTACACCAACGCCCTGGGCATCCCCGCGCTTCGCGAGGCGATCGCCGCGCACTACGCGCACCGGTATGGCCTGGCCGTCGACGCCGGGTCCGTCGTCGCCACGACGGGATCCTCCGGGGGATTCCTGCTCGCGTTCCTCGCTGCCTTCGACACCGGCGACACGGTCGCGATGGCACGGCCCGGGTATCCCGCGTACCGCAACATGCTCGCCGCGCTGGGGTGCCAGGTGATCGAGCTGCCGTGCGGCGCGCGGGCCGGCTTCCAGCCGAGCGTGGCGCAGCTCGAGTCGCTCGCCGAACCGCCGGCCGGGCTCGTGCTCGCCAGCCCGGCCAATCCCACCGGCACGATGCTGGCGCCAGCGGAGCTGGCAGCCGTCGTGAACTGGTGCGCGGCGCACGGCACCCGGCTGATCAGCGACGAGATCTACCACGGCATCAGCTTCACCGAGCCGGCGGCCACCGCATGGCACACCGGTCGCGACGGAGTCGTCGTGAACTCCTTCTCCAAGTACTTCAGCATGACCGGCTGGCGAATCGGCTGGCTGCTCGTCCCGGACGACCTGCTCGACGCCGTCGACCGGCTCACCGGCAACTTCACGATCTGCCCGCCCGCGCTGTCGCAGCTCGCCGCCGTCGCCGCGTTCGACAGCTACGACGAGCTCGACGCGAACGTGGCGCGGTACCGCGCCAATCGCGAGCTGCTGCTGCGCCGCCTGCCCGAGATCGGTCTGGACCGTCTCGCCCCGGCTGATGGCGCGTTCTACGTCTACGCCGACGTCTCGCGCTGGACGAGCGATTCGCTGTCGTTCGCGGCGCGTGCCCTGTCCGGGTGCGGCGTCGCGGTGGCTCCCGGCGTCGACTTCGACCCCGTCGACGGCGGCCGCTTCATCCGGCTGTGCTTCGTCGGTGACGGGGCCGACCTCGACCGCGCCGTCGACCTGCTCTGCAGGTGGCTGGCCGGTCAGTAACTGCCGATGGGGTCGACGTCAGCGGGGCGGTCCGTCGGGTGCGTCGACGCACTCGAGCACCTCGACCTCGTCGCCCACGGTGATCGTGGCGCCGGGCGTGTCGGGCACCAGGTTCATCGCGAACCAGGTCTTGCCGTCCCACCTGCGGTGCCGCGACAGCGTCGCGATCGGTTCCTTGCCCTTCGCCGCCGAGTCGGGATCCGTGGTCGTGATGACGCAGCGGTCACAGCCCTTGACGACACGGAACTCGGCGGCGCCGATGCGTACCCGCCGCCAGCCGTCCTCTGCCCAGGCCGCAGCGCCGCGCACGACGAGGCTGGGCCGGAAGCGGATCATCGGCAGCGGTCCTTCGTGGGCGAGCGGCCCGGCGGCGATCAAGGCGTTCAGCGCGGCGAGTGACTCCTCGGTGGCGAGCAGGACCGGGTAGCCGTCGGCGAAGGAGACGCAGTCCTCGGCCCGGGTGAACGCGCGGTTGGTGGGGCGCAGGGTCGGATCGTCTTGGTAGACAAGGCGAACCGGCGCGCCGACCAGCTTGGCGAACCAGGCGTGCGCGGCGCCGTCGGCGGGGGTGGCGGCGAACGGCGCGCGGCCGAACACGCTGACGTCGACGCGCGGGCCGTCCGGCACCGCCACCGAGAGTTCCGCAGCGTGCGGGCCGCTCAGGTGCAGGCCGCCGTCGACGAGGCGCGGGTGCACGAGCAGCAGGTTCGGGTGCTCACGCGCCGTCACCGTTTCGCCGTCGTCGTCGACGAGCATCCAGCGCCGGTCGCCGGCCAGTCCCCACTGCTCGACGAGCGCGGATCGCACCGCCTCGCCGCGACAGGACTTCACCGGAAAGCGGTTCACGGCGGTGAGCGTGAGCGGCACGGTGCTCAGTGCCCCGCGATCGCGGCGGTCACGGCAGCGGCCATGTGCTTCTCGCCCTCGGCGTTGGGGTGGAAGGGGGCGGCGAGGCTCGTCGGCAACAGCGGCTCGACCCAACGCACGCCGCTCTCGGTGCACATGTCGTGCCCGAGGCTCGGGGTGTAGGTGTCGACATAGGTGGCGTGGCCCGCGGCCGCCTGCGCGGCGAGCATGGCGTTGAGCGCGAGCTCGACGTGGCCGAGGTAGGCGGAGTCGGCGTCGGTGAACGGCACCTTCGGCCAGCAGCCGCCGCCCGGCGGCAGCAGGTCGGGATAGCCGACCAGCAGGATGCGTGCCTTCGGCGCCCGGGAGTGCACGGCTGCCAGGACGGCGGCGATCTTCGGTGCGGTGGCGGCGATGCGCCGCGAGAGCTGGTCGGTGCCGCCGGAGGTGTAGTGGTCCTTGCACGGCGATCCGCTCGGCGTCAGCGACGCGCAGTGCTCGATGATCGACAGAAAGCCGATGTCGTTGCCGCCGATCGTCAACGTGACGAGCGTGGTGCTGGACGTGATGGCGTCCAGCTGCGGCGGATTGGTGCCGCCGGCGACGTGCTGCGGGCCGCCCAGGTCGGCGCTCGTCGCCGACGAGCACGTCACGTCGGTGAACGCCTTTGCCGCAAGGGTGTGCTGCACCACGTGCGGGTAGTCCTTCTCCGAGCGGAGGCAGCCGGCAGGGTCGCCGCTGATCTCGCCGGTGAGCGTGCCCGCGGCGTAGGAGTCGCCGAGCGCGACGTAGTTCTGTGCCGAGGACGAGGACTTGGAGCAGGACGCGAGCGCCGCGACGCAGCTCACCGCGAACACGACACGGACGACGGCGCGCAGCACGTCCCCAACCGTATCGATCACATCGAGCGGCTGAGCAGCAGGCGCCGGTAGGCGGCCAGGCGCTCAGCGCTCGCGTGGCCCGCGGCGACCCAGGCGTCGAGCGTGCAGCCCGCCTCGGGGGACAGGTGCTCGCAGCCGGGAGGACAGCCGTTCGCGCCGTCCTCGAGATCCGGGAACGCCCAGAGCAGGTCGTCGGCGGTGACGTGTGCCAAGCCGAAGGACCGCACGCCCGGAGTGTCGATGACCCAGCCGCCGCCGCTCAGCGGCAGGGCGATCGCGGACGAGGACGTGTGCCGCCCCTTGCCGCTCGCGCTCACGGCGCCGGTCGTCCGCGCGGCCGAAGGGACGAGTTCGTTGATCAACGTGGACTTTCCGACGCCGGAATGCCCTACCAGCACGGACATCTGCCCGAGCAGCCGCTCGCGCAGCGCGTCCAGTGACGACGTACCACGACCGGTGACGACGGCCGGCACGGACAGCGCGGCGTAGCGCTCGAGCGCGTCGTCCGGGGGGGCGAGGTCGGATTTCGTGAGGCACAGCAACGGCTCGAGGCCGGCGGTGAGTGCCGCGACGAGGCAGCGGTCGATCAGCCCGTAGCTCGGCTCCGGGTCGGCGAGGGAGGAGACGACGACGAGCTGGTCGGCGTTGGCGACGATCACCCGTTCGACGTCGTCGCTGTCGTCGGCGCTACGCCGCAGCACGGTCCGGCGCTCGGCCAGACGCACGATGCGCGCGAGCGTGTCCGCGGCACCGGAGCGGTCACCGAGCACGCTGACCCGATCGCCGACCGCGATTGCCTTGCGGCCCAGTTCGCGCGCCCGCATCGCGGTGACCTCGGCGTCGGCGACGAGCACCGTGTACCGGCCGCGGTCGACCGTCAGCACCAGGCCGTCCGCGGCGTCCTCGTGCGCGGGCCGTTGCTTGGAGCGTGGGCGCGTCCCGCGGCCGGGGCGCACTCGCACGTCGTCCTCGTCCAGGCGGCTGGAGTCGCGCACGGACGGCACGTCAGGCGCCCACCAGCTCGGCCCACATGGCGGGGAACTCGGGCAGCGTCTTGCCGGTGCACGCGATGTCCTCGACGACGATCCCGTCGACGGCCAGCCCCAGCACCGCGCCGGCGGTGGCCATCCGGTGATCGGCGTAGCTGCGCCAGAGCCCGCCGCGCAGCGGGCGCGGGAGGATCGTCAACGCGTCCGCGTCCTCGCGCACCTCTGCGCCGAGCCCGGTGAGCTCGGTCGTCAGCGCCGCAAGCCGATCGGTCTCGTGGCCGCGCAGGTGCCCGATGCCGCGGAGGTGCGAGGGCGAATCGGCAAGCGCGGCAAGGGCCGCCAGCACCGGGGTCAGCTCGCCGACGTCGTGCAGGTCGGCGTCGAGGCCGCGCAGCTGGTCGCCGGCGGACACGCGCAGCCCGGCGCCTTCCAGCGTCACAGCTGCGCCCATCGCCGCGAGCAGCTCGCGCAGTGCGTCGCCGGCCTGCGTGCTCGCGCGTGGCCAGCCGGGGACCGTCACCGCGCCGCCGGTGACGAGCGCGGCCGCGAGGAACGGCGCGGCGTTGGACAGGTCCGGCTCGATGATCCACTCGCGCGCGCCGACCGGCCCGGGCGCGACCTGCCACACCCCCGGCGCGGTGCAGTTCGCCGCCACGCCCGCCTTGCGCAGCACGTCGAGCGTCATGTCCACGTGCGGCTGCGACGGAACCGGGCCCGACCCGGTATGGGCGAGCTCGATGCCCGTGTCGTAGCGGGCGCCGCTGAGCAGCAGCCCGGAGACGAACTGCGAGGACGCCGACGCGTCGATGCGCACGGTTCCGCCACGCGCGGCGCCCCGGCTGCGCACCGTGAAGGGCAGACGCCCGCGGCCTTGGTCCTCGACCGTGACGCCGGCTTGACGCAGCCCGTCCAGCAACGTCGCCATCGGACGTTCCCGGGCGTAGCGGTCGCCGTCGAAGGTGACCGGTCCATCGGCGAGCGCGGCCAGCGGGGGCACGAAGCGCATTACCGTCCCGGCGAGTCCGGTGTCGATCGCCGCGCTGTGCAGCGGTCCCGGCGTCACCACCCAGTCCGAGTCGTCGTCCTCGACGACGGTGCCCAGGCCGCGCAGCGCGTCTGCCAGGAGCTCGGTGTCGCGCGCCCGCAGCGGTGCCCGGATGCGGGATGGCGTCTGCGCGAGCGCAGCCAGTACGAGCACGCGGTTGGTGAGCGACTTGGAGCCGGGCAGTTCGACTTCGGAGCGCACCGGCGTATACGCGCGCGGTGCCGCCCACTTCGCCACGCCCACAGTCTGCCGCACGCCTCGGGACTTCCCCAAGATCACCAGCTCGGTCGTGCGTCTAGCATCCAACCCGTGGCAGGTGAGCTCACCACCGAGCGCCGGACGGCGAACCCGGTCGCGATGCGTGCAATGGTTCTCGGGGCAGCGCTCCTCGTGGTGGTCCAGACCGCCGTCGGGATCGTGGTCAACCTGTACGTCACGGTGCCGTCTCGTCATCCTGGCTCGCAGCCGGCCAACTACTTCACCGGCTCGTTTCGCAGCGTGGCCTGGGCTCTCGGTCACGGCGCCGTCGCGCTGGCGATCCACGCCTCGCTCGGCCTGGCGCTGCTGGTGCTGAGCCTCGCGGTCGCCGTGCGCGCGGTACGGCTCGGTCCACGGCCGGTGTCCGTGGCGTGCGTGCTCGGCTTCCTGTTCGTCGTGGGTGCGGGTTTCAACGGCGCGAGCTTCCTCGACTTCGCCGGTCAGAACGTCAGTTCGCTGATCATGGGCCTGCTTGCCCTCGCCGCGCTGTGCTGTTACCTGCTCGGGCTATACCTCATGCCGGCTCCGCCGCGCGCCCCGGAGAGCTGAGCACCACGATCCGTGCCGAGTCGCCGGTGCTCAGCCCGGCTTCGTCCATCGCCCTGCCTAGTCCCCGCGCCCGAGCGAGGTGCAGACGCAGACCCGGTTACCGTCGGAGTCGGCGAGCACGGTGAAGGCCGGCGCGTTGGAGTCGTCGACGACCGATCCACCGGCCGCGACGGCGGCGGCGATCCGGTCGCCGGCCACCTCGGGAGCGAGCCAGAGGTCGAAGTGCCAGCGCTGGCGGGGGCTCTCGTGCTCCTCGGTGTCCTGGAACCACACACCGGGAACCCGGCTGGTCGGGTCGAATACGGAGTCGTAGATCTTGTTGTCCGCGCTCCCGGTGAGCAGCGCCGACCAGAACGGCCCGACGCTGTCCTCGTGTGCAGTGTCGAGCGCGATCTCGAGTTGGGTCACCGCCTCGGGTTGGGGCACGAGCCCGTTCGCGCGGGCAAGCTCGCTGATCCTTCTCGCCATGGCGAGGTCCTTCTGAGTGACCCAGAGGCCGTCCGCACGGGTGCACAGCGAGACGTCCATGACACCACGGGTCAGCTTCAGGTCGGGGTGGTGATCGTCGGCGTCCGCGGCCTCGGCAACCGCCGTGACGAATACCGCTGCGCGCTCGTAGTCCGGGATCGAGTAGCGCGCGTGCAGCGCCTGAGCGAGCTTGCGCCAGTCGGCGAGGCCGGCATCGCGGATCTGTTGATTGCTGAGTCTGTCCACGCCTCGACTGTGCCACCAGGCACTGACAGCACGTCGGCACCTGGACGAGCGCGGCTGACCGGGTCGTGGCAACGGTGCTGATCCGGCGCATGCGAACCTGACTCATGCCCGTCACCAACCCGTGGCTCGCTGGACCGTCACCGACGAGACGGCTCGAGCGGCCCGTCCTCGAGGAACGCATCCTGAACCTGCTGTCATCGCAGAACATGTGCGTCCTGGCGACAAGCGGCCCGGCCGGGCCGCTGGCGACGCCGGTGCGCTACTTCCATCTGGACTTCACGATCATCTTCACCGCCGCCCCGAACTCGCCGAAGATGGGCAACCTCGCCGCCGACCCCCGGGCGTCGGTCGGCGTCTTCGCCCCGCTCACCGGAGCGGCCAGCAGCAGGGGCGCACAGCTGTTCGGACGGGCCCGCATCCTCGCCCCAGGACATGCTGAGCACGCGTACTACTGGGGGGCCGTGCGCTGGCAGTCCGAGCACGTCGAGCGCTCGCGTCCTCTGGACGAAGCGCCCGTCGACACGCTCGGGCTCATCCCAGCCGATCGGATCGTCTACACCGAGCACTGGCTCCGGCGCGAGGGTTACGCGCCGCGTCAATTCTGGCGATCGGCCGGCCCACCCGCCTGAAGGTCCGGGCATGGCCGACACCGAGGACACTTGCCGGCATGTGTGGGCGCTACGTCAACGTCGCATCGACAGCAGACCTGACCGATGAGTTCGACGTCGAGGAAGTCATCGGTGAATCGGCGGCGCCGTCGTGGAACGTGGCCCCTACGGACCCGGTCCGAATTGTGGTCGAGCGTCACCTGCCCGGTGACCGCGATGCTGCCCCGGTCCGGCAGCTGCGCACGGTCCGGTGGGGTCTGGTGCCGAGCTGGTCGAAGTCGCGTACGGGCGCGGCGAAGATGATCAACGCTCGGGTCGAGACGGTGACCAGCAAGCCGGCCTTCAAGGCCGCCGCCGCCCGCAGGCGTTGCCTGACGCCCGCGCTGGGGTACTACGAGTGGAAGCGTGCGGACGGCGGCAAGGTCCCGTACTTCCTGCACGATCCCGACGGCCGGGGGCTGGCCATGGCCGGCCTCTACGAGATCTGGCGCGACCCCGCGCTGTCCGACGACGACCCCGACAAGTGGCTGTGGACCTGCACGATCATCACCCGCGCCGCCACCGACGCCCTCGGCGACATCCACGAGCGGTGCCCCGTGCTCGTCCCGCGCGACGCACAGGAGCGGTGGCTGGACTGCGGCGACGACGACCCGGCCGTCGCCCGACGCCTGCTGGACGCCATGCCCGAACCGCACCTGGAACCCCGGTTGGTCTCGGCCGCGGTCGGCAACGTCGCCAACGACGGTCCCGAACTCATCGAGCCCGCCGTCGAGCAGTCCGTGCCCGAAGCGCAACAGCTGTTCTGATGCGCCTCGACGTCGACACGGCCGCCGGGACGGCCTGGGTCGAGCTGGACCGGGCGCGGAACCCGGTCGCGCTGCTCGTGCTTGGTCACGGCGCGGGCGGCGGGGTCGACGCACCTGACCTGCTCGTCGTTCGCGACGCCGCCGTGGCGGCGGGGATCGCCGTCGCGCGCGTCACCCAGCCCTACCGCGTCGCCGGACGCCGAGCACCCGCACCCGCGCCGCGGCTGGACGAGGCCTGGCTGGCCGCGCTCGCCGCCGTGCGCGGGATCCGGGGTCTGCGCGCGCTTCCGCTCGTCGTCGGTGGCCGCTCCAGCGGCGCCCGCGTCGCCTGCCGGACTGCCCGCGCCAGCGCTGCGGACGCGGTCGTCGCGCTCGCCTTCCCCCTGCACCCGCCGGGCCGGCCGGAGCGATCACGGCTCGCCGAGCTGGAAGGCCCGCACGTGCCGGTACTGATCGTGCAGGGTGAGCGCGACGTGTTCGGGGTGCCGCCGCCAGGGCGCGGCCGCGCCGTGGTCGTGCTCGCCGGCGCGGACCACTCCCTGAAGAAGGACCCGGCAGCCGTCGCGGCTGCGGTGATCGACTTCGTGACAACGGTCGCAGGCCGTGCCAGTGTCGAGACATGAGCACGCCTACCGAACAGTTCCGCGCGGCACGCGACTTGCTCGTTGAGCACCGCGACGACTACGACACCGCCTACGCCCGCTTCGCCTGGCCTCGTCCGGAGCACTTCAACTTCGCCCTCGACTGGTTCGACGCCGTCCTGGCGGTCGAGCATCCGCAACGGGCCGCGCTGCACATCGTCGAGGCCGACCGCAGCGAGGCCAGCTACACCTTCGGCGAGCTGTCCCGGCGCTCCGACCAGGTCGCCGGCTGGCTGCGCAGCCACGGCGTGGGGCGGGGCACCCGGGTGCTCGTCCTGCTCGGCAACCAGGTCGAGCTGTGGGAGATCACGCTGGCGGTCATGAAGCTCGGCGCGGTGCTGATCCCGGCGACCACGCTGCTGGCACCGGCCGACCTGCATGACCGCGTCGAGCGCGGCGACGTCGGCGCGGTGCTCGCGCGCTCGGAGATCGCACCTCGTTTCGCCGAGGTGCACGGCGGGTACCTGCGCGTCGCGGTCGGCGAGCCCGTCGAGGGATGGTTGCGCTACGCGGACACCGAGCAGTCGATGGACCCGTTCAGCCCGGACGGCCCGACCAGCTCCGACGACCCGCTGCTGCTGTACTTCACCTCGGGCACCACCGCGCAGCCCAAGCTCGTCGAGCACACCCACGCCAGCTACCCGATCGGGCACCTCTCGACGATGTACTGGATCGGCCTGCAGCCCGGCGACGTCCACCTCAACGTCTCCAGCCCGGGCTGGGCGAAGCACGCCTGGTCCTGCGTGTTCGCGCCGTGGATCGCCGGGGCCACGATCGCGATCTTCAACTACGAACGCTTCGACGCGCGAGCCATGCTCGACGTGCTCCGCGACGCGCGGGTGACGACGTTCTGTGCGCCGCCGACGGTGTGGCGCATGCTCATCCAGCAGGATCTCGGCCGGTGGCAGACCTCGCTGCGCGAACTGGTAGCCGCCGGCGAGCCGCTGAACCCCGAGGTGATCACGCACGTGGAACGCGCGTGGGGCCTGCAGGTCCGCGACGGCTTCGGGCAGACCGAGACCACCCTGCAGGTCGGCAACTCGCCCGGCCAGGTGGTGAAGCTCGGCTCGATGGGACGGCCGATGCCCGGCTTCGAGGTCACGCTGGTGGATCCGCTGACCGGCGACCCTGCCGAGGAGGGCGAGATTTGCGTGCAATGCGAACCGAGCCGCCCGGTCGGGCTGATGGTCGGCTACCAGGGCGATCATGAAGGAAACGAACAGGCGTTCGATGGCGGACGCTATCACACCGGTGACGTCGCCAGCCGCGACGGCGACGGCTACCTCACCTATGTCGGGCGCACCGACGACGTCTTCAAGGCCAGCGACCACCGCATCAGCCCGTTCGAGCTGGAGAGCGTGCTCATCGAGCATCCCGCGGTCGCTGAGGCCGCCGTCGTGCCGGCGCCCGACGAGCTGCGCCTGGCGGTGCCGAAGGCATACGTCGTGCTGGTCGAGGGACGCGCCCCGAGCCGCGAGCTGGCCGACGAGATCCTGCGGCACTGCCGGGACAACCTCGCGCCCTACAAGCGCATCCGTCGCCTGCAGTTCGCCGAGCTGCCCAAGACGATCAGCGGCAAGATCCGCCGGGTGGAGCTGCGCACCGCCGAGGCGGCCCACGCCGGCACCCGTCCCGAGGGCGAGTACCGGGAGGAAGACTTTGCCTGAGCCGGGGCGCCCGGGCCGAACCCGGAAGCAGCGCTGGTCACTCGGCAGAAGTGGCGATCGGGGCCAGCACGGCAGCGGTCAGCCGGGCGAGGTCCGCCGGCGCCAGCTCCACCTGCAGCCCGCGCCTGCCGGCGGACACGTACACCGTCTCGAAACTGGACGCGGACGAGTCGAGCACGACGGGCATCGGTGAGCGTTGCCCGAGCGGGGAGATCCCGCCGAGCACGTACCCGGTCGCACGGGTCGCGACCGCCGGATCGGCGAGCTCGGCTCGCTTGCCCCGCACGCTGGCTGCGAGCGCCTTGAGGTCCAGCCGCCGCGCCACCGGCACGACCGCGCACGTGAGCCGCGCGTCGACCGCGGCGATCAGCGTCTTGAAGATCCGCTCCGGGACGACGTCGAGCGCGGCCGCTGCCTGCTCCCCGAAGCCGTGCCCCGGCGCGGCTCCGTCCCGGGAATGGTCATACGGATGCAGCCTGAACGCGACGCCGGCGCTGCTCAACAGCACCGTCGCCCGGGTACCGGTTGCCACTTGGCGCACGCTACAACGCGACCGATGCCCGGCGTCGGCGGAATGCGGATGCCGCCCGCGTGGTTCAGCTGGAGACCGCGACCCGAGGAGCAGCCGATGGCAGCGTGCGAGGTGCGCCAGCGCCCGTCCGCAGTGGAACGTGCGATCCGGCCGATCCGGCCCGGCGCGATAGGCTCCGCGCAGGATCCCGGCGGGTGGAGGAGTTCAGTGGCGGACGAGACGGTCGAGGCCCGGCGGGCACGATTCGAGCGTGACGCGCTGCCGTTCCTGGACCAGCTCTACGCCGCCGCGATGCGGATGACCCGCAACCCGGCCGACGCGGAAGACCTCGTCCAGGAGACCTACGTGAAGGCCTTCGCGGCCTTCCACCAGTTCACCGAGGGCACCAACCTCAAGGCTTGGCTGTACCGCATCCTGACGAACACGTTCATCAACACCTACCGCAAAAAGCAGCGTCAGCCGCAGATCGCCAACGGCGAGGACGTGCAGGACTGGCAGCTCGCGCGCGCGGAGTCGCACACCTCGGCCGGGCTGCGTTCGGCGGAGATGGAAGCGCTGGATCACCTGCCCGACTCCGACGTCAAGCAGGCGCTGCAGTCGCTTCCGGAGGACTTCCGGCTGGCGGTCTACCTCGCCGACGTCGAGGGCTTCGCCTACAAGGAGATCGCCGAGATCATGGGCACTCCGATCGGGACGGTGATGTCACGCCTGCACCGCGGGCGCAAGCAGTTGCAGACGCTGCTCGCCGACTACGCGCGCGGGCGCGGTCTCATCCCGGCCGGTGTCGGCGGCGAGTCGTGAGCGCGTTCGGCGGCTTCGGGCCCGGCAACATCGACTGCGAGGACGTCCTCAAGGACCTGTACCTCTACCTGGACGACGAGTCCGACGACGAGCTACGCAACCGGATCCGCCAGCACCTCGACGCGTGCGCGCCCTGCCTGCGGCACTACGGCCTCGAGCAGGACGTCCGCTCGCTCGTCGCCCGGTGCTGCGGCAGCGAGAAGGCGCCGGCCAGCCTGCACGAGCGCATCCGGGTTCGCATCACCCAGATCTCGATCGAGACGACGCACCTGGAATACCGCGCCGAGTAGGCGTTACGGTCGCTGCCCCTCCTGCCCGGCCAGGGTCGCCTGCGCCTCCGCCGCGACGGTGGGCGACGTCTCGTCGGAGTAGAAGTCCGCGGCAGCGGTCTCGTCGGTTCCCGCCGGCACCCGCAGCAGGCCGAACAGCACCGTGAGTACCACGGACACCACGATGTTGATCACTAGCGCCGAGACGGCGATGTAGACCTTGGTGCCGGTAAACGGGAAGTCCGCCAGCGAGCTGCCGAAGTGGCTGGTCGTGGGCGAGGCCTGGTCGTAGGCACTCCACGTCCCGTAGACCATGGCGGTGAGCCAGCCGAGCAGCAGCGCCCAGCGGTGCAACCACCGCGTGTAGAGCCCCGCGACGATCGCGAGGAACGTCTGCATGATCCAGACGCCGCCGAGCAGCTGGAAGTTCAGCGCATTCTGCCGGCCGAGGAACAGCACGAAGGCCAGCGCCCCGAACTTCACGACCAGCGAGGCGAGCTTGGACACCCTGGCCTGCTCGCGCGGGGTGGCCGACGGGCGCAGGAAGTCGCGGTAGATGTTGCGGGTGAACAGGTTCGCCGCTGCGATCGACATGATCGCCGCCGGGACGAGCGCGCCGATCGCGATCGCGGCGAAGGCCACCCCGGCGAACCAGCTCGGGAAGACCTGCGCGAAGAAGTGCGGCACGGCCAGCTGCGCGTTGGGTTTGCCGTCCAGGCCGAGGATCGAGGTCTTCTTCGCGATCGCGGCGAAACCCAGCAGCGCGAGCAGCCCGAGCATCAGCTTGTGCGTCTTCGGGCTCACCGCGGTCAGCTTGGCCTGCGCGGCGTCGAACACGTGCCCGTACCCGATCTTCACGGCGACGTAGACGACGGCCACGATGATGACGAGATAGATCAGGATGTCCTTGACGAAGGCGATCAATGCCGGCGCCCGCAGGCCGGAGGAGTAGCTGTAGGCGGCGAGCACCGCGAACGCGATGATCAGCGGCAGGTCACGCACGAATGCGTTGCCGGTGCCACCCAGGCCGATGGTGTCGAGCACGGCCTGGATCCCGACCAGCTGCAGCGCGATGTAGGGCATCATCGCGACGATGCCGGTGATCGCCACGGCGAGGGCCAGCCCGGGGGAGTCGAAGCGGCCGCGGACGAAGTCGGCCGGGGTGACGTAGCCGTGGCGGTGCGCCACCGACCACAGCCGCGGCATGACGACGAAGACCAGCGGATAGACGATGATCGTGTAGGGCACGGCGAAGAAGCCGATGGCGCCCGCGCCGTACACCAGCGCCGGCACCGCTACGAACGTGTACGCCGTGTAGAGGTCGCCGCCGAGCAGGAACCAGGTG
>JBPCOI010000037.1:0-3463 GCA_051000395.1 Jatrophihabitantaceae bacterium
GCCGACCTGTTCCAGCCCGGGCGTAAGACCGAGGCGCTGGCCCGGTTCTCCACCGTCGCCGGGGAGAAGGGCTCACCGGACACGTGGCGCGACCCGCGCGGCTTCGCGCTGAAGTTCTACACGCAGCAGGGCAACTACGACCTCGTCGGCAACAACACGCCGGTGTTCTTCATCCGTGACCCGCAGAATTTCTCCGACTTCATCCACTCGCAGAAGCGCCGGCAGGACAACTCGCTGCGCGATCACAACATGCAGTGGGACTTCTGGAGCAACAAGCCCGAGACGGCGCACCAGGTCACCTGGCTGATGGGCGACCGCGGCCTGCCGTCGAGCTACCGCAAGATGAACGGCTACGGCAGCCACACCTACCTGTGGGAGAACGAGGCCGGCACCAAGCACTGGGTCAAGTACCACTTCAAGACCGACCAGGGCATCGGTTACCTGAGCCAGGCCGAAGCGGACCGCATCGCCGGCGAGGACGCGGACTTCCACCGCCGCGATCTCTACGACAACATCAAGAACGGCAACGCCCCGTCGTGGACGCTGTTCGTGCAGCTCATGCCACTCGAGGACGCCGCGGACTACCGGTTCAATCCGTTCGACCTGACCAAGGTGTGGCCGCAGGGCGACTACCCGCTGCACAAGGTCGGCCGGATGGTGCTCGACCGCAACCCGGAGAACTTCTTCGCCCAGATCGAGCAGTCCTCCTTCGAGCCGGCCAACCTGGTGCCGGGCATCGGCCCGTCGCCGGACAAGATGCTGCAGGGCCGCCTGTTCAGCTACCCGGACGCGCACCGCTACCGCATCGGCCCGAACTACCTGCAGTTGCCGGTGAACCGTCCCAAGGTCGAGGTGCACTCCTACAACCGCGACGGCAACATGGCCTACGAGAACGGCGGGGACCCGGTGTACGCGCCGAACTCCTACGGCGGCCCGGTTGCCGACCCGTCGGCCGAGATCCCGTCCTGGCGCGTGACGGAGGGTGAGATCGTGCGCAACGCGTACACCCTGCACAGCGAGGACGACGACTTCGGCCAGCCCGGTACGCTGGTGCGCGACGTTATGGACGACGCGCAGCGCGAGCGGCTGGTGAGCAACATCAGCGGGCACCTGTCCGCCGGCGTCGTGGAGCCCGTCCTGTCCAAGGCGCTCGAGTACTGGCGCAACGTCGATGCCGACCTCGGTGCGCGCGTCGCGAAGTCGCTCGGCAAGTAGCCCACCGCAGGCCCCGTGGCCGCAGCTTCTTCGGGAGCGACGGCTACGGGGCCGACGTGCATCTCTGGGGGTTTCGTCCATGCGAGGATCGGTTGCCGCACTCGCGGCCGTCGCGGCCCTGCTGTCGGGGTGCACGTCGGGAGCTGCCCGTCCGGTCGGCTCGAGCGGCACGACCACGACCCGTACCCAGACCCTGACCCGCACGCCGAGCGTGGACGTCTCGCCGATCGGCACCGGGCCGACCACGTCCGCCGTCGGGACCTGCCCGCTGCTGGACGAGCAGACCGCTGCGGGCAACGTGGGAATGCGCCTGGCCAAGGTGACGGTGTCGCGTAGCGGCGGCAAGGTGGTGGGCTGCGACTTCTTCGCGCTGCAGGGCTCGCCGTATTCGCACTCGGAGCACCTGCCGGGCCCGAACCAGCCTGCGGTGCGCCTGCAGTCGAGCCGGTACGCCGACGCCACCGCCGCGCACAACGCCATGGTCCTGCTGGCCGATCACAACCACAACGGCCAGCCGGCGCAGATCGCTGCGGGCCTGACCGGCGTCCTGTACCAGACCGAGTTCGACCCCACAGACCACGGCCAGGACTGGGCGTGTGCGTTCAGCAAGGGCGACACGCTCGTGGTCGTGACCACCGCGGTCACCAAGTCGTCGCTGAACGCCGTTGCCGTCGCGGGAGCCGTCGCCGGCAGCTTCTGATGACGATCACCCGGCGCCGGCTGCTCGCCGGTGCGCTCGGCGCCTCGGCGCTCGCCTCGTGCTCCGGGCAGACTGCGGTGGTGTCCACGCACCCGTCCACCAGACACGCCTACGGACGCGACCCGTCGCAGTTCGGTGAGCTCTACCGCCCGCACGCCGCCGCGAGGCCCGGCACGGTCGTGATCATCCACGGCGGCTTCTGGCGGGCGCAGTACGACCTGTCCCTCGGCGCGCCGCTGGCTGCGGACCTCGCCGCGCGCGGCTGGACGGCGTGGAACCTGGAGTACCGGCGGGTGGGCGGCGGCGGCGGGTGGCCGGCCACGCTGAGCGATGTCGCCGCCGGGATCGACCTGCTCGCGACGCTGCACGTCGACACGTCGCGAGTGGTCGCGGTGGGTCACTCCGCGGGCGGGCAGCTGGCGGTCTGGGCTGCAGGACGCGCCGAGCTGGCTGCGGATGCGCCCGGAGCCGAGCCGCGGGTCCAGCTGCGCGCGGCCGTCTCGCAGGCCGGCGTGCTCGACCTCGTGACCGCCGCCGACCAGCAGATCGGTGGCAGCGCGGTCGCGGACCTGCTCGGCGGCGCGCCCGGTCAGGTGCCCAGCCGGTACGCGGACGCGGACCCCATCCACCAGGTGCCGCTGCGCGCGCCCGTCCTCTGCGTGCACTCCCGATCCGACACCAACGTCCCGTTCGCGCAGAGCGCTGCTTACGTCGCGGCCGCCACCTCGGCCGGCGCGGACGCCAGGCTCGCGGAGGTCAGCGGCGACCACTTCACGCTGATCGACCCGAAGTCGTCGGACTGGACGCTGGTCGTCGACGCACTTCCCGGCCTGTTGTCGGCCTAGCTCGGGCTGGCTCAGGGCTGGCTCAGGGCTGGCTTGGCCGCGGCCGGGGTCGCGGGCGCGGCGCGCCGGGATGCCTGGTTGCAGCGTGGTGCACAGTCTCGCCGGCGGGACGGTCCGGATTGGGCGGCAACCGGTGCTTCGCGGCCGCCGCGCGCTCGGCCGCGAGTTGTTCCAATTCCGCCACGCGCCGCTCGGTAGCGGCATGCTGCAGCCGAGTTCGCTCGGCGTCGCGACTGGCATCTGCGAGCAGCCGCTCGAGGACGTGGCGCCGCTGCGCCTCGGCGATGCGCTCGCGCTGCGCCGCATCGAGGCGCTCCTCGGCAGCCGCGCGTTCGGCTGCGAGACCGTCGGCGAGTTCGGTCCGCGCCGCCGTCGCCTGTTCCGCCGCGGCACTTTCGGCCGCCGCGACACGGCGATCGGCCTCCGCGACACGCTGGTCAGCACGCTGTTCCGTCTCGCCGAGGCGCAGCTCTGCAGCAAGCAGGGCCTCGGCAAGTTGCTGCTCGGCGGCGTCACGCCGCTCGATCTCCTTTGCGTGTTCGCGCCGCGCCGCGTCCAACTGCTCGGCGGCCACCGCGCGCTCGAAGGCCAGTTCTTCGGCCACCTCGGTGCGCACCGCAGCCAGCCGCTGCTCGCCGGCACGTTCCGCCGCGCCAGCGCGCTCGGCGTGCTCCTGCGCTTGCTGCTCGGCCTGCGCGATTCG
>JBPCOI010000040.1:0-28480 GCA_051000395.1 Jatrophihabitantaceae bacterium
CGACCAGGAACGTGGTCAACGGGGCCGCCGGCCGTGCCACGCCGTGGGCGGCCTCGCGCGCCACGTCCAGCAGCAGGTCACGCTCGAGCGCCGAGGGGTCGACCCCGAGTTCGCCGGCGAGTTCGGCCAACCAGGTGTCCAGCGGGTTGGTCATAACGCACTCCTCTGCTCGGCGCGGCGCTGTGCTTCGGCGACGTCGTCCCAGGTGTCGCAGTCGCGGCCCCACCCGTCCGGGTCCGCGACGTCGATGGTGTCGGCTGCGGCGAGCAGCCCGCGCACCGGCGCCCCGGACATGTCGCCTGTCGCAGCCAGTGCGGTGCGCAGCGCGGCCGTGCGCCACGCGGCTGCCAGGTAGTTGCGCCGCCCTGAGGCGTCCACCAGGACGGCGACGTTCCCCGGCCCGGCCGCCAGCGCGTCCAGCAGTGCCGGCACTGCCGGGGCGATCCACGGCAGGTCCGCTGCGAGCACCACCACCTCCCCCAAGCACACCCCCTCAACCCCACCCCCTATCGCGGCGACGGGGCCGCCGCCTGGCGGGTCCTCTCGCCGCCAGCTCACCGGGCGCGGGCTCGCGCGGCGCGGGCCGACCACCGCGACGTGCGCCGCGTCCGCGACGGCATCGAGCACCCGTTCCAGCATCGGGCGGCCGCCCACCCGCAGGCCCGCCTTGTCGGCGCCGTCCAGGCGCGCTGCCCGCCCGCCCGCGAGCACGATCGCGTCGAACATGGCTCGACCCTAGTGTCACGTCCGGGCCGTAGGCTGCGCTGTCATGTCTGCCGGGCCGCTGGGCGCACTGACCGGTGCGGGCGTGTGCCTGCTCGCCGCGCCGTACCTCGCGCGCCTCACGCTGTCCGTCCCGGACCGGACGGACGCGGTCTGGTGGCGCGGACGTCCGGCGCGGGGGCGACGGCTGGCCCTGACCGCGCTGACCGCGCTGCTGCTCGGCGGCCTCGCCGGTCACGCCGCCGGGTGGTCGGCGCTGCTGCCGGCGTTCGTGATGCTGGCGTTGGCGGCGACTCCGCTGGTGTTGATCGACCTCGAGCACCACCGGTTGCCGGATCGCCTCGTGTTTCCCGCCGGTGCCGGCGCGGCCGTGTTGCTCGGCGTTGCTGCGCTCGTGCGCCACGACTGGGCGCTGTGGCTGCGCGGCGGGCAAGGTGCGGCCGCCGTGTTCGCGGTACTGGCGGTGCTCTGGCTGATCTCGCCGCGCTCGTTCGGTCTCGGCGACGTCAAGCTGGGCGCCGTGCTCGGCGCCTACCTCGGCTGGTTCGGCTGGTCCTACGTCTGCTACGGCATCTTCGCCGGGTTCCTGCTCGGCACCGTCGCAGCGCTGGCCCTGCTGGCGAGCCGCCGCGCCGCGCTGCAGAGCGCGATCGCGTTCGGGCCGATGCTCGTGCTCGGCGCGTTACTGGCGATCGTCGCGGGCGACGTGTCCGGCTTCGAAGCGGCGGCCGCCGCGACCTAAGGTGAGGTCCATGGCGAACTCGGAACAGCCCGACAGCACCGTCTTCGTCCTCTTCGGCGCCACCGGCGACCTGGCCAAGCGGATGGTCTTGCCGGCGTTCTTCACCCTCGCGCAGCAAGGCTTGTTGCCCGAGCGGTGGCTGCTCGTCGGCAACGGCCGCGGCGACGTCTCGCACACCGACTTCGGCGCGTACGTCCACGGCGTGCTCAGCCGGTTCGGGCCCCGCCCCGAGGACGGGCCGTGGGAGCAGTTCCGCAGCCGGCTGCGCTTCGCGGGCGGAGGGTTCGAGACGTCGGACCCGGGCAGCCTGCTCGACGTGATCGGTCAGGCGCGGTGCGAGATCGGTGCCGATGCCGCGCTCGTGCACTACCTGGCCGTGCCGCCGGTCGCCTTCGGTGAGATCACCAAGGCGCTGGGCGCGCACGAGCTGGCCGAGGGCTCGCGCGTGGTCTACGAGAAGCCGTTCGGCACGTCGCCGCAATCCTTCCGGGAGCTGGACGACACCGTGCACTCCATCCTGGACGAGTCGCAGGTCTACCGCATCGACCACTTTCTCGGCAAGGAGGCCACGCAGGACCTGCATGTCCTGCGCTTCGCGAACGGCCTGTTCCACGCGATGTGGAGTCGCGAGCACGTCCGCGCGGTGCAGATCGACGTGCCGGAGAAGCTCGGCGTTACCGACCGCTCGGTGTTCTACGACCAGACGGGTGCCGTGCTCGACATGCTGGTCACCCACCTGATCCATGTCGCCGCCGAGGTGGCGATGGAGCCGCCCGCCAGCCTGTCCGCGGACGACCTGCAGGCCGCCCGCGAGCAGGTCATTGGGGCGTTTCGCCCGATCGACCCGGCGCGGGTCGTGCTCGGCCAGTTCGAGGGCTACCGCGAGCTGGACGGCGTCGCCGGCGACTCGCGGATGGACACCTACGTGGCTGCCGAGCTGTGGATCGACAACGAGCGGTGGCGCGGCGTGCCGTTCCTGATGCGCACCGGCAAGCGGCTCGCGCGCAGTGCCCAGCAGGTGAGCTTGATCCTGCGCGAACCGCAGGGCACGCTGGCGCACCTGCCCAAGCACGGCAACGTCCTGACGTTCTCGCTGTCCGGTAGCGGCGAGATCGACCTGCGCCTGGTCGCGAAGCGGCCCGGGGCAGAGCTGGGCTTCGACGTCGCGGAAGCGACCGTCTCGCTCTCGACGCTGCCGAACGCCGACCCGCTGCCGCCCTACGTCCGCTTGATCCACGACGTGCTGCTCGGCGACCGCTCGCTGTTCACCCGCCCGGACGGGCTGGCGGCGGTGTGGGAGGTGTTCGACCCGCTGCTGAGCGCGCGGCCGGATCCGCTGCCCTACCCGCAGGGGTCGTGGGGGCCGGAGCGCGGCCGCGACATCGCCGCGCCCGACGGCTGGCTGATCGGCCAGTGAGGCCGCCGCGGTTTCTGGGAGACTGACGGCGTGTTGCGGTGGATGACGGCCGGCGAGTCCCACGGACTCGCCCTGGTCGCGGTGCTCGACGGGCTGCCGTCGGACATCGAGATCACCACCGCGGACCTGCGCCGCGAGCTCGCCCGCCGGCGCCTGGGCCACGGCAGGGGCGCCCGGATGGCCTTCGAGCAGGACGAGCTCGAGCTCACCGGCGGCGTGCGGCACGGCCGCACGATGGGCGGCCCGGTCGCGATCAGGGTCGCCAACTCCGAGTGGCCGAAGTGGACGGCGGTGATGTCCGCGGATCCCGTCGACGCCGACGGGCTCGCCGCGCAGGCCCGCAACGCGCCGCTCACCCGGCCGCGGCCCGGGCACGCAGACCTGGCCGGCATGCAGAAGTACGACCTGGCCGACGCGCGTCCGGTGCTCGAACGGGCGAGCGCGCGGGAGACGGCGGCCCGCGTCGCGCTCGGAACCGTGGCCAGGGCCCTGCTGCGGCAGGCGGCCGGCGTCGAGATCCTCAGCCACGTCGTCGGGATCGGCGCGGTGCTCGCGCCCCGCGACGTGGTGCCCGTGCCCGGCGACGAGCAGGCGGTGGACGCGTCCGAGGTCCGTTGCCTCGACCCGCAGGCCAGTGCCGCGATGATCGCCGAGATCGACGAGACCAAGCGCGCCGGTGACACCCTCGGCGGCGTCGTCGAGGTGCTCGCCTACGGGTTGCCGCCGGGCCTCGGCAGCTTCGCACAGGGCGATCGCCGCCTCGACTCCCGCCTGGCTGCCGCGCTCATGGGCATCCAGGCGATCAAGGGGGTGGAGCTCGGCGACGGCTTCGAGCTGGCCCGCATCCGCGGTTCGCTGGCCCACGACGAGATCGTGCGTGACGAGCAGGGCGCGCTGCGTCGCGTCACCGGACGCTCCGGTGGCACCGAGGGCGGAATGAGCACTGGTGAGGTGCTGCGCGTGCGGGCGGCGATGAAGCCGATCTCCACCGTGCCGCGCGCCCTGCAGACCGTCGACACCGCGAGCGGGCAGGCGGCGGTCGCGATCAACCAGCGTTCGGACGTGTGCGCCGTGCCTGCTGCCGGCGTCGTCGCGGAGGCCATGGTGGCCCTGGTGCTCGCCGACGCCGTGCTCGAGAAGTTCGGCGGCGACTCGGTGGCCGAGACGCGACGCAACGCGGCGTCCTACCGCCTGCGGCTGGCCGAGCGCGGGCTGGCGCCGACGTGACGGCCCGCGTCGTGCTGATCGGGCTGCCCGGGGCGGGCAAGAGCGCCACGGGTCGCCGGCTCGCGAAGATCCTCGCGGTGCCTTTCGTCGACTCCGACGAGCTGGTGGAGGCCGCCGTCGGGCGCGGAGTGCGGCAGGTCTTCGCCGAGGACGGTGAGGCGGCCTTCCGCGAGCACGAGGCCGCCGCGGTCGCCTGCGCGCTGAGCGGCTTCGACGGCGTGCTCGCGCTCGGCGGCGGCGCGCTAGGCACGCCGTCCACGCGCGAAGCCCTTGCAGCGGCGGGGGTTCCGGTCGTCCTGTTGCGCGCGCCGCTCGCGACGCTGCAGGCCCGCGTGGGCGACGGACGTACCCGCCCGCTGCTCGCGGCCGACCCGCCCGCACGGCTGGCGCAACTCGCCGCCGAGCGCGAACCGCTCTACCTGGCGGCCGCGACGTTCACCGTCCACACCCAGCATCGCGGCCCGGGACAGGTAGCCGCCCAGATCGCTGCGCGCCTGCACGAGCCGGCCACGAAGCGATGAGCCGCGAGCAGGCGACCCGGATCCCGGTGGAGGCCCCGAATCCCTACGAGGTGCTCGTCGGCAACGGCTTGGGCGACGAGCTCGCCCCGATGCTCGGCGGCGCCGCCCGCGTCGCGATCATCCACCCACCCGCCCTGCGCGCCAGGGCCGAGACGGTGCGCGACGAGCTGGGTAGGCGCGGGCTGGACGCGCACGCGCTCGAGGTCCCCGACGGCGAGGACGCCAAGACGCTGGCGGTCGCCGATCACTGCTGGGATGTGCTCGGCAGGCTGGGGCTGACGCGCTCCGACGCGCTCGTCGGCCTCGGCGGGGGAGCGACCACCGACCTGGCGGGCTGGGTCGCGGCGGGTTGGCTGCGCGGGGTGCGTGTCGTGCAGGTCCCCACCACGCTGGCCGGCATGGTCGACGCGGCCGTCGGCGGCAAGACGGCGATCAACACCAGCCGCGGCAAGAACCTGGTCGGCGCGTTCCATCCGCCGGCCGGGGTGATCTGCGATCTGGACTCCCTCGACACGCTGCCGGCCAAGGACTATCTCGCCGGCCTCGCCGAGGTCGTCAAGTGCGGTTTCATCGCCGATCCCGCCGTCCTCGACCTGATCGAGGCCGATCCCGCTGCCGCGTCCCGCGCCGGCAACCCCGCCGAACGCGAGCTCGTCGAGCGCTGCGTACGGGTCAAGGCGCGCGTTGTCGGCGCGGACCTGACCGAGCAGGGCCTGCGCGAGATCCTCAACTACGGGCACACCCTCGGGCACGCCATCGAGCTCGCCGAGCACTACACCTGGCGCCACGGTGCGGCGATCTCGATCGGCCTGGTCTACGCGGCCGCACTCGGCCGCCTGCTCGGCCACCTCGACAGCGTCACCGCCGAGCGCCACCGCGCGATCCTCGCCGCCCTGGGCCTGCCGACGTCCTACCGTCGCGACGCGTTCCCGGAGCTGCTGGAGTCGATGCGGCTGGACAAGAAGGCCCGCGGCAGCCGGATCCGGTTCGTCGTCCTGGCCGGTCTGGCCCGGCCGCTGGTCGTCGACGATCCCGAACCCGCGGCGCTCGTCGCCGCCTATGCGGAGGTGTCCGGATGACGAGCGGGAACCGTCGCGTGCTGGTGCTGAACGGCCCGAACCTCGCCCGGCTGGGCACGCGCGAGCTGCACATCTACGGGCCGCGCAGCTACGCCGACCTCGAGGCGCTGTGCATCGGCGGCGGGTCGGAGCTGGGCCTGGACGTCGAGGTGCACCAGAGCGAGCACGAGGGGCAGCTGCTCGACTGGCTGCACCGCGCGGCCGACGAGTCGCTGCCCGTCGTGCTCAACGCGGGTGCGCTCGCGCACACCTCGGTGGCGCTGGGGGATGCCTGCGCGATGCTGAGCGCGCCGCTGGTGGAGGTGCACATCAGCAACGTGCACGCCCGCGAGGCGTTCCGCCACCACAGCTACATCTCCGCGCACGCGACGGGGGTGATCGTCGGGCTGGGCGTCGAGGGCTACGTGCTCGCGCTGTCCTGGCTGGCCTCGCAGGCCGACGCGTCGCGCGCCTGACGCGGCTCCCGCGAACGGCTACTTGACTAACCCTAGTTATTAGGTAGGGTTTGGCGACTAAGTAGTCAAAATCTCGTCAGCGGGAGTCGCCATGCACTGGACACTCGCCCTCGGCGCCCTCGCCGTCGGCATCGTCGTCGGCCTCACCGGCATGGGCGGCGGCGCGCTGATGACGCCGATGCTGGTGCTGTTCTTCGGCGTCTCGCCGCTGGCGGCGGTCTCCAGCGACCTGGTCGCCAGCGCCGTGATGAAGCCGGTGGGCTCCATCGTGCACCTGCGCAACGGCACGGTACGGATGGACCTGGTCCGCTGGTTGTGCCTGGGATCGGTGCCCGCCGCGTTCGCCGGTGTGCTGGTCGCGCGCGCCCTCGGCCACGGCGCGCACCTGGAGACCCTCATCCAGCAGGCCCTCGGTGTCGCACTGATCATCGCGGCGGCCGGGCTGTTCGTGCGGGCCTACCTGCGCCTGGCCGAGCGGGCGGGGCAGCGCGACGGCACGCGCGACGCCGATCCCGTGGGGCCGCCGGTGATCGTCGTGCGCCCGCTGCCGACCGTGCTCGTGGGCATCGTGGGCGGCCTCGTGGTCGGGATGACGTCGGTCGGCTCCGGCTCGCTGATCATCATCGCGTTGATGATGTTGTATCCGGCACTGCGGGCCAGCGAACTGGTCGGGACCGATCTCGTGCAGGCGGTGCCGCTGGTCGCCTCGGCGGCCTTGGGACACATCATGTTCGGCGACTTCAAGCTCGGCCTCACCGCCGCGTTGCTGGTCGGGGCGGTCCCCGGCGCGTTCATCGGGGCTCAGCTGTCCTCGCACCTGCCGGGCGCGCTGATCCGGCGGGCGCTCGCATTCGTGCTGCTGGCCTCGGCGTTGAAGCTGCTCGGCGCCAGCACCGTCGCGACGGCCGTGATCCTGGTCGCGCTGGTCCTGCTCGCCCCCCCGGCCTGGATGCTGCTGCGCTGGCGACACGGCTTCCCCGCGCTTCCGCGGCGGGAGCGGCAGGCGCAGTCCGCGGCCGCGTGAGCAGGTCGGCGCTCCATTAGACTGCTCCGTTGGTCGCGGTCGTCCTGACGAGCGGCAGTTCGCAGCGGGGAGACGAGCGCAGTCGTGGCAAGCACCAACGACCTCAAGAACGGCCTGGTCCTCAACATCGACGGCCAGCTGTGGGCCGTCGTGGAGTTCCAGCACGTCAAGCCCGGCAAGGGTGGGGCGTTCGTCCGCACCACCTTGAAGAACGTGCTGTCGGGCAAGGTCGTCGACCGCACCTTCAACGCCGGCACCAAGGTCGAGACAGCGACCGTCGACAAGCGGGCCATGAGCTACCTCTACAAGGAGGGCAGCGACTTCGTCTTCATGGACAGCGACACCTACGACCAGGTACACGTGCCCGCCCAGACGGTCGGCACCAACGCCGACTACCTGCTCGACAACGCCGAGGTCGTCGTCGCGATGCACGAGGGTACGGCCCTCTACGTCGAGTTGCCCACCAGCGTCGAGTTGCTGATCAGCCACACCGATCCGGGGGTGCAGGGCGACCGTTCCACCGGCGGCACCAAGCCGGCGACACTGGAGACTGGTGCCGAGATCCAGGTCCCGTTGTTCGTCTCGACCGGTGAGAAGGTCAAGGTCGACACCCGCGACGGGCGCTACCTGGGCCGCGTCAACAGCTGACGTGGCCGCTCGCAGCAAGGCCCGCAAGCGCGCCGTCGACGTCCTCTATGAATCCGACGCGCGCGGCGTCGACCCCACCTCGACCCTCGCCGAGCGGCTCGCGCTCGCCGACCCGCCGGTGAACGACTACACCGTCGAGCTCGTCGAGGGCGCGGCCGGCCACCGCGCCCGCATCGACGAGATCCTGGGCACGTATGCGGAGGGCTGGACGGTCGCGCGCATGCCCGGTGTCGACCGGGCGGTGCTGCGGGTGGCGCTCTACGAACTGCTCTGGCGCGAGGACGTACCGGCCGCCGTCGTCATCGACGAGGCGGTGGAACTGGCCAAGAGCCTGTCCACCGAGGAGTCCCCGCGCTTCGTCAACGGCATCCTCGCCCGGATCCTGCGGGAGCGCGGCGAGATCGCGCCGCCCGCTGTTACAGTGGAGCCGACAGACATCCTTTAATGGCCCGTCCCGTGAGGCGGACAAGGAGGTCAGCGTGACCAGTCGCGCCCGCCCGCCAGCTGGCTTGAGCGCCGACGACGACAGAGCTGCCAGTGACGGTGCTGCCGATGACAGAGCGGCCAGCGACGGCGGCACCGGCAGCAGCGGCACCGCGACGATCCTCGGCACTGCCGACGTCGCCCGGGTGATCGACCGTATCGCCCACCAGATCATCGAGACCACCGCAAAGACCGGCTTCGACGCCGTCCTGCTCGGCATCCCGACCAGAGGCGTACCGCTGGCGCGGCGCCTGGCCGAGCGCATCGCGGTCTTCGCTGCGGTGCACGTGCCGGTGGGCGCGCTCGATGTCACCCTCTATCGCGACGACCTGCGCCTGCGCGGCGTACGCCCGCTGGGGGAAACCGTCGAACCCGACGGCGGGGTCGCGGGCAAGACGGTGATCCTCGTCGACGACGTGCTGTTCTCCGGGCGCACCATCCGCGCCGCGCTCGACGCGCTGAACGACCTCGGCCGCCCGCGCGCCGTGCAACTGGCCGTCCTCGTCGACCGCGGTCACCGCGAACTGCCGATCCGGGCCGACTACGTCGGAAAGAACGTGCCCACCGCGGCGCGCCAGAGCGTGCGCGTCACGCTCGAGGAGATCGACGGTGCCGACGCCGTCACCGTCACCGAGGCGGGCGCGGCATGAGGAATCTGCTCTCGGCCGCCGACCTGGATCGCGGCGAGGCGAGCGCGATTCTGGACACCGCGGCCCGCATGCACGCGATCCAGACCCGCGAGGTCAAGAAGCTGCCACCGCTGCGCGGGCGCACGATCGTCAACCTGTTCTTCGAGGACTCGACGCGCACCCGGTCCTCGTTCGAGATCGCGGGCAAGTGGCTGTCCGCGGACGTGATCAACGTCAGCGCCAAGGGTTCGAGCACGAGCAAGGGCGAAAGCCTGCGCGACACCGCGAGGACGGTCGCCGCGATGGGCGTCGACGCCCTGGTCGTGCGCCACAACGCCTCCGGGGCGGTGCAGCGCATTGCGGGCTGGGTGGACTGCCATGTGATCAACGCCGGCGAAGGGACGCACGAGCACCCGACGCAGGCTCTGCTCGACGCCTACACGCTGCGCACGCGCCTCGGCGAGCTGGCCGAGCGCCACGTCGTGATCGTCGGTGACATCACGCACAGCCGGGTGGCCCGTTCCAACGTGCTGCTGCTGAACACGCTGGGGGCGCGCGTGACCCTCGTGGCTCCTCCCACGCTGATGCCGGCCGGCGTGTCCGGCTGGGCGTGCGAGACCAGCTGGGACCTCGACGCGACGCTGTCGGGCAAGGCGCAGGGCGACGTAGACGCGGTGATGATGCTGCGCGTGCAGCGCGAGCGGATGGCCGGCGCGTCAGCCGGCGACCCGCGCGGCTCGGTCGGGTACTACCCGACGGAGCGGGAATACGCGATCGGCTACGGCCTGTCGCCACAACGGCTCGACGGGCTCGGCGACGACGTGCCGGTGCTGCATCCCGGGCCGATGAACCGCGGCCTGGAGATCTCCTCGGCAGCGGCCGACGGCGCGCGCTCGATGGTGCTCGATCAGGTGCAGGCGGGTGTCGCGGTGCGCATGGCGGTGCTGTACCGGCTGCTGGCCGGCGCGGGGGATCCGGTCGGCGCGGGCGAGCCCGCCCTCGAGGAGACCTCGGCATGAGCTGCCTGCTGCGCGGCGTGTCGCCGGTGGGCGCCCCCGCGCGCGACGTGCTCGTCGACGGTGGGGTGATCGCCGCGCTCGGCACCCAGCTGGACGCTCCGCAGGGCACCGAGGTGATCGACGCCGCCGGTCTGGTGCTGCTGCCCGGGCTGGTGGATCTGCACACCCACCTGCGTGAGCCCGGCCGCGAGGATGCCGAGACGGTCACCTCCGGCTCGGCAGCCGCCGCGCTTGGCGGGTTCACCTGCGTGCATGCGATGGCCAATACCGATCCCGTCGCCGACAATGCCGAGATCGTCGAGCAGGTGGCCCGGCTGGGCGAGCACGCCGGGCTCGTGGACGTCCGTCCGGTCGGCGCGGTGTCCAAGGGACTGGCCGGGCAGCAGCTCGCCGAGATCGGCAACATGGCACGTTCCGCCGCGCGGGTGAGGATCTTCAGCGACGATGGTCGGTGCGTGCACGACGCGCTGCTGATGCGACGCGCGCTCGAGTACGTCAAGCCCTTCGATGCCGTGATCGCGCAGCACGCCCAGGATCCGCGCCTGGCCGATCATGCGGCGTGTGCGCACGAGGGCGAGGTGTCCGGCCGTCTCGGACTGGCCGGCTGGCCGGCCGTCGCCGAGGAGTCGATCATCGCGCGGGACGTGATGCTGGCCGAGCACACCGGTTCGCGGCTGCACGTGTGCCACGTCTCCACCGCCGGCGGCGTCGAGGTGATCCGCTGGGCGAAGACGCGCGGAATCGCGGTCACCGCCGAGGTGACGCCGCACCACCTGCTGCTGAGCTGCGAGCTGCTCGACGGCTACGACCCGCTGTTCAAGGTGAACCCGCCGCTGCGGCCCCGCGAGCACGTCGACGCGCTGCGCGCCGGCCTGGCCGACGGCACGATCGACGCGGTCGCGACCGACCACGCGCCGCACGCGCCGCACGACAAGGACCACGCGTTCGGCGACGCCGCGTTCGGCGTGCTCGGGCTGCAGACCGCGCTGGGGGTGGTGACGGCGGCGATGGTCGAGACCGGGTTGCTGGACTGGGCCGGGGTCGCCGACCGGATGAGCGTGCGCCCTGCCGTGATCGGGCGGCTGTCCGGGCACGGACGCCCGCTGGCGCAGGGCGAACCCGCGAACCTCACCCTCGTCGATCCGGCGGGGTCCTATCTCGTCGATCCCACGGCGCTCGCGTCCAGGTCGCGCAACACCCCGTTCGCCGGAATCACCCTGCCGGGGCGGGTGGTCGCGACGTTCCTGCGCGGCCGGGCCACGGTGCTCGACGGCGCGCTGCGCGAGCCGTCGCGGACAGGGGCGGGCGTATGAGCGCGATGCTCATGCTGGAGGACGGGCGAGCCTTCACCGGTGACGCGTACGGCGTTGCCGGCGAGACGTTCGGAGAGGCCGTCTTCGCGACCGGCATGAGCGGCTACCAGGAGACCCTCACCGACCCGTCCTACCACCGGCAGGTCGTCGTGCAGACCGCTCCGCACATCGGCAATACCGGCATCAACGACGAGGACGCGGAATCGCGCCGGATCTGGGTGGCCGGCTACGTGGTGCGCGATCCCGCGCGCCGCGCCTCGAACTGGCGCTCGCGCCGCTCGCTCGAGGACGAACTCGCCGCCCACGGCATCGTCGGCATCAGCGGTATCGACACGCGGGCGCTCACCCGGCACCTGCGCGAACGCGGCGCGATGCGATGCGCGATCTCGACCGTCGACACCGACCCGCAGTCCCTGCTGCAGAAGGTGATCGCGTCGCCGCGGATGCTCGGCGCGGACCTGAGCGCCGAGGTCAGCACGCCGCAGCCCTACACCGTCGACGCGATCGGCGCGCACCGCTTCAGCGTCGCGGCACTCGACTACGGCATCAAGGCGATGACGCCGCACCGGCTGGCGCAGCGCGGGATCACCTCGCACGTGCTGCCGTCGACGTCGAGCGCCGAGGACGTCCTCGCGAGCGGTGCCGACGCGGTGTTCCTCGCGAACGGGCCCGGCGACCCGGCCGCTGCCGATGCAGCGGTCGAGACGGTGCGGGAACTGCTGCGGCGGGGCGTGCCGATCTTCGGGATCTGCTTCGGCAACCAGATCCTGGGGCGCGCCTTCGGCTTCGGCACGTACAAGCTGGGCTACGGGCACCGCGGCATCAACCAGCCGGTGCAGGACCGCGCCACCGGCAAGGTCGAAATCACCGCGCACAACCACGGCTTCGCCGTCGACGCGCCCCTCGACAGGACGAGCGAGACGGCGTTCGGACGCGTCGCGGTCAGCCACGTCTGCCTGAACGACAACGTGGTCGAGGGGCTGAACGCCTTGGACGCAAAGGCATTCAGCGTCCAGTACCACCCGGAGGCGGCGGCCGGTCCGCACGACGCCGGCTACCTGTTCGACCGCTTCGTCGAGCTCCTCGAAGGCGAGCGCACGTGAGAAGCGCAGCGAGGGTACGCAGCCGAGAAATGTCATCGCAGGGGAGCGGGTAGTGCCCAGGCGCACCGACATCGAGCACATCCTGGTGATCGGCTCCGGACCCATCGTCATCGGGCAGGCCTGCGAGTTCGACTACTCCGGCACGCAAGCCTGCCGGGTGTTGCGCAGCGAGGGTTACCGCGTCAGCCTGGTGAACTCCAACCCAGCGACGATCATGACCGATCCGGAGTTCGCCGACGCGACCTACATCGAGCCGCTCACGGTGGAGTTCGTGGAGCGCGTCATCGCCGCCGAGCTGGCAGCCGGCCATCGCATCGACGCGCTGCTGCCCACCCTCGGCGGCCAGACCGCGCTCAACCTCGCGGTCGCCTTGCACGAGACCGGCGTTCTGGACGGCTACGGCATCGAGCTCATCGGCGCCGACATCGAGGCCATCCAGCGCGGTGAAGACCGCCAGCGGTTCAAGCAGATCGTGCGCAGGGTCGGCGGCGACGTACCCGACTCGCTGGTCTGCCGCTCGCTCGAGCAGGCCGTGGAGTTCGCCGCCGCCGTCGGCGACAAGGTCGTCATCCGGCCGTCGTTCACGATGGGTGGCCTCGGCTCCGGGCTGGCCGGCGATGCCGACGAGGTGCGCACGATGGTCGCCCGCGGGCTGGCTGCCAGCCCCGTGCACGAGGTTCTCGTCGAGCAGTCGGTCCGTGGCTGGAAGGAGTTCGAGCTGGAGCTGATGCGCGACCGCAACGACAACGTCGTCGTCGTGTGCTCCATCGAGAACCTCGACCCGATGGGCGTGCACACCGGCGACTCGATCACCGTCGCCCCGGCCATGACACTGACCGACCGCGAGTACCAGCACATGCGCGACCTGGGCATCGCGGTGCTGCGCGAGGTCGGCGTCGACACCGGCGGCTGCAACATCCAGTTCGCGGTCGACCCGGCGTCCGGCCGCATGATCGTGATCGAGATGAACCCGCGGGTGTCGCGTTCGTCCGCGCTGGCCAGCAAGGCGACCGGCTTCCCGATCGCGAAGATCGCAGCCAAACTCGCCGTCGGCTACACCCTGGACGAGATCCCCAACGACATCACCGGCAAGACGCCGGCCGCGTTCGAGCCGACGCTGGACTACGTGGTCGTCAAGGTGCCGCGGTTCGCGTTCGAGAAGTTCCCCGGCGCCGACCCGGTGCTGACCACGCACATGAAGAGCGTGGGGGAGGCGATGTCGATCGGACGCAACTTCACCGAGGCGCTCGGCAAGGCCCTGCGCTCGATGGAGACCCGGGCCGCCGGATTCTGGACGGTCCCCGAGCAGGACCTGCCGCTGGCCGAACTGCTCGCCCGCGCGGCGGTGCCGGCCGACGGGCGGCTGTACTACGTCGAGCGGGCATTGCGGGCAGGCGCCGGCGTCGACGACGTGGCGAGCGTGACCGGCATCGACCCGTGGTTCGTCGACCAGATTGCCCAGGTCGTCGAGCTCCGCGAGCAGGTCGTGCAGGCGGCGGCTTTGACGCCTGGCCTGCTGCGTAAGGCGAAACGGCACGGTTTCTCCGATCGGCAGCTCGCCGCGCTGCGTCCCGAGCTGGCCGGGGAGGACGGCGTGCGCCTGCTGCGCCTGCGGGCCGGGATCCGCCCGGTCTACAAGACCGTCGACACCTGCGCCGCCGAGTTCGCCGCGAGCACGCCCTATCACTACTCGTCCTACGACGAGGAGAGCGAGGTCGCGGCGCAGCCCGATCGTCCGAAGGTGATCATCCTGGGCAGCGGCCCGAACCGGATCGGGCAGGGCATCGAGTTCGACTACTCGTGCGTGCACGCCGTGATGGCGCTGCGCGATGCCGGCTACGAGACGGTGATGATCAACTGCAATCCGGAGACGGTCTCCACCGACTACGACACGGCCTACCGGCTGTACGTCGAGCCACTGACCTTCGAGGACGTCCTGGAGGTGGTGCATGCCGAGCAGCAGTCGGGCACCGTCGCGGGCGTCATCTGCACGCTGGGCGGCCAGACGCCGCTCGGACTCGCCCAGCGGCTCAAGGACGCGGGGGTGCCGGTGCTCGGCACGCAGCCCGAGGCGATCGACCTGGCCGAGCACCGCGGCGCGTTCGCCAGCGTGCTCGCCGCGGCCTGCCTGCCGGCGCCGAAGCACGGCACCGCGACCAGCTTCGAGCAGGCGAAGGCGGTGGCCGACTCCGTCGGCTATCCGGTCCTGGTGCGGCCCTCCTACGTGCTCGGCGGCCGCGGAATGGAGATCGTCTACGACGAGGCACACCTGTCCGACTACATCTCGCGGGCCACGGAGATCACCGCCGACCACCCCGTCCTGGTGGACCGGTTCCTCGACGACGCCGTCGAGATCGACGTGGACGCGCTCTACGACGGCACCGATCTCTACCTCGGTGGCGTGATGGAACACATCGAGGAGGCCGGCATCCACTCCGGCGACTCGGCATGCGCACTGCCCCCGATCACCCTGGGCGACGGCGACATCGCGGCGGTGCGCGCCTCGACGCTCGCGCTCGCCGAGGGCATCGGGGTGCGCGGGCTGATCAACGTCCAGTACGCGCTGGCCGGCGACGTCCTCTATGTGCTCGAAGCAAACCCGCGGGCCAGCCGCACCGTCCCGTTCGTCTCCAAGGCGACCTCGGTACCGCTGGCCAAGGCCGCCGCGCGGATCGCGCTCGGGGCGAGCATCGCGCAACTGCGAGCGGAGGGCGTGCTGCCCGCCACGGCCGACGGCGGCGCGCTGCCCGACGACGCGCCGATCGCGGTGAAGGAGGCCGTGCTGCCCTTCCATAGGTTCCGCACCCCCGGGGGCGACCAGGTCGACTCGATCCTCGGCCCGGAGATGAAATCCACCGGCGAGGTCATGGGCTTCGACGCCAACTTCGGAACCGCGTTCGCGAAGAGCCAGGCCGCTGCCTACGGGTCGCTGCCGGTCAAGGGGACGGTCTTCGTCAGCATTGCCAACCGGGACAAGCGGGCCGCGATCTTCCCGGTGAAACGCCTATCCGACCTGGGCTTCCGGGTACTCGCGACGGCCGGCACTGCACAGGTGCTGCGGCGCAACGGCGTTGACGCGCAGGTCGTCGGCAAGTTCAGCGACGGCCCGGGTAACGTGGTCGAGAAGATCCTCGCGGGCGAGGTCGACCTCGTGATCAACACGCCGCGGGGGGCGCCGGGCAACTCGGGACCCCGCGTGGACGGCTACGAGATCCGGACGGCGGCCGTCACGGCGGGCATCCCGTGCGTGACCACGGTGCAGGCCGCTGCGGCTGCCGTCCAGGGCATCGAGGAACTGTCCCGCGGCGACGTGGGCGTGCGTTCCCTGCAGGACCTGCATGCCCAACTGGCGACCTGGCGGGGGGCATCGTGACCGATCGAGCAACGTCTGGCCGTCCCACGGATGCGAATGTTGCACGATCGCGCCCGGTCCAGGAAACCGGCGAGGTGTTTGCGGTGCAGAAGGTGGGCGAGTACCTGCTCTTCACCGTGATCGCCCCGGGCATCGCGGCCGGGTTCAAGGCGGGGCACTTCGTCGCGGTTGGCGTCGGCGGGCAGGCCACGTCCATGGTGCTGCGCCGGGCCTTCGCCCTCTACGGCGCCACCCCGACCGGGAGCTTCGCCGGCACCGTCACCTTCGTCGTGGCCGAGCACGGGGCCGGCACACACTGGCTGGTGCAGCGCAAGCCCGGTGACGTGCTCGATCTGGTCGGCCCGCTCGGCACGCCTTTCCCGCTACCGTCGGGGCCGGCGCCGGCAGTGCTGGTCGGCGGCGGCTACGGCACCGCGCCGCTCATCCCGCTCGCGGCCGAACTGATCGCGGGCGGTTCGCCGATCGAGATCGTTGTCGGGGCTGCCACAGCCGGGCGGCTGTTCGGGGAGATGGTCGCCAAGCGCCTCGCCGGTGCCGTCACCGTGACGACCGACGACGGCAGCGCCGGCCTGCGTGGCCGGGTGAGCGATGCACTGCCCGACGCGATCGCGCGAATCGACGCGCAGGTCGTGTACGCGTGCGGTCCGATGGCGATGCTGCGCGCGGTCGGTGACGTGGCGCGCCGGCACGCGATCCACGCCCAGGTCGCCGTGGAGGAGGCAATGGCCTGCGGGATCGGTGTGTGCATGACCTGCGTGCTGCCCGTGCGGGGTGCCGACGGACGCTCGCGATTCGTGCGCTCGTGCGTCGAGGGCCCCGTCTTCGACGCCGACCGGGTGCGCTGGGACGACATCGGCACGCTGCCGCCGGATCTCGTCGGCGCCGAGGCGATGACTGCAGGCGGGCACTGATGGCGGACCTGACCGCGTCGCTCGGCCGCCTCACGCTGCCCAACCCGGTGCTGACCGCCTCGGGCTGCGCCGCCGCCGGCCGCGAGCTGCACCAGTTCTTCGACGTGACGAGCCTCGGGGCAATCGTCACCAAGTCGATCACCGTGGCGCCGCGCTCCGGCCGTCCCACCCCGCGCATGGCCGAAACTCCGAGCGGAATGCTGAACTCCATCGGCCTGCAGGGCCCGGGGATCGACTCGTTCATCGAGAACGACCTGGCCTGGCTGGGCGCGCAGGGCGCGCGCACCGTCGTCTCGATCGCGGGCGGGCACACCGACGAGTACGTCGAGCTGGCCCGCAGGTTGCACGGTCACCCGTCGGTGTCGGCACTCGAGGTGAACATCTCCTGCCCGAACGTGGAGAACCGCGGCCAGGTGTTCGCCTGCGACGCAATCGCGTCCGCGCGGGTCATCGCCGCCGTGCGCCGGGCGGCCGACCCGCGCCAGCCGGTATTCGCCAAGCTCTCGCCGGACGTCACGGACATCACCCTCATCGCGCGCGCGTGCGCCGACAACGGGGCGGACGGCTTCTCGCTGATCAACACCCTGCTCGGCCTGGTGATCGACACCGACACGATGGCGCCGGCGCTCGGCGGCGTCACCGGCGGGCTGTCCGGTCCGGCGATCCGTCCCGTGGCGGTGCGCTGCGTCTGGCAGGTCAAGCGGGCGCTCCCGCACCTGCCGATCATCGGGATGGGCGGCATCCGATCCGGGCTGGACGCCCTGGAGTTCGTCCTGGCCGGGGCGTCCGCAGTCTCGGTCGGCACCGCGATCTTCGGGGACCCCCACGCGCCGGTGCGGGTGCTGCGCGAACTCGACGAGGCTCTGGACGCGCGGGGGTTCGCGTCGCTGACCGCGGCGGTCGGTTTCGCGCACCGCGATCCCGAACACCGCTTCGCGCCCGCGGCCGCCGACGCGGCGGCGTCATGACCCCCGTGATCCAGACTACGTTCGGCGCCCGCCTGGCCGCTGCTCTGGACGATCGCGGGCCGCTGTGCGTGGGCATCGACCCGCACCCGGAGCTGCTCGACGCCTGGGGGCTGAGCGACGACGCGGACGGGCTGGCGCGATTCGCCGAGCTCTGCGTGCAGGCCTTCGGCGGATCAGCGGCGGTCGTCAAGCCGCAGTCCGCGTTCTTCGAGGCCTACGGCGCGGCGGGAATCGCGGTGCTGGAACGCACGGTCCGTGCCTGCCGCGCGGCCGGTGCCCTCGTCGTCCTGGACGTCAAGCGCGGCGACATCGGCTCGACGATGGCCGCCTACGCCCGCGCCTACCTCGACCCGTCCGCACCGCTGGCGGCGGACGCGCTCACCCTCAACCCGTACCTGGGCGTCGGTTCGCTGGAGCCGGCGTTCGAACTCGCCGAGCGCCACGGTGCCGGTGCCTTCGTGCTCGTCCTGACGTCGAACAAGCAGGGACCGCAGGTTCAGCACGCGCGGATCGGGGACGGACGGACCGTGGCACAGGTGGTGCTCGACGAGCTGGCCGAGCGCAATCGCGACGCGGTGCCCTTCGGCAACCTCGGCGTCGTCGTCGGTGCCACCGTGGGCAGCGCGGAAGTCGATCTCAGCGGGCTGAACGGACCGTTGCTGGTGCCCGGCATCGGGACGCAGGGCGGCACGGTGGCCGACGTGCAGCGCATCTTCGCCGCCGCGCTGCCGGCCGTGCTGCCGAGCGTGTCCCGCAGCGTGCTGCGCGACGGCCCGGATGTCTCCGCGCTGCGGGCCGCGGTCGAGCGGCATGCACAGCAGTTCGCCTTCCTGCGCGCCTGAGTCCTGCGTCCACGAAGAAGTGCGTCCACGAATAACTGCGTCCACGAATAACTGCGTCCACGAGGAACGCGCCCGGCGCCCGCGGTGGATTCGGTACCCTGCCAGCGAGGCCCGATCCGAGGCGATGCACGTATCTGGAGGACTTTGGTGACCAGCACAGTGATGGCGGCCAGCCGGGACATCATCGACCGGGGTTATGCCGTCCTCAGGCTCGATGACGTCGACTCCGGCCGGCTGACACGTGCCCTGGCCGAGGCGGTGGCGTTCTTTGAGCGTCCGGACGAGGCCAAGCGGCGCCACGCGAGCGAGGACTTCAACTACGGCTACCGGCCGTTCGGCATCGAGTACTCGATCTCGGCGGACCGTCCGGACATGAACGAGTGCTTCACCCTGTGGGCCAACCGGCTGGACAAGATCCCCGGCGCCGAGCAGATCGGCGAGCTCACCGACGCCTTCCTCGGCTGGCGCGACGCGCTCGCGCCGCTGGTGCGCGAGATCCTCGACCAGGTCGCGCGCCAGTTCGGCGCCGAGGGCGCGCCGCCGTTCGAGAACGCGTCCTACCTGCAGATCAACTACTGCCTGCCCACCCCGCCCGAGCGCGACCTGCTGCAGGACCGCCACGAGGACGGCCACATGGTCACCGTGCTGCACGCCACCGCGCCCGGGCTGGAGATCTTCGTCAACGACGAGGCCACGCCGATGCTGCCGGCCGCCGACGAGATCGTGATCATGCCAGGATCGGTGCTCACCGCGCTGTCCGGCGGCAAGATCCCGCCGCTCTACCACCAGGTGCGCAACCACGGCCTCGCAGAGCGTCAATCGCTGATGTACTTCGTCAACCCCGAACTCACCGCACCGCTGTTCGGCTGGATCGACTCACCCGACGGCATCCGCGAGGACATCCGCGAGCACGTGAAGAACGCGCCCACGATGTTCGGCCTGCCGCAGGTCGAGACCCTGTAACCGGTTCCGCCGCTCATCCGCTCGCGGCCACCGGTCGCGATCTTCATGCTGTCGTGCCGCTATAGGCGCGCAGCACCATGAAGATCGCGAGCTGGCATGAAGATCGCGAGCGGGCAGCACTCAGGACGTCAGCGTGTCGAGCTCGACGAGCTCCTCGGCACTGGGCTGCCACTGCCCGGCCGCGACGTTGGCCTCGACCTGGCCGCGGGAGGTGGCGCCGGCGATGACGCTGGCCACTGCCGGCTGCGCCGCGAGGCCGCCGATCGCGACGTCCAGCAACGAGATCGAGTGCGCCGCTGCGAAGGCTTCGAGCCCCTCGATCACGTCGAACGCCTCGTCGGTGAGCGCGGATTCGCGGCCCCACGCCGCGATGCGGCTGCCCGTGGGCGGGGCCTCGCCACGCCGGTACTTGCCGCTGAGCAGCCCGCTGGCGAGCGGGAAGAACGGCAGCAATCCGATGCCGTAGTGCTCCAGCGCCGGCACCACGTCGCTCTCGATGCCCCGCCGCAGCCAGCTGTACTCGTTCTGGGCGCTGACGAAGCGCTGTAGCCCGCGGGTGCGCGCCGTCCACTCCGCGTCGGCGACCTGCCAGCCGGCGAAGTTGGAGCTGCCCAGGTAGCGCACCTTGCCCTCGTGAACGAGGTCGTCGAGGGCGGACAACGTCTCCTCCACCGGGGTGGCCGGATCGGGACGGTGCAGCTGGTAGAGGTCGATCCAGTCCGTGCGCAGCCGCCGCAGAGAGGACTCGACGGCCCGGCGCAGGTAACGTCGCGACCCGCGCGCGCCCCAGTCCTCGCCGTTGTCGTTGCCACGGTTGCGCACGTCGCTGCCGAACTTCGTGGCGAGCACGACGTCGTCTCGCCGGCCGGCGAGCAGCGCGCCGAGGCGCTGTTCGGACTCGCCGTAAGAGTCGGACGTGTCGAAGAGCGTGATCCCGGCGTCGAGTGCCGCGTGGACGACCTCCCTGCTCTGCTCCTCGTCGAGTTTCATGCCGAGGTTGTTGGTGCCCAGCCCGACGGCCGACACGACCAGGCCCGAGCGCCCGAGGCGGCGAAAGTCCATGACCAGACCCTACGACGGGCCCTGCGTACCCCGTGGGCAACGCACGTGGCGCCCCGCACAGGGCAGACAACGCGCGTGCCGCTCTCCGCGAGCGCTGGTCGCTACAGCTCGCGCAGGATGTCCTCCACGCGCTCCTTCGCGTCGCCGAAGAGCATCTGGCTGTTGTCCCGGAAGAACAGCGGGTTCTGCACACCCGCGTAGCCGGTGTTCATCGAGCGCTTGAACACCACCACGTTCGCCGCCTCCCAGACCCGCAGCACCGGCATTCCCGCGATCGGACTGCCGGGATCCTCGGCCGCCGCCGGGTTGACGGTGTCGTTGGCGCCGATGACGAGCACCACCGAGGTCGCGGCGAAGTCGTCGTTGATCTCGTCCATCTCCAGGACGATGTCGTAGGGCACCTTCGCCTCGGCGAGCAGGACGTTCATGTGACCGGGCAAGCGTCCGGCGACCGGATGGATGCCGAAGCGGACGTCCACGCCGCGCTCGCGCAGCTTGCGCGTCAGGTCGGCCACCGGGTACTGCGCCTGGGCCACCGCCATGCCGTATCCCGGCGTGATGATCACCGTGGTGGCGTCCTTGAGCAGCTCGGCGGCGCCCTCGGCGTTGATCTCGCGGTGCTCGCCGTAGTCGGTGTCGTCGGCCGTGCCGCCCTCGTTGCCGAACCCACCCGCGATCACCGAGATGAACGAGCGGTTCATACCCACGCACATGACGTAGGACAGGTACGCACCGGAGGACCCGACCAGGGCGCCGGTGACGATGAGCAGGTTGTTGTCGAGCAGGAAGCCCGACGCCGCAGCCGCCCAGCCGGAGTAGCTGTTGAGCATGGAGATGACCACCGGCATGTCGCCGCCGCCGATGGAGGCCACCAGGTGCCAGCCGAGAGCGAGCGCGACCGCCGTCACCGCGATGAGCAGCCCCAGGTCCGGGTGGACGACGAAGGCCGCGGTGAGCGCGACGAAGGCGACCAGCGCGCCGAGGTTGAGGACGTTGCGTCCGGGCAGCATGAGCGGGTTGGACTTGATGCGCGCGGACAGTTTCAGGAAGGCCACGATCGAACCGGTGAAGGTGACCGCACCGATGAAGACCCCGATGAACACCTCGGCGTGATGCACCCGCAGCAGCGACCCGGCGACCTCACGCTGCGCGGCGCCCTTCGCCTCGACGGAGTAGTAGCCGTCCCAGCCCACCAGCACGGCCGCGAGGCCGACGAAGCTGTGCAGCATCGCGATCAGTTCCGGCATGCCGGTCATCTCGACCCGCAACGCGCGCCAGATGCCGATCAGCGCGCCGATCACCATCGCGATGACCAGGAGCCCGACGCCCGTGGCGGCGATGCTGCGGGTGGCCAGCCCGATCGTGGCTGCGAGCGCGAGCACCATGCCTGCGATGCCGAAGACCACGCCGCCCTTCGCGCTCTCGTGCCGGGACAGGCCGGCGAGGCTGAGGATGAACAGCAGGGCAGCGACGATGTAGGCCGCCTGGGCGGCGGTAGCGGCAGTCATGTGTATGGGTCCTCAGTCAGCCTCGGGAGAACATGCCAAGCATGCGGCGGGTGACCGTGAAACCGCCGAAGACGTTGATGCTGGCCACCAGGATCGCGATGAACGACAGCACGGTGATCACGGTGTCGGCGTGCCCGATCTGCAGCAACGCGCCGACGACGATGATCCCGGAGATCGCGTTCGTCACCGACAGCAGCGGCGTGTGCAGGGCGTGGTGGACGTGTCCGATCACGTAGTAGCCGACGACGATCGCCAGCACGAAGACGGTGATGTGCCCGATCAGCGCGCTCGGCGAGAAGGCGCTCAGCAGGAACAGCAGCACCGCGCCGATCCCGACCACGACGTACTTACGGCCAGGTGGCGCCGGCGCCTTCGGTTCCTTCGCCGGGGGAGGTGCGGACGTTGGGGCCGGTGCCGCCGAGACCGGTACTGGCGGCGGCGGCCGGTTCTTCTCCCCGGCCCCCACGACTGTCATCGAGCGCTGCACGACGTCCTCGAAGTCCAGGACGAGCTCGCCGTCCTTGCCGGGGGTCAGCAGCTTCATCAGGTTGACCAGGTTCGTCCCGTACAACTGCGAGGCCTGCGCGGGCAGGCGAGCGGGCAGGTCGGTGTAACCGATGATCGTCACGCCGTTGTCGGTGCGCACCGCCTCGCCGCGTTTCGTGCCGGCGACGTTGCCGCCCTGTTGCGCGGCCATGTCGACGATCACGCTGCCCGCCTTCATGCTGGCGACGTCCTCGGCGGTGAGTAGCTTGGGCGCCGGCTTACCCGGGATCAGCGCGGTGGTGATGATGATGTCGACGTCGGCGGCCTGTTCGGAGTAGATCTCCGCGGCGCGCCGGTCGTAGTCCTCGGACGTGGCCTTGGCGTAGCCGTCCGCGCTGGCCTCCTGCTCGACCTCGACGGCGAGGAACTCACCACCCAGGGAACGCACCTGGTCGGCTACCTCCGGGCGCGGGTCGGTCGCCCGGACGATCGCGCCGAGGCTGCCGGCCGCGCCGATCGCAGCGAGACCGGCCACGCCCGCGCCGGCGACGAGCACCTTCGCGGGTGGCACCTTTCCGGCGGCGGTCACCTGGCCGGTGAAGAAGCGCCCGAACGCGTGCGCGGCCTCGATGACGGCGCGGTAGCCGGCGATGTTGGCCATCGAGCTGAGCACGTCCAGCGACTGGGCGCGCGAGATGCGCGGTACGGCGTCCATCGCGAGCACGGTGATCGGGTGCTGCGCAAGCGCGTCGACGAGTTCGGGGTCCAACGCGGGACTGATCAGGCAGATCAGCGTCGCACCGTCGCGCAACGCGCCGATCTCCTCGGCGGACGGCGCGTTGACCTTGAGGACGATGTCGGCCTGCCAGGCATCGGACGCGCTACCGGTTCGTGCGCCGGCAGCACCGAAGGCCTCGTCGGTGAGGCTCGCTCCGAGGCCGGCCCCGGACTCCACGAGCACCTCGTAGCCGAGCTCGCGCAGCTTGCCCACCGTGGCCGGGGTGGCGGCCACGCGCGTCTCCCCGTCCTGGGACTCGCGCGGAACTCCGATGAGCAAGGCACACTCCATCTCCGGGCACCGGATCGGCGTACGGCCGACCGTCTGTGATACGCCGTGTGCGGTCGGGCACCGTTGCCCAAGTGGACGCGCGCGAGCGCTGGCGTCTCGCGCGGATGCCGTCTGCGAAAATCTAGACCACGCTGTGCGACGCGCGCGCACCGGTCGGGCGGGCACCGGTAGGTTCGCGGTCATGGCCGGGACGGGGCAGGCGCGGCTGACCGTGCTGTCCGGGCCGTCCGGCGTCGGCAAGGGCACCGTCGTCGCCAAGGTGCGCGAGCTCTACCCCCACATCTGGGTGTCGGTCTCGTGCACGACCCGGGTGCCGCGCCCCGGCGAGCGGGAGGGCGTCGCGTACCACTTCATGACCGTCGAGCGGTTCCAGGCGATGGTGGCCGCTGGTGAGCTGCTCGAGCACGCCGAGTTCGCGGGCAACCTCTACGGGACGCCGCGCGCCACGGTCGAGGCCCGGCTCGCGGCGGGGATGGGCGGGTTGCTGGAGATCGACTTGCAGGGCGCGCGCCAGGTGCGTGCCGCGCGGCCGGACTCGCAGCTGGTGTTCCTGGCGCCTCCGTCCTGGCCCGAGCTCGAGCGCCGCCTGAGCGCTCGCGGCACCGAGGCGCCCCACCTGCTCGCCGGCCGGTTGGCGCGAGCGAGGGTGGAGCTGGCTGCGGAGGCGGAGTTCGACGAGGTCGTCGTCAACGACGACGTCGGACGGGCCGCCGCGCGGTTGGTAGCATTGATCGATGCCGTCTGCCCCTGACCGCGGCGGCGTCGTCCCGCACCGCCGATCAGAGAGCTGAGACGTGTCCGCCGCCATCTCCACGCCAGAGGGAATCACCAACCCGCCGATCGACGAGCTGCTCGACCGCACCCGCTCGAAGTACGCGCTGGTCATCATCGCCGCCAAGCGCGCGCGACAGATCAACGCCTACTACAGCCAGCTCGGCGAGGGGCTGCTGGAATACGTCGGACCGCTCGTCGAGACCGCGCCGCAGGAGAAGCCGCTGTCGATCGCGCTGCGCGAGATCAACAGCGACCTGATCGAGTTCAAACCGTCCGAGACCTGATCGCGCGAGTGGTCCCGCCTCCGGCCGCGTTGCGTGCGACAGGCGATTCGCCGTGAGTCGCATGGTCCTGGGCGTCGGCGGGGGGATCGCCGCCTACAAGGTCGCTGACCTGCTGCGCAAGCTCGTCGAGGCCGGACACGACGTGCAGGTCGTGCCCACCGCGTCGGCGCTGCAGTTCGTGGGGGCAGCCACCTGGGCCGCGCTGTCGCGCCGGCCGGTCGCCGCGGATGTCTGGAGCGCCGCCGAGGACGTACCGCACGTGCGATTGGGACGCGAGGCGGAGCTGGTCGTCGTCGCGCCGGCGACCGCGGAACTGCTGGCGCGCGCCGCCCACGGTCTGGCCGACGACCTGCTCACCAACACCCTGCTGACCGCGCGGTGCCCGGTGCTGTTCGTCCCTGCCATGCACAGCGAGATGTGGGAGCACCCGGCCACTGTCGAGAACGTCCAGACTTTGCGGAGGCGCGGCGCGATCGTGCTCGAGCCGGCCACCGGACGGCTCACCGGCACCGACACCGGAAAGGGCCGGCTTCCCGAACCCACCGAGATCGCGCGCCTGGCCGAACTACTGCTGCTGCGCCCGGACGCGCTGCCGCGCGACCTTGTCGGCCGGCGGGTGGTCATCAGCGCGGGTGGCACCCGTGAGCCGCTGGACCCGGTGCGCTTCCTCGGCAACCGCTCATCAGGCAGGCAGGGTTATGCGCTCGCCGAGGTGGCCGCCGCCCGCGGCGCCCGGGTCCACCTGGTCGCGGCCAACGTCGAGCTGCCCGATCCGTCCGGTGCCGAGGTGGTCCATGTCGGCACCGCGGCCGAGCTGCGCGACGCGGTCATCAAAGCCGCCGGTGACGCCGATACCGTCGTGATGGCCGCGGCGGTCGCGGACTTCCGCCCCAGTTCCGCCACCGGCTACAAGATCAAGAAATCGGACGGGCCGCCCGCGCCGGTCGAGCTCAGCGAGAACCCCGACGTGCTCGCGGAACTGGTCGCCGCGCGTCGGGCAGCCCAGCTGTTCGTGGGCTTCGCCGCCGAGACGGGTGACGAAACCGCAACGGTGCTGCAGCACGGCCGGGCGAAGCTGGCCGCCAAGGGCTGCGACCTGCTCGTGGTCAACGCGGTCGGGAACGGCAAGGCGTTCGGGCTTGCGGGTAACGCGGGCTTCGTCCTGGGCGCCGACGGCAGCGAGTGCAGCGTGGCGTTCGGGCCCAAGGCCCTCCTGGCCGCCGCGGTCTGGGACTGCGTGGCGGCGGCGCGGCCCAGCGCGGCGGATGGCGCCCCGGGCGCCCGATAGACTTCCTCTGCAATCTCAACCCGCCTAACGTACGGAGCGCTTGTGACCCGCCGCCTGTTCACCTCCGAGTCCGTCACCGAGGGGCACCCGGACAAGATCGCAGACCAGATCAGCGACTCCATCCTCGACGCGCTGCTCGCTCAGGATCCGTCCAGCCGGGTGGCCGTCGAAACCCTGATCACGACCGGCCAGGTGCACGTGGCCGGTGAGGTCACCACCGACGCGTACGCCGACATCCCCACGATCGTGCGCGAGTGCATCCTCGAGATCGGCTACGACTCCTCCCGCAAGGGCTTCGATGGCGCGTCCTGCGGCGTGAGCGTGTCCATCGGCAACCAGTCCCCGGATATCGCACAGGGCGTCGACAACGCCTACGAGGCGCGCACCGGGGAGAACGTCGAGGATCCCCTGGAACGCCAGGGCGCGGGCGACCAGGGCCTGATGTTCGGCTTCGCGTGCGACGAGACCCCGGAACTGATGCCGCTGCCGATCGCGCTCGCGCACCGGCTCGCCGAGCGACTCACCGCCGTGCGCAAGGACGGCACCGTCCCCTACCTGCGCCCGGACGGCAAGACCCAGGTGACCATCGAGTACGTCGACGGCATTCCGGTGCGCCTGGACACGGTCGTGGTGTCCAGCCAGCACGCCGCGGACATCGAACTGGACACGCTGCTCAAGCCCGACGTCGAGGAGCACGTCGTGCGTCCGGTGCTCGCCGAGCACGCCAACGGCCTGGACACCGAGGGCTACCGGCTGCTGGTCAACCCGACCGGGCGCTTCGAGATCGGCGGCCCGATGGGTGACGCCGGTGTCACCGGACGCAAGATCATCGTGGACACCTACGGGGGCTACGCCCGCCACGGCGGCGGCGCGTTCTCCGGCAAGGACCCGTCGAAGGTCGACCGCTCCGCCTGCTACGCCATGCGGTGGGTGGCGAAGAACGTGGTCGCGGCCAAGCTGGCAACCAAGTGCGAGGTGCAGATCGCCTACGCGATCGGCAAGGCCGAGCCGGTCGGGCTGTTCATCGAGACATTCGGAACCGAGACGGTGGACGTGGAGCGCATCGCCGACGCCGTTCAGCAGACCTTCGACCTGCGCCCCGCGGCGATCATCCGCGACCTGGACCTCAAGCGGCCGATCTACGCGCAGACCGCGGCCTACGGGCACTTCGGGCGCGAGCGCGAGGACTTCACCTGGGAGCGAACCGACCGCGCCGAGCAGCTCGCCAAGCTGGCTGCCTCGTAGCCGAGTTACCTCGGGCGACAGCGCCGTTCGCTGGCGCCTCCGGCAGGCGTCGGGTTCGGTCTGCGGGGCCTGGTAGGACTGCGGGATGAGCGAGCGCCGAGCGCCGGCCCGGTCCGGGCGCGTCGCGGCGGCGCTCGACCCGGTGGCGCGGATGATGGTTGACGTCCCGCTGGCCCACCTGGACCACCCGTTCGACTATCTCGTGCCCGCGGGTCTCGACGCCGACGTGCAGGCCGGTTCACGGGTGCGGGTGCGCTTCGCGGGACGCCTGGTGGACGGCTACGTGCTGCAACGACGCGCGGTCAGCGAGCACGGCGGCGTGCTGGCCTACGTCGAACGGGCGGTGGGCGTCGAACCGGTGCTCACCGCGGAGACGACCGCGCTGTTCCGGGCCGTCGCCGACCGCTGGGCGGGCAGCTTCGTCGACGTGGTGCGCCTCGGCGTGCCGTCGCGTCACGCCACGGCCGAGAAGTCGAGCACCGAGGCGCAGCCGCGACCGACGGCGCCGGAGCGCAGCGGTTTCGAGCGGTACCGGTCCGGCCCTGCCTTCCTGAGCGCGATCGCGGCGGGCAGGTCGGCGCGGGCGGTGTGGTCGGCGCTTCCAGGCGAGCAGTGGCCGCAGCGGCTGGCCGAGGCGGCCGGTGCGGCGGCGGCGAGCGGACGCGGCGCGATCCTCGTCGTGCCCGACGCCCGCGACCTGGCCCGGCTCGATGCCGCGTTGAGCGTGAGCCTCGGCGCGGGGCGGCACGTCGCGCTGTCGGCCGACCTGGGGCCGGCCGAGCGCTACCGCCGCTGGCTGGCCGTGCGTCGCGGCGCGGTCCGGATCGTGGCGGGCACTCGCGCTGCGGCCTACGCGCCGGTCGCGGAGCTGGGCCTGCTGGCCGTCTGGGACGACGGCGACGATCTCTACGACGAACCGCGTGCGCCGTACGCGCACACCCGTGACGTGCTGGTGCTGCGCTCCTCGCTGACCGGCGCGGCACTGCTGCTCGGCGCCCACGCCCGCACTGCCGAGGCGCAGCTGCTCGTCGAGTCCGGTTGGGCCCGCGAGATCGTCGCCGAGCGGAGGGTGGTGCGCGCGGCGGCGCCGCGGGTGGTGGCGACCGGTGACGACGTGGAGCTGGCCCGCGACCCCGGTGCGGCAGCGGCGCGGTTGCCGAGCCTGGCGTGGCGCACCACCACGTCTGCGCTCGCGGCCGGGCACCCCGTGCTGGTCCAGGTCCCGCGGCGCGGCTACGTGCCTTCCCTCGCCTGCGTCCGCGACCGCACGCCGGCCCGCTGCGCGCGCTGCGGCGGCCCCCTCGCCGCCGCCGCTCGCCAGGCC
>JBPCOI010000048.1:0-9301 GCA_051000395.1 Jatrophihabitantaceae bacterium
TCCCCGGTGCTCACCTGCTTCTTGACAGCGATGCCAGTCCCGGCAAGGAACCCCCGGGACTGGCCACGTCTCGCGTCTGAAGATCATCCCAGTTTGGGGCCGGTGACACGTTCAGGAGTCCTGGGCCGACGGGGCGAGTCGAGCCAGCAGCACAGCGGGGATCTCGGTCGGCCCGCCCCGCCCGATCTTGGTCGGCACGTCCTCGCGAGCCACGCGGTGTGCAGCCAGCGCGTAGTAGCCGACGACGGAGTCCTCTTGGTCGACCCAGACCCAGGTTCGCGCGGTTCGGCGTTCGGTTGCCGCAATGGCCTGCTCGCGCAGCCACAGGTCGAGCGAAGCCTCGCCGCAGGCGAAGGCGCTTACCTCGCGTCGGGCTGGGTCGAGGGGCTCGGAGCGGTAGGCCATCCGTCAGTCGCGGCTGACCAGCTCGCGGGCGCGCCGCGCCGCTCGGGTAAGCGCCGCGTTCGGGCTGGCCGGGGCGTCGAGGGCGTCGAACAGGTCGTCGAAGAATCCCGCCGGAACCGTGGTCGTCGCCTCGTGATCACGAATGATGCGGTCGGCCTTCTCCTCCGCGGCGGTGCGAGCGAATTCGCTGACCGGCTCATGCACGAGCTCGGCAGCTCGCTCGATCACCGCCTTCCGGTCCGGCCGGACCCGAAATTCCAGACGAGCAGATGCCACAGCCATGCCACTCACCCCATTCGTACGGACAAATGTGCGGACACTTCACTGGAGTTCAACCGCCCGCCGGCAGCGCCCGTTCGGTATACGACACGCAGCTCGATGCCCACCGCGATGCGATGCCGGGGTGCACCGGGACGGCTCTCTCAGCGGCCTGCGACCGTCATGGCTGGGTGCGTGTCCGGTCGGTCGCGATGCTGCGTTCGATGCGTCGGTCCGGAATGAGCCAGAGGACGGCGACGACAATGAAGAACGCGAGACCGACGAAGGTCCACGCCTTCACCTGGTCGTGGCCCAGGAGCGCGCAGCCGATGCCGGCGAGGTAGAGCACCGGCGATATCTTGCCCTTGAGGTCGTTGCCCACTGCGCGCTCGAGCGCCGATCCGGGTCCCTGAGCATGAATGATCACCTTTTGCAGGATCACGTATGCGATCGCAGCGGCGAGCAGATTGATGCCGTAGACGACGACCGGCGTCGGGGCAAGGTCGCTCTGATCCATCCACGCCGTGCTGAACGGGACCAGCGACAGCCAGAACAGCAGGTGCAGGTTCGCCCAGAGCATTGGCCCCGTGACGCCGTCGGTGAGGTGCAACATGTGGTGATGGTTGTTCCAGTAGATCCCGATGTAGACGAAGCTCAGCAGATAGGTCAATAGGCTCGTGCCGGCGCCTGAGGTCAGCGCGGCCAGGTCATGACCGGCAGGGACCTTGAGCTCCAGGACCATGATCGTGATGATGACCGCGAGCACTCCGTCGCTGAACGCCTCGAGACGACTGGTGGGCATCTGCGGGTTTTTCCTTGCGGACGCTGAAATCTTCTCGCTTCTGCTTACCGTAGGCGCGGTGATGACGGCCCGGTGGTCCCGCGCCGCCCATCGCTCGTCGGGGCGACGCTGATGGATTATCGCCGCTGTGCGGGCAGGTCGCGGTAGGCAGTCCGCGGTGCCCGAGGGCTCAACGGCCCGCGTTCACCCGGGGCGCGCGGCCGATCAACTCGAGACGCTGCGCGCAAACCGTCGAGCTGGGTCGCCGGGTTGGCGGGTACGCGTCATCCCGACAGGCGCACGCCCCAGGTCGTGGTGGTGGCGGCACCGGGTTCGAGGCGGATGACGTGCTTGCCGGTCTGGAACGCGTTGGGGGGGCAGCTCATCGGCTCGGTCCCCAGTCCGCGCCGGCGCCGGTCCGGCGTGAGCGTGTCGGCCGTGTACAGCTCGACGATCGGGAAGCTCTCGTCCACCCAGAGCTCGGCCGCGGTGCCGTCGGGTCGCCCGAGCCGGACCCAGGCGCGGCCCTCGCCGTCGCGCTTGAGATCGGTGAACGCGTAGTCGATCTGCAGGTCCCCGAGTTGCCGGGGACTGCGGAAGTCGTAGGGCGTGCCCTCGACGGATTCGGTGCCAGTCGGCAGTTCGCGCTCGGGATCGGTGACAATGCGCGTGCCCGCCTCGAGGTGCAGCGTGCACTCGTCCACCAGCCCGGAGCCGGGGGACAGGTAGGGGTGCTGCCCGCAGCCGTAGGGGCAGGGCCGGTCGCCGGCATTGGTGGCCGTGGTCCCCACGGTCAGCCCGCTCGCGTCAAGGCGATAGTCGACTCGCACGTCCAGGGTGAACGGATAGCCCTGGAGCGGGAACAGCGTCGCGGCCATCGTGATCCGGTCCTCGGACTGCTCGACCGCCTGCCAGGGCCGCCAGCGCAGGAAGCCGTGGATAGCGTTGTGCTTCTCCGGCTCGCTCAGGCCGACCTGGTAGTCCTCGCCCTCGAAGCTGTAGCGACCGTCGGCCAGCCGGTTGGGCCACGGGATCAGTGGCGCCCCGTGCGCGCCGTCGCACATCGCGTCGACGGGATAGGGCTGCAGCACGTCCTTCTCGCCCGCGGTGTAGGCACGGATGCCGCCGCCGACCTCGACGACGCTCACGTGCTGGTCGCCGCAGCTGATCTCGAACTGCTGACCGGACGGTGGGTTCACGGTGAGGGCCTCTCTGGTCGGGTCATTGGTCGGGGGTCAGTGAGCGTCGGGTCGGCGGCGCGGGCCCAGCAGGTGGGCCATGACGGACCTCAAAACGAGGCCCCCCGCCGCGCCGGCCAGGCCGATCCGAAGGTGCTCTCGCGACGTACAGGCGGCACCAGTCGGGACCGGCGAGCCGGCGCGCGCCCGCCGCGTCTGTCCGGCGGCGATCGCCCGCTCGACGGCCGGGGGCACCGCTCCGAGCGTCGGGCGTTGCCGGGTGTGGCTTGCCACCTCGTCGGCCGACGCCCCCGGGCCGCGGCCGCCCAGTAGATCGGCCCGCAGGCGGGCTAGATCCTGCTCGGCGCGTGGGGCTGTTCCGGTCGCGATCACGTCGTCAGTCTGCCACAACTGCTTGCCATAGCGCAATCATTGCGGTTATACTCCTGCTCTAGCGCAATCATTGCGGGAAGACTACGAGCGATCGCCGTCCCGGACGGACGCGTTCGCAAGCGAGGAGGCGGGTCGATGCCTGGGTTCTTCCCGTACTGGGTCGTCGTCACGCACTTCCTGAACATCTTCTTCATGTTGTTGCTCTTCCGGTCGGGACTGGAGGTCCTGTCGGCGTTTCCGAAGTTTTACTGGCGAGACGACTGCCCGCCGGGACGGGAATGGCTGCGCCTGTCGAAGAAGACCTTCGCGGCAGACTCGCGCAAGCCGTGGTCCTCGCTGGACGAGGAGGAGTCGTGGTCTCCGGTCGTCGCCCTCCCGGGCCGCAAGAACCTCGGCCTGGGACGGCACTGGCACTTCATGACGATCCAGTTCTGGATCCTGACCGGCGCGGTCTACGTCTCCCTGGTATTCGCGACGGGTTACTGGCACTACCTGATCCCGACCCACTGGTCGATCGTGCCCGATTCGATCAAGGCGGTCGGTAGCTATCTGCGGTTCGAGTTCCCGTCCAAGATCCCCGGTCAGCCGTTCGAGCCCGCGCAGAAGCTCGCCTACTTCGTGGTGATCTTCCTGCTCGCGCCGTTGCAGATCGCGACCGGTGCGGCGATGTCGCCGTCCGTCCTGGCGCGATTCCCCTGGTACGGCAAGCTGTTCGGCGGAAAGCAGGGCGCCCGCAGCCTGCACTTCCTGGGGATGTGCGCGTTCGGGGCGTTTATCGTCGTGCACGTGTTCATGGTGATCATCCACGGCGTGCCCAAGGAGTTCGCCTCGATCGTGTTAGGCGATCCGCACGGCAACCGGCGCCTGGCGCTGGGTATCGGGCTGGCGGGGTTGTTCGCGATCCTCGTGTTCCACGTGGTGATCACGTGGTTCTCGCTCCGCTACCGGCGGCGCACCCAGCGGCTGCTCGGCTTCATGGTCAATCCCTTCGAGCGTGTCATCTCGCGGCTGTTCACCTCCCGCGAGCACTTCGCCGCCGAGGACATCTCGCCCTACCACCGCGTCAACGGCTATCCGCCGACCAGCGAGGAGTACGAGCAGCTGGCGGCCACGGGCTTTCGTGACTACCGCCTGGCGGTCGGCGGCCTCGTCGCCAACCCGGTGTCGCTGTCCCTGGACGAGCTGCGGTCGTTGGGGGAGCAGCGGCAGATCACCAAGCACAACTGCATCCAGGGCTGGACCGCAGTCGCGGAGTGGGGCGGGGTACCGCTGTCGCGTCTCGTCGAGATGGTGCGTCCCGCACCGTCGGCCAAGCACATCGTGTTCTACGCGATGGACGACAAGGGGCTGACCGAGGGCGAGGGACGCTACGGCTACTTCTACGGCACCATCCCGCTGTACCTGGCCGCGAACCCGCAGACCATCCTCGCGCTCGAGATGAACGGCGCGCCGCTGCCGGTGGAGCACGGTGCACCCGTACGGGTGCGGATCGAGACACAGCTCGGTTTCAAGATGGTCAAGTGGATCACCGGGATCGAGTTCGTCGCCGACACCAAGGACGTCGGCATGGGCATGGGCGGCTGGCGCGAGGACCAGCAGTACTACGCCAACGCAGCCGGAATCTAGCCGACACAGGAAGAGGACATCACCATGACCGACCAGGCAGCCAGGGACCTCACCGGCTACCCGCCCCACGTGTTGCGCGAGTACGCGCTGCTAGCCGACGGCGAGCGCGGCATCCTCGTCGGCCCGCGCGGTGACTTCGCATGGATGTGCGCGCCGCGCTGGGACTCCGAGGCGGTGTTCTCCTCCCTCATCGGCGGCGGCGGTAGGTATGCGGTCACGCCGACCGAGCACCCGTTTGTGTGGGGCGGTTACTACGAGCAGGGCACCCTGATCTGGCACAGCCGCTGGGTGACCAACACTCAGGTGCTGGAGAGCCGCGATGCGCTCGCCTTCCCCGGCGATCCGCACACCGCGGTGGTGTTGCGGCGAATCCGTGCCGTCGACGGCAAGACGCAGGTACGGGCGGTGCTCGACCCGCGCGCCGGCTTCGGTCATCACAAGATCAGCAGGGTCTCCCGGGACGAGCAGGCGTGGACGGCGCGGTGCGGGCCGCTGTACCTGCGCTGGACCGGCGCCGGAGCGGCGGTCACCCGCGAGGACGGCTCACTGGAGGCGGTGCTCACCGTGCCCGACGGCACCCATCATGACCTCGTCCTGGAGATCTCCGACCAGCCGCTGACCGAGGCGCCCCCGGACCCCGACCGTGCCTGGTCGGCCACCGCCGACGCGTGGGAGCGTGCCATGCCCTCGATCACCGGCACCCTCGCCGACCGGGACGCGCAGCACGCCTACGCAGTCCTGCAGGGCCTGACGAGCGCCGGTGGCGGGATGGTCGCCGGCGCGACGATGTGCCTGCCCGAACGCGCCGAGCAGGGCCGCAACTACGACTATCGCTACGCCTGGATCCGCGACCAGTGCTACGCGGGTCAGGCGGTGGCCGCCTGCGGTCCGTACCCGCTGCTGGACGACGCGGTGCGCTTCGCCACCGAGCGGATCATGGCCGACGGCCCGCAGCTCAAGCCCGCGTACACCGTCACCGGCGGCCCGGTCCCCGACGAGCGAACCCTCGATCTCACCGGGTATCCGGGCGGCTCGGACAAGGTCGGCAACTGGGTGAACAAGCAGTTCCAGCTCGACGCGTTCGGCGAGACGCTGCTGCTGCTCGCCGCCGCGGCCGGGCGCGACCGGCTCGACACCGAACACTGGCGCGCCGTGGAGGCCACCGTCGCCGCCATCGAGAAGCGCGGCAAGGACGCCGACGCCGGGATCTGGGAACTCGACAACGAGCACTGGGCCCATTCGCGGCTGACCTGCGTGGCGGGCCTGCGCGCGATCGCCGGGCACGCGCCGGCCAGCCAGGGCGCGGCGTGGAGCGGGCTCGCGGACGCGATCCTCACCGACGTCTCCGGTGACTGCCTGCACCCGAGCGGCCGCTGGCAGCGGGCCCCGGGCGACGAGCGCATCGACTCCGCACTGTTGCTGCCGGGCATCCGCGGCGCCCTTCCCGCCGACGATCCGCGCACGCTGGCCACCTTGGAGTCGGCCTTGGCCGAATTGGGTAGGGACGGCTACATGTACCGCTTCCGGCAGGACGAGCGGCCGCTCGGCGAAGCCGAGGGAGCGTTCCTGCTGTGCGGATTCGTCACCGCCCTGGCGCTACACCAGCAGGGGCGCGAGGTCGAGGCGAACCGCTGGTTCGAACGCAACCGGGCCGCCTGTGGACCGCCCGGCCTGCTGTCGGAGGAGTTCGACGTGTTGCAGCGGCAACTGCGCGGCAACCTGCCGCAGGCCTTCGTCCACGCGTTGCTGCTCGAGACCGCGCAGCGACTCAGCGAGCCGTCGCCGCAGCACTGAGGGACCGCTGCCACCAACAGCACCCAGCAAGACCCACCAGACGCAATACACCATCGGAGGACAATGTGAGTACACACCAGCACGGCCAGGTCGTCGTCGTGACCGGCTCCAGCGGCGGCATCGGGCGGGCGACGGCGCAGGCGTTCGGCGCGCGCGGCGCGAAGGTAGCACTGGTCGCTCGCGGGGAAGCCGGCCTGGCCGGCGCCGCGCGCGACGTCGAGCGCGCCGGTGGCCAGGCCCTGCAGATCCCGACCGACGTCGCCGATCCCGCGCAGGTGGAGGCGGCTGCCGCCAAGGCCGAGGAGGAGTTCGGGCCGATCGACGTCTGGGTGAACGTGGCGTTCACCTCGGTCTTCGCGCAGTTCAAGGACATCAAGCCCGAGGAATACAAGCGCGTCACCGAGGTCAACTATCTCGGCTACGTCTACGCCACCATGGCCGCACTGAAGCGGATGCTGCCTCGCGACGCCGGCACCATCGTGCACGTCGGTTCCGCGCTGGCCTACCGCGGCATCCCGTTGCAGACCGCGTACTGCGGTTCGAAGCACGCCATCCAGGGCTTTCACGAGGCGCTTCGCTGCGAGCTGCTGCACAACAAGAGCAAGGTGCGCGTGACGATGGTCCAGATGCCCGCGGTGAACACCCCGCAGTTCGACTGGGTGATCAACCGGCTGCCCAAGCCGGCTCAGCCGGTGCCCCCGATCTACCAGCCGGAGGTGGCAGCACGCGGCGTCCTCTACGCGGCGGACCACCCGAAGCGCCGCGAGTACTGGGTCGGCGGCAGCACGATGGGCACCCTGGCCGCGAACGCGATCGCTCCCGGCCTGCTGGACCGCTACCTGGCCAAGACCGGCTTCTCCTCCCAGCAGGTCGATCGCCCGCTGCCGGCGGATCACCCGACGAACCTGTGGGATCCGGCCGACGGTCCCGACGGGCACGACTACACCGCGCACGGCAGCTTTGACGCCAAGGCGACCACCCGCAGCGCGCAGCTGTGGGCCTCCCAGCACCACGGGCCGCTCGCCGCCGTCGGCGCTGGTTTGATCGGGGCGGCCACCGCGCTCGTGTGCGGCCGGGCCTGTCGATGAACGGCCTGAGCGCCGTCCGCGGCGGCTACGGCCTCGCGCAGCTGACGGTTCCCGGTGTTGTGGGTCGGGTCCTGGGGCTCCGCCTGGACCGGGCGCAACGACGCGTGGCGCGCGTCCTCGGCGCTCGGCACCTGACCCAGGCGGCGCTCAGCGCGCCGGCGCCGACCGCGGCCGTGCTTGCGCTCGGCGTCGAGGTCGACCTGCTGCATTCGGCGAGCATGCTCGGCCTGGCAGCCTTCGATCGCAGCCAGCGCCGGCCCGCGCTGACGAGTGCCGTAGTCGCTGCCGGCTTCGCGGCGGTGGGGATGCGGGCGACCCGGGAGGCGCGGGGCCGGTCGCAGACCCCCGCCCCCGACGGCAGTCCGCTGGAGCTGCGGGACCGATGCGCCGAACGGCTCGCGCAGGTCGTCGTTCCCGGTTCGCTGCTGGCGCCGGACTATCACAGCCTGGCGGCGGGGTAGCGCCGGGCTGCTGCCGCTAGTACCGCAGCGAGCCGGTCGGGGCGGTCGCGGGTGGACGTGCGACCCGGTCGCGGGCGAGCGTCCAACTGGACGTGGCTAACCGGGCCAGCCCAGCTTCCAGGCGCTTCCCGTCGAGGCTTCGCCTGCTGCCATCGCGAAGGCTCTGGTGGCCGTTACCAGCCCGCGACGGCGGCTGTCCGGCATCCGTCCGAGCACCGCCGCGATAGCGGTGCGACGGCGCCGGACGATGGATTCGACGAGCTCGTATCCCGCGCGGGTCAGTTCGAGTTCCAGGTTGCGCCGGTCGGCAGCGGACTCGCGGCGTTCCAGCAGTCCGGCCGCGACCAGCCGGTCGCAGGCGCGGGTGGCGTTGGACGGATGGATGCCCATCGCCTCGGCCAGGGCGTTGAGGTTCAGCGAGCCCCGTCCGGACACCAGCACGAGCACGCGCAGTTGCGGCAGCGTCACCACGTCCTCCACCTCCGCCACGGACTGCGCGGTGACGCCGACCAGCGCCTGGGCAGCGAGCATCACGGCATCGACCTGGGCTTCGGTGACCTGATCTTGGGACGTGCTCGGCTCTGCACCGGTCATAGCCATGATTATCGACCAGCACTTGCTTTCGCGCAATCGTTGCGCATATGCTTGCCGCAGCGCAATCATTGCGATGTTACGTAGGCGTCCGTCGTGGGAAGGCCTCGGTGCGACGGACCGGCCCCTGGGGCCGCGAGGGGAAGGACTCACATGGACGCGGTACCTCAGCTACCGACCAGCCCGGAGCAAGTGGTGCAGGGCATCGACCGGATGGTGCGCAACATCGAGACCGGACGCTTCGAGCGCAGCCTGTCGGCGCTGACGGCAGTCGGCTCCCTGGTCACCTCGGCGGAGATCTACTTCGAGCACGATTCGGCGAGTTTCGGCAACAAGATGATGTGGATTCCCGTCGCCCTCGGCCCGGTCGGCGCGGCGGCGGGGGTTGCCGGATTCTTCAGCCGGCGAATGGCCAAGACCGCCCTGCCGCTCGCCTCGGCGGTGATCGTGGCCAACGGCCTGCAGGGCACCTACCTGCACGCACGGGGGATCGCGCAGAAGCCCGGCGGTTGGCACAACGCCCGGTACAACATGGAGATGGGGCCGCCGCTACTGGCTCCGCTGCTGGTGACCCTCGTCGGTGGGATGGGTCTGCTCGCCTCGGTGCTGCGGCGGGAGAAGTGAGCGCTGCCGCGCCTGAGTCTCATCGCAACCGATTCCCCGGCTTCGACGTCCTGGGCCAGACCAAGCACTGGGATCCGGTGACGACCGGCGTCGTGCTGTCCC
>JBPCOI010000059.1:0-20271 GCA_051000395.1 Jatrophihabitantaceae bacterium
AGTCCCGGCAGTCAGCGTCGGTCGCGAACCACGCCAGGAACTCACCCACCGATCGCGGGTAGTCCCGACCCCCGCGCAGCGTGATCACGACTCAACAATAGGCCGGCTAAGTGGAGAGCCCTAACGCCGGTATGGCCGTCGCCGCGGACGGGCCGCACCAGCTGCTGCACGACGCGGTGCGCTTCGTCTCCGAGCGCCTGCTGGCCGACGGCGAGCGCCTCAAACCCGCCTATCTCGTCAACGGCGGCCGGGTCCCCGGCGAGACCTCGCTGTCGTTGCCGGGATATCCGGGCGGCACCGACATCCGCGGCAACTGGGTCAACGACCAGTTCCAGCTCGACTCCGTCGGCGAGTCGCTGCTGCTGTTCGCCGCCGCCGCGCGTCACGACGCGCTCGACAGGGACTCGTGGCGCGCCGCGCACCAGGCCGTCACCACGATCGCCAAGCGCTGGGAGCAACCCGAGGCCGGAATCTGGGAACTCGACAACGCGTGGTGGACGCACTCGCGGCTGGCCTGCGTCGCCGGACTGCGGCAGCTCGCCGGGTTCGCAACCCGCCCGGAGACCACCCGGATGCGCGAGCTGGCCAAGGCGCTGCTCGCCGAGACGACCAAGCGCTGCGTGCACCCCGACGGGTACTGGCAACGCAGCCCGGACGATCAGCGCGTGGACGCGGCGCTGTTGCTGCCGCCGGTCCGCGGCGCCCTGCCGGCCAACGATCCGCGCACGACGGCGACGTTGCAGGCGATCAGGGACCGCCTCGTCGACGACGGCTACGTCTACCGCTACGCGCCGGCCCGCCGCCCGCTGGGCGAGGCGGAGGGCGCGTTCCTGCTCTGCGGGTTCCTGCTGTCACTGGCCGAGCTGCATCAGGGCAACCGCACCGACGCCTACCGCTGGTTCGAGCGCAACCGCGCCGCCTGCGGGCCGCCGGGACTGCTGTCCGAGGAGTTCGACGTGCAGCAGCGACAGCTGCGCGGCAACCTGCCGCAGGCCTTCGTCCACGCCCTGTTGCTGGAGACCTCGGTGCGCCTGGACGGCGAGCCGCTGACCACCTGAGCTCGGGCGGCGTCAACCGCCGGCGAAGGGCGGCAGCACGTCGACGGTGGCGCCGTCGTGCAGGCGGGTGCCGTCGCCGGCCTGCACACCGTCGACGAGGAAGGATACGACGGCGCTGAGCGACGCCAGTTCCGCCCGGGCGCCCAGCAGGGCGCGCATGCCGGCGACGGTCTCGGCGCACAGGCTCTCCTCGGCGTGGCCCGAGGCACGGCGCGCACCCGCCCAGAACCGCACGACGACCTCGCTCACCTGGCCACCCGCGGCATCCGCCCGATCACCCGCCTCAAGTTACGCCGCACCGCGCCGCACCTCGGGCGGACGGCGCTACTGGCACGATCAGACCCATGACCCGGATCGAGGACTACGCCCTGCTCGGTGACCTACAGAGCGCCGCGCTGGTGAGCAACACCGGCTCGATCGACTGGCTGTGCCTGCCCCGTTTCGACTCCCCGGCCTGCTTCGCCGCGCTGCTGGACACCGCGGAGGCCGGGCACTGGACGGTGGCACCGGCCGCCGGCGGGGTGTGCACCAGGCGCCGTTACGTCCCAGACACGCTGGTGCTGGAAACCGAATGGGTCACCGGCGAGGGCACCGTGCGCGTCCTGGACTTCATGCCGCCGCGCGGGCACGCACCGGACGTGGTGCGGATCGTGGTGGGGGTCCACGGCAGCGTCGAGCTGCGATCGCAGTTGCGGCTGCGCTTCGACTACGGCCGGGTGGTGCCCTGGGTGCGTCACCACGGCGACCGGACGCAGGCGATCGCGGGCCCCGACCGCGTCCGGCTACGCACGCCGGCACCGACTCACGGCCAGGAGATGACCACCGTCTCCGAATTCAGTGTGCGTCCCGGGGACCGCGTGCCGTTCGTGCTCACCTGGAACCCCAGCCACGAACCTCCGCCCAAGCCCGTCGACGCCGAGGACGCCCTGCGCGACACGCTGGAGTTCTGGACCGAATGGACCCAGCGCGGCACCCCGGTGCGCGGGCCGTACCGCGAGGCGATCAAGCGGTCCCTGCTGACCTTGAAGGCCCTCACCTACCAGCCCACCGGCGGGATCGTCGCCGCGGTCACCACCTCCCTGCCCGAACAGATCGGCGGCCCCCGCAACTGGGACTACCGCTATTGCTGGCTGCGCGATTCCACCTACACCCTGCAGGCGCTCATCTCCGCCGGCTACCTCGCCGAGGCCAAGGCGTGGCGCGATTGGCTGCTGCGTGCCGTCGCCGGCGACCCCGCCGAGCTGCAGATCATGTACGCCCTGGACGGCACCCGCCGGTTGCCCGAAGCCGAGCTGCCCTGGCTGGGTGGCTACGAGAACTCCACCCCGGTGCGCACCGGCAACGCCGCCAGCGACCAGCTGCAGCTCGACGTGTGGGGCGAGACGCTCGACGGCCTCGCCCTTGCCCGCAACGCCGGCATCAGCCCGCACGACGACGCCTGGGACCTGCAGGTCGGGCTGATGGAGCACTTGGAAGGCAACTGGGACCAGCCCGACAACGGCCTGTGGGAGATGCGCGGCGCGCGTCGGCACTTCACCCATTCCAAGGTGATGGCCTGGGTCGCCGCCGACCGGATGGTTACCGCGATCCGCACCCATCCCGACCTGCACGGCCCCGCCGACCGCTGGGAGGCCCTGCGCGATAGCATCCACGCCGACGTCCTGACCCACGGCTTCGACGCCGAGCGCAACACCTTCACCCAGTCCTACGACGCAGCCGAGCTTGACGCCAGCCTGCTGCTGATCCCCCGCGTCGGCTTCCTGGCTGCCACCGATCCGCGGGTGCTCGGCACCATCACCGCCATCCAGGACGGGCTCACCGAGGACGGGCTCGTCAAGCGATACCAGACCGCTGACTGCGACGACGGGCTGCCCGGCACCGAAGGGCTGTTCCTGGCCTGCTCCTTCTGGCTCGTCGACGCCTTGCATCTCGCCGGGCGCCAGCGCGAGGCCATCACGCTCTTCGAGCGCCTGCTCGAGTTGCGCAACGACGTCGGGCTGCTCAGCGAGGAATGGGATCCCAAAGCCGGGCGGCAGCTCGGCAACACCCCGCAGGCGTTCAGCCACTTCCCGCTGGTCACCAGTGCCCTGCAGCTGCACGTCGGGCGGGGACATCGCAGCAACCACCCGATCGCGCACCCCGCGCCTCCCGGTGCCTGACGAAACACCGTCCGGGCAACGATCGGCCACCAGCACTCGCGAAACCGGCACCGCCTCTGCCTGCGAATGGTCAGTGAGGGTGCGTCCGGGCACCTGGCACGCGGTTCCCGCGCGCCACCGCCCGGGGGCCGGGAAGAGGAAAGGGATCATGCCCGACTTCGAGACGTTCAGCCGGGGGCTGGTGCCGCTCAAGTCGCAACCACAGGTGACCATCCAGAAGCGCGGCGCGATCTCGCTCAACAAGTCCGCCTACGTCGCGCTGGACACGCCCGACGCCGTCGAGTTGCTCTACGACCGCGACAAGCACATCGTCGGGATCCGGCCCGTCGACGCCCGCGCCGGTCATGCCTACCCGCTGCGGCCCTCGACCCGCTCGGCAAGTGGCCCCTACGTGATCTCCGCGATGGCGTTCACGAAGTTCTACGACATCGACACCAGCGTCACCTTGCGATGGTTCGCCTACGTCGAGGACGGGGTGCTGTGCGTGGATCTGTGCCACGAGGCGACACCCGTCACCAGCAATCGAGCCCGGCGGCCCGAACCGCCGTCCTAAGCGCGCCTTAGGCGCGTCGCAGGGAGACCAGCGTCGCGTAGGCGACGATGTTGTCCTCGTAGCTGCCGGCGGACGGATCGAACTTGCCGCCGCAGGTGATCAGCCGCAGTTCGGAGTCGCTGGTGTTTCCGTACACCGTCTTGGTGGGGAAGTTGCTCTTGGGGTATTCGGCCACCCGCTGGACGCGGAACTCGGCCACCATTCGATCCGCGCGGGTGACCGAGACGAGATCACCGGCGTGCAGCTGGCTCAGCCGGAAGAACACCCCGGGCCCGTACTGTGCCGAATCGATGTGTCCGACGACGACCGCCGGTCCGGTCGCTCCGGGTACCGGCGAGTAGCGGTACCAGGCCGCCTCGCCCACCTCCGACAGCGGCGGTACCTCCATCGTCCGGTCGGCGTTGAGACCGACAGAGAGCAGATCGGAGTTGACGCCGATCGCCTTGATGCAGATGTGCACGGGTGTCGAACCGGTGCCGGTCGACTGCGTCGGCGGGGTGCACCGCGCCGCGGCGGCCGCAGCGGTGGAACGGTGCGTGGACGAGGTCACGCTCGCCGACGTGCTCGGCGCGGTCGCCGCCTGCGGGGTGGGTGGGCTGGGCGGCAGCCGGTGGCTTCCGCTCGAACCGGTGAACACCAGCAGCAAGCCGACGGCGAGCAGCACCGCGCTCAGCGTGGCCAAGCCGACCTGGCCGCGCCGGGTGCGCAGCAGCGCGCCGAGACGGGCCAGCTGGGCTTTCCCCGCGACCGCTCCTCGCATCCGCTTCAGCGCCAATCGATCTGGGTCACCTCGCCACCGACGATACGCACGGTGTCGGCGGGCTTACCCGCCAGATCCCAGAGCGTGTACTCGCCGGCGTGCAGGGCGGGATAGATCGCCGCGTAGCGGACGCCGCCGGCACCGCGCCGTTCGCGGATGGCGACGTGGGTCCGCTGGCCCTCGCTGCCGACCGGGCTGATCTCGATCTCGTCACCGGCCATCGTCTCGGGAGCGAGCAGGATCAACGCGCCGACGTCGCCGCCGATGTCGAGAACGACCGTGCCGTCATAACTCGGCCCGAGCTGGCTCTCCTCGCTCATTCGTCAGCGGATTCCGGTCCGTTCGCCGTGTCCGTCGCGGGAGCATCGGTGAGCACCGTGCCGACCTCGGTCGCCGCGGCCGGGCGGGACCGGGCCACGGCACCACCGGCTGCGACCGCCGCCGCCAGGGCAACCCCGCCGCCGACGAGCAGCGCCGTGTCCGAGTGCTGCGGCGGTGCGATGCCGGTCTGGGGGGGGCCGACCGGCGGGATCACCTGAGTCTGGCAGTTCTCGCCGGCCGTCGGGTTGATCGCGCCGAGGTCAGGGGCGGGATTATTGTTCGACGGGTTGTGGTAGCCGTCGTGCGGGGTGCCGAGGTAGGGGAACGTGCTCAGGTAGTGCACGGTGTTCTCGGCGGTGACGTCGGTGTTGGACGAGGTCAACCCCGGGGTGATCGCGCCGGCTGCCGCATCCGGCTTGTACGTCGACACGATCAGCGGATAGGTGACCCCGGCCAGCGCGCGCAGCTCGATCGTCGTGACGTCGTCGAACACCCGGCGTCCGTTCGGGAAACCGGCCAGGTCCCCGCCGACGATGCCGAGGTTGCTCGGCTTGGACGTGGTCGGCGCGATCGCCATGTTCAGCCGCAGCAGATCGGCCAGCGTCTTGCCATCTCCGACGTTCTGGAAGGGGAGTTTGTTGCCATTTTTGTCCTTCAACTTGCCGTACGGAATACCGGTCAGCAGGATGGCCTCGAGGTCCTTGCGCTCGGTCTTGGCCGCGTCGAGCTTGGCCAAGTTCGGGAACACGCCCGGGTAGAGCACCGGCAGCAGGTTGGACAGCTCCGGGTTGGCCACGTGGCTCTTGAACTGCACGTCGCCGGCTGGGGCCTGGGAGTTGAACTTGTCCTTCAACGGGATCGGGATCAGCACCTCGTTGAATAGCGGGTTCGCCTGCCGCGAGATCTGCACGTACGGCCCGGCGTTCTGCACGGTGCCGTCGGTGTTGTAGATGTGACCCCGCTGCCGGCTGGCCGCGGCGTACACGCCGATCACCGACGCCGGCTTCATGTAATCGGTCGGCGGCTTGCCGTCGCTGGTCAGTTCCGTCTTGGGCACCTGGATGGCGATGGTGTGGATGTTCTTCGCCTTGGTGGAGTTGATGCCCGGGGCGGCCGGCATCTTCGAGAAGTGCAGGTTCTGGAACGGGCGCAGCACGCCCAGGTCGAAGATCGCGCCGAGGTCGACGTAGAAGCCCTCCGCCCGCTGGCCGGTGAACACCTTGCGGCTGCCCAGGGTGTGGATCGCCGCGTTGGCCAGGGAGACGTAGTTCGGGGTGGAGGTCGGGCCGATGTTGCACGGCGGGCAGGCCAGGTTCGTGCCGAGGGTGGTGGTGGTGCCCCCGGCTACCTTCTTCACCGTCGCGAACTGCCGCCGGTTCCAGTTCGGGCTGTCCAGCGACGTGATCGGCCCGGTGTTGTACAGGAACGTGTTCGGGTCGCGCAGCGTCGTGGTGAACGTGAACTGGTAGGTGATGTCGGGCTTGGCGTCGCCGGTGTTGTCGATGTGGATCTCGTACAGGACGTCGTCGCCGAACTCGAAGAAGTTCGGGCCGCCGGCCGGATCCTCCAGCGGGACGAAGTTCGCGATCAGGGTCACCGTGTCGGGGCTGTCGGGGCTGACGAAGACGTAGACATCGGTGTTGTCCGCCGCCGCATCGTTCGAGATTCCGGGGGCTTCCTTGTGAGACGACATGCTTTACCTCTCCTGGACTGCGCGGACGCGGAGTGCGGGTGGACTACTGGGCACGACCGGCGATCTGCGCCAGTCGTGCGGCGAGCAAGCGATCGTGGTGCACGACCTCGGTCTCGCCCACCAGCACGGAGATCTCCCCGGACTTGGCGTCCTTGACCCAGGCCAGGAACGGTCCGTGGTGCACCGGCCCGGCGGCAAGCGGTTCGGCCGCAGCCGATGCCGTCAGCGCGGGCGCGACCGCTGCGGCGCCGACCGCGGCGGCACCCAGCGAGGCGTGCGTGAGGAACTTGCGGCGAGAGTGTTCAGTCATGGCAGCAGACCTTTCCCAGACGCGGTGCGGTGCTCATGTGGCGGCGGGGGTGTTGTCGCCGGGGTTGTAGTAGCCTCCGTGCGGCGTTCCGAGGTACGGGAACGTCGACAGGTAGTTGACCGTGTTCTCGGCATTCACGTCGGTGTTGCTGGACGTCAGTCCCGGCGTGATGGCCCCCGCTGCGGCGTCGGGCTTGTAGTTCTTGTCGATCAGCGGGTAGGTGACGCCGGCCAGCGCGCGCAACTCGATCGTTGTGACGTCGTCGAACACCCGCCTGCCGTTGGGGAAGCCGGCCGCGTCCATGCCGATCAGGCCGAGGTTGCTGGGCTTGCACGTGGTCGGCGGCACCGCCATGTTCAGCCGCAGCAGGTCAGCCGGAATGGTGGTGGTGCTGTTCTGGAAGTTCGGGATGATTCCTGCGGGGATCCCGGTGAGCAGGATCGCCTCGAGGTCCTTGCGCTCGGTCTTGGCCGCGTCGAGCTTGGCCAGGTTCGGGAACACGCCGGGGTAGAGCACCGGCAGCAGGTCGGCCAACTCCGGGTGGGCCACGTGGCTGGCGAACTGCGCGTCGCCGTCGGGAGTCTGGGAGTTGAACTTGTCCTTTTGGCCGAGCGGGATGAGCACCTCGTTGACCAGCGGGTTTGCCTGCCGCGACACCTGGATGAACGGCCCGGTGTTCTGCACGGTGCCGTCGGTGTTGTAGATGCGGGCCTGCTGGCGGCTGGCGGAGGCGTAGACACCGATCGTGGAGCGGGCGTCCTTCGGGTCAGTGGGGTTGTATCCGCCGCGGGTCAGGTCGGTCTTGGGCACCTGGATGGCGATGGTGTGGATGTTCTTAGCTTTGGTCGAGTTGATGCCCGGCGCGGCCGGCATCTTCGACAGGTGCAGGTTCTGGAAGGGGCGCAGCTTGCCGAGGTCGAAGATCGCGCCGAGGTCGACGTAGAAGCCCTCCGCCCGCTGACCGGTGAACACCCTGCGGCCGCCGGGCAGGGTGTGGATGGCCGCCTCGGCGAGCTTGGCGTAGTTCGGCGTGGAGTTCGGCCCGATGTTGCACGGCGGGCAGGGCAGGTTGCTGCCCAGCGTCGTGCTCGAGCCGTTGGCGCGCCTGGTGACCGAGGCGAACTGCCTGCGGTTCCAGTTCGGGCTGTTCAGCGACTCGATCGGACCCACGTTGTAGAGGAACGTGTTCGGGATCGTGTTCACGGTGTTGAACCGGAACTGGTAGGTGATGTCAGCCTTCGCGTCGCCGGTGTTGTCGATGTGGATCTCGTACAGGACGTCGTCGCCGAACTGGGAGAAGTTCGGTCCTCCGTCCGGATCCTCGAGCGGGACGAAGTTGGCGATCAGCGTGACGGTGTCGGGCTGGTCGGGGCTGACGAACACGTAGACATCGGTGTTGTCCGCCGCCGGGTCGTTGGCGATACCCGGCGCTTCCTTGTGTGACGACATGCGTTACCTCTCCTGCGCGGCTACGGACGGACGGTGACTAAACGGCCTTGGCCCGCCCGGCGATCTGGGCGAGGCGGCGGGCCAGCTTCGGGTCGCGGTGCACGATCTCGCTCTCGCCCACCAGCACCGAGATCTCGCCCGCAGCCGGGTTCTTGACCCAGGCCACGAACGGTCCGTCGTGCGTGGGACCGGACACCACCGGCTCGGCGTCTGCTGAGGAAGCCACGAGTGCGGGCGCCACCGTCGCCGCGCCCACGGCCGCGGCACCCAGCGACGCGTGCTTCAAGAAATTGCGACGAGAGTGTTCAGCCACGACGAATTACCTTCCGCAGAAAGAAAGGCAACGACGCGAGTGCGCCGGTGCCGCCGACGACCTGCCAGAGGAGACCTCCAGCAGAGACGTGTTATTCATATATGACGAACCGCCCCGGCGCCAGCTTTGCAACTGATTTTCCGCAAGATAGTTTCGCAGGGTGTGCGCGGGTTCCGTGGCGCCTCGCGACGAAGCGCATTTGCCGGCTGCTCGTGCAGCATCGATGAGTGTTTCAAGCATTGTCTGGCTTAGTGTCTGGAACGCGGTGGACACCGGCCTCGGGACTCCGCTCGCCGGCGCCGAGCGCGGCACGGCGCCGGCGCATCCGCAACGCCAGCGCGAGAGCCGAGAGGAGGAACAGCGCGCCGGTCACGGCCAGCCACCGAGCGAGGTAGCCGGCCGAGGACAAGCCAGTCGTCGCGTGGTAGTTGGTGCTCAGCCGCGCGATCGAGGGCAGGTACACCAGCAGCAACAGCCCGGAGACCAGCGCCGGGAAGCGGACGTAGTTCAGCCACGGCGCGCTGGGCAGTGGCGCCGGGCGACGGCGGGACGCACGCATCATGCCGCGATCGGCGATGGCGTAGAGCGGCAGCAGCAGCAGGTCGTGCCCGATCGCGGCACCCACGAACCAGACGACGACCCCCACGGGTCGCGAGTGCACCAGGAGGATCGCCGCGTAGCCGGCCAGCGCGAAGCTTGCGAGCAGGGCGAGCAGGTGCAGTGGGTTGGCGCCGTAGCGGTGCGCGAAACGTCGCATGCTCACCTCTCGAAGGTGAGCTGGGTGACCCACTTGGTGTTGTGCACGCCGGGGTTGTCGGGAACGATGATCCGCGCGGGATAGCCGTGATCAAGTGACAGATCCGCCCCGTTGACCTTCAGCGCCAGCAGGCTGTCGCCGTCGAGGAGCTGGTTCTGCCGCAGCGTGGCGTTACCGAAACCGTTGTGCTGAAGCGACTGCACGCGCACCGTGCCCGCCTCCGGTGCGCCGGCCAGTCGGGCGAGATCGCGCAACCGGATACCCGTCCAGGTCTGGTCGTCGGTGGACCATCCTTCGACGCACGCGATCGCCAGATCGGCGCTGTGCTGCGGCATGGCCAGCAGCTGCTCGCGAGTGAACTGCATCGAGGTGCCGCCCTCGATGCGCAACCGCCAGCTCGGGCCCGTCTTCTCCGGCGTGATGCCGACCTGCGCGGCCGTCTTGTTGATCTGGAACCCGTTCGGTCCGCTGCCGGGCTCCACGCCCCGCGGTGCGAGCAGGGCGGTGCGGCGCAGCGAGCCGCCGATGCTCTGCCCGATCGTTAGCAAGAAGAGTGCGAGCGACCCGGCGCCGACCAGGCCGAGCACGCCGCGCCGGGAGATGGTGGCCCGGTCCGGCGTCGGCGTGACGAGCTCGTCCGGGTCCGCCGGTTCCGGCTCGGTGTGGGCGGTGTCGATGCGCAGTTCGTCACGCAGGCGGCGGCTGCGCAGTGCGCTTCGCATCCGCGGGAACTTCAGCGCGACGTGCACGACGAACGCGGCGATGAACACCCAGGCGCCGTAGAGGTGCAGGGTGTAGAAGGAGCCGGGGAAGACGTAGAAGTACTGGATGTTCAGCACGCCGGTGACGAACTCGAAGACCGCTCCCCCGACGAGCAGCAGCAGTGAGAGGCGTTCGAGCAGCTGCGCCGGGGACTTCACGGGGGGCCACTCGAACAGCTTCGGGATGACCGACCACAGCTTGGCGAGCAGCACCGGGATCAGCACCAGCCCGAGCGTCACGTGCACGCCCTGCGTCACACGGTAGAGCCAGTGCGGATGGGTCGGCCAGCTGAACAGATAGAACCCCAACAGGCCCTTGTCCGGCGTCGTGTCGTTGCCGTGCAGGTTCGGGTTGTAGGCGGCGTAGGACAGCAGGCCGGTGACGAACACGATCGTGATGCCGACCAGCAGCACGAGGCCGAACACGGCGGTCAACCACGGTCCGCGCACCGGGCTGCGCCAGAAGCCCCGGCGAAACGGCCCGGGCGGCGGGTGCTCGGCCATCTGCTGCCAGGCGCGGGCCCGCCGGCTCGTCGCGCCGGCCGGGATCACCGGCTCGTCCTCAGGCGCCATGGCATCTCGTCCAATCCTGGTCTGCGCGGCAGTCCGTGGTCCCGGTCGAAACCGGCTGCCGCGGTCGTCGTGCTGCGTCGCGTATCCGGCAACCTAGCGCGCAGCGCGGCTGCGGAGGCGAGCGTGCGGGCAACTCGCGAGAGGTAGGGGGCGTGGCGGGCGCGTGCCGCGCCGGTGGCGGAGCCGGCACGCGGACCCATCCCCCGCCACGCCCCGCTCGGGGCGGCGGTGCCGGCACAGCAACGGGCGACCACGCGACGTGTGTGCGTCATGTGGTCGCCCGCTGCATTCGCGGATTCGCCGCGGGTGTGACGTGCCTACTTCAGGTTCACCAGCAGGGTCGCGACGCCCACGAGCAGGCCCGCCTTGACCGCGGTGGTCTTGAACACCTTGTCCAGCAGGCCGGCGGCCGTCGCGGAGACGAGCACCCGGGTGCCGGTCAGGGTCGCGACGTTGCCCGAGACGGTGATCGGCTTGAGGGTGCTGCCGTCGAGGGTGAACAGGTCGGCGTGCTTGGCTTTGCTCGCGCCGTTGACCGAGACGTCACCGTAGAGCTTTGAGTTGTTGCCCGGGTCGATCTCGAAGTTGGTCAGCTCGACCTTGGTGGACCCGCCGGTCAGCGACAGGCCGCTGCCGTCGTGCTTGATGTCGCCCTGCACGTACGGCGTGACCTTGCCCTTGGGGTAGACCGTGACGTGGCCACCGGTGATCGGGAAGGTCAGCGTGCCCTTCTGCGGCATGGTTGCGGTGCCCACCAGGCCTGGCGTCAGCTTCAGCGTGGTCAGGGCGTTCGCGAAGCCTGCGTCGAGCGCCACCGAGGTGCTCTGCCCGGTCAGGCTGTCGATCTTGGCCACCGGCTTGACCGATGTGGACGAGGAGCTGCACGCGGCCACGGACGTGGCGAGCACGCCGGCCGCGGTTATGCCCACGATCGCCTTTACGATCTTTCGCATGGTGTTTCCTCCTACGTAGGTGCTGGTAATGAGCTAGTTCGTAAGCCGGATGCGCATCGGTTTCACGCAATTCCGGTTCTCGTGAACAGGTCGGACGTTGTTGTTTCACAAGGGTTTCGAGCGCCGGGTCGCCGGGTAATGTCGGTCACGTGTATCCGACGGTGGACATCGTGTTGCCCTGCCTGGACGAGGCTGGCGCCATTCCCTGGGTAATGAGCCGGATCCCTGACAACGCAAGGGCAATCGTCGTCGACAACGCGTCGACGGACGGCTCGGCCGAGCTGGCCCGCGGTCTCGGTGCCCACATCGTGGACTGCGCCGAGCGCGGCTACGGAGCGGCCTGCCACGCGGGCCTGCTCGCCGCCGAGGCCGAGTTCGTCGCGTTCTGCGACTGTGACGCTTCTCTCGACCCGTGCGACGTGCTGCGCCTGCTGGCGGCGGTGCGGGATGGCGCGGACCTGGCGGTGGGCCGCCGCCGCCCCGTGACCCGCGGCGCCTGGCCGACGCACGCGAGGCTGGCCAACCGCGAACTCGCGCGACGGGTGCGCCGGCGCACCGGCGTGTCGTTGCGCGACATCGGCCCCCTTCGCCTCGCACGGCGCGAGGCGCTGCTACAGCTCGGCCTGAGCGAACGACGCTGCGGCTATCCCGTCGAGACGGTCGTGCTCGCCGCGCGCGCCGGCTGGCGCATCGAGCAGGTCGACGTCGCCTACTCCCCACGCACCGGCCGCTCCAAGGTCACCGGCACGCTCGGGGGCACCGTCCGGGCGATCCGCGACATGAGCGCGGTGCTGGCGCGGTGATCGCGAGCGTCATCGTCCTCGCGAAGCAACCGGTACCCGGGCGCGTCAAGACGCGGCTTAGCCCGCCACTGCGACCGGAGCAGGCCGCGTGCGTCGCGGCCGCGGCACTGTCGGACACGTTGCGCGTCACCGCCACCGTGCCCGCGCGGACGCACCTGCTCGCCTTCGACGGCCCCACCAACGGCTGGCTGCCCGCGAACTGGACGGCGTGCACCCAGCCCCGCGGGGGCCTGGACGTGCGCATCGCGGCCGCGTTCGGGCACGCGGGCCCCGGACCGGCCCTGCTCGTCGGCATGGACACGCCGCAGGTGAGCGCCGGGCAGCTCGCCGCCTTCGACGCCCGCGCCTTTGACGCGTGCCTCGGGCCGGCCAGCGACGGCGGCTACTGGGCCCTCGGGTTGCGCGTCCCCGGCGTCGCGGCGCGCGCGGTCCTCGGAATCACGATGTCGAGTCCCCGCACCGGCAGCGAGCAACTGCACCGCCTCGAGCAGCTCGGGCTGCGCGTGCAACTGCTCGACGAACTGACCGACGTGGACACGATCGACACCGCGGCGCAGGTGGCCGCTTCGGCTCCGGACACTGAATTCGCGCACGTGTTCGCGCAGTGCCTCGACCCGGCGGCGGTCGGCTGATGCAGGCCGGTGCGCTGCGGCCCTACGAACGCGCGCTACTCACCGCCGACCCGCTCGGCATGCATGCTGCGGACGGCCGCGTCATCAACCTCGACATCGCCCGCTGGCTCGGCCCGGTCGACGGCGTGGACACGACCGTCGTCACGCGCTGCGTCGGACCGGTCCTCGACGTCGGCTGCGGGCCTGGGCGCTTCGTGTCGGCGCTCATCGAGCGCGGTGTCGCGGCACTCGGTGTGGACATCGCCGAGGCCGCCGTGTCGCTGAGCCGGCGGCGCGGGCTGCCGGCCGTCCTGCGCAACGTGTTCGCACCGATTCCGGGCGAGGGACGCTGGCCGACCGTGCTGTTGATGGACGGCAACATCGGCATCGGCGGCGACCCGGACCGGCTGCTGCGGCGCAGCCGGACGCTGCTCGCCCCGCACGGCACGCTGTTCGTCGAGACCCATCCCGACTCCTGCGCGGATGAGACGCTGACCGTCCGCTTTCGCCACGACGGCGCGGCCGTCGGACCGCCGTTCGACTGGTCGCACGTCGGGTTGGTTCCCCTGCTGCGCTACGCGGGCGTGCTCGGCTTCGGCGCGCCCGAGGTCTGGACGGTCGGTGGCCGCACCTTCGCGGCGTTCCCGCGCTGAGCCGATGACAACGCAGCTGCCGTCGCCGACGAGTACGCGCACCCGTGCCGCGCTGGGCGCCGTGCTCGCCGCGGACCTGGCCTTGTTCGCGGTGCTGGTGCAGGACACCGGCTACCGCCACCACGCCGTCGTCCTGTACTGCGTGTCGGTACCGGTGTTCGTGCTGGCCACCTGGCTGCTCGCACGCTCGGCGCTGTCCCGGCGCGCGGCAGTGATCTTGATCTTCGGTGTCGGCGTCGTGCTGCAACTGATCGCGGTCAGCAAGCCGACGACCACCTCCGACGACGACTACCGCTACCTGTGGGACGCGAAGGTGCAGTTCGCCGGCATCGACCCGTACAGCTACCCGCCCGACGCACCTGCGCTGGCGCGGTTGCGCGACGGATTCCTGTTCCCCGCCTCGCCCTGCCCGCATCCGTTTCCCGGCGGTTGCACCGCGATCAACCGTCCGGACGTCCACACGATCTACCCGCCCGTTGCCGAAGGGGCCTTCGCGCTGATCCGCGCCGCGTCCTTCGGCGGCCACGGCCAGCACCTGCCGGTGCAGCTCGCCGGCGCGCTCGGGGTGATCGCGATCGGCTGGCTGCTCTGGCGACGGGCGCGCGTACGCGGATGGCCGCCGTGGACGGTCGCGCTCTGGCTGTGGTGCCCGTTGCCGATCCTGGAATACAGCAACGCCGGGCACATCGACTGGCTCGCGGTGCTGTTGACCGTCCTCGCGCTCAGCGTCGCGGCGATCCGGCGCAACGCGCTCGCGGGCCTCCTGCTCGGCGCGGCGATCGCGACGAAGATCTACCCGGCGGTGGTCCTGCCGGCCATGCTCAAGCGCCGGCCGTGGGTCGTGCTGGCTTCGGCCGCCGGGCTCGTCGCGGTGTCCTACCTGCCGCACGTGCTCGCCGTCGGCGCCGGAGTGCTCGGCTACCTGCCCGGCTACCTGCAGGAGGAGCAGTACACCAGCGGTGGCGGGCTGCTGCTACTGGGATTCGTGCTGCCGCACCCTGTCGACACGCTCGTCGGCGCCGTGCTCATCGCGCTCGTCGCGTGGTTCGTATACCGGCACGCCGACCCGGACGCCCCCGAGGACGGCGCGGTCGTGATCATGGGTGCTGCCCTGCTGATCGCGACGCCGGCCTACGGCTGGTACGCGGGCCTGCTGCTCGCGCTCGTCGTGCTGTCCGGCGCGCTGGAGTGGTTGCCCGTCGCGCTCGCGCCGACGCTCGCCTTCCTGCTGCGGGCGGACTTCGGCAACTCGGCCTACCTCAGCCGCCTCGCCTACTTCGTCGCGGCACTGCTGGCGTTGTGCATGTTCGTCTTGCGCAGAAAGGGATGGGACGTGCTCAGAGGGTCTGGCCACGACGGTGTGGCGGTGGGAGCGCAATGACGAGCCGGCGGATTCGTGGTGCGCTCGCGGTAGCGGGGGCGGCCCTGGTGCTGGCGCTGGCCGGCTGTGGCGGTGCGGGCCACCCGCACCTGGGCGCCGCGGAACCGGCGGTCGCGCCGAGTGGCGGACCGCCGCCGGTGGGCACGGTGCGCGCGGTTGGCGCGTCGCCGGAGGGCATCGTCTACGACGCGAAGACCGGAATCGTCGCTGTCGCGGTCCGCGACCCGGACCGGCTGCTGTTGCTCGACGCCGCCACGCTCGCGGTCGAGCACACCGTGGCGCTGCCCGGATCCGTGCGTCACCTGCAGCTCGCCGGGCCCGGTGGCCCGGTGCTGGTGCCCTGCGAGAGCGCCCGCGAGCTGGTCCAGGTGAGCCTGCCCGACGGTGCGGTCGTCTCGAGTACCGCGGTCGGCAAGCAGCCGCACGACGCGACCGCCGCGGCCGGCGGACTCGTCGTCGTCGGCAACGAGTTCGGCAGCTCCCTGTCGGTCGTGCGCAACGGTCTGGTGACCAAGACGCTGAGCGGGGTGCGCCAGCCCGGCGGCGTCACCGGAGAGGGCGCCTCCGTCGCGGTCGTCGACGTCGCCGCGTTCACGCTGAGCACGTTCGACCTCGCCACCGGCGAGCGAACCGCGATCGTGGCGGCCGGACGCGGACCGACGCACGGCATCCCAATCAGCGGCGGCAGGTTCGCCGTCGCCGACACCCGCGGCAACCAGGTCCTCGAATACCGCCTCTCGCCACTAGAGCAGATCGGCCACCTCGCGCTGCCCGGAGCGCCTTACGGCGTGGCGATCGACGCGTCCAGCGACACCGCTTGGGTGACGCTCACGGCGCGCAACGAGGTCGTCGGCCTCGACCTGTCCGGCGGCACCCCCCGCCTCGTCGCCCGCTACCCGACCGTGCGCCAGCCCAACACCGTCGCCGTCTCCCCCGGCAGCCGCTTCGTCTGGATCACCGGCACCGCGAACGGCCAGGTGCAGCTGATCAGCCGATGAGCCGCCGATGAGCCTTAGCGGGCGAGCGCCGCACGGCGTTCTGCCTCCACCCTGACCGCCGCGAACGTCGACTCGACGACGCGTTCCCACGGCCGCGCGACTAGCTCACCCCAGCCGGCGCCCAGCGCCCACAGATCGGTGCCCAGCTCGCCGGCGTAGTCGAGTCTGGTGTGGTCCCCTTCGCCGGTCAGGAGGAACTGCTCCACGACGTGCGGGACGGGTCCGCGCGTCAGGCGGAAGTCCACCCGGTCGGGCCGGGTGAAGCGAACGGTCTCGAGTGTGGTCGCGACAAGCCGGCTGCGCAGCGCGGTGCGGTGCGCGGCCAGCACCATGTCACTGCCGCGTTCGAGGATGTGGATCTTGTCGGCCATCGCGCGCGACTGCCTCGCCAGATACGGCTCGCTGAGCACGTCGAACACGATCTCGCGGGAGGCCCGGATGTCGACGCCGAAGGGCCCCAGCGGACGGACCCTGCGCCCCACGCCGAGGTCGACGGGGACGGCGCCGGTGACCAGCCCGAGGTAACCGCCCAGCCCGGCCGCTGCCGTGGCGCCCAGCATCGCGGCCTTGCCGAGGAAGCTCACGATGCCAGCATGCGCCTCGCGGGAGCAGCGCTGCGTGCGCGGGCGCCCAGGGTGCGCTTCGGCGCGCCCACTAACGTCGCAGATCGTGACCGACCCCGGCCTGGCGGAGCCGCTCAGCAGCTCGGCCCGGAGTAACTACGTCGCGGCGGCGCGGCGTGTCATGTCGCTGCCCCTGGCCGACGAGGCGCTGGTGTTCGCGCTCGCCCTCGCCGCGCGGCTGTATGTCGTGCTGGGCAGCGGCGGGTTGCTGGGCAACTACGGCTACGACGCCAGCGTGTACTACGCGGCCGGGGACGGCCTGGCACACGGCCGGCTGCCCTACCGCGACTTCGTGTTCCTGCACCCGCCCGGGATCGTCGTCGTGCTGGCGCCGTTCGCCTGGCTGGGCCGGCTCACGAGCGACCACACCGGCTTCGTCACGGCGAGCCTCGCCTTCACGGTTCTCGGAGCGCTCAACGCCGTGCTCGTCGTCCTGGTCGCCAAGCGGATGGGCGTGCAACGGCGCGGCACCCTGCTCGGCGGCGTCTTCTATGCGCTGTGGTTGGGAGCGGTGGGGGCGGAGTTCCTGACCCGCCTCGAACCGCTGGGCAACTTCTTCGTGCTGTGCGGGCTGCTGGCGTTCCTTACCGCCCGCACTTCGAGCAACCGTTACCTCGCGCTGGTGACCGGCGCCGCGTTCGCGACGGCGGCCAGCGTCAAGATCTGGTGGGCGGTGCTCCTGCTCGTCGTGCTGGCGTGGCACGTCGTGGCGCGGCGGCCGCGCCGAGAGCTCGTCCTGGCGGTCGGCGGCGCTGCGGCGACGCTGCTCGTGCTGGACGGCCCGTTCTTCCTGCTTGCACCGAGCCAGATGTGGCACATGGTGGTCACCGAGCAACTCGGCCGCTACCCGGACCAGACCACGACGGCCACGCGCCTGCTGCAGTTGAGCACCTTCAACCGGCTCGTGCCGCAGCCGCCGCACGCGGTCGTACTGCTCGTCGCTGCCGCGTTCGTGCTCGTCGTCCTGGCCCTGGTCGCCACGGCGTGGAGCAACCGAAGTGCGCGCCTGGTCGCCGCGCTGAGCGTGATCCAGGTGGTGGTGCTCGTGGTGGCGCCGTCGTGGTTCACCTTCTACCCCGACTACCTCGCTCCCGCGCTGGCGCTGACGGTGGCCGCCGCGCTCGGTCCGGCGCGCACGCGCACCGCGCTCGCCGCGCGCCTGTCGCGCTGGGCGTGGCTTCCCGTCGCCTACGCGAGCGCCGTGGCGGTCCTCGTCTTCGCCGTCCATCAGGGCGATTCGGTGCGCGCGTTCCCGGGTGCGCGCCTGGCACGCGCGGTGGCCCAGCAGCGCTGCGTGATGTCCGACTCGCCGATGGCCCTGATCGAGCTCGACGTGCTCAGCCGCGACTTCGCCAACGGCTGCCGGAACTGGGTGGACGTCACCGGCCGCACCTACGGTCCCGACGCTGCACCGCTCGACGCCGCCGGCGTACCGGTGGGGCGACCCGAGAACCAGAAGTGGCAGCGCGACCTGCGCGCCTACCTGCTCTCCGGCAACGCAGTGATCATCATCCGCGCGGACGGCACCGGTCCGAGTGCCGCGACGTGGGCGACCGTCCGGCGCGGCGGCGTCCTCGCCGCAGCCGACGGCTACGTCGTCTACCGCACCAACTGACGCGGTTACCGGGCTTCGCGCTCGTCGAGGACGCGGCGCATCTTGCCGAGCGAGCGTTCCACGCTCTGCGGCGCGAGCACGAGCACCTGTACCGAGACGCCGATCGTGTTCTTGACCAGCGTGGCCAGCGCCGTGCCCGCCTCGGCCGCCGTAGCCGCGTCCACGTCCGCGCGGTGCTCGACCCGGACAACGAGTTCGTCCATCCGGTCGGTGCGTTGCAGCACACACTGGAAGTGCGGCGAGAGCGCCGGTGTGCGCAGGATGAGCTCCTCGATCTGGGTGGGGAACAGGTTCACCCCGCGAAGGATGATCATGTCGTCGGACCGGCCGGTGATCTTCTCCATCCGGCGCATGGTGCGAGCGGTGCCGGGCAGCAGCCGGGTGAGGTCGCGGGTGCGGTAGCGCACCACGGGCATGGCCTGCTTGGTGAGCGAGGTGAACACCAGCTCACCGGGCGATCCGTCGGGCAGCACCTCGCCGGTGAGCGGGTCGATCACCTCGGGATAGAAGTGGTCCTCCCAGATGTGCAGGCCGTCCTTGGTCTCCACGCACTCATTGGCCACCCCCGGGCCCATCACCTCGGACAGGCCGTAGATGTCGACGGCATGCATGTCCAGGCGCTGCTCCATCTCCGCGCGCATGTCGTTCGTCCACGGTTCGGCGCCGAAGATCCCGACCGCGAGCGAGGTCGTACGCGGGTCGATGCCCTGGCGTTGCATCTCGTCGACGATCGCGAGCAGGTACGACGGCGTCACCATGATCACGTCCGGCTCGAAGTCCGTGATCAGCATGACCTGCCGCTCGGTCATCCCGCCGGACACCGGGATCACCGTGCAGCCCAGCGCTTCGGCGCCATAGTGCGCGCCCAGACCGCCGGTGAACAGCCCGTAGCCGTAGGCGATGTGCACCTTGTCGCCGGGACGGCCGCCGGCCGCGCGGATCGAGCGGGCCATCACCGCCGCCCAGGTCCGGATGTCCTCTGCGGTGTAGCCGACGACGGTGGGCCGCCCGGTCGTGCCGGACGAGGCGTGGATACGCGAGACCTGCGCCTGGGGCACCGCGAACATGCCGAAGGGGTAGTTCTCGCGCAGATCCTGCTTGGTGGTGAAGGGGAATCGGGCCAGGTCGGCAAGTTCGGTGCAGTCCTCGGGACGCACGCCCGCAGCGTCGAACGCGGCCCGGTAGTGCCCGACGTTGTCGTAGGCGTGGCGCAGCGACCACTGCAGCCGCCGCAGCTGAAGGGCCCGCAGCTCGTCGAGCGACGCGCGCTCGATCGGTTCCAGGTCGCCGGGGCGCGGGGTTCGGTCCTGCACGGCTCGTCCTCCTCGCGGGCGGCGCTTCGGCTCAGGCGTCGAAGTCGACGGTGAGCTCGTCGGACACGGGTAGCGACTGGCAGGTGAGCACGAAGCCGTCGTCGAGCTCGTCCTGCTCCAGGGCGAAGTTGCGGCGCATGTGCACCTCGCCGCTGACGAGCTTGGCGCGGCAGGTGCCGCACACGCCGCCCTTGCAGGCAAAGGGAAGGTCGGGACGCACGCGCTGCGCGCCGTCGAGCACCGGGGTGTCGCGGCCCACGGTCATGGTGCTGGCGCGGCCGTCGAGCACCACCGTCACCTCGCTGCCGCCGGCCAGCGCCGGCTCGTCGTGACGCACCTGCTCGGGGGGCAGTTCCTCGACGTAGAACAGCTCCTGGTGGATCCGCTCGCGGGGCACGCCGTGCTCGGTGAGCACGAGCGCGGCGTCGGTGACCATGCCGAACGGGCCGCACAACCACCAGTGGTCCACGCGCTCGATGTCGCAGACCGCGGGCAGCAGCTCGCGTAGCTTCGCCGCGTCCATCCGCCCGCTGAACAACGCCACCTCCTGCGGCTCGCGCGACAGGACATGGACGAGCTGCACGCGGGTGGGATCGGCGTCCTTGAGGTCGGCG
>JBPCOI010000024.1:0-29448 GCA_051000395.1 Jatrophihabitantaceae bacterium
CCGGGCCGGGCCGAAACAGCCGCCGCCGGGACGTACTGCTCGCCCATCCGCGCGGGCGAAGGCCAGCGACTCCTCGGCAGCATCCTCCGGCAGATCCGGCGGTCGCCCGAGAGCCTGGGCGAGATCCCAGCCGTGGGCCAGCAGGTCGTACATGCGGATCTTCAGCCGCTCCGCGCCCGTGGCGGCACCGAGCGGTCCCTGGTAGGAGCGATCGAGAACGCCTGGCTGCCCAAACGCGTCGAGCAACACGGCAGCCGATTCGCGATAGGCGCGGCCGAGCTGGTCGCTCGGCATCCCGTCACCCCGCTGCGGCAGCGGAAGCTCAGCGAGCACCGCGGCGAACACGAGATTCTTGCCGACCAGATGCTCGATGAGCCGGTGTACGGTCCAGTCCATGCACTGAGTCGGCGCGGACCACTGGCTGGGCTGGATCGCATCGATCAGCTCGCCCACTGCGGCGAATGAACGAGCGAGTCGGTCGAGCTGGATTTCGTTGTCTACGGCCACGAGGCCACCTCTCACAGGTCGCGCCACCGGGCAAGCAGCCTAGGTCAGCCCTAGGTCAGCAAACTCCAGGAGGCGCGGAAACGGTCATCGACACGGGACGCGAAGGGCACCGCCCGCTGCACCCAACCGCGTGACTGTACAAGATCAGGAAAACACCCCAGATGCGCTCAGTGCTAAGCAAACCCCTGCAACCACAGCGTGCCCAGTGGCCGGTGCCCATGCTCCGTGGCCGAGTGTCGACTGAGAGCCGCCGCGCACCAAGGATCCCTCAAGGGGACCGTCTACGGACTGAGTCTGTCGTCCGTGGAAGGTGCGGCGGTGCGTTCGACATGACCGGAGCGAGGAGCCCCAGGCTCTCGAGGAGGCGCTGCGTGTAGTCCTCAGCTTCTCGCCTGCTGATGGGCCTCGGGTTCACCAGGGCGCGGTATGCCAGCGCACCGGCGAGCTGATCTTGAAGCAGGTCGGGGTCGGCTCCGTGGGGCAGCTCGCCGCGCGACCGGGCGGCTGTGACCAGGGCCGTGTAGGCGTTCCGCCGCGGCTGTACCACGGCCGACCAGTAGGCCTCTCTGATGGGACTGGGGTCGGGCAGGGCGGTCACCTGCCGGAGCAGGTCCATGCTGCGAGCGTCGGCGAGAGCCTGCACCGTCAACGTCTTGAAGATCGACATCACTTCGGCATACGGTCGCGCCGCCCAATCCTCGACGCCGGTCTCACCTTGCGCGCGCACCCACTGCAGCGCGGCGATGATTAGGTCGTCACGCGTGCGCCACCGCCGGTAGAGCGTGCTTCGGCTGACACCGGCGCGCTTGGCGACGCCGTCGAACGTCGTGGCCGCCAGGCCGCCCTGGGCGAACAACGCGAGGGCCGCGTCGAGGATCGCGTGTTCGGCTGCCTGATCCCGCGGTCGGCCCCGAGGCGTCGGTTGCCGATCGTCGGTTCTTTTATTACGGTGCACGACTGTACCGTAATACAAAGGGGTGGCCGATGGGAACCGCAGCCGTCGTCGTGGCCGTTGTGTTGGGTCTACATATCTTGATCAAGTTCGCATTCTTCCTACTGCCGTACCGACGCCGCCGGGCTGACCTCGACCGGGCCTACGGAAACCGACTCTCGGCGACGAGAGTGTCGGACGTGGTCAGCCTCTTGATTGTCGCCGCCGTGGCGGTTGTGTTGTTCGTGGCGGGGGTCCAGGTGCCGAGCTTCCTGATCGGGCTGTGGTGCGGCGCCACTCTCATCCAGTTGTACTTCCACGAGTTCCACGACCCGCTCACCCGCGACACGGCCCCACCCGAACCCGCGGGGCCCATCAAGACGATGTCCTACGCGATCCAGGCATCGCCTTGGCAGCCCTGGCGCGAGCTGGCGGTGATCACCGGCCTGGTCGTCGCCGCCTTCGCCATGCTCATCATTTGAACCGAACCACGTTCAAGAGCCAACCCGGCGAAACGGGCTCACCGGCCGTCTGGTGGCTGTGCTGCACCACGCGGACTTGCGCAGTAGCCGCAGACCGTTGAGGCCGACGATGACAGTGGATCCTTCGTGTCCGGCCACGCCCAAGGGCAGCGGAAGGTATCCGACGAGGTCCCAGATCACAAGTGCCGTGATGACGGTCGCGGCGATGATCAGGTTCGCGTTGACCACGCGCCGGGCGCGGCGGGAGAGGGCGATGACCCTGGGCAGCGTCGAGAGTTCGTCGCGAACGATGACGGCGTCGGAGGTCTCCAACGCCAAGTCCGAGCCGTGCCGTCCCATCGCCAGCCCCAGGTCGGCGGCCGCGAGCCCAGGCGCGTCGTTGACGCCGTCACCCACGAGCAGCACCGTGCGCCCCTCATTCTGCAGGGCACGCACGGCGGTGACTTTGTCGGCCGGCAGCAGCCCGGCGCGCACGTCGGTGATGCCGACCTCCTCGGCCAGGCGAGCTGCCGCGCCGGCATTGTCGCCAGTCAGCAGGACCGGGACATGCCCGGTGAGCTGGGTCAGCGCGGTGGTGGCGGCACGGGCATCGGAGCGGACGCGGTCGGCCAATGCGAGCACGCCGGCGGGACGACCGTCCACCACCACGACCGTCGCGGTCCGGCCATCAGTTTCGGTGGCGACGATGACCGCGCCGAGCTCGGAACATGTGGCCCCGACCGCAGCCGGTGACAGTTCGGCGAGCAGCCCCGGGGATCCGACGCGCACGACCGCGGCCCCGATGCGGGCGGACACGCCCCGCCCGGGGGCGGAGTCGAAGTCCTGCGCCGAGGCAATGTCGAGGCTGCGCTCCTGTGCGGCGCGCACGATGGCAGCAGCCAGCGGGTGTTCGCTCGGCCGCTCGGCGGCAGCGGCCAGCGCCAGCAGCTCGTTGTCGGTCAGCCCGGACTCGGCAAGCGGCCGGATCTCCGCGACTCGGGGGGTGCCCTCGGTGAGCGTGCCGGTCTTGTCGAAGGCGACGGTATCGGTCAGACCGAGTTGTTCCATGACGACCGCGGACTTGACCAGCACGCCGTGCCGCCCGGCGTTCGCGATCGCGGACAGCAGCGGCGGCATGGTGGCGAGTACGACCGCACAGGGAGAAGCGACGATCATGAACGTCATCGCCCGCAGCAGCGACGTCTGCAACGCGGCGCCCATCGTGAGCGGCACGAAGAACAGCGCCAGTGTGACCACCACGACGCCCACGGAGTAGCGCTGCTCCACGCGTTCGATGAACAGCTGGGCCTTGGCCTTGGTGGCGGACGCCTGCTCGACGAGCGCCACGATCCGGGCGACGACGGACTCCGAGGCTACGCGGTTCACCCGCACCTGCAGGGCGCCGGTGCCGTTCAGGCTGCCCGCGAAGACCTCGTCGCCCAGTTGCTTGAGGACGGCAAGTGGTTCGCCGGTGATGGAGGCCTGGTCGACCTCGCTCGCGCCGACGAGGACTTCGGCGTCCGCGCTGACCAACTCACCGGGGCGCACCAGCACCACGTCGCCGACGCAGAGCTCCGCGGTGTCGACCAGTTCCTCGACGCCGGCGGCGGTGACCCGGCTGGCCTGCTCAGGTGCCAGGTCGAGCAGCGCCCGCACCGAGTCCGCGGTGCGCCGGGTCGCCAACGCCTCCAGTGCGCCTGAGGTCGCGAAGATGACGATCAGCAGCGCAACGTCGAAGATCTGCCCGATCGCTGCAGCAACAACTGCCGCGACAATCATCAGCAGGTCCACATCAAGGGTCTTCGCCCGGGCGGCCCGCAGCCCGGCCAGCGCTGGCTCCCACCCGCCGCCGGCGTAACAAAGCAGGTAGAAGGCCCACCACGACCAGCTGGGCGCATCGGCGAGTTGCAGCCCGCCGCCGACGAGGAACAGCACGAGCGCGAGACCGGCCCAGCGCATCTGCGGCACCGCGAAGACGCCACCGAGCCGTGCGGTCGCGCCCCACGCCGGCGCAACCGCACTGGCATCGGCCCGAGGTGGGCTCGACAGGGTCGATGACACGCGCTGACCTCCTCGGTATCTGCGGCTGGAGTTTTCACCGCCAAACTACAGGACGTCATGAATACCTGTTCATGACAGCTGGCAATCGGCTATTCTGCATTGCATGGGTCACGGCGTCGAACGGCGGGACACGCCTCCGGCCCGTCTTGACGCGATCAGCGCGGCTGCCGTCGCCGACACCTTGCAGGCCCTCACCGCCCCCAGCCGGCTGCTCATCCTGTCCAGGCTGCGCGACGCGCCCTGCACGGTGACCGAGCTGATCGAAGCCGTCGGCATGGAGCAGTCCGCGATCTCCCACCAGCTACGCCTCCTGCGGACCATGGGACTAGTCGTCAAACAGCGCACCGGTCGCAACATCACGTACTCGCTGTACGACAGCCATGTCGCCAGCCTGCTCGACGAAGCGGTCTACCACGCCGAGCACCTGCGCCTCGGCGCCGCGGAGCGACACCCCGAGGCCGGCTGAACCTGCGATCGTCCGCCGGTCTGCGCAGCACGCTCGCGCCCAGCTCTAGCCAAGCGGGCTGGGACACGGGACACTCTGCAACGCCCGCGGCGTCGGATGCATCGACGGAGCGGCCGCGGCCGGGACCGATGAGTTTCGGGGCTCCGGTTCGTCGGAAGCTGTGGAGGTGGCGCATGAGCGGAGTACGCGTCCTGGTCGGCACTCGCAAGGGGGCGTTCGTGCTGACGTCGGACGAGCAGCGGCAGCAGTGGGACGTCAGCGGTCCGCATTTCCCGGGCTGGGAGGTGTACCACGTCGCAGGCTCGCCGGCCGACCCGGACCGGCTGTACGCGGCCCCGTCCGGCGGCTGGTTCGGCCAAGTGATCCAGCGCTCCGACGACGGCGGCGCTACCTGGGACACGGTCGGCAACGACTTCAGCTACGCGGGCGCGCCCGGCACGCACCAGTGGTACGACGGGACGCCGCGGCCGTGGGAGTTCACCCGGGTCTGGCACCTCGAACCGTCGGCCACCGACCCGGACACGGTCTATGCCGGTGTTCAGGACGCGGCGCTGTTCAAGACGACCGACGGCGGAAAGTCCTGGACCGAGCTCGCCGCCCTGCGCGAGCACGCCTCCGGCCCGAAGTGGCAGCCGGGCGCCGGCGGCATGTGCCTGCACACCATCATCATCGACCCGCGAGATCCGGACCGGATCTGCGTCGCGATCTCCGCAGCGGGCGTATTCCGCACCGACGACGGCGGCAAGTCCTGGCGCCCGGTCAACGCCGGTCTGCTCTCTGACGGCATCCCCTCCCCCGCCGCCGAGGTCGGACACTGCGTGCACAACCTGGCCATGCACCCGGCGCGACCGCAGACGCTGTTCATGCAGAAGCACTGGGACGTGATGCGCAGCGATGACGGTGCCGAGAGCTGGCACGAGATCAGCGGCAACCTGCCGACCGATTTCGGTTTCCCGATCGCGGTGCACGCCCACGAGCCCGAGACGATCTACATCGTGCCGATCACCAGCGACTCGCACCACTTCGTGCCGGAGGGCAAACTTCGGGTGTACCGCAGTCGAAGCGGCGGCGACGACTGGGAGCCGCTCACCACCGGCCTGCCGCAGGAGAACTGCTACGTGAACGTACTGCGCGACGCGATGGCCGTCGACGCGTTGCCCTCGTGCGGCGTCTACTTCGGGACGACGGGCGGCCAGGTGTACGGGTCCGCCGACTCCGGCGACACCTGGACGGCGATCGTGCGCGATCTACCTGCCGTCCTTTCCATCGAGGCGCAAACACTGCCGTAATGGCGCTCTGATGATCCGCGTGATGCTCCCGGCTCACCTGCGCCAACTCGCGCACTGCGACCGCGAGCTCCACCTGCAGGCGGCGCCCACCCAACGAGGCGTGCTGGACGCGATCGAGCAGCAATACCCCGCGCTACGCGGCACGATCCGCGATCCGCAGACCGGGCTGCGCCGCCCCTTCGTACGCTTCTTCGCCTGCGAACAGGACCTCTCGCACGAGTCGCCGGACACCCCCCTTCCGGATCCGGTGGTGGCCGGGTCCGAGCCGTACCTGATCGTCGGCGCAATGGCCGGCGGATGAGACGCGGACGGGACCGCTTGGCCGATCGTCGATGACTGCGCGCCGGGGCCGCCGTCTGCACCGATGACAATCACAACAACCCACGAGGAGTCGACATGACCGCACCTGCCGGGGCGCCCTGCTGGATCGACCTGCTGAGCTCGGATACTCAGCGCATCCGCGAGTTCTACGGATCTCTGTTCGGCTGGACGGCGGGCGAAGCGTCGCCGGAGTTCGGCGGCTACTTCATGTTCTTCAAGGACGGCGTGCCCGTCGCCGGCGCGATGGGACGCATGCCCGGTATGGACCTCCCCGACCAATGGGGCATCTACCTGGCCGTGGAGGATGCGCGCAAGAGCGTCGAGGCCGCGCTGGCATCCGGTGCCAGCCTGCGTGACCAGGTGATGGACGTCGCGGACCTCGGCACGTCCGCGGTCATCGAGGATCCCGGTGGCGCCACGATCGGGCTCTGGCAAGCCAAGTCCTTCGGCGGTTTCGGGGTCAGCGCTCAGGACGGCACGCCGGGTTGGTTCGAGCTGCACACCCGCAGCTACGAGCAGGCCGTGGCCTTCTACCGCGACGTGCTGGGCTGGGACACCCACACGCAGAGCGACACGCCGGAGTTCCGCTACACCACGCTCGGGGCGGACCAGCACGCGCGCGCCGGGATCATGGACGCGTCCGGGATGCTCCCGCCAGAAACCCCCTCGCACTGGTCGGTCTACTTCGCGGCGGACGACACCGACGCCACGCTCGCCCGCGCGACCGAGTTGGGCGCGAGCGTCGTGAGGCCCGCCGAGGACACGCCGTACGGACGGCTCGCGGTCGCGGCCGATCCCACGGGCGCCCAGTTCAAACTCGTCGGGCCCAGCTCCTAAGCCGGCAGGAATGTGGGCAGGCCGAACTGCGCGAACTGCTCGCCGGTGTCGAGAAAGGTGTGGATCTCGATGATCCGGCCGTCCGCGATGTCCAGGACGTGCAGCCCCCACGGAGCGTGACCGGCCCGCGGATCGAGGCGGTACTGCGCGACCGCGGGGCATCCGTTCGCCGCGGTAATGATCAGTCGCGAACCGGCGCATCCGGCGCCAACCCCGCGCATCCACGCGACGATGTCTCTCGCCCCGCGCAGCCACATCGCGTACGGCGGCATCGACTGGATCGCGTCCTCGTGCAGCAGGCCCACGAACGCATCGATGTCATACCGCTCGAACGCGTCGACGTAGCGGGCAAGCAGGTCGGACTGCTCGCGGTCCAGCGGGGGCTGCGCGGCAGGCGCGGTGTCCTGCAGCGCTGCGCGGGCGCGTTGCAGGGCACTGTTGACGGCGGGCACGCTGGTGTCCAGCAGCACGGCAACCTCGCCGGCCTTCCAGCGCAGTACCTCGCACAGGATGAGCACCGCGCGCTGGCGCGGCGGCAGGTGCTGCAGTGCGGCGATGAACGCCAGCCGGATGCTGTCACGCAGTTCGGTGAGCTCGGCTGGATCGGCTTCGGGCGGCAGCACCCGCTCATCGGCGATCGGCGAGACCCACGAGCCCTCGGGCAGGATGCGGGCCAGTGACTGCTCGACGGGCGGGCACGCTGGTCCGAGTTCGATCGGAGCAGCACGGCGGGTGCGGCTGCGCAGCATGTCCAGGCAAATGTTGGTGGCGATTCGGTACAGCCAGGACCGTACGCTCGAGCGCCCCTCGAAGCGGTCGCTCGCCTGCCAGGAACGGATCATGGTCTCCTGCACGGCGTCCTCGGCGTCGAACGCCGAGCCGAGCATGCGGTAGCAGTAGCCGGTGAGCTCGCGGCGGTGAAGCTCGAGTTCGTCGGTGGTGAGCGTCTGACTCGTCGTCGTCATGTCTGGATGCTATGTCGCAGTCCGGACAACCCCAGCCGGCACACTTCGCCTTGCCGTCGCCGAGCCGGTGGCCGTCCGGCGGCCGTTCTATGGCGTCCGGTGGTCGTCCGGTGGTCGTTCTGTGGCCGTTCTGTGGCGGGTCTGTGGTCGGTGGCCGTTCTGTGGCGGGTCTGTGGTCGGTGGCTCGGTCCCAGCCCCGTCCACGCCATGTTGACGCGGCGTTACGCCTGGCCGGACCACGAATTGCCCCCGAAAACGGTCCGAGCAGGCGTAACAGCCCGACACACTCGACGCAGCGGCGAAAGCGGTGCGACAGGTGGGCTACCGGGTGTTGGTCTGATCGAGTCCGCGGCGGACCTGGCGGGCGAGTTCGTAGGGATCGCCGGTCTTGAATTGGTGAGAGAAGAACAGCTGCGGATGCTCGTCGGTCTCCTGGTTGTACAGGCAGCCGATGTCCCACCGCTGGGCACGCATGACTGCCATGAGCCTGTTGATCTCGGCTGCCTCCATCGCGAAATCCGGCGCCGCGGCCGCGCGGGACCCGTGCGCGTCGAGGGGCTCGAAGGACACGTTCGTCGCGATGTTGGTCTCCGGTCGGACGCGCGCGCCGTCGATGTAGATCGGGTTCCGGCGCGCCACGAACACGGTGACGACACCGCCGGAGGAGACCTGGGCGTCGTAGCCGTGCAGGATCGACTTGAGCCGCTCCTTGTCGAACGGTGTGTGCGGATGTGGCGGCGAGTGCTGGGGAAGCGGTGTCGAGGTGGCCGTCAACACCCGATGTACGGACCGAGCCAGGTGCAACGGTTCGCCGCGGCCGCGGAAGTGGATGAACCACACCGGCGGGTCGAAGTCGTAGAAGTGCTGGTGTTCGGCCTGGAACACCAGACCGTTCGCGAGAATCGCGTCGATGACCGGATTGATCTCGTCGTTCTTCAGGGGCAGGTCGCCGTTGAAGAACGCACTGCCGCCGGTCATTGGCTGGAAGGTCAGGTCGCCGTTGACCTCGAACGACGGCTCGATCCGCACCCCCCGAAGGGTCACCGGGCCGATGTCGCTGCGGTCGATCCCGACACCGAGCACGCCGTTGGTGACCGACCCGTCGGCCTGCAAGATCTCCTCGATCTCCTTGACCGGTAGCGCCTGCCCGGACGTCGCCGGCGCTGGCGCGGTGGACGCACTGGCGGTTGCTGTATTCGCGAACGGCACCGCGCCTGCGGCGGCAACACCCAGGCCCGCGCCCGCTAGCTTGAGGGCGGTGCGGCGTGGGATCGACGTTGACTCGCTCATGAACTCTCCTGCCGGGACGTGGGGCGGGCAATGGCGACGTGATACCTATCACCGGGCTTGGCCACACCGCGCTGTTCTGCTCCATTGCAGAGACTTCCGGGCGATGAACCCGATCAGCCGGCGCAGCCGCTCAGGACCAGGTGCCGAGGCGGCGATCCGGTCGTCACGAGGTAGGCCGATCCGAGCTGCGAGGTCACCGAGCCCGACGCGTCGGCCCAGTGCTGTAGCGCTCGTCCGGTGCGTCCGTCCACGCACCACAGCGCATCGCCGCCGGCTGTGGCGCGGACGAAGATGTCGTGCTCGCCGGCCGCAACGATGACGGCACCGGGTCCGAGCTGCCGGGCCAGCGGGCTGCTGATGGCGGGTCTGAGCGTGGCTGCGTCCAGCCGGACCAGGGTCGCTGCAGTGCCGGAGCCACCGATCCAGATCGCGCCGTCGCCCGCGATACCCAGGCTGCCGTCGGTCAGCGGCAGGTTGCCGGGAGCCTCGAGCGAGCCGGCGTCGGCACCGTAGCGCCACACGTCCGTCGGGTAGCCCAGGTCGAGCGCGATCACGCACCGGCACGAGGCCCGCGCAGCCACGGGTCCCACCGCACCGGCCAGCCCCGGGATGAAGCGTGGTTGCCGCGCGGCCGCGCCGATGTCGGCCACCCCGCGATCGGTGGCGAGATAGAGGTAGCCGTCGAGCGCGGTGGCCCCACGGACCATCGTCGGCCAGCGCAGGGCCCGGACCAGACGCAGTGTCGGCTCGTCGAACTCGAAGATCTCGGTGCTCGCAGTCTTCATGCCGACGACCCAGATACGGTGCGCGCGTGCGTCGAGCACGAGGCGAGCCGACGTGCCGGCGCCGGCGAAGGAAAGCTCAGCGGCACCGAGCTGCTGACCGGTTCGAGCGTTCGACGCGCTCAGCCTGTCCAAGCGCAGCGTGAACAGGGTGCCGCCGCCCAGGAGGCTGTCGACAAACGACGTGGCGCCCTGCGACGCCGCTCGGACGGCGATCGGTGCCGGCGAACTCAGCGGCGCCGGCGACGCCTCGCGCGCCGCGTGGTGGCGGGTGATCAACACCGCGCCGGCGGCTGCCACCACAGCAATCGCCACCAGGAGCACCAGCCACCGCGGCACGGGACGCATACCCGGCTCGGCGAGCTCCTCCTCGGTCGTCTCGGAGAAGCGGACGTCGGCGAGAAATTCGATGTCGTCGCGAGCCGTCATCGATGCTCCTTCGATCCAGCTGTCACCAACGATCGTCCCCCACCGCAGCCTGTTGTGCGATACCTTGCACGCCGCGCGGTCGCCGCCGCACCCACAGGCTGCGAGCTGCGCCGCTGCCCACCTGCCGGAGCCGGGGCGTGTCGCCACGGACGCGCGCTATGCACGCGTTGCACGCGCATCCGACTGCGGCACCGCCGCGCCGAAAGGCACGGGCCTCAGCGTACCCAGCAGCGAAGACCTCGACTGGGTCCCCAAGAGTTCAACGATCGACCACGGCGACCTCCTGTTGCGATGACCGCCGGAGCCCCCGCGAGATCCACGACGTGGTCGCGCTCAGCGTGACGCTGCTGCATGTCACCGGTGGCCGGCACTCGCTGCGCGATTGCAACGGCAGCGACACCGACATCGCCGACGTACCGGACGCGCTCGCCGACGCCGAGCAGGTAGCGCGCCAAGCCAGGGCCGACATCCGACGCACCGTCCGGCGGATAGGTCGTCATCGCGTAGCGGAACGTCCTGCGACGCGCGGGACATCGCAGCCACCGTATACAACGCAGATCCTTCTGCGGGTCACAAGCCGATCGCGCTGTGTGAAGACGGGTGTCTGCTCAGGGCAGCGGCACCTCGTCGTTGGTGAGACCGATCTTGGCGGCGACAACGCCAAGCATCTTGTCGCGCGTCCACAGGCTCGCGCCGGCGGTCAGCAGCGTCGCGGCTACCAGGTGGGCATCGACGTACCCGATGCCCAGCCCAAATAGGTGCCGGCTCTCGATCAAGGTCAGCACCTCGGCATCGGTGGCTGCGGTCGCGTGGGGCAGGTTGTGAAGTAGCTCGAGAATCTCGCTGCGATGAGTCAGGTGGCCGAGGGCAAGCTCGCCGATCACCCAGGGGTGGGCGAGCACCCGGCCGTCGTGCAGCAGTGTGGTCAGCTGTGAGTCGCCGATCCGGAGGTGGTCGATCCAGATCGAGGTGTCGACGAGAATCACGCAGACGTCGTCCGCCGCCGTGGGATCTTCTTCACGTCTGGTTCGCTACCGCCGAGTTGCGCGAGGCGGCGAGCGCTCTCGCGCTCGATCAATGCCGTCAAGGCCTGGCGCACCAACGCGCTCTTTTCGCTGGTTCCCGTCAAGCGTTGTGCCTCCCGGAGGAGGTCGTCATCCAGGGCGAGCGTCGTTCTCATCTTGCCTCCGCAGGCACGCATACTGACATTGACTGATGACAATACTCGTGTCTATCCGGGCTCGGGTAGCCGGCGGCACCCTGCGGGCCACGTGGTCTCAACTCGATTCGGCGCAGACACCCGTGGGGCCACGACGACGGCGGTCCGCGCGGCTTTGGGGTTGCGATCGTGACACTGGTCCACGCTGCCGGGTGCGCAGAGCGAAGCGGGGCTGGCTGTTGAAGGGGTCTGGGGAAGCTGAAACCCGTTTCATGGGCAGTGACTCGATCATGGTCTGCCAAGCTTGCAAGCGATGAGCCGCTGATCGCGCCCCGGATAGGAATCCGTATCTGACATCAGTCTCGATGTGGGGACGGTCAGGGCGAAACGCGCGCCCGCCTCAGGTGGTGTAGCACTACACGGCGTAAGTGTTACACTAGCGATATGCCGACCACTCGACCGCGACACTTCGTGACTGAGACCGATGACCTGGCGCGGGCGCTCGACGCGGCCGCAACCCGCTGGCCCGGCCTGAGCCGCGCGCAGATCTTGGTGCAGCTCGCGCTGGAAGGCCATCGCGCCGCGCAGCAGGCACACGAGGAAAATCGGCGTCGCAGACTTGCTGCCCTTCGCGAGCACAGCGGCATGCTGACCGGCGCCTACGGGCCGAACTACCTGGACCAGCTGCGCGAGGAATGGCCGGCGTGATCGTGCTCGACGCCAGCGTGCTGATTGCCTACCTCGATGCTGACGATAACTACCACGGCCGCGCTGGGACCCTCCTCGCTCGCGAGATTGACGACAACTTCGCCGTCAACTCGTTGACCCTGGCCGAGCTGCTCGTCGTCCCAGCGCGAGAGAACCGACTGGATGTTGTCCGCGAGGCGCTGCGAGACCTCGAGCTGCAGGAGCTGCCCTTTCCCGCCGACACCGCCGTCAAGCTCGCCGATCTCCGAGCGAGCACAAACCTGAAGATGCCGGACTGTTGCGTCCTACTTGCGGCCGAAGACGCCTGTGCGCGCCTCGCATCCTTCGACGACCGGCTCGCCGACGCTGCTACCACTCGAAAACTCGTCACTGTTCGCAACTGACAACATCAGCACGCTCGAGGTTGGCACCCGCCTCGATTCCCACTGGAGCATCACCAAATTCCCCCGCGAAGCATCCGGACATGCCGATGACAGCGACTCCCTGTTCTGCCGATGAGCGAGTCGACAACGGCTGGCGTCGCAGGCTGAACGGGCCCAATGCCGATTCCGCTCCAACGCTGGACGAGCTATCTTCGGGCCATGTTGACGTCAGCTGACGTTATTCGCGACGTTGCGCGCAGCGGCGCCACACTCCTGCCGCAGGCTGTCGCGGTCGTTGAGCGCTGTCGCACGGATCCCGATCCACGCCAGGACCTTGCTCGCGCGTGCGGCACGCTCATCAGCGAGTACGGACAGCTGCGCGAACGTCTCGCCGAGCTCACGCTCACCCCGCTCATCGAACGTATCGACTGCATCCTGCACCTCCAGCAGCGGGTCGTGGACGAGGCTGCGCATCTCGCGTTTCGGCCGCGCTCTGACCGCTGGGCACAGGTAGCGCAATCCTTCGGCGACGGCCTGACAAACTCAGCCGACGAGCTGCTGGCCCTCGCGGCGCACTCCTAACCCCTGCCCAGCCCCTCCTCGGCCGCCCACAGTCTCGAACCCGATATCTGCGGGCCGCCGCTCGGTGAACTGCGTGCCACCGCACACTCATGCCGATGACAGCGGCTGCTCGATGTGCACGTCAGGCAGATCGCCGCATTGGTTTCGATCTTGCGTTGCTCGCGATCGGGGATCAGGGAGCGCCTGACCTTGGGCAGCAGTTACCGGTCGACGGGGCAGAGATCGTCCGTCAGATGCCGGAGCAACTCTGCATCCGCTTGCGGCGGGAACGCCGCCACCCATGCGTCCCCTCCAGTCAGTTGCGGTCATCAGCCGGTGAAGCTCTTCCCTGCTATGCAGAACTCGTTGCCCTCGGGGTCCTGCATGACCGTCCATGGATGGCTGCCGAAGCGATGGTTGCCAACGATGGTCGCGCCGAGTGCGACCAACGTGTCGATCGCTGACGGATCAGGATCGACCATGTCGAGGTGGACGCGGTTCTTCGCGCGCTTGCTTTCGGTGACTTTGTTGAAGTACCAGGCGGGTTCTGCTCGCTCGACGTCGGAGCCGCCGATCGTGGCGAACTCGGCATTGCTGTCGTCGTCGATCGGCCGGCCGAGGACGGCTGACCAGAAGCGGGCGACGGTCAGGACGTCTCCGCAGTCGAAGGCCACGTTGCCGATCCTTGCTGCCATGGGCCCGATTATTCTCGGCGCACGGCTCGTCGCCTGATATGCCTCTACCCCGACGCGCGCCTGCCGCGACGAACCCCTGTGGGACGGGTGGCTCGGCAGCGCGTTGACGATCAAGTGTCCAGAAGTGGACCTCGTGGCTTCGGGCGCCCCAATGGTGAGCACGAGTCAAAGACGGAGCAGCTCCAGGCAGCCATTCGGAGTTCAGGGCGGACCGGCCTTCATTGCCAAATGACGTCGGTAACCAGCGTTCTCGTCGCGCTGGCGGTTGATCAATCGGGCGGACACAAGGGATTACGTCGTGTTGCGAAGCTTGCCGTTCTTGGCCAGCGCTGGGTCTGTGCACGCGGAAAGGTCGAAGCAGCACGGTCGCCGCTTGCCGTTGTTCATTTTGGAGATAGTCACCTCGACACGCCGCTGGCGGGTAGCGGGACTTGCGGTCGCGTTGACCCAGCGCACCCATTCCCAGCGCGCCATCGGCGTGATGTCGTTCCAGATGTCTGTGATCTTCCGCGGCGCGCCCGCCAACGCTGCGGCCAGGTCCGGTGGCACGTCCGGCTCCGGCCAGTCTCGCGTCGCCTCGACGGTGACGCTGACGCTGTCGCCGGCGCGGACGTGAGCCGCGTGCCGCAGCGCCGGGTCGACTTTCATCCAGTGGCCCTTCGTACCGTCCGGCTCGAGCACTGTGCAAAACGCACGGCCATTCATCGATCCCCGGACTGCCACCTGCCCGCGCGAGGGCAACTGCCGGCTGGACTCCTCCGGCAGGCGCATGACGGTCGCCGCATCGATGGTGTCGAGCGTGGCCGCGAATTTGATCGTCGCCGTCCCGGTGTCCTGACTCACGCTGGTCATCATTTCACTCCATTCTCAGGCGCGTGATCCGCGCCGATTAGTCAACGCGGTGACGAGCTACCCGACACCCCCGGCCACGCGTGCTCGGCAAAGCTGAACAGTCGCCGCGGCGTCACCCGCAGCCAGGCCGTTGCCCAGTCCAGGCTGGCGCCGGAGTTGCGCTGTTCGGTGGTGTTCCGGACGTCCTGCGGGACAGCGATCAGCACCTCCGCCGGGCCCTCGGTGAGCACCGCGGCGTGGGTGTCGTGCTCCCCTTCGATGATGGACAACGCGAGCCACGGATTGGCCCGGACGTTGCCGAGCCGGACCGCGGCGCCGAGCGTGGGGAGTCAGAACGCCTCGGCGTAGCTGGTGAACAGCGTCGCCGCGGCGTGCGCCCGGCCGTCGGGCCGGGTGGAGGAGACGAGGGCGTAGGTCCGGCGCGTCAGGTACTCAGCCAGCTGGGGTCCGGTCATTCGCCGCTCCGGCGGGTACGCTCACAGTGCTCGGACACTGTCCAGGCCTGTTCTGCTCGCCGCCTCCCACGCAAACCCGTCCGGGTCCGTGAATGCCCTGCCACCGCCGACGATGACGATCCGGTGCGCCCCGGTGCCGTCCGTCGGCACACCGGCGTCCTTGGCGGCGGCACGTCGGCTGTAGAGGGCCAGCTTGACCGACGAGTCGGCCGCGTCGAACTCGACGTACTTGCCGCCGAAGCTCTTGGCCACGGCCAGCCCGCGGCCGACGTAGAACTGCTTGCTCGCCTTGACATCGGCAACACCCATCAGCAGCACGACGTCGTCGACCTCGCGGGTGGCGGGTCCGGCGTTCTTCTTCGCCGAGGTCGCGATCTTCCAGATCGCCCCGTCCGGTGCCTGAACCACGCCGCCGTAGCCCCAGAAGCTCTTCCTAGGGGGCTTGAGTGTCCTCGCGCCGGCGTGGACGGCGGTGCCGACCAGGCTATCGACCGTGCTCGGCTGGGCGACCACGAGGGACACGGTGAAGCCGCGAAAGCCGCTGGTCGGTGCGTCGCCGGGGCGTAGCCGCAGTCTGCCGCCCAGGCCGAACGCGGCTGCGTAGAAGTGCTCGGCGGCAACTGGGTCGGGAACTTCCAGGATGATGGATTCGATACTCGTCATGGCTCGTCCTTTCCGGGCAAGGTGATCGTGGCCATCGTCGCGATCGGGTGAACGAAAGTGACACTCTCGAGTTGATAGTGGTACTATCACTCTCATGGACGGAGATGTCAAGGGGTCTCGCAGCCGCTTAGCAGCCGCGCCCCAGGCGCGGACCCGCCGCACCCGTGCCGCCGTCGTCGAGGCGGCCCGGACGCTGTTCCTCGACCGGGGCTATGCGGCGACGACCATCGAGGCGATCAGCGACCTGTCCGACACCCCGCCGCCCACGGTGTACCGGCTATTCGCCTCAAAGCTGGGGATCCTCAAGGCCGTGCTCGACGTTTCGATCGCCGGCGACGACCAGGCGATCGCGATGGCCGATCGCCCACAGGTCCGCGCCCTGGACTCAAACCCGGACCCAACTAACGCCCTCGCCGGCTTTGCGGCGCTGCTACGTGAGCTGATGGCCCGCACCGCCCCGGTGCATCGCATCCTGGAAGACGCGGCCAGATCGGAACCAGCCGCCGCCACGCTCCTTGCCGAGATAGCGCGACAACGCCACCAGGGCCAGCGGCGCATCGCCCGGGTCCTCGCACGCGCCGGCGCGCTACGGTCCGGACTCCGGGAGCGCGGGGCCGCCGACATCGTCCACGCACTCGCTTCCCCCGAGGTCTACCGCCTACTCGTGTGCGACCGAGGCTGGACCGCCGAAAGATATGAGCAATGGTTGACTTCGATCCTCACCGACCAGCTCCTGGCATAGAAACCCTGGTCCCGCGGCGGGAGCGGGCGCTGCGCGGCGTGATCGCGGGGCTCAGTTCGAACTGCGCGCGTTACTCAGGCTGTGGTTGGGCGTGCTTCGTCAGTCGTTGCGGGCGGTTTCGGGACCGGTGATTCGGCCGAGAAACGGAAGGGTGGACGCGATGACAGCAAGGGGCGCAACGAGCCCCCCGATGATGACGAGGTAGTACTGCACGCTGGGGGGTTGGAGCGTCTCGTACAACTGCGCCCGAAGGAACAGCTGGGCGGTGAGCAGCCCGGCTCCGGCGGACACGACAGCGGAGATGATCAGCGGGCCGGCCGCTTCGAGGGTGATCACCCGCCGAAGCAGGCCGAGCGGAGCGCCCGCGAGCCGAAGCAGGCTGAACGGGCGCTTGCGTTCGGCCAGGCCGCCGGCAACGCTGATGGCGAGGCTGCAACCGGCGATCGGCAAGCTGGTGAGGATGATGACGTTGGCCAGCTGCTTGTAGCCATTGAGTTTCTGCGCACCGTTGGCCCGGATTTCGTTCAGGGTCTGTGCTGCGTACGTCTGGACATAGGCGTTGTCCAGGATGGTTCGGGCACGCTCGACCGCCGCGACCGATCCGTCGGTGGCGACCACGATGCTGTCGAGGGGCAGGCGTTGCACCCGAGAGGGGGTCAGCCGTGCCGCGGGCCAGGTGGTATTTGCCATCGTGGCCCTCGATCGTTCGACGATGGCGCCGCCGTAGTCCGGACTGATCGTCACGGCGTGCGCCCCCTGCGGGCAGCGACCCAGCGCCGGGATGGCGGCGAGCTGAGCGCACGACACAACGTCCGGCAGCGGGCCGAACTGCTGGCCGTTGCGGAGGTAGGAGACGCCGCCGGATGCGACGTGGATCGTCGCCACACCGGTGACGCCCGGCACGGCGCTCAGCCGGTTCAACGTGGCGGTGTCGGCCGGCGTGAGCATGGTGTTGTGATCGGGCCCTTGTCGGAACGTGTCGACGAGGGTGCCCCTTGCGAGGGCCGCGACGCCAACGGTCCCACCGTCGTAGGCCACGACAGTCGTGATCACGCCAAGCGCGCACGTGCCGACGAACACTGCCAGGACGAGTCCGCTGATCGCCCGGAAGCCGGCCTGCGGGTTGTCGGCCAGGCGGCGTCCGGCGATGAGCGTCGCGGGACGGGTGGCGCGCCGCGCCATCAGCCGGGAGCCGAGCATCGTCAGCCATGGTCCGGCGATGACCAGCCCGGCCATGGTCAGCAGGATGCCGGACAGGAACGCCGCGACCTCGGTGTTGACCGGGGTACGGCTGTTGGCGCCGACGTCGTGTAGGTAGGCGAAGTAAGCGAGTTCGCCCAGGCCGGCGAGCAGCGGGATAACCCGCCAGGACCGCGGTGGGCGGGGGTGACCCGCCCGGTAACGCCCAGTGGCGAGATGCTCACCCGGCGCAGGGCGAGGCGAGCCGCGACCGCGGCCGCGATCGGGATGCCGAGGACGATGAACAGCACGTCGGGCAGGGTGAGGGACAGGTCGCTCGTGAAGAACGGGTCGCCGGTGAACGGGATCGCGGCCAGTGCCGGGCGCAACGCGAAAAACAGGGCGAAGCCGGCGGCTACCCCGACAACCGCGGCGACGCTTGACTCCACAGTGGAGATCACCGAGATCTGCCGAGGCGTGGCACCGACCAGACGCATCGCGGCGAAACGCTGCTCGCGGCGGGCGGCCGACAATCGGGTCGCGCCGCCGATGAAGATCAGCACTGGGAACAGCAGCCCGGCGATGACCGCGGACAGGATCAGCGTGATGCCGTTGCTGTTGATGCCGACCCCGATCACGCACGATCTCCCCGGCCGCGACCGACACGCTCGCACCTCGCAGCGCCGGTGTCTGCCCGAAGGACAGGCTCACGTCCAGCGCCTCTACCAGCCGGGCCTGACGCGGCAGGACATCCGGAAGGCCGACGGCATTCATCGCTTCACCATCTCTGCCAGCGAACCCAGCCGGGCGGTGGTCAGGTCGATCCAGCGAAGATCGGCCTCCAGATGGAACAGGCCGTGGTCGGCCAGCAGCGCATCGACCACGCCGCCACTGCGCCGCAGCTCGGTCAGCTCCCGCATGCGCTGCAGATGCGCAGCCCGCTGAGTATCGAGATACCCCTCGGCGGAGCGATCCAGCATCAACGCCAGCACCACCTTGGCAAACAGCACCGTCTGTAGATGCGGCTCAGGCTGTACCGGCTCGCTCAGCCACGCCTGGACCTCGATCGCCCCGTCCTCGGTGATGACATAGCGCTTGCGGTCCGGTCCAGCGCCCGGCTCTGCCTCCCCCATGACCACCTTGCCGTCGCGAGCCAACCGCGCCAGCGTCGAATACACCTGCCCGAACGGCAGTGGCTTGCCGCGGCCGAAGAAGAGGTCATAGTCGCGCTTGAGGTCATAACCATGGCTGGGCTCGCGCTCGAGCAAGCCAAGAAGCGTCAGGGGAACAGTCATAACTGAATGTCTACACTGAGTGTGTACTCGGAGTCAACGCCCTGGCGACGGTGCGTCAGCTGACCCGGGAGCACCTCGGTTGGGACGGGCCGCGGTTCGGTCAGCGTCAAGCCAAAGCTGAAACAAGGGCCGGCGGCCCATGGAACGGCCGACGGCACGCCGTCGCGAAACCGGCTACGGCAAGGCGATGTCGAGGCGGCCAAGGCGGTCTAGCTCCGCCTTGCTTCTGCCGCGCATCTCCTCGAACACGGTCGCCTGCTGAGCAGAGATGCGGTCCTCGACCAGATTGCGCAACGCAAAGGCGAGCGCGCCGGTCTGTCGCACCGTGACGTCGTCCACCATCGGCTGCCGTACGGACGTAATCCCCACTCCGGCAGCCGTGCCGTCCGCCCCTTGCGCCACCCCGACCGAGAACCGTTCGCGGGGATTGGCAGCGGGATCGGCGTAGTGCTCGCGCAACTGGACGAGCACCCGGTGCCATTCCAGCGCATTGCCCTGCGGCAGCGCCGCTGTCACATCCTCAGGGCTCACGGCCCCCTTGCCTCGCTCCGGTGCGAAGCAGCGGCAGTAGGACATCAGGGCCATCGTCCATACCGCCTCGCAGGCGATGTCGTCGGCAGCGCTCTCCGCGAGTTCGGACACCAGCCGCTCGCAACACCGCAGCGCGGTCTGGAGTTCCTCGAATGTCGCGAGCAGGTCCGCGAGCGTGGCCGAACCTGCGGTGTCCAGGCGTAGCAGGACGCTCGGCGAGGGCGGCGTCGTCATCGCACGAAGGTCTCGTACAGCAGGAAGGCGTTGAGCAGCGAGATCGCCCCGGCAATGCCGCACATCGCGACCGTCGTGGCCCGCCGGTTGACGAGCGGTCCCATGACGTCCGCGCGCCGGGTGATGAGCGTCAGTGGCACGAGGGCGAACGGGATGCCGAAGGAGAGCAGGACCTGCGAGAGGATGAGGCTGTCGGTGGCCGGCAGTCCTGCGGCGAGCACGATCAGGGCAGGCAGCATCGTGATGCCGCGGCGCAGGTACAGCGGGATCCGACGGCGGACGAAGCCCTGCATCACCACCTGGCCCGCGTACGTCCCGACGCTCGAGGACGACAGTCCCGATGCGAGCAGCGCAACTGCGAACGCGAGCGCTGCACCACCGCCTGCCAGCCGGCCAAGTCCCGCGTGTGCCGCCTGTATCGAGTCGACTCCGGTGACACCGTTGCGGTGGAACAGTGACGCCGCAACGATGATCATCGCCAGGTTGATCACGCCGGCGATGCCGAGCGCCACCACGACGTCGAGTCGCTGGAAACGCAGCAGCTCGCGGCGCTCCCCGTCGTCGCGGCACAGGACGCGGTCCTTGGTCAGCGCCGAGTGCAGGTAGACGACGTGGGGCATGACGGTAGCTCCGACTATGCCCGCCGCGAGCAAGACGCTGTCCGAACCGGAGAACGTCGGGACCAGTCCGGCTGCGATCTTGCCCGGATCAGCGCCGACCGTCACGAGGTCGTACGCGAAACCGAGCAGCACGAGCCCGAGCAGGCCCACGATCGCGAGCTCGAAGCGCCGATGCCCACGCTGCTCGAGCGCGAGGATCAGGAACGCGACAACCGCCGTGATCGCGCCTGCGGGAAATAGCGGCACGCCGAACAGGAGGTTCAGCCCTACTGCGGCGCCCACAAACTCGGCCAGGTCGGTGGCCATCGCGATGAGTTCGGCCTGCACCCACAGCCCACGCGACACCATCCGCGGAAACAGCTCACGGCACAGCTCGGGCAGGTCGCGGCCGGTGACCACGCCGAGTTTTGCGGACTGGTACTGCACGAGCATGGCCATCACGTCGGCGACCACGACGACCCAGATGAGCGCGTAGCCGTAGCGCGCGCCAGCCGACACGTTCGTGGCGAAGTTGCCCGGGTCGATGTACGCGACAGCCGCCACGAACGCCGGACCGAGCAACGCGACCACACCACGCACCGGGCCACGGGCACGCAGCCGGGCCAGCGCGCTCAGCTCGTTCGGGGGGGCCTTCGGCACGTCAGTGCCACTAGGCCAGCTCGGGGTCGTGCGCTCTCCGACAGGTGCCGGCGAACTCACCTGCCCTCACCCGACCGACCGTCCGAGGCCCAGCGACTGCGGCGTGCTCGAATCCGGGGACGGCTGGTGCAGGCCCTCGTCCAACTGGCCGAACTCCGTCATCAGCGCCCGGCTGCCGCCCCACGGTGTTTGCTCCTCGGCAATAAGCGTGTTCGTCGTGAGCAGCAGGCCGGCGACAGATGCCCCGTTCTGCAGGGCCGAACGGCAGACCCGAAGCGGGTCGATGATGCCCATCTCGATCATGTTACCGTAGCGGCCTTCGAGCGCGTCGAAACCTTCGTCGACGCCCAGCTGCGACACCTCTGCCACCACCTCCTGACCCGAATAGCCGGCGTTCGTCGCGATCAGGTAGGTCGGCTCGGTGAGCGCCCGGCGCACGATCTCCACCCCGACGGCGTAGTCCCTGTCCACGTCGAGCTCGTCCAGGGCCGGCGCCGCGTGCATCAGGGCGACGCCACCGCCGGCGACGATGCCCTCGCTCATCGCTGCCCGAGTCGCCGACAGTGCGTCCTCGACCCGGTGCTGCAGTTCGGTGAGTTCGGCATTGGTCGGCGCGCCGACCTTGATCACCGCGACCTTGCCGGACAGTGACCCGATGCGCTCGGTGAGCACGTCCTCGTCGACACCGAAGGTGGCCCGTTCCAGCTCCGCGCGCAACTGGGTGATCCGGTAGCGGACCTGTTCGGCGGAACCCGCTCCGTCGATGATCGCCGTGCGTTCGGCGGTGACGCGTACCTGCCTGGCCCGGCCGAGCTGCTCGAGGGTCATGGTTTCCAGGCTGAATCCGGAGTGCTTGCTGAAGACCTTCCCGCCGGTGATCGTCGCGATGTCCTCCAGCTTGCGCAACCGGCGGTCACCGAAGCCGGGTGCCTTCGTCGCGACGCACTGGAACACGCCGTTGACGTGGTTGTGCACCAGCATGCTCAGCGCCGAACCCTCGACGTTCTCGGCGATCACGACCAGGGGACGCGGTGCCCGCATGACCTTGTCCAGCAAGGGCATGAGCTCCTGAACCTTCGTGACCTTCTCGCTGCACAGCAGGATGTACGGATCGTCGAGGATTGCTTCCAGACTGGCGGGATGGGTGACCAGGTAGCGCGACACGTAGCCGTTGTCGTACTCGAAGCCCTCGACGAACTCGACGCTCATCCCGTTCACGGTTGACTCCTCGACCGTGACGATCCCGCCGTCGCCGACGGTGTGCAGCGCCTTGGCCAGCACGGCCCCGACCGTGTCGTCGTCGTTGGCCGAGATCGCTGCGACGCGCGCGTAGTCGGCTTCGCTGACGACCGGGTGGGCGACGCCGTGCAGGCGTTCGACGAGCTTGGCGACCGCGAGATCGATGCCGCGTTTGACGAGGACCGGGTTTCCTCCCGCGCCGATCGCCTTCATGCCACGTGAAGCTGGGCGAGCCCGACGCGCCCACGGTCGCCGATCGGGGCTCCGGTCCGCACCCGTCGCTGCCCGGTCTCGTCGGACAGGCCCCGCTCTGGTTGCGTGCATGCAACGAGGTGGACGCTGTTCTGGCGTCGGGCGAATGGCTTGTCGTGGAGGGCGAGCCGGGCGTCGGCAAGCTGGCCCTGCTGCGTGGCGTGCAGCTGCGCCGGCAACCGGGCGTGCGGCTCACCGTCCTGGATGCCGCGGACGCGGCCGCCGATGCGACCTGGACGGCATCGGTGCGCACGGCGCTTGCCGACGGTGCGCAGAGCGTCGTCATCAGGCACGTCGACAGCCTCGACGGGCCCGGGCTGCGCGCGCTGTCCGGCGCGCTTCGGGCGGCGCACAGGCGCGACGGAGCGGTCGAGGGAGCGCGCCCGCCGTGGGTCGCGGTCACGGTGACGCAAGCGAACGGGAACGCCGATCTCGCCGGCTTGCTGCGCCAGTTCCCGAGCACCGTGAACGTTCCACCACTGAGGCTGCATCTCGACGACCTGCGCCCGCTGGTCTCCAGCTTCCTCGCTCGTCTCGGCTATGACGGCAGGCTGGCGTGTTCGCCGGAGGCGATGCGGCTGCTGATGCGCTCGTCCTGGCCCGGGAACGTCGAGCAGGTCCACCAGGTGCTGCGGGGGATCGTGCAACACCGGCGGGCGGGAGTCATCCGGGCCGCCGACCTCCCACCGCAGACGCAGGCTCTGAGCCGGCGGCGGTTGAGTCCGTTGGAGTCCATGGAACGCGACGCCATCGTGACCAGCCTGAAGGATTCGAACGGCAACAAGGTTCAGGCGGCGCGGGCGCTGGGGATGTCGCGCGCGACGATCTACCGCAAGATCCATGAGTACGGCATCATCGTTCCCGTCGCGGGCGGACCGACGCACGGCTCTCGATCCCAGCCTTAGAGGTCCGAGCCCTAGAAGAAGCACTCGGCAGCGCGGCACCTCACATCAGTTTCCGTAGTGGTAGCGGCACGCCGCGATTCTGATCTCAGCTTCGCTCACCTTGTACACGAGTCGGTGTTCGTCGGTGATCCGGCGGGACCAGTAACCCTGGAAGCCGTGTTTTAGCGGCTCGGGCTTGCCTATTCCTTCGTTACCGTTCCGCTCGGCATCCTTGATCAGCGCGTTGATCCGTCTCAGTACCTTGCGGTCCTGGGCCTGCCACCAGACGTAGTCGTCCCAGGCGCTCTCGTCCCACACCAGTTTCACTCGACCAGATCGCGAGCGGTACCTGCTCCCTGCTCGAGCCGATTGATCGAGGCCAGCAATCGCCGGGCATTCTCCGGGCTCTTGAGCAGGTAGGCCGTCTCCTTCAGCGACTGGTAATCGTCAAGCGCGACGATCACGACGTCGTCGTGTCCGGCCCGGGTGATCACGACCTCTTCCCGGTCGTCTGTGACCGCGTTGAGGGTCTCGGCATACTTCGCCCGCGAGTCTGAATACGTCATCGTCTTCATCGAGAGCCCTTCCTTGACGTACAGGAAATTGTACGTCTGATGCGGTCGGAGCGCAACGGGGCCCGACGCACGGCTCTCGATCCGAGCCCTCACCGACATGCCGCCGCGCTTGTGCCCAAGGCTCAGCCGGACACCTGCTCGAGGCGGCGTCCGCTGACCTTGGGACCGAGCAGGGCGATGAGACCGGCGAGAGCACCGGTGATCCCGATCCCGAGGAAGCCGGTGAAGAAGGAGAACGAAGAGACAACGGTGGGCAGCAGCAGCCCGCCGACCGCTCCCCCGCCGTGTCCGATCCCGTCGGAAAGGGCAAACCCGCTCGCGCGCGCCCGGGTCGGGAAGCACTCGGCCGTGTAGGTGTAGGCGACCTGGAGGTAGAGGCCCAACGCGAGGGAGGCGAGGAACGAGCCGGCGACGAGCACCGCGTCGCTGGCCAGTGTGCCCACGACGATCATCCCGGCCAGCCACACCAGGGTGGAGCCGAAGATGAGCAGTCTGCGCTCGACGCGGTCGGCGATCAGCGCCATGATGCCGGCCCCGACCGGGTAGCCGATCGCGCCGATCCCGAGGTAGAGGATCGAGCTGCCCAGCTGGTGGCCGTGATCGGCGAACAGGGTGGTGCTGTCGCCGAGAAAGCCGTAGTTGCCGATGTACCACAGGAACCACATCGGGACGAGCACCGCGAGCCGGCCCAGGTAGGGCCGTTGCATCAGGTCCGCGAACGCCACCCGCCGGTGGGTCGGCGACACGTCGTGTGCCTCCGGCTCAGGCAGGGTTATTCCCTTGGCGCGCGCGGTGTCCTCCATCCGGGCGACGATGGCCTCGGCTTCGTCCTCGCGTCCGTGCAGAGCCAGCCAGCGGGGTGACTCGGGCAGCTGGAAGCGGGCTAGGAACGCGACGGTGGCGATCACGCCGCCGATGACGAACAGCAGCCGCCAGCCGTAGGTGTAGTTGGGCACCAGCGCCAGGGCGACGAACGGGGTAACCGCCTGCCCGATGATGCCGACAAGAAAGGTGAGGTTCGAGATCCGGCCTCGCTTGGCGGCGGGCGCGAGTTCGCCGAGGTAGGTGGAGACGAGGTTGAGGTCGGCGCCCACGCCCATTCCGGTGACGAAGCGCCAGAGCGTGAGTGTGGCGATACCTGTTGCGGTCGCGTCCAGGAACGATCCGACGGCGGTGAGACCGATCGTGATCAACAGGATGTGGAACCGTCCGAAGCGATCGGACAGGGCGCCGATCACGATGGATCCCACGGCGTAGCCGATGAGCCCGACAGACAGGGCGACGAACGTGCCCTCGGAACTGGACAGGTGGAACTGCTTGGCGATCGCAGGCAGTCCGTAGCCGATGTCGGCGATGTCGTAGAAGGTGAAGAAGTAGCCGGCGCCGATGATGACCAGGTAGGACCGCGGCAGCGCCCACACCGGGATGCGGTCCTGGCGGGCCAGGACGTCCGCTGCGCTGCCGCCGGCTGGCGCCCGGTGCGCGGTGGTCGGTCTCATCTCGCTCCCCCCGCGATCCGTGTCGCGCGCGAGGTCGTGAGCGCGACGGCCGTCCACCTGACTGCTACCCGGCGCAGGCCCGGGCGTAAACGCGACGCTCGGCCGGCGCGCTGATCAGCCCTCGGGCTCGCCGGACGTCCGGGCGAGCTGGACGACCGCGGCGCTGAGGAGGAGAAACAGCAGAACGAGCACGGCGCCCAAACCCGGGCCACGGCGGATTTGCTTGTTGTAGACGAGCACGCCGACGACGATGCTGAGCAGCGGGTCGACCGTCGCGGTGGCCGGCAGGCTGGCGGTGATCGGTCCCGCCTGGAACGCGAGCTGGTTGAGCAGCAGCCCGGCGGCACCGACAGCAATGACCGCGTAGAGCTGCCAGCTTTCCAGCAGGCTGACCGGTCCACGGACGGCGATGTCGGTGAGCGCCTTGAGCAGGGCCGCGGTGGCCGCATAGATGATGCCGACCGCGATTCCCAGCAGCGCGGCGGAGCGTCCGGCTGCGCGCAGCCGACGACCGAGCACCACGCAGGCCGCCGCGAGGACGAAGCCGAGCACACCGGCCACGACTGCCGGCAACCGGTCCGCGGTCTCGTGCGCGGTGGGATGGCTGGTCGACGCGAGCAGCACGAAACCGGCGAGCGCCGCGGTCAGCAGGACACCCCAGGTGAGCTGGCGCCGGGTGATGTCGTGGTGCTCGAAGCGCTGGCGCAGGATCAACGCGAACAGCAATCCGCTGACGAGCAGCGGCTGGACGATCACGAGAGCGCCCAGGTGCAGAGCAATGATCTGCAGGGTGAGTCCGACGACGTCACAACCGATGCCGCTCAGCCAGAGCCGATGCGACAGGGTCGCCAGCACGAAGCGGCCGAGCTTTCCCGGGTGCAGGCTCTGCGCGTCCGGAACGTGACCGGCACTGACGTGCTTGAGCGAGCTGGAGGCGGCGAACGCGAAAGCTGCGGCCAGGCTCAGCACGACCACCAGCCACTCGTTGTGCACGCCGCGCCTTCCGCTCGTCCGCTGTCGCTACCCGGATCTGACCTTAGATGTGCCCGTCACCGATCGCTTGGACCCGGGCATCGCCAACTACGGTGGAGGTGGCGCCGCGCCGGGCGGTGTCACCTGGCGCCGCGTCGGACGGTGCCACCGGCCTGCGATCGGAGGGCTGTCGCGGCGATGAGGATTGCGCACGTCAGCGACTGCTACCTGCCGCGCTTGGGCGGCATCGAACGCCAAGTGCACGATCTTGCCGTGCGCCAGCAGCGCGCGGGACACGAGGTGCACGTCATCACTTCGGTGAGCGGCGAGCACCCGGGCGAGCACGAGGGCGGGTTCGGCGTGCGGCGTCCTGCCGGGCGTTCCGGCGACGCAGACCGGATCCGGTACGAATCCACGCGCGCGGGGCGCGACGCCGTGCTCGCCGGCGGCTTCGACGTGGTCCATGTCCACGCCTCGAACCTGTCGCCACTGGCGTTTCTGAGCGCGGCATCGGCATCCCGGGCGGGGGTGCCGACCGCGCTGACGCTGCACTCGCTGTGGGCCTACGCCGAGCCGCTCTACGCAGGCGCGGATCTGGCGATGCGCTGGCGACGTTGGCCGGTGGCGTGGTCGGCGGTGAGTTCCGTCGCGGCCGAGCCGCTGCAGCGCGTACTCGGGCCGCGCGCACGCGTCTCGGTCCTGCCGAACGGCGTCGACCCGCAGTCGTGGCGCGTCGCTGCGCGTCCGCGTGACCCGGCCCGCGTCGTCGTCGTGAACGTCGGACGCCTCGCCGAACGCAAGCGGCCGCGGCAGTTGCTGCGAATGTTGCTGCGGGCCCGCCGGCTCGTCCCGGCCGGGATCCGGCTCGAGGCGGTCCTGATCGGTGACGGTCCGATGCGCGCCCGGTTGCAACGTCTTCTCGACCGGACCGGGATGGACGGCTGGGTCCGGCTCGCGGGCGCTGCTGACCACGCGGGTATCCGCACGATCTACGAGGACGCGGACTTCTATGTCGCACCGGCGCGCCTGGAGTCGTTCGGCATCGCGGCCCTCGAAGCGCGGAGCGCCGGGCTGCCGGTCATCGCCCACGCACGGTCGGGGATCGCCGACTTCGTCACGGACCGGGTCGAGGGACTGCTCACCCGCGACGACGCGGACATGACCAGGCGCATCGTCGAGCTGGCTACCGACGCCTCGACGCTGGCCCGCCTGCGCGAACACAACCTGCAGGTCGCGCCCGCCGTCACCTGGGCGGGTGTGCTGCGCGAGTGCGACGCCCTGTACGAGCGGGCATGCGTCCTCGCCGGAACGTTGCGTGCGAGCCGACTCGACTCCACGTCCCGGTGAGCCGGACGATCGTCTTCTTCCATGCCCACCCCGACGACGAGGTGTTGCTCACCGGCGGGACGATGGCGCGGCTGTCCGCCGAGGGCCATCGGGTCGTGCTGGTGACGGCCACGGCAGGCGAAGCGGGGCTCGTCTCCACGGAACTGAGCGCGGGCGAGCCGCTCGGCACGCTGCGCCTGCGGGAGCTGCACCGCTCGGCGCGAGCGTTGGGATGCGCGAGGGTCGTCGTGCTCGGCTATGCCGATTCCGGCATGGCCGGCCAGCCCCGGCGCGCCGAGAACGCTTTTGCCGACGCAGTGGTGGAGCGCGCCGCACGCCGCGTCGCCGAGGTGCTCGACGAGGAATCGGCCGACGTGCTGAGCATCTACGATCCGGCCGGCGGGTACGGCCATCCCGACCACGTCCAGGTGCATCGCGTCGGGTTGCGCGCAGCCGAACTTGCCGGCACGCTGCGCGTTCTGGAGGCGACGGTGGATCGCCGGGCACTGCAGCGCGCCCTGCATATGATCAGCTGGGCAGTGCCGCGCGCACGCGAACTCGAGCCGGCACGGTACGACGCGCTCTTCAGCGCGCCTGAGCGCATAACACACTGCGTCGACGTCACCGGCTGGCTCGCGCACAAGCGTGCCGCGATGTGGGCGCACACGAGCCAGACCACGGCCGACGGCGCCACGCGCAGCCTGGCGTGGTTCCTTCGCCTGCCGCGACCGCTGTACCGCCTCGTCTTCGGCCGGGAGTGGTTCGTCGAGCACGGCCGCGAACCGACGGCGAGCAAGCTCGACGACGTGCTGTTTGATCTTCGCTAGCGGCATTTCGCGGGACGCCGTACAGCGGGCGTCGTTCGACACCTCGACGCTACCTACAGGTCAGCCGGCTTCCAGCAACTCCCCGAGCGGCGGGACCGATACCGGGACGCCTAACCGCCGACCAGCCGCCGCTGCCGGTTGGGGCCGACCTCGTCGCGCAAGACCATCGACGTGGGGCACGGGCCCAATGGCGGCGGCGAGCGATCAGCGGGACAGTAGCCGGTGCTCCAACTCGGTCGGTAACCCGTGCACGTCACGGTCGTCCCGCTGAGGCGGCGCCGCCTCTTGCTGCATCCAGTACCAGGTGTCGCTCACCGTGTCCATCACGCGACGGGGTACAAGCCCGGTGGCGGCGGCTCGGGAGGTATCGGCCTCGAGGAACCCCGCGAAGTCACCGTGTTCTGGGACCCAGCACGGCAGGTGGGTCCACGGCTGGGCGCCGACCGCGGCCAGGTCGTCCTCGCTGACCCACACCAACTCCGCAGCGGAGCCCGTCACTGCCACGCACGCACCCAACAACTCCCGGGTGGTGGCGTGCCCGGACCGGCTGATCACGTCGACCGGCCCGCTCAGCCCGTCGGCAAGCCCCGACAGCAGCCATGCCGCCAGATCACGGGCGTCGACGTACTGCAGCGGGCGCTGCGGGCGCCCGGGCGCGACCACCTGGCCACCGGCGGCGATGCGCCGCAGCCACCAGGGCAGGCGTCCGATGTCCTCATGCGGGCCGAGGATCAACCCGGCCCGAGCCAGCAGCGCGTCGGGGAACGTGGCCAGAACAGCGAGCTAAGCGCAACGCTTGAGAGCCGGGTACCCCCCCTCCTCTGCAGTGGCATCACCCTG